>NZ_CP064786.1:1824676-2432901 GCF_017094485.1 Natranaeroarchaeum sulfidigenes
CGAGAGGACGAGCAAAACGACCAGCATCGAGAACTCGTCGGCGAAGAGCTCGATCCCGTAGGGCCACTCGATCCCCCCGAGCATGTACCGGATCGGCCCCTCGCGGTAGATTGACACGGTGGTCATCACTGCAGTGACGAAGGTCAGCGAGAGGATCGTCGCGGCGATCCCCCAGCCGACGTTGTCCCACCGCAAGCTCGCTGCTACCGGTAGTGTCGCCGTCAGCAGGGGGACGAGTACGATCGCTGCGACGAGCCACTGAAGATCCGTCACGAATAGCTCACCCCCGGAGTAACGCCGTCACAAGGCAGGTCGGTGCAGTGCTCGTCTCGACGTTCCGGCCGGCCATAGTGTATAGTTTCCATCATTGTTATATGAACAGCGCCAGTCCGAGCGCCAGCATCAACACGCCCGTCGCAACGTAGATCGTATGCCCGATACCGAGTTTACCGCCGGTCTTCCCCGGCGTCCGTTCGACCCGTTGGTCATAGCGTTCACGCCAGTGCTCCGGGAGAAGCGCGCGGATTCGACGACTCGGATCGTGGGCAGTCCCGACCAGCGACCAGCCCGTTCTGACGACGGCGTCGTCGACTCGGTTGTATAGGCCGCCGATACCGCCCGAGAGCGAGCGCGTCCCGAAGAACGCCACCGGATCGTAGATACGGTCGACGTCAGTCCCACCGTGGAGTGAATCCAGCACCGGACGTTTCAGCACGGCGAACACGACGAGTCCACCTGCTGCCAGTCCGACGGCCTTGAGCAGGTGCGACGTGGAGTACGGGTCCAGTTCCATGCCAACGTTTCCGATCTCCGGGAGGATGGCGAACAGGCCCTGATAGTACACGCCGTAGACGATACAGCCCGCGGCGACGACCCCCCCGACGAGGGCGTGTCCAAGATTTGCGTCGGTGCTCTCGATGGGCTCACCGTCGAGGAACGCGTAGTATCCGAACTTGATAAACGAGGCGAAGGTTCCGACGCTACCGACGTACAGCATCCACAGCAGCGTGTCGGCGGGAAGCGCTCCCGGTGCCACGAACTGGTAGTCGGCCGCGTCCATCACCATGCCCTTGCTGATGAACCCGTTGAACCCCGGAACGCCCGTAATGGAGAGTGCACCGACGAGGAACAGGCCCAGTGCGATCGGTGCAGATGTCCCGATCGCTCCGAACTCGTTCAGTTTCTCCTTGCGAAGCTGGAGGATCAGGATCCCGGCGGCCATGAACAACAGTCCCTTGTAGAGGATGTGGTTGAACAGGTGTGCGAACCCGCCTGCGATCCCGAGGGAGGTCCCGATGCCGATCCCGGCGAGCATGAAGCCGACCTGTGACTGGATGTGATAGGACAGCAGTCTGCGCATGTCCTTCTGAGCCAGCGCGTAACTGGCCCCGTAGATCGCCATCGAAGCACCCATAAACGCCAACAAGACGTTCCCGTCGGGAAACGCGCGGTAGGCGGCGTAGACCGCCGACTTCGTGGTATAACACGCGAGGAACACCGACGTGGCCACGTTCGGGCGGGGGTAGGTGTCGGGAAGCCAGGTGTGTAGCCCGACCATCGCCGTGTTGACACCGATTCCGAGTCCGGCCAGCAGCGCGGCCAGCGAGACCGTCGTCCCGGCGATCGCCGTCTCGAAGCCGGTGATGCCGGTGCCGTCGAAGTGCAGTGCCGTCGGATCCGCCCCTGCCGACACCAGATAGAGCACGACGCCGCCGAGCAGGAGGCTCCCACCGATTCCGTGTGCGATCGCGTAGCGGTAGCCTGCACGGATCGCAGCACCACCGGAGAGCCAGACGAACACCGTGCTGGCGATGGCCATCACTTCCCAGCCGATCAGGAGTGCAAGCCAGTCGCCGACCGTGACCGTCCAGATGGACGGGCCCACGTACGCGAGCCCCCACATGAGATGTCGTCGATCGGTGTCGGCGTAGTAGGCGTAGGCGACGGCTGCAGCACCGAAGCCACCGAAGATAATCGCCATCAGTCGGGTGAAGTCGTCGACTGACAGAAGGATCAGCTCGAACCCCATGAACGTGTAGGTCGGGCCGATACCGTCGGGGACGAGCACCGCCCAGACGACGACCCCGAGTAGTGAGACGACGCCGACCGCGTGAGCTAGTCGGCGGGAGAGGACAGGGACGAGCAGTGCTGCGAACAGGACCAGCAGTGCAGGCTGGAGTGAGGACAACGCCTCCATCACGCGCTCACCTCCATTGCACCGTCGACGATCAACTGGATTAGTTCCAGGAACACCATTCGATCTGGAGCGATACCGAACAGCAGCATGAGGGTCGCTGTCGTCATCAGTGGTACGAGCATCAACACTGTCGTTTCCTCGACGCGCAGGCTGGCACGATCCCAGCCGTCGGCCGGTGGAAGCTGTTCGTGGCCGTGATGATCATCCGCGCTGGTCCCGCCGTCGGGCCGAATCGCGGCGTGATCGGTTTCGCCGCCGAACCGGTGCTCGACGACCGGCTTCTGTCCGGCCGCCTCTTCGTCCTCGAAGAACGCCGTGTACACGATCGGCCAGAAGTACGCGATATTGAGCGCCCCCGACAGCACCAGCACGGGCACCACGAGCAGATAGCCCGCGTCGACACCACCAGCCATAATGTGCCACTTGCTGACGAAGCCGGCGAGTACCGGGATGCCAGCCATGCTAAAGCTGGCGAGCCCGAACGCACCCATCGTGATCGGCATCCGTTTGCCGACGCCAGCCATCTCGCTGATGTACTTGACGTCTAGTTCTATGTACAGGGCACCCGCACAGAGGAACAGCGTCAGCTTCGCGAACGCGTGGGCCGGGATGTGTAACAGCCCGCCCATCAGTCCCAGCGAGGTCAGCAACGAGAGTCCGAGGACGATGTAAGACAGTTGCGCGATCGTGGAGTAGGCGAGCCGGGCCTTGAGATTATCCTGACGGAGCGCGAACAGACTCGCAACCAGTATCGTCGTGGCCGCGAGGATCGCAAGCGGGACTCCCATCCCGAGATCCCCGACCGTCGCCGGACCGAAGACATCGATAACGGTCCGGGCGATGCCGAATGCCCCGGCCTTGACGACTGCGACCGCGTGCAACAGCCCGGAGACGGGTGTCGGCGCGACCATAGCACTCGGGAGCCAGGCGTGAACCGGCATCAGCCCGGCCTTCACCGCGAACCCACCGGCGAGCAGGGCGAAGGCACCACGGGCCGCCCAGGTGTTCTCCTCGGCGATCGCCGCCATTCCCTCGATTCCACCACGGGTAAAGGAGATATCACCAGTGAGGGCGAACACGACGATCATACCGCCGAAAATCGCGATCCCGCCCGAGAGCGCGTAGGCGAGATATTTGAACCCGGAGACACGTGCCTCGCGCGACTCGTCGTGTGCCACGAGCGGATACGTCGCCAGCGTCAGGATCTCATAGAAGATCAGCAGGACGAACAGGTTCGCGGCGAACGCGACACCCAGGGCCGCACCCACGCTGGTACACAGCATCGCGAAGAACCGGGTCTGGAACGGTTCGTGATGACCCCGCATGTAGCCGATGCTGTACAGGACAGTCACAACGTAGAGTCCGCTGGAGACGAGTGCAAAGACCATCCCAAGCGCGTCCGCACGGATTTGAAGCTCGATATCGCTGACGAACGTCCCGAGATCGGTGTACAACACCTGTCCATCGAGCACCGGCGGGACCATGCTCGCGACGATGGCGAACATCGAGACTGCTGCCAGCAGCGACCACCCTTCCCGAACGTTCGGCCGGTCCTTCGAGAGGAAGATGAGCGAAATGGCGACGATCGGAATGGCCAGCACCGCGGCCGGTCGGAGCGACCAGACCTCCGTCGTCGCGGTTGCCGGAACGGCCGCGGCAGCGAGGCTACTCATCGTTCCCACCCCGGTTGGACGCGGTCCTGTCGTCGGCCGCGATTTGGGCCTCGATCTCCTTTGCATCGAGCGTCCCGAACTCAGTGTACAACCGGATCACGAGCGCCAGTGCCAGTGCGGTCAGTGCGACGCCAACGACGATAGCAGTCAGTACAAGCACATGCACCAGCGGATTCGAGTGTGGTTCTTCGAGGCCAAGGATCGGTGGCGTCGCCCCATCGACATAGCCGATCGTAACCAACATCAGGTAGACCGAGATCTGTGTGAAGTTCAGCCCGATCACTTTTTTGATGAGATTTCGGTTGTCGATCATCATGTACAGCCCGATCAGGAACAGCGCGAACGACGTGAAGTAGTAGTGATAGGCACCGATCTCGATCATGCATCCTCACCTCCCGACTGAAACCCGGTCGCGATCCAGAACATGAGCCCGATTATTACACCGGTTACCAGCGCTGCGATCGCGACTTCGACAAGCTTGACCATGTTCTCGACCGATAGCGGGAAGACGAACAGTTCGAGCACGGCCCCGCCGTACACGAGCGCGCCGAACGCCACCGCACCGAAAATACCGGCACCGAGGAGGAACATCCCCGCAAGTGCGCGGGCGTCGAGCCACTCCTGGGTGTTTCTGAACCCGAACGAGATTGCGATGAGGACGATTGCGGACGCCATCACGACGCCGCCCTGAAACGCACCACCTGGCCGATCGGTACCGAACAGCGTCAGATAAATCCCGAACGCGACGACGAAGGGAGTAAGTGTTCGTGACGCAGTTCTGATCACCGGACTCCCGATCACGTCGGTCGTACGCTTGAGGTCGGTTATGCTGTGTTCTGGCCCAATCGGAGCCATCCGCCCGGCGATGGCCGACTCGACCTCTTCGGGCTCTTCACCTGCCGCCCGTTCGATCGAATAACCGTGAATTTCGTCCGCAGGCTCCTCGGTATCGGAGGTATCGTCGCTCATAGCAGATCACCCCGTTCAAGAACGACGAGGATGCTAACGGCCGCCGCGAAGGCGACGATGAGCTCCCCCAGCGTATCGAGTCCACGGTACACGACCAGCACGGCGACGACCGCGTTGGTAAATCCGGTGTCCTCTACCGTCTCCTGGATGTAGTACCCGTACGGCGTCCGATCCTCGCCACCGAAGTACGTTTCGGACACCGCAGGTGCGTTCGCTGCGCCGATCTCGGGCAGGGATACGAACGTGTACGCGAGCGGAACCGCGAGTGCGCCCACCACAACGACAGCAGGGACGTTGACGGGACGCAGTGATCGAAGTCCCCCTTCGGCACGTCCTTCCCCGCCGGACATGCCGACGGTCCGAACCACGGCAATGACGAACAGGACGGAGATGACTCCAGCACCGATCGCCGCTTCGATGAGGGCCACGTCCGGTGCGGCCAGCAGCACCCAGATCACGGCGATACCGAGCGTCAAAGCAGCGAACGTAACGATCGCGCCAACGGTGTCGTTTGCGAACGCGACGAACAGTGCACCGACGATCACGAACGCGATCAACGATAGTTCGAGCAGTATCATCCTGACTCCTCCGTGCTGTCGTCATCGGCAGTCCAAACATCGATTCCGCGGCTGTAAGCAGCCCGAGTGATCGCATGAGCCGCCGTGGGGTTCGTATAATAAATAAACACCAGCAGCAGGCCGGCCCGGAGAGCCTCGCCGGGGGTGCCGAAGTACAGCGCCACGCCGACGACTGTAAACCCCGCACCGAACGTGTCCGCCTTCGTCGCAGCGTGTGCTCGCGAGTACACGTCCGGAAGACGGAGGATTCCGACCGCCGCGACGAAAATAAAGAAGATTCCGATCGCGACGAACAACAACACGACTACATCCGTCGGCCTCATCGCCACTCCACCCCCTCGGGGTCGTAGGTCGCCCGTCCGACGATCAGGCTCAAAACGAAGTTGAGCAGGGCGTAGACGATCGCGATATCGAGATACGACGGCTGGTCCAGACCGGCAGCGATCAACGCCAGTATCACCACGATACTCGTTCCGATGATGTTGACCGCCATCACTCGATCGTGCGTCGTCGGACCGGCGATCACACGATAGAGCACTGCGGCCGAGATGAGGACGATGAAGCCCGCGGCGGCTAGCAGTGCGGTACTCAGTATATCACTCATTGTGTATCCTCCTGTTTGGAGTCGTCTGATCCTCGTCCGTCTCGATCCCGGATACTGGAGCCATAAAGCGGCTCGAAGTCCTCGCGTGGCCCCGGGCCCTCCATTCGTTGACGGCCGGAGCCGTAGAACAGTTTTCTGACGGCAGACTCGTGAACGCCGTCGAGCATATCCTCACGTGCACTCCGGTTGAGCGAGTGGATCAGCAGGTGGTGGCCGTCCGCATCGACCGCCATCGTTCCCGGTGTCAGGGTGATACTGTTGGCGAACACCATCACCGACTTTCCATCGCCGACTGCCCCCTCGACCCGGTCGAGGTGCGGGTCGATCGGCAGCCGTGGATGTAAGACCACGTACGCGAACTGGACGTTCGCTTTCGCGATCTCCCACAACAACGAGGGAACGAAGATCCCGAGCCTGGCGAACACCCGCACACCTTGTCGCAGTCGTGGTGTCGTCTCGAAGACGACGTTGCGTAGAAGTATCCCGGAGATGAGTGCCGTCACAACACCCGACCAGATCGCAAACCAGTAGGTCGGTCCGCCAAGGGCAACGTAGAACCCGAACGCGGCAGCACCGATCACACCACCACGGATCAGTTCCCCCCGCGTCGGTTTCCAGTCCGGGTCGCCGACGTCCGCCAGTTCGTACTCGATCCCGAGTTCGTCGAGCAGCTCCTCGAGCGACTGCAACGTCGGTGCCGTCGCGTCGAACGAGAACCCGGGATCGACCAGAATCCGATCGAGTTCGTGTTCGTTCATGTATTCGAGGTAAAACTCGACGTGTTCGGCCGGGCCAGCAATATACTCTTCAGTGCCAAGCAGGGCCGTCCGCACGGAGATCGCTCCAGTCGAGTATTTGTTGGCAAACCGCTCGGCCCGGTCGAGGACTCGCTGGTCCGGCGACACTTCGTCTCGCTCGACGTGGTGGCCGGGGACGGTTTTGATTAGGTGGATATCTCCACCCTCCGTATCAACCAGCTCCACGGCGTGTGCCACAGTCTCTTCGAGTGTGCGTGACGGTCCAACCGGGACCAGAATCCCACCACTGTTGGTCATGATGGGTTACCTCACTCCCGACTGTCCACATGGTTCCCTCTCCGGCTCCGTTTCGGAACCGAGTGGTCCACGACCGACACCGAACTGCTCCGGTGCGGACTCCGAGGGACCGAGGCCTCCCTCGAACGGGACGTTTATCGAGAAATGAGGGGAGATAGTGAACGTTCGGTCACCCGACATCCGTACACCTCCAGTCGGCGTAACGTCTGTACATTGTCGTTACCAGAACGATAATTTGGCGTCCCAAAAACCATTTCGAACTTGACTGGATATCGAACCGAGCAAAATGGGATCCTGCTGGAAAAACTCGTCGCAGCACTGGCGGCCACGGATTGCCCGAGCTGTCTTGCTACCCAAGCGTGGCGACTCTGTCCGCGACCACGCCCCCAACTGTTTCTTTCGATCCGACAACCTCGTCGACGTTCTCTTCAGATACAAATAGCGCGCGTGTCTCCTTTGCACCCATCACGCTCGCGTCGTTGGCAACGACAAAGGAGAGCCCCGCACGATCCAGAATATCGCGTGCTGCATCGACCATCGCTCCGTCATCGCCACTGGTTTCCGTTTTGAAACCGACAATGGGCAGCTCCGGCTGGGTTTCGCGGGCTCGATCGATTATCTTCGGCGTCGGGCGGAGATCCAGCGACAGATCCTGACCGGACCGGAGTTTGTCGGCGTGTTCGTCCGTGGTGTAATCCCCCACCGCGGCGACGGAGACGAGCGCATCGGCGTCCTCGATGGCGCCCTCGACCGCCGCGAGCATCGCCGCCGAGTCCGACACCTCGTGAAGCTCCGCGTAGGGTACGGCCGGATCGTCAGCCTTCGGATTCAGTCCCAACGAGGTGGGCGGGTGCGGACCGACGGGGCCGTGTATCAGCGTCACGTCGGCACCTCTGACGTAGCAGGCGCGCGCGACGGCCCGCCCCATCCGGCCCGACGAGCGGTTGGTCAGCACCCGGACCGGATCGATCTCCTCCGCGGTCGCGCCGGCAGTCACCACGACCGATTCATCCGAAAGAGCGGCCTCGTTCCGATCGGCGAAGACGGCGCGAGCAACAGCCAGACAGATCGCGTCCTCCGTAGCGACCTTCGCCTTCCCCTCCTCGATGCGTGGGTCGGCAAACTCGACTCCCCACTCCTCGACGCGCTCTATGGCGTCCAGTACGCCGGGATGATCGTACATCGGTTCGTGCATCGCGGGGGCGATCACGACCGGTACGTCGGCCCCGAGCGCAGTCGTCGCACACGTCGTGACGGGCGTATCGTCGATCGCGCTGGCTACCTTGCCGACGGTGTTTGCCGTTGCCGGGGCGATCAACAACACGTCGGCCCAGCCCTCGCGACCGCAGAGTTCGACGTGTTCGACGTCGCCGGTGATCTCCGTGACTACCGGTCGATCAGTTGCGAACTCGACTGCCCATGGGTGGACGATCCCGCGCGCGCCAGAGCTCATCACGGCTCGCACCGATGCGCCGCGGCGACGGAGCTCGTGGGCTAGCTCGACGGTTTTGACCGCGGCGATGCTTCCAGTCACTCCGAGCGCGACGTTTACGTCCTCCAGCATTCGATCGGGAGTTCACGCTACGGTATCTAAATACTGTCGTCGTACGTCAGAAACAGGTTATCGGGACACCACGATGTCAGTCCCATCTCGAAAGGGCCAACTCGAACGCTTCGTCATCACCCAGTTCGTCAAGCGAGTCTCTCAGCTCATCTCTGAGTAGCTCGAACTGCGACGTCAGTTCGGAAAATTCGTCGCTGTGTTCGAGTTCAGTCTGTGATTTTTCGGCTTCGAGCGCGGCGCGTTTCGACGCGAGGCGGAAAAACTCCTGCAAAGAGCTATCGACCGTGGCTCGGTGGAGCAGGTGATCGACCGTCGTGAGCAGCTGATCGCCAGTAACTGGTTTGAACAGGTACTCGTCGAACTCCATATCGATGATCTCAAAGTCGGGTTCGACCGCAGTCACCATCGCAACCTGACAGTTCAAGTCCTGCTCGCGAATCCGTTCGAGTACCTGATCACCGGTCAGCCCGGGCATCCGTCGGTCCAGCAGGACGATGTCGACATCATCGTCGAGACTATCCAGTGCTTCCGTGCCGCTGTACGCGACTCTGACAGTGTGGGCGTTGCGCAGTTGCTCGGCGTAGACGCGTGCCACCCGTGGATCGTCGTCGACGACCAGCACACAGCCGTGAGCTTCAGCCATCCACTCATAGATGCGTCGTCTGTCGTCGTAATAGTTTCGGGCGAGTACGTGCTCATACAACCCCTGAGAACTCAGGCCAGGCGGCCCGACACAAAACGCCCGCACAACATTTACGTTGTATCCACCATACTGACGAACGTGGATCGAGTAGAGGTAAGCACAGTCGTCTATCTACCCCCAGAAGAGATCTACGAGTTCCTCGAGGACTTCCCCCGGTACGCGAACTACTCCGAGTATCTACAGGAAGTGAGAACGCATGGCGAAGGCCAGGAAGGCACTCGGTATGCACTACGATTTGCCTGGTGGAAGCTGAACTACACTGCTCATTCTGAGGTTACTGACACCGATCCGCCGACGCGAATCGACTGGGAAGTGATCAAAGATATCCACGCACACGGGTTCTGGCGGATCGACCCGCTCGACGAATCGGAGCGAGCGGAGCGGGATCACGCCTGTCGAGTTCATTTTGTCGTCGAATTCGATACGGACACGGCCAGATCGGGCGCACTCGACGTACCAAGATTCGTCTCTGTTAGCTGGGTAATCGATAAGGTAAAGCCCCTGATTCTCGAGGAGGCCGAACGGATCGTCGAACGGATCGTCAGGGATATAGAAGGGGAGCCAAGGCCGGTCGAGCTGACGATTCACGATCGCCCGTCGTCGGTCTGAGCTATTCGAGTTCCTCGTCGTAGCCACCGTACTTCATGAAGAAGTACGCAAGTGCGAGTGTCGAGGCCATCGCGCCAGCAGTCCCGACGGCGAGGCTCATGGCGCTGTCAGGGATCGTGGGGGTTGCGGCCGCTGCGTCGCCCCCAGCGGCGCCACCTGCACCCTCTTCAACCGTGATAACCGCGTCCATCCCCGCGGCGACGTGGGGATCACAGACGTACTCGTAGGTCCCCTCGACTTCGAAGGTGTGTTCGTACTCGAAGCCCGTATCCTCGATCGGGTCGTACCCCTCCCAGCCGCCGTCAGGACCGCTTTCCAGCGCCAGATTGTGCGTATCCGACTCCCAGATGAACTCGACTGTCGTCCCCGGTTCGATCGCCAGATCGTCCGGCTCGAAGACGTTTTCACCATCCGGCCCGACGATTACCGTCTCCGTAGCACCATCCTCATCGCCGTTGTCGGCCGCGCCGTTCTCCTCGTCGCCGTTCTCTTCCTCGCCATTTTCTTCCTCGCCATTTTCTTCGCCGTTCTCTTCCTCGCCATTTTCTTCGCCGTTCTCTTCGCCATTCTCTTCCTGCGCACTAACGGTTCCAGCCCCACCAGCAGCGGCAGCGGCCGATCCGGCAGTTGCCCACATGAACGAGCGCCGGGAGAGATCACCACGTCCGTCGGTACCAGTCATACCCGACCCTTAGAATTGAGGCGTACTGAATACTTTGGTTCGCGCCGGAAACTCACTGCTCTCGCTCGACGACGAATCGGGTGAACTCTGCGAGCATCGATGCTTCGGGTTCCGCGAGGTCCGCGTCCGCGAGCTGGTCCCGCGCTTCGGCGGCGAGTGAGAGAGCGCGCTCGCGTGCAAACTCGATACTGTCAGTTTGCTGGAGGATATCGATCGCCTCCAGTATCTCCTCGTCGGTGTTCTCCTCTGCATTGAGGATCGTCCGGAGCCGTTCCGCCCGTTCCTCGCTCGCCGTTTCCAGCGCGTGGATCACGAGCAACGTCTTTTTGCCTTCTCGGATGTCGTTCCCGAACTCCTTACCGAATTCGCCCGCCTCGCCCAGTGAGTTCTCGATATCGAGGATATCGTCGCCGATCTGAAAGGCAACTGACATCGACTCCGCATAGCGGGCCACTGCTCGCTCCCGCTCGTCGGACTGGCCCGTGACGATCGCGGCCAACCGGGCAACGATCCGTCCCAGACAGCCGGTCTTGCACGCACACATCTCCAGATACTGCTCCCGCCCGACCTCGATACCGCCGTCGTTGTGCCAGCAGATGTCGGTCCCCTGTCCCAGATGGGTCCGGTTGAGCTCTGCCATCAACATCTCGTAGAGAGCTAGCCGTGTCCCGTCATCGAGGTCAGCAGGGTTCTGTGTGATAACCTTCAGTGGTATGAAATACAGCGCGTTTCCAGCGTTGAGCGCCACGTCGGTCCCGTAGACATCGTGCAGTGCTTGATCGCCGCGACGCATTGCAGCCCCGTCCTCGACATCGTCGACGATGATCGTCCCTGTGTGGAGTATCTCAGGAATCGTTGCATAGGGCAAGTACGGTTCGTGGTCCTCACCAAAACCCTTGACGAGCAACAGAAAGACGATTGCTCGCCATCGTTTCCCCCCGCGATCGAGTAGTTCCCAGACGGGATCTGACAGTGCGCGCTGGAGCGTTTCCGGATCGTACTCGTAGGTTGCCGGACCGAAAAATTCCGTCAGGTACTCCTCGTCGATCCGTCGTGGGATCACCTCCTCTATCGCTTCGTCGACCACCGGCTGCCACTCGGCGAGCGTCTCCCGCATACTCCATGGGTTGCAACCACACTGTAAAAAGGTTGAGTTACACGGGAGCAACAAAACACGCAGCCTTTTGTCACGCACGCCGAAGTCGGAGTATGGATTGCGGTCAGGGTGGCAGTGTGATCGGGATCGTCGATCAGGGTGAGACCGATAGCCTCGTTGATCGGCTCACTGGGGCCGTTCAGGATGTCGGAGGATCGCCGATCAGCGGAGCTGCCACGGAACTGCTGGAAGCCGATCCGGACCGTATCATTGCTCACGGTAACCGTGCGGTGCTTGATCTCGGCCGGACAGGAACGACTGTTCCGATACTCCCGATCGACGCAGGACCGGGTGTTCGATCAGTTTCGGAGGACTCACTCGATAGTGCGATTGACGAACTGGTTTCAGGGCGTTTCAAGACGGCCGAACAGTGTCGGTACACCGTTACAGTCGGTGAAACTGACACCGGTGTCGCCGTCTCGGATGCCATGCTCGTCACCGAGGAGCCAGCCCGGATCTCGGAGTACAGCATCCACACGAAGGACAACCGAGTGACACAGTTCCGCGCTGACGGCGTCGTGATTGCCACCCCAGCTGGCTCACACGGCTATGCGGCCGCCGCAAGAGGCCCGATGCTCGCTCCAGGAACCGGCGTCGTAGCCGTCCCGATCGCACAGTTCGCCACAGATCGGGACAGCTGGGTACTCGGCACGGGTGAACCAGTCACCCTCCGGGTAGAGCGCGACGACGGCCCGGTGGAACTACTCGTCGATAACCGACGATGCGGAATCGTCGAGCCCGGCGTAGACGTCACACTGACTCCAGCGATGCCACTCCAACTGGCAGTCGTCACTGAAAGCGAACCCTACTGGGGTAACGATCAGTAGTACGTATCAAATCGGGTCGATTGATGGGAGTAGATTGGAAAAACTCTAATGGGTTAACCACTGTGTGTGAGATATGGACCCGAATTCGTTGCTCGGCCCGGTGGATCTGCTGTTGCCGTACATAGAGGAGGTGCTACTGGTACTGGTACTGGTCAATGGACTGACGAGACTCGTCGCCCAGCGACAGTACAAATCGCAGTACGAGGAAGGGGGAGCTGAGGCAATCGTTCGCCACCCCGTTCATACTGCCTCAAACGTCCTCCTGTTGTTCGCAGCATTCTACTACCTGACAGTTACCTTCCACGCGGGCGTCTTGCTGACCATCTTCGTAATCACGCTCTTTTTCACCGACTTCTTTGAGTTTGAGGCCCGGCTCGCCGAGGCCCGGCGCGAGGCGGAGATGGAACTTCCCAAAGGTGCGCTGACAGCGTGGGGACTCCTCTTCCTGTACGTCTCCTACCGAAGCCTCTTTTTCGTCGTTCAGCCGATCTGGGAAAGCATCGTCTAGAGGCGCTCGTTCCAGTTTTTATAAATGTTCGCCCGATCCGAGCAACGCCTCCGCGATCCGGGCACAGACATACGCGACGGCGTTCGTGACGTGGAGGCAAACAAGTACGAGTAGTCCGCCGATCGGAACCGCAAGTGCTGCCTCGGGAAGGGTTTGGATCGTCCACGCTATCGGCTCGCCGTTGAGGGTACCGAACTCGACCCGATGGGGATAGTGAAGCGGAGCAGTCGCTATCTGGATGGCACTGATCAACGCGACGATCAACACCAGTCCGACGATTCCGGTCCAGAGTTTCATCGTCACGAAGCTCAGTCCCCGCCACGTCGACGGAGCGTCAACGTAGCGAGTCACTATCGCGAGTATACCACTACCAGTGCTGTCGACGTCTTCTGCAGGCCCGAGCGTCGTCGACAACAGCACGTTGGCCAGCCGCCGTTCGAGTTCGGCAAATAACCGGACGAGACCGATCGTCGCTGCCAGCACGACGACGCCGACAACCACAACGGAAAGTACCAGTCCGAACGTGAGACCGAAGCCGACAAACAGATAGTAGATCAGTCCGAGCGGAAACGCCAACAGCAGATACAGTAGATGGCGATACGTCCGGCGGTCGAAGACGATACCAACGGTTCTGGTAAGCCAGCCACTGTCGGAGGGAGTCGGGCTATCGGCGGGGGACATACCGTATACGTGTCACTCGTCAGACATAGGTATTTCCCACAGGATGCCTGAACAGGGCTGTCGATCAACGCGAGTCCGTCAGGAGGAGAAAGCGGTTCAGTTGGCGTTTCGCTCTTCGACTGCCGCGGTCAGCTCTTTGTAGGCCGGGATGACAACCCAGAACGCCAGCGTTCCGAGGATCATAAACCAGAACATTCCGTCCATCAGCATGATACCCATCGCGTCGAACGTGCTCGGATCCGTCGGGGCAGCCTCGGTAAACTGCGGTCCCTCGAAGCTAGAGGTCCGGTACCAGCCCGCGAGGATCATCCACAGCATGGCGGCGCCACTGAACGTCGCCAGCCCCTTGATGAACTCGTCAGCCATTATCTGTACCTTGGTTGGTGTCGTCTTTAGCGTTTCCCATTGCTTCGGGCCGAAAGCGAGTCGAGAATACGTAGACGACACCGCCGAAAGCGATCAGGCCGATACCAAGCAGTGCCGTGATCACGTTGACGTCCTCCGTTTCGGCGGTCGCCTGGTCAGTGGCGCTATCGAGTACCAGAAATCCACCGACAACGAGCCCGATCGCAATGAGCATCGAGAACACCGTTACTACCTTGTAGATCTCCATAGGAACGAAGACATCACGCTGCAGCGACGCGCGGTCGTCCGGCGCGTTCGAGTCGGCCATATTTAGTAGGTAGTCCGGAGCGAGAAAAGGGTTATCTTGGCGGGCGGAGTCGGTAGTACCGACGGTTCAGGTTGTACATATACCCCTCCTGCATCGCCTTCAACACCGAGTAGGTGACCACCCCTGCGACGATAGGCACGATGTGTACCAGGTCGAACAGCAGGGTCGCGGTCATCATCGGGACACGCTCCGCGATGATGTTGTCGATCGCGAGCAGGCTCCAGGTGAACGCGAACATCACGCCGGTCACGCCAAGCCCTGCCCAGAACGGCTCCTCGACGGGACGGCGAGCACTGCCCTTGTTCAGGAACGGAACGAGGAAGATGAGCCCGATGATCGGCGCGTGAACGAGCACGCCGAACGTATCCGACTGCATCAGGCGCTCCCCGCCCAGAATCGCCAGCTCGGGATTGAGCGGGTCGGTCTGAAGCAGACCGAACGACCAGTAGAGATACCAGTCCGGCAGGATGATCGCCGGCGTCGTACTCGGGTCCGCTGGATCGCCGAAGTGGGGTGGCATGGTCGCCGACAGGAAGATGATAATCCCGATAAAGAAACTCGTGATCGCCAGGTTCCGAATGGTCTCGTGCGGCCACGCCGGGAACCCAAGCACGTCACGCTCGACGTAGTCGGACTCCTGTCGGAGATCCTGATCCTCGCGGCGTGCCCGCTCGAAGTACTCGTAGGTCAGCCGGGAGAGCCCCTGCGTACGCTCCTTGCGCTCGCGCCACGTGGGCGTCTCGTCGTCCGGCGGCACGATGCCGGTTCCGCTTCCGTCCGCTCGTGTTTCTTGATCCTCTGACATTGTTTTAGTGTGGCTCCGCGATTCCCTGCATCCAGACGATGGCGACGTGTAGCGCGATCAGCGCCGTAACGACAAATGGCAGGATGAACACGTGCATAATGTACATTCTCATTAAGGTCGGTTGACCCATCTCGAACCCACCGAAGATAAGCAGCGCCGCCCACTCGCCGACGAGCGGCACTGACATCGCCATCTCAACTCCGATCTGTCCGGCCCACAGCGAGAGCTGGTTCCACGGCAGTACGTAGCCACTGAAGCCGAACAGGAGCAACAGGAGGATCAGGATGACGCCGATGATCCAGTTGACTTCGCGGGGCTCCTTGTACGCGCCCGTGAAGTAAACACGCAGCATGTGCAGGAACACTGCAGCAATCATGAACTGCGCTGCCCAGCGGTGGATACTCCGGAGCATGTACCCGAAGTTCAGCTCGGCCATAATGAACAGCATCTGGTTGTACGCAACCGACGCTTCTTCACCCGCAGTCGCGGGGGCGTAGTAGAATCCGAGCAGCGCTCCCGTGATCGCCAGAACAACATACGCGATGATCGATAACGATCCTAACGAGTACAGCGGATACCAGTACCAGAACTTGTTGTCGAGGTTGTATTGTTCGGTGTGGCTCTTTGGCATCTGCATGTTCATCTTGTAGTACTGGTCTTCTAGTAGCTCAAGATAGTCCACGATGCGAAGCCGTTTGTCGAGCCACATCAGGGTGAACAGATACGTTTTCTCGATCAGCGAGAGCTCTTTTTTGTCGAGCCACGCGCCATGATCGAAGTCGTCTTTCTTCTGTAGACTCATGTTAGTTATCACCCGGCAGTACCGAGTCACCCGGTCTTGGTAGCGCAACGTACTGTTGCTCCGTAATGCTGAACGGGTCGTACACCGACTGATGACAGTTACAGTAGATCATGTTCTCGGCGTCGAACTGGCGGGCCTCGCCGAGTACCCGGAACCCGGGGACACAGCAGTAGTGTGTACACTGGTTGAGGTTGGCAATGAACCCTTGATCAGTCGAGCCGTCGAGCCACTCGTTATCCTGCGCTGCTTCCTCAACGTTGGTGCTTCTGATCAGCAGCACCGGTAATCGGTCGGCCGGGGAGAGCTCTTCGGACCGCCAGTTTACGAGTGCGGGCTTGCCGACACCAGCATCTCCGACAACAGTATCGTAGTCCTCGTAATCGGCGAAGTCGTCGATGTGGACGCGGTCGCCACCTTCGACCTCTTCGTTCTGCCAGTCGATCTGACTGGCACCGACATACCGGAAGTAGTTATCCCGGTCCTCTTGCGGGTCGACCGCAGGGCTCGTCTGCGATCCACAGTACTGGAACCACGTCGTCGAGTAGGTGACGCCGCCGATCTCCTGTTCTGCGGTCGCCACGTCGTCCGGCCCTTCGGCTTCCTCGGCTTCGGGCCAGATCCCGCGGACGTATCCTTCGTCGTCGACTTCGAGCGGAACCTGAGGCATCCCACGTGGTGCAGGGCCGCTCACCAGTTCGTTTCCTCTGTACACCGTTGGGCCGCCTCCTTCACCTGTCTCGGACGTCATGGAGTCGACGCTCACCGCGGTGGTGACGCCGATGCCCGAGAGCGCAGCGCTCCCGACAACGCCCTTGACGAAACGGCGGCGACCGGATTCAACCGGATATTTATCACTATCTGGCATGGTCTATCTCTTGTAGTATGGGTAGACTGCTCGTTTGAACTGCTCGACCGCGCCGTCGCCGAGTTCCTGACCGTCGGCGTCTTCCTCGTTGATGTAGAGGTCCTCCCACTTGCGGCGTCGCTTCTTGACGATCATCACGTCCGGTAGGAACTCCTTGCGATAGAGTGCAAGGATGAACGCGAGATCGATGAAGATCAGCGCCAGAATCGTTCCGAGGAACATGTTACCGGGATCAGGATTGGCACCCCGTGCCCATCCTTCGATGAGTCCGTACGTGAAGATACCGACAAAGATGATCTCGATGATCGTCAGCAGGACGATCGCAAGTGCAGCAGCCGTGCTCTCGCGGGGCTGCTCGTAGCGGTGAATGTCGCCGTAGGAACTTCCTGTTGATGACATTTGTTACTCCTTTTTGTTTGGATAGCTCGTGTTTGCCGACTCGCCGTACTTGAGCACGTAGAACGTGAACACGAACGTCACGAAGATTGCGGCGAACGTCGCCGCTCCGATGAAGTGTTTCTGTACGGGGACGCCGATCGCGTGCGGATCGACCTCGGTCGGCCCCTCCGCCGCCGCGTCTCCCGCGTCTTCCGTAACGGTGATGACCGCGTCCATCCCCGCGGCGACGTGGGGATCACAGACATACTCGTAGGTCCCCTCGACTTCGAAGGTGTGTTCGTACTCGAAGCCCGTATCCTCGATCGGGTCGTACCCCTCCCAGCCGCCGTCAGGACCGCTTTCCAGCGCCAGATTGTGCGTATCCGACTCCCAGATAAACTCCACGGTCGTTCCCGGTTCGATCGTCAGATCGTCCGGCTCGAAGACGTTTTCACCATCCGGCCCGACGATTACCGTCTCCGTTGCACCATCGTCGTCTCCGTTGTCGGCCGCACCGTTTTCTTCGCCGTTCTCTTCCTCGCCGTTCTCTTCCTCGCCGTTCTCTTCCTCGCCGTTCTCCTCGTCGTCCTCCTCCTGCAGCGAAGACACGGCGGAGTACGCATCGTGGCCGTCGGCTGCGGCTGTTGTACCCACTGCGCTAACAGCGGCCGCGCCAGCCGACGCGCCGGTGGCCGTCCTCAGAAAGTCCCGCCTGTTCATACACGCAAACTTCAGTATTGGGTTCGCTTAAACCCACCGATGAATCCGCCAAAGCGAGGGGTTTAATCACGGTTTCGGTTCCGTTCTCGAACGGGCCGCAACTGTGTATCGGGATCCTCGACCGGCAAGAACTCCGGCCGTTCACCGTCTTCGAGCCCAATCGAACGAAGCCGGCCCCTGTACTCCTCTGATCGAAATCGGTCGGAAAGTCTCGCGTTGGCCACGGTGACGAACAGAAAGAGCGCGATAACGCCGAACGCCACCCCCGCGACACCAGTGATCAGCGCTGTCCCCTGCCCGCCGCCACCGGTGACTCCGAAGTACAGCGACACACCGATCAGCCCTACAGCAGCGAGCAACTGTGCGCCAGCGACCAGCTGGATCATCAGATTGCCGATCTCGCTGCTCTGTTCGGGCACTTCGTCGGGGTGTGGAAGCAGGAAGTCGCCCTCCGGCGGGACCTGCGGTTCGTACTCCTCCATCGAGCACAGCGCGATACTTGGCTTGACGTCACGCAGAACCGTACCGGTCCCTTCGACAGTGCCATCCGGATAGATCAGTGCGTAATCCTGATCGGAGTACGCAAGCAGGAGCTCGTCGCCATCGCCCGCGTCGACGCGTTCAAGTACGGCAAACACCTCACGCTGTGCGATCCGCGCGAGCAGCTCCTGTTCGATGCGGTCGATCAGCTCCGCGCCCGTGATCCAGGAGTCCGGATCGAACGCTGCCTCCCACTCGTCGACCGACATTTCTGCCATATCGGAGGGACCGAAATCGTCGAAGTCGTACTGGGATTCGATTTCGGCGAGGAGTTCCTCTTCGGTCGGTTCGTCGCCTTCGGGTGCCGCATTGCTGGTGGTGTCCACGTCACTATCGGTCTCGATCTCTTCGGCGCCCGCCGACCCCCCAGTATCGGACCGATCTGGATCCTCCTCGGTGTCGGGAGACGTCGATGAGTCTGCCATTGCTCGTATTTGGGTGGCCCGAGACATACGTTTTCCGCCATCGCTTTCGGACCTTTCGCGCCATTTAACACCGTGTCCTCCTTAGATCGCCTGATGTCGGAGTACGTCGTCGCGACAGTAGTCACGCTGCTCGTGACGCTTAGCTTTCCCCTGTATCTCTACGGTGCGTGGATCATCATCCAGGAGGAAGTTGTCACATGGAACCTCCTGATTCGCCACCTCAAGTACGTCACCGCGGGGTTAGTACTGACGACCGTACCGATGCTCGTCTGGATGGTTCCCAACGCTTTCAATCAGTTCTCCCCGCTGCTGGCCGTCCACATGTTCTTCGGGCTGCAGGCGTACGCACTCTTGCTCGTTGCGCTAACCGGGATCGTCCGGATCTTTCAGGTCAAGCGCCAGCACAACCTCTATCACGACACGAGCGGCGATGTCGATATCGGCGAGTTACACGAAAACATGGGCGCGTGGCGCTGGCGGCTCCGGATCGGCGTCTTCGGCTACGTCGGCTGCTGGATCATCGCGTACCTGATCGGTCTGTTCCGGTTCGTCCTGCGATTTACGTTCCTGTGGTGACGCCCGGTTAGCTGTTGAATGGCGGGTCGTCGCGGTGGGCGTCCGCATTCTCCTGTTGTTTCGCGTCCTGTGCGCGCTCTTCCGAGTCTTCACGTTCCTGTTCCGCTCGTTCCTCTGCCGCGCGCCGACGCGCCTCTTTCTCTTCTTCGGTGAGGTCCTCGTCGGGCTGCTCGTCTTCTGGCGGCTCACCACGATCTTCCTCCCCTGTATTCGTCTCCGTGCGACGGTCATCAGCGATATCGTCGTCAGTCATTGTCTCCCCCGTTCAGTGCTCCCACACCGAGCCGTAAATGGCTTGGGCGGAGCTCGATTGACCGGAGTCGTTCACGCAGGGGGGACGCGGCTCCGGCGACATCTACAGCAACGCGATGCAGAATCGGCTAGGACCGCCATCATCAACACGTGTTCGGGTTCGTACTCGTAAGGAGCACCGGTGGTTCGGTTTCGCTTCTGATCTCCCCAACAACGGAGACCTGATCGGCCTCCGTATCCGGCGTATAGTATTCCGCCCACTCCTGGCCCGCGACGCGCATTCTGACACGATATCGGCCAGGTTCAGTCGGTAAGCTCTCGTCCGAGACGTAGATCCCATCGAGTTGCTGATCCGCAGGAGGATCAACCTCATCGGACATCTCGACGAGGGTCGTCTCGCCTTCGACGATTTCCAGCTCCGCTTCGACCGTCGTTTCGGTGTGATTACTGAGTGTTGCACGGCACAACAGCGTCAGGTCATCATCATCCGTGATCGTGTCCAGACAGCCCGCAGGCGCGATCGAAAGCGAGGTGGTAGCTGCCAGAAGTGAGCGTCGAGTTGACGAGTCAAGACCGTCGGGTGGCATCTATGGTCGAACTGTCACCCTGCTGTCCCATAAAATCCACTCGGAGAGTTGTACCACTCACCACGCCTCGCCGCTGGCGAGGTCCACGTCGCTGTCGCCTTTCTCCGAGGGACAGATATCGGCGAGCACACAGTCGCTACAGTCCGGATTGCGCGCAGTACAGACAGCGCGCCCGTGATCGATCAGGAGATGCGTGTACTGCTGCCAGACGTCCTCGGGGACGACCTCCATCAGATCCGGCTCGATCGCGTCCGGACGTTTTTGCTCGGTCAGCCCGAGCCGTCGCGAGATACGCTGGACGTGCGTGTCGACGACGATGCCCTCGACGACGTCGTGGCCGTGCTGGAGGACGACGTTGGCCGTCTTACGCCCGACGCCGGAGAGTTCGGTGAGTTCGTCCATCGTATCGGGAACGTCACCGTCGTGTTTCTCGATGATGTCCTGTGCCGAGCTTTTGATGTACCCTGCCTTGCTGTTGTAGTAGGTGATCGAGTTCAGGTCCTCGGCGAGTTCCTCTTCGTCGACGGTCGCGTAGTCCTCGGGGCCGTCGTACTTGGCGAAGAGGTGTGCAGTCTCCTTGTTCACGCGCTCGTCAGTACACTGTGCCGAGAGAATGACGGCGATCAGCAGTTCGAGCCGGTTCGAGTACCGAAGCGAGATTGTGCTGTCGGGGTACTCCTCCATGAGGCGGTCGACGACTTCTTCGGCCTGCGCGTCACGCGGTTCGAGCGGCGTTCCCATGCGTTCGGGTTCGAGCGCAGCGGTTTCAGCGGTTCGGTTTCGCGTCCCGACGTCCAGCCAGGACGTCAACGCGGTAACAAACTGGCAACCACGATATTGATCGTCTTCGCCGTTCAACAGTCACGTATGGGAAACCACGACGCCTTCGGGATCAGAGACGAACTGCTGAGCGTCTGCCGGACCGCTGTCGGCGACGAGCTGCGGAGTATCACCTACTTCACACACGACGACGTCGACCAGTTGTATCTTCGATCGGACCTCGATCGGGATGCAGATCTGGAGGGGTTTGCAGAGCACGAACGGCTCGGGTTCAGATCACAGGACGTCTACCAGAACACCGAGCTCGGGGAGTACGAGGCGACGATACGGATGTTCGAGCAGGGCTACCTCACACGAGTCGTCTACGACGGTCACGGCGTCTGGGTGACGACCGACGACATGTCGATCGATCGGTTCGATGAGCTAACCGTCTCGATCCGGAGTGTACTGTCGTCGTACGAGGAAGCTAAAACAGAATCGACTTCATAAATTGTAGTATTAAACTACATTTTTTGAAGTTAGTGTAGACTCGGGCTGTAACATGACATCAGGAGGATGCATGTGGAATCAGGAGGATGCATGTGGAACATGGTCGACCGCGAGCGCGGCCGGTCAAAGATAGATCTCCTGCGGATCGACGCCCAAGCCGAACCTTTATACAGGTATCACGACGCCATGATGGTATGAAAGCCACCGCGAAGGCACACCCCATCCAGGGGATAGTGAAGTACCACGGCATGCGAGACGAGCAGCTACGGATGCCCTATCACGACAGCATCAGCGTCTGCACCGCGCCGAGTCACACTAAAACGACCGTCGAGTTCGACTTCGAGCGCGAGGAAGACACCTACATCGTCGACGGTGAGGAACTGGAGGGCCGCGCGAAAGAGCGCGTCGACGATGTCGTCGACTACGTCCGTAAAACCTCCGACGCACCACACGCCGTCTACGGCGTCAAACTGGAAAGCGAGAACTCCTTCCCGACGAACGTCGGACTGGGATCCTCGGCCTCCGGCTTTGCGGCGGCCGCGATGGCACTCGCAAAGGCGGCCGAACTGGAGTGGTCCCGTCCGGAGATCTCGACGATCGCACGGCGCGGCTCCGCGTCCGCGGCGCGGGCGGTCACCGGCGGGTTCTCTCACCTCTACGACGGTCTCAACGACGAGGACTGTCGATCCGAGCGGATCGAGACCGATCTCGAAGGGGATCTCCGGATCGTAATCGGGCTCGTCCCATCCTACAAGGAGACCGAGCAAGCCCACAAGGAGGCCGCCGACAGCCACATGTTCCAGGCCCGGATGGCCCACATTCACGAACAGATCGCGGAGGCACGCGATGCGTTGCGCGAGGGCGAGTTCGATCGCACCTTCGAACTCGCGGAGCACGATTCACTCTCGCTGGCCGCGACGACGATGACAGGTCCTGCCGGGTGGGTATACTGGCAGCCAGCGACCCTGCGCGTGTTCAACGCCGTCCGGGAGCTGCGCTCCGAGGAGAACATTCCGGCGTACTTCTCGACCGACACAGGTGCGAGCGTCTACGTCAACACGACCGACGAGCACGCCGAACGGGTCAAAGAAACCCTCGAAGACTGTGGTGTTACAGCCGCTATCTGGCAGGTCGGCGGCCCCGCGCGGGTTCTCGACGAGTCCGAAGCGCTGTTCTGACTCTTCCGACCCCGATCGGCGCTGTCCGTGATCGCAGACAGGTTTTACTATCCACAATCGATAGGGCTGGTATGAACGTACTCGTTCTCGGCGGCGGCTACGCTGGCGTTGCCCTCACACAGCGGCTCGAAGACCGGCTGCCACGCGACGTCGACGTTCGCCTGATCGACGATACCGGCGACCATCTGGTCCAGCAGGAGCTCCATCGGGTGATCCGGAAGCCGAAGCTGGCCGACGAAATCACGATCCCACTGGAGGAACTCGTCGACCGTGCGGCAGTCGAAACGGCCACAGTTACCGGCATCGACGTTGACGCGAAGAGGGTTGAACTCGACCGCGGGCGGACGATCGAATACGATTACGCAGCCGTGGCTCTCGGTGCGGAGACTGCCTACTACGACATTCCCGGCCTCGAAGCGAACAGCTATCCCGTTAAGCGAGTACCGGACGCAGAGCGGATCCGGGATCGGTTCCTTGACGTCCTCGACGCCACCGGCGGACGAGTGATCGTCGGTGGGGCAGGCCTTTCCGGGATCCAAGTCGCCGGCGAGCTCGCCGAGCTGGCCCGAGAGGAAAACGAGACCCTGAACGAGGACCCCGAGATCCAGTTACTGGAGATGCGAGAACGGGTCGCGCCCGGGTTCAGCGAGTCCTTTTCGGCCGCGATCGCTCGATCCCTCGACGAACAGGGTGTACAGGTGCGGACGGGCGCGACGGTCGCTCGTGTGAGCGACGACGCTATTACGCTCGCCGACGGGGACACCATCGACTATGACCTGCTCGTCTGGACTGGCGGCCTCCGCGGTCCGGCCGCACTCGACGGAACGCGACCGGAGACAAGGAGTACACTCAAGTTCGGCGATGGGACCTTCGTGCTTGGAGATGCCGCACGGGTCGTCGACGACGACGGGGAGGCCGTCCCGGCGAGCGCGCAGGTAGCCGTCCGCGAGGCAAAACCCGTCGCGGACACCATTGTCCGATCGATCGACCACAGACGGAACGGCGGCGGGCTGTTCGATCCACGCCCCGAGCGGTTCACGTTCGATTCGCCCGGTTGGGTCGTCAGCGTAGGCGACGATGCAGTCGCACAACTCGGCCCGGCAGTCGTCACTGGGCGCGCTGCCGCGGCGGCAAAAGCGACGGTCGGTGCGTCGTATCTGTCGACGATTGGGAGAGTTCGGGATGCGGTCAAGCTAGTCGACAGCGAACTGGGCCCGGAGCCGAAACCCTAGCCGGGCACGCCGTAGGCCCCGAAGCCACCCAGTCCGACCGTCGAAAGGATCACAAGCGTGACGAAGATCGCAATCCAGGCGATCAGCGTAATCAGAATGGCGTCGATCCAGCCGCCGGGATAGCGGCGATTGATAAGCCAGAGGTACGCGACGAACGCTACCAGCCCACCGATGAATGGGACGATGAACTCCACGATACCCCACAGAATACCGCCGATCAACGCCGTGATCAGCGCGTACGAGTAGTCCTCTACGTCGGCGACGACTCTCGCACCGACGTAGATGCCGATACCACCGATCAACAGGCTAACGAGGAACGTAACGAGTGATCCGACGACCATACTGGTAGTTCTATCTCGCACCTGTTAAACATCCGCATATCGAGACCGGCCTGCGTTCCGGAACGTTTAGCATCCACAGACGGTGAGTACCCAGTATGGGCCTGTTCGATTCCCTGTTCCGGTCGAGCGAAGTCCTCGGGATCGCCCGGGAGACGCTCGAGTTCGCCCTGCAAGCGTCAGAACAGACACACCCCGACGAGTACATGGGAATGTTGCGGGGGACGGAAGCGCGGGAGGTCGGCCTCGACCGGGACGGGCTCGTCATCACGGACGTCCTCGTGATCCCCGGCACGGAATCGAACAGCGTTAGTGCGACAGTCAAAACGAACATGATCCCGAACGACAACAAGTCGCTCGGCTCGGTCCACTCCCACCCGAACGGCGCACTCCGGCCAAGCAAAGCTGATCTGGCGACGTTTACTCGTGGCGATGTCCACATCATTATCGGTGCACCGTACGACTGGGGCGACTGGAAGGCCTTTGACTCGGACGGCCAGCCGACCGAGCTAAACGTTCTCGATGTCGACCTGCCCGACGACGAGGAGTTCTTCCACTTCGACCAGCACGATATCGACGCCGAACTGCGTGAGGACGAGTTCGACCGGGGGCGACGATGGTAAAAAGAGTTGTCGCACAGGGTACCTTCGATATCCTCCATCCCGGCCACGTTCACTACCTCCGGGACGCCGCGGCGATGGGCGACGAGCTCGTCGTTATTGTAGCCCGCGGGGAGAACGTCACCCACAAGCAGCCACCAATCCTGCCGAATTCCCAGCGCGTCGCGATGATCGAAGCGCTGGAGCCGGTAGACCGGGCGCTTCTGGGACATCCCGACGATATTTTCACACCGATCGAGGACCTCGATCCGGACGTCATCGCGCTGGGTCACGACCAGCACCACGACAGTGAGGCGATTCAGGCAGAGCTGGAGCGGCGCGGAATCGACTGTGCGGTCGAACGCGCCTCGGCGCGTGAGCCGGACTCAGAGGAAGAGTTGCTCTCGACCGGTCTGATTATCGACCGGATTATCGAGCGGCGTGGGCGATAGAGTGGGTTCTTCACCGGTGTTTCGGATCCAGATCGTCACGTAGCTCCCGGTACATGATATCGGAACTGAACGCTCGGATACAGTCGACAAGCTCCGACTCATCACCGTAACTGTACACTGCTGCATCCCAGCGTCTGGCAATCCCCTGGATCATCGCGCTACGAACGCCCTCCTCGTGAACGAAAACCACACGTTCGCGTTCAGCATCATTCAGGTCGGCAAGCACGGAACCGGCCTCGATACCGACACCGAGATTCTTTCCAACCGCTGGAACAACGAACACGACGACGTTGCTGGCACGGGCGAACTCGATTGTCTGTGTTGCGGCGTCTAGCTCGTCGAGATCAATTCCTATATCGACCGCCAGAAACGCATTCAGTCCCGGAGCAGTCCGCAATGCTCCCTGTACCTGCCGAAGCGTCGCAACGACATCGTCATGATCGTACGTTCCGTCCGTCTCGTCCCACGACTGCAAGAGTCCATTGGCCGTATCGAATTCAACATCATCAGGAACCAGTTCCTCGATGGAGAAGGATTTGTACGGCCCCATCAGATACACGAGGAACTCGTCGTACGGAACGTCTCCGAGATTCTCGACGATCCGACTACGCATATTGCGGACTGAGTGCGGACAATTCATAAAAGATGGTGTTTTCAGTATATCTTGAGTCAATAACTGTTAAGTCCTCAGAGAAAGAGATTTGAAGTGATGGCAACGAGTGATCCGATCGACGAGCGGACTCCACCCGAGGACCCGGAAGAGCTACTCCCCGAGCGGAGCGTGCTGAGCTTTGAGGAGTACCTCGACATGCAGCGAGCGATCGGGAACCCCTCGCGCTTTCGGATCCTCTACGCGCTAAAACGCGACGGCGATCTGAGTGCGAGCGAGCTCGAAGCAAGGCTAGGACTCGCGGCAAACAATCTTCATTACCACCTTGACGAACTCGTCGATGTCGGGCTGGTACAAAACCGAAAGCAGCGAACTGCCGACAGTGACGGGCTCTACTCGTACTACAGGGCCACCGCACTCGGAGGAGCAATCCTCGAACACGGCGTCGAGGAGTTGATGAGGATGGAGTGGGAGTATCGCGACGCCTACGACAGTGATTTCTGAAGGCAGCTGTCACTCGCTGCTAAATGCTCTCTCAGGGCCGACCAATCGAATCAAAACGCGTAGAGCAACTGACGGCCGGCGAAACCGCTAGAAGTAGCCTTCAGCGTCGAGTCGCTCGACCGCTTCCTCGATCCGCTCTTTACTATTCGCGTAGGAGATCCGCGCGTACCCGGGTGTCCCGAATGCGCTCCCGGGGACAGTTGCGACGTGTGCGTCCTCGATCGCGCCCTCACACCACGCCTGGTCGTCCTCATCAACGGGGACCATCATGTAGAAGGCCCCGTCGGGCACGGCGACATCGACGTCACGTTCGGCGAGCAGGTCGACCAGGAACTCGCGGCGCTCGGCAAACGCCTCGACCATCTCGGCAACGGCGTCGTCAGTGTTCTCGAGTGCCTCGATCCCGGCGTGCTGGACGAAGTTGACCGCAGAGGAAACCGAGTGGGAGTGGAGCTTGCCAGCCTGCCCGATCAGCTCCCGGGGGGCGGCGACGTAACCGAGTCGCCAACCTGTCATCGAGTACGCCTTCGAGAAGCCGTTGATCGTGACCGTTCGGTCTTCCATCCCCTCCAGCGTCCCGAGGCTCGTCTGCTCGACGCCGTAAGTGATCTCCTTGTAGATCTCATCGGAAATGACGGTAAAGTCGTGTTCGACCGCGAGATCACGGACGCCTTCCAGCGCCGCGTCGGAGTAGACCGCGCCGGTCGGGTTCCCTGGCGAGTTCAGGACCATGAGTTCGGTCTCGTCCGAGACGGCCTCGGCGAGCTCGTCGAGGGCCGGTTCGAGATCGAAGTCGTACTTCGAGGTGTCGACCCGGTTGAGCGAGCCGCCAGCCATCTTCACCATCGCCTCATAGGAGACCCACGCAGGATCGAGCAGGACGACTTCCTGGCCATCCTCGATCAACGCCTGAATGGTCTCGTATAGCGCCATCTTCGCGCCGGGCGTCACGATGATATTTTCGGTTCCGTACTGGTCAAGCCCGTCATCGTGGAGCTTCTCGGCGATGGCGTCTTTGAGTTCGGGAACGCCGTTCGAGGGTGCGTAGCCAGTGTGGCCTGCATCCATCGCGTCTTTGGCCGCCTCGACGATGTTCTCGGGGGTCGGGAAGTCCGGTTCGCCGACGCTCAGATCGACGACGTCTGCGCCCTCGGCTTCGAGTTTGGACGCGAGGTCGCTGATCGCGAGCGTCGCGCTCGGTTCGACACGTTCGACTCTGTCTGCGAAATCCATATTATAGGTCCTCCAGTTCGGTTGCGAGATCGATCGCGCTTTCGACCGCTCGTGCACCGTAGTCGGTACGCGCTCGGGCCTCGTCGGCGCTCTGTCCGGGACCGGTAATCCCCATCGCAACGGGCGTATCCCGCTCCAGACTCACCTCGGTGAGCTTCTGGGCCGCCGCGGTGCCGATCACGTCGTCGTGATCGGTGTCACCGGTGATAATCGCGCCGACGACGGCGACGGCATCGATATCGTCCCGACGTGCCAGCCGATCCGCAGCCAGCGGCGTATCGTACGCGCCGGGAACTTCGATCTCAGCAGCGATGTCGACCCCTGCATCCTCGGCGGCCGACCGTGCCGACGCAGCCATCTTCTCGGTGACCGGCGCGTTGAATGTCGCGACCACCAGACCGAGCGTTACCATATGGTGCGGGTAGTTTCGGCTCCTAAAAGAACTACCGTTCCAGTGTCGGATCGTGGGAACGGAGCGCACCAGAGAAGCCACCCGAGCAGTTAGTAGTGTGGAACCGAAACAGTGGGACGATGGACGTCGAGGCGCTTCAGGCGTACGTCACCGAGGCACAACAGCGCATTGCGTCGACCGACTCACTCTCGAAACGGAACACTCAGCTCCGGCTTGTACAACCGTTCCTGACGACGCTGGGCTGGTCGCTCGACGAAATCGTCGCCGAGTACGAGGTTCCGGACTATGGTCCGGTCGACTTCGCACTCCTCGTCGAGGACGCGCCCGAGATTTTCGTTCAGACGTGTGCCTGCAGTACGGATCTCTCAGAACAGGACGCCGAAGCGCTGGGACGGCTTCTACTCGATACTGGCATCGACTGGGGGATCCTCACGAACGGCCGACAGTTCGTCTTTGCCGGTGTCGACGACACTGGCGCAGTGGACCGTCGTGGGATTGAACTGGCTGCGTTGCCGGACCGGGTGGATGTCGTCGAACGGTACACCGAGGCGGCGGCGTCACGACGAGCCGCGCACCGTCAGGAGCGGTTTACTGTCGCGACACGGCAACTGGACAATGACCGCGAGGCGATACATGCGGACCTCACCGAGCGCGTCGTTGCGACGGCTGGAAAAGATGTCGCCGATACGGTCGACGATGCCGTGGACGAGTTTCTCGATAGCCTGTACGAGACGTTTCGGACGCGCGGCGAGACTGCAACCAGACCGGCCGTCGCTGATACGGACAGAGGAGAAGCCAGCCACGAGACACGGGAGCATGCTGGCGGAGCACCGGAGACGACTGAGGTCCGGAAACAGCAAGGGGACGAGCGGCAGATAGAGGGGGCGGATCACGGGCCAGAGCAGGGAGTCAGCAGGGCAGCCACCGATACGATCGACGAACCTGTCACACCGGAAATCGGGGACGAGTCCGAACAAACACTACTCTCGGATATCGACCACGACGAGCAGTTCGTCGTTCGGTTTTTCGATGATCGAAGCTCAGTCGGCGCTGTTGGACACCGTAACGCAGCAGCGGCGACTCGACTTGCGATCGAATATTTGCTGGAACAGCGGGCACTCGGAGGCAGTATCACACTGCCCTGGGGACCACACGACGGTCAAATCGTACTCGATCACGAACTCGATGGACCCTCGGTAGTACTCCAAAACGGCTGGCAACTGGATACGACACGTTCACTGGCGACTGCGCGGGAGACAATAGAGGCGCTCGGCAGAAAAGCCGGCTTGCGAACGATGTTTCAGGGGAACTGGTCGACAGACCAGTAGTCGGTCACAACGCGCCGAAATACAGCAGTAGCAGCATCGGAGTCAGCATCAGTATGACCCCAAGAAGTGTTTTGATTCCGACGACCTGTGCCACCTTCAGCGATGCACTAAACGCGCCCATATTTACACATTACAACGAGTCTTTTTATTTGTTTTGATATTGAGCAATTTATCTAAATAGGAGATGTATTATTACCCATCGTCTGGTTTTTCAAGCAACCAGGTATCAGGAGGGAGTGTCAGACATCGGAGCCGGAAATCGACGGGTGACGACGATGGGTATTAGCCACGGGAACCCCTCTCGAAAGGTATGCATATGCTTCTCGACGGGAAGTGGACACGAACAGCGTTCAAAGCGACCGACGACTCCGGCGCCTTCCAGCGCCAGAAGACATCGTTTCGTGAGCACGTCTCCGCGAACTCGGATGCGGAGTTCCCTGCAGAGCAGGGGCGGTACCATCTCTACGTAAGCAAGGCCTGTCCCTGGGCGCATCGAACTCTGATTACGCGGGCGCTCAAGGGACTCGAAGACGTCGTCTCGGTCGACGTTGTCGACCCGATCCGAATCGTGGACGGGTGGCGATTCAGGCCCGAAAAGGACGACTGCACCCACGATACAGTCAACGGAACAGACTACCTTCGTGACGTCTACACGGCTGCCGACGACAGCTTTACCGGGCGCGTGACAGTCCCAGTGCTCTGGGACAGAGAGCGCGAAACGATCGTCAACAACGAGTCCGCCGAAATCATGCGGATGCTCGACACGGCGTTCCACGATCTCGGCGAGCGTGACGTAGATCTGTATCCCGACGGATACCGTGACGAGGTCGACCGTGTGATGGAAGCGATCTACGACCCGATCAACAACGGTGTCTACCGCGCCGGGTTCGCCAGATCACAGGAAGCCCACCAGCAGGCCATCGCAGAACTATTCGACGCGCTCGATCACTGGGACGACGTGCTGGCTGATCAGCGCTACCTCGCTGGCGACGTCCTCACCGAGGCCGATATCGCGATGTTCACAACGCTGGTCCGGTTCGACGAAGTGTATCATACCCACTTCAAGTGTAACGTCGCCCGGATCACCGATTACGAGAACCTCTGGGGCTACCTTCGCGAACTCTATCAGCTTCCGGGCGTCGCCGAGACTGTGAATATGGACCACATCAAACAGCACTACTACGTTACCCACGACGATATCAACCCCACCAGACTCGTACCGGTGGGTCCGGACCCCGACTTCGAGGCACCGCACGACCGTGACGAACTGCCAGGTGGCCCGCCGGACGCGCTGCGGTAAGATCAACACGATACGCGTGATACATCCCATACGTTCTTGTACGGTAGCGCGGCGAAAGCGCGTGTGTCGACAACGGAGCGCCGCCGGTATACGCTGGCCGCCACGCTCGTAGCCCTGCTACTGATTGGAGGAACCCTCGGTATCACGACCGTATCGGCAGCTAGCGACCTCGATCCGCACGAACCATCCCACACTGGAAACACTACCGAATCCGGAGAACCACGTATCATCGAACTCTATCCCAGTCCGGTCGCCCACGGCAACGTCGGCGAGTTCGTCACGATCGAGTTCCCAACAGAGACTGAGCCAAACGGCTGGACGCTCCACGATGACGGTCGACAGACAGCGCATCTGCCGAGCGATGCCCTGGAAGGAACTGTCGCATTGAGCCACGAGCCGGCGGAAACGCGACAGCACACGGACCATGACGTCTATCCGCTCGACGGACACATACAGTTCGCCGAAGACGGAGAGACGGTAACGCTCAAACGCAACGGAAGCGTCGTTGACAGCGTTACCTACGACCGTGCGGCCGAAGCAGAGCTCTGGGAGCGAACGGAGGATGGTACGGGGTCCTGGTCGCCAATCGAAGCGACCGATATCGCACCGGCAACGACGAAAAACACGGACGCTACGGCGTTCGTGTTGCCGGACGCTCCCGAAGCGTCGGTCGAGTTGATCGAGCGTGCCGACGAACGGATTATGCTCGCTGCATACACCTACTCCGATGCACGTGTGACAGACGCACTGATCGCGGCACACGAACGCGGCGTCGATACTCGGGTGGCAGTCGAAGCATCCCCCGTAGGGGGAACAGGTGAACGTTCGGTTGATCAGCTTGACGAACTGACCGCGGCGGGAGTCGACGTGGTCGCGTTCGGTGGTGACCACGCGAGATATCGGTTCCATCACGGGAAGTTTGCGGTCGCCGACGACGAGGCGCTCGTCATGACCGAAAACTGGAAACCATCCGGTGCTGGTGGGCAGGCAAACCGTGGCTGGGGCGTCGTCACACACGACGCGGAGACTGCAAACGCGATCGCAGATGTGTTCGAGGCGGACCTCGATGCCAGCGACTCGCTACAGTGGGATGAGTACGGCGAGACTGTCGATCCAGTCGAGGAACCGAAGACGGAGGGGCGGTATCCTGCGGAGTTTGACTCCTCGCGGCTCGCTGTCGAAGAGACGACAGTGCTCACAGCGCCGGACAACGCCGAGCCCGAAATCCGGAGGGAAATCGAGGACGCGGATGAGTCGATCTTGCTCACACAGGTTTCGATCGGTGGACATGATGACCCGCTACTGCAGGAGGCCATCGAGGCCGCACATCGCGGAGTCGAGCTCCGCATTCTCCTCTCCAGCGCGTGGTATACCGACGACGAAAACGCGGAACTACAGGAATGGCTCAACGAGCTTGCTGATACGGAGGATATCGATATAGAAGTCCAGGTCGCTGATCCCGGAGACAGGTACGAAAGACTCCATACGAAAGGAGTTATCATCGACGACGAAACGGTGATTCTTGGGAGTATCAACTGGAACACTCATTCACTCCGTGAGAACAGGGAACTTGCGCTGGTACTCGAGGGTGACGAGGTCGCGGAATATTACACCCGTGTGTTCAACTCGGACTGGGCTGGGATCGTCTGGCGCTTCCCAGTCGGACTCGGGGCAGTGCTGGTAGCAGGAACAACCGGTGCAGTTATAATCGCACACAGAAGAGTCGAGTTCGCGTAACGGGCCTCAAACCGATGATTTCGTACTGCTGAGCGCTTCGTCGATCTCGGCCTCGGCCATCTTCTCGACGAGCGCATCGAGCACTTCCTCACGCCGCCCTTTGACGAACTTGATCGAGCCGACGACCAGATGGCCGCCGCCGCTGACGCCACCGCCGACGATCTCCTCGTCGAGTTCGGTGACCATCCGGGGGATGTCCAGCCTGACACCGTCGCTTCGGAGCACGGAGAAGTCAGGGCCGTAACCGATCGTGATCACTGGGTCACCAGTTTCCTCGACCTTGTGATCGTGAATCGCGCCGGTCGTCTTTCCGGGCGCAGGATACGTAAACCGGTGCGTATCGTTCTCGACGTCGACGCGGTAGAGATGAGCACCGTTATCGAGTCGCTCGTGCTCGACGTGCGGTAACGCCGCTTCTAGCTGATCGTCGATCTCGTTGCGAGACTTCTCTGCCAGGAAGTCCACCAACTCGTGGTGTCGCTCCTCGTCCTCACAGCCGACGTTCAGCGCGTCGTTGACGAGATGTCGACCGGAGTCGTAGCGAAGCCAGTGTGCGGCATAATCCAGCGCCTCGCCCACGTCCTCCAGTTCATCGGGGTCGTAACCGACTTCCGAAGCCAGTTCGAGATAGTCGTCCATCGCGTCGGCGGCCGAGCGATCGGAAATCCCTGCAACAGCGGGGACGTGTCGGAGTTCGTCCGTCATCTCCGGATCGATCATCCGGGCGAGTTCGACACACATCATACCCGTCGTAATCCGGTAATCCTCGTCGTAGAGATACGGGTTGACGTGCTCTGTCAGGAGCGGTTCGACGGCCTCCGGGTCGGGGTGGTGATGGTCGAGGACGACGATCGGGATGTCGTAGTGTCGAAGCGTTTCGTAGGCTGGCGTGTCCTCCTCGGTGCTCCCGTTGTCCAGCATAAGCAGGAGCGGGAGCTTCTGTCCGTGGCGCTCCCGGTCCTCGAGGGCGAAGTTGAGGTCACGCGTCGCGTCCTCCATCTCGTAGAATGGTGCCTTGCTCGGTAGCCGCTTGAACAGGTGACGTTTGGCTTCGGGATCCTCATGAACCCCCTCGATGAACCGCTCGAGCGCCAGTTCGACCGGAATACTCGCACACATTCCGTCGCCGTCGGCGTGATGACGGATTCGGATCGGACGCCCTTCGAGAACGGTACGGCGAAGCAATTTAGCGACCGATTCGATATCCGGTCGGAGTTTCTCGAACGCCTCCCACTCGATGAGCGGGTCGACGTCTGCAGGGGCTGCACGCTCCTCTACCGCGGCGTCGAGGCGGGCTTCAATCTCGGTTGCCTCCTCGTCGTCCAGAGCGGTCAGGGAGTCGGCTTCGATCTGGATTGCGCCTTCCCGATGCTCGGGGGTTCCGCTGACGCGGACGTAATCCTCGACCGAAATTTCCGGATAGGCACGTACACCAGCGGACTCGAAAATTGCACAGGGGACGATACCTGATTCGTCTCGCACGTGAAACAGGGTGGGACCGCCCGTCTGTTTGATCTGAACGACCTGTCCCGCGAGATAGACCGTACTTCCGACGGCGTCCTCTAGCTTATCGACCGGCGTAATATCGTACTCGTGAGCGACACTTTCGAGTTCGTAGTTCTCGATATCGACAGATCGGAACGAAACATCACCGTTCTCTCGTACGTCTTCGAGATCGACGACCAGCTGATCGCCGATCTCGTACTCTCCATCGAGTTTCGATTCGTGTACGAGTCCGGAGACGAACTCGGAAAGGTCGACAAAGACACCGTATTCGACGACACCGTTGACCGTCGCAAGATACAGACCGTCCTCCGTCACCTCGTCGAGCGTACACTCCGGGTCGAGATCGTAGACCACGGGTGACTCCATATCACCCGTACTGGTTGGCTCATCGTCAGTCATCGTTATCGAAGAATGGCAACGACCGTGTAAAACGCTTTGCAACTCGTGTAGATGCCAGTCCACTCAGCAGACGATTCGGATTTATTCAGGGACCGAAAACTCGACCGATCCCATATCCAAAAATGCAGTTTCATAGCCGTCGTGACGTGACACACGGGGATCTGACGCGATGTCGAGTTGGAGCGTTTCAATTGTATCGAGGGAATCGACCGCCAATCCGTAGTGGTAGTCGACATCGTGGTCGAGTGCCGCCGCCAGCGGCTCATCGGAGAAGGCCGCCTCACCGTCTTGATATCCTGTCGCCGTAATCGACATCTCGGGGAGTGGTATCCGATTGTACGGTGTACGCGGCGAGACGAGGAGATACGCCCCCTCGTGGAACCGTGAGCTCGACTCGATGAGGCTCACCACAATATCGGCATCACCGCTGGACTCGGTCCCCAACAAACGGCCGGGGAGCGATTCAGGCTCGGGAACGGTCGATACGGGCACTTGCATATCGTGTCCGTCGTGCTCGTCATGCCCATCGTGGTCACCATGATCGTCGTGTTGCATCAACGGTACGGCAGCGCGGCGTCCTCTCTCGTCCTCATCGAACTCCTCGAACGAAAGGTCGTAGATATCATCGACAGTGTACTCGAAGTCGATTTCCACGGTCGTACCATCCTGAAATAGTCCCTCTAGCTCCCCGACCGGCTGGGCCTCGATCGGTGCTGCCTGAATCTCAGCAGTGTATCCCCCCTCGCTATCGAGTTGGACATTGTCGCCGTAATGGAAGCCCATCCGCTGCGAGATCATCGCCCACGGCCGGAGCGACGTCTCAAGTGCCCCCTCCGAGTACAGGTCCAGCTGAAGCTCGGTCGGCAGTACCGTCTCGGTTTCACGATCCCAGACGGTAACCATCAGGTGCATAGCATCCGATTCCTGAACATCAACGCGATCCATACCGCTCGAGGTGACGTTGTAGAAGCGATGCGGGAACGTGTAATGAAGCGCAAAACCGTAGTCACCACTATGGGCAATGCCGTACGTCGCCATCTCTTCGACACCCGCGGGTATATACACGGCATCCGGGCGGTCCTCGACGACGGGAACACTCTGCCAGACGGACTCGGTCTCGAAGGTGTCCAGACAGCCAGCGAGAACGGCACCACTGATCGCGGCTCCCGATTGCAGTAGCGTCCGTCGATTCATACCTCAGCGGAGGGGACAGGAACTATTACGACTTCTGGTCCGTATGACGAACGGCGACAGAGTTTCAGTTCCAGTATCGCCGCCCGATGACGATTACGAGAACGCCGCCGATGAGAAGCCCTGCGACGAGTTGTTCCGACGGTGGGATGTGCTCCGAGACCGACTCATTGGTGTCATATCGATACGGGTCGTCCGCAGTTGGGTGCGCGACCGGCTCGAATTCCTGACGTTGAACCGTTACGTTTCCGTCGACTTCGCCACGGAACCAGACCTGATCTCGAACGCCCGCGTCTTCGTGGATTAGCTCAGTAGTATATCGGATCTCCCCCTCAATCGTGCCATCCGGATCGTCATCTAATTCAATATAACTCGTAGCGGATTCTTCATTCCTCGGAACGAGTGCAAGGTCACTTTCGCCGTGAGTTTCAGTCGTATGGACGAATACATGTCCAGGATTGGCATGTGGAGAAGGGTTCTCGAACGTTACAGCCGCTTTTGCAATACGATCACCTTCTTCATCTATTTCCTCATTCAGATGGACATCGGTGATCTGCTGAGCCGGGATGTCAGGCTCTGACAGATCGAAGTCCTTCTCAATATTGGCTTCGAGATCAGGGCCAGTTGTGGATACCCTGACCGAATGTGTTTCATTGGTAACATCGTACTTCTGGCTAAAATCCCAAGTAGTGCTCCAGTTCTCTCCCGGTTCTAGTTCGGGGGACGGGCTCAGAATGTCCTTTTCATCGGCGAAAATAGAGACTAGTACGATCCGAAAGTCATCACCTGTATTATACAAACGGATTGTACCACACTCTTGATCCTTGTCAATTAAAATAAAATATTCAATTTCATCTTCAGTAGTCTCCAATTGTTCAGTATTACTTGCGTCATCGTATACTCGATCACAATCATCTGCTGAAGCGATTCCACTAACACCAGCCAGGATAATAAATAGCACTAGCATTACGAGCAGCATATTCCAATTAAATCGGAGCATATCAACAAACCTCCTCGTATTCAGAGCTACAACCAGGGTCAAGCTCACTTTCTGGGTCAGTAGCGGCCTCAATCAATTCTGACTCTGATCGTAGTCCGGAGACGGAAGCCTCGACCGAGAACTCGTCAATCTTCGAATACCGCATAGTGCGAGCATTGCTCACTGGCAGCTTCTCAGCTATATTACCTGACACCGTAGCGTTAGTCGACTGCACACGCGCTGGATCATCGTAAGACTCCACGGTTTTTGTTTCATAGACGAACTTCGAGAGTTCCCACGTGCTTTCCTCGGTAGTCGACCCCACTCGAATATCGTGGTTCGAGTTTGCCCTGCGATACGCGGATCCAACCTCGTCAGTGCTACCAATCGATTCCCAGCTGGTAGTCGTTTCTTCGATTTCTTGTTCCGCTATGTACTGATCAACCGTCTCTTGAGCCGTGACCGCGAATTTGTACTCCGTTACCGTGGTGGGCGAGGACACCTGTGGTGGATATTTTGTCACCTGACGTGTTTCGCCAGTATAACGGCCTGACGAGTCGCCCATAGACTCCACCCACTCGGTTTCTCGAACCGTCCTGGATGTCGTGTCCGTCCCGCCGTCACTCCAGCTGTTGCGTGTCGAAACAAACCCATCGCGGTCCGATTGCCGATCAAATGTCCGTGTCTCGGTTGAGTAGGTTGTGTCCACCTGTCGTTTTTCTAGTTCAACAGCTTCAGTTTCTGTCGAAGAATCCACCACCTGATATCCGGACCGCTCCAGGGAAACTCGTTCGTTAGGTGAGGTCGCGGTTCGTTCTCTCTCGAATCCATTAACAGTGTATTCGACATCCGTCACATCGACGTTTCTGGGGGTAGGCATGATTCCATCAATCTCTGGAAGTGAGTGTCTCAGGGAGCGGCCATCCGAGCTTGCGGTATTTGAGACTCTCAACCCTGGATGCTCACCGTCCGCAAACGAGTCAATCTCGACCGCTACCTGGCCGGTGTAATATTTTACGGCGTCCTGTCGTGCGACATCATTAGTGTCATTTGCAGAAGGTTCAGGATCAACGACACGCCAGAATTGAACGGATCCCTGACCGTTCTCGATTTTTAGATCCGTATTCAGGTCGTATTCCGGGGCAGCTATTTGATACTCCTCGGTTTGAACATCGAATACGACGTGGTCACCGGATGTGTACGGGCCCTCTGAGACTTCAGACACGTCTTCGATTTCCGGGGCGTAGAAATCATACAGATCGAGTTCGTATGATGTCGAGTAGCCATCCTGATCAGTAGCAACTAACTTCGGTGCATCGTTGAATTCTATACCAATCTCATCAGTATCATGGTACAATCGATCGCGGTCACCTACTCGAAAATTGAGCTCTGAACCATCAGGGTCGAACGAACCACTCGGATCGACACGAAGTTTATATCCTCGGTCATGAGAATCCTGCCCTGGGTCGATAATATTTACGTGGACCTCTGGTGGGCTGTGTTCAACCCGGAAGCTGTCAGTCTGCTCAGTGATAAACGGTGCATCGATTGTGATGAGGGAATTTCCAGGTTCCTCACCAGCCCAGAGAGTGTCGACAACAAGCTGATCATTCACAGCAAAATACTCCGACGACATAGTTTCTAATAACATTACATCGGCATTGTGATCAAGAGATAGTTGTTTTCTCACGTCATCCGGATCCGCCCCATTCAAATCAATCACCAGCTCGTGCTCGGCTGTATATCGGTCCTCGTCGATCCGCTCGTGATACGAATCAACCGGCGTATTTACGAACTCTGCACTGACCAACTCCGGTTGTCCCTGCTGCGTGGAATCGGTCCCCACCTGCTCACGATCATCCATGGCTACTGCACGAATGGGCGTTTCAGAACCATCATCAGGGAGCGTTGCCGAAAACGTCTCCTCGTGCTGTGTCCGGTCGACCCCCTGATCGAGTGTCGTCAAGGCTATCTCATCGTCCCCGATATACACTGACACAGTATCCAGCGATCCAAATTCGTCTGCTGCTACTGCAGTTCCGCTGATGTGGGTTCCGTTGCGCTCGACGTCGAGTTCAATTTCGGGGGCAGGATCAGCGACCACTTCCTCCCCATCAGGGAAAGTTGCACGGTGGGACTCCCCATCGTGCTCGACCGTGGCGTAGAACTCGTGTATGCCCGGCTCCCACTCCACAGTGGTTTCAGTGCCGGTACCAATCACCTCGTCGCCAGCATACCAACGGACCGAATCGACTTCCTCAGGATCGGCTCCAGCAAGCTGATACTCCCCTTCGAGCGGACGCTCACCTGTGACCAACTGATCGCCGTCAACGGAAACCGCCGAGCCGGACTGGGAATCGTTTCGGGCACGAACCGCGAGTTCATCCTCAGTCACCTGACCAGTGTCGTCAGTAACCACGAGTTCGAGTTCGTAATCTCCTGATGAGCGAAACGTCTCGGTCATCTTGAGATCGTCGTCCGCGTCTCCGTCAGGGGTGATGACGTCCCCATCGAGACGCCACTCGACGGAATCAACCGAGGTCTGGGGAGCCTCGACAGTTCCAGTATATGATGCCTGTTCGCCGACTGTAGGTGTCCTATCCCCGGAGATGGTGACATTAAAGGTCGATTCGCTTCCAACCGTGACGTACATCGTGTCCGTATCGGTGTTCCCGTGCTCGTCAGTAACGATTACTTCGACAGCGTATTCTCCCGTCTGTTCGGGAACGAACTCTGTCCGGTCACAGTCCGAACATGTGGGTGCCGAGGTCGCTCCGTCGGGTGTTTCGATCACCCACCTGTACTCCTCGATATCTCCTGCAGGGGCCCAGGAACCGGTCCCATCAAGAAGGACAGTCTGCCCGACTTCGGCTTCTTGATCGAGTCCTGCCTCCGCGAATGGATCGACATCGTCGCCCGAATTACCGGCAGCAATATGGACGATTCCGCCGCACACAATCACGAGCATACAGAGGACGACGACTCCGAGACGCGTATATTTCATTTATTCTTGCAGGATTTAATACCTGCATAGAATAAAAAGGTATGGAATACGCTGAGCAATGGTGAGTACAGAGGAAAAACGATGTCCAGATAGCTAGTCAGTTCTCGCCGGGGAGATCCTGAAACGCGCCAACGAAATCGTTGTGATCGGAAAGATCGGCAACTGTTTCGTCAACACTCCCCCGGAGTTCATCGACCTGTTCACAGAGTTCGGCATATTCCTCGCTTGCTTCGAGTTCACGGTCCGATTTTTCAGTTTCGAGCAGGGACTTTTTCGAGACAAGCGAGTAGTACCGCTGGATATCTGCCTCGTAACTCGAACGAGTCTGGACGCGGTCGACAACATCGATCAATTCGTCCTTGGAGACCGGTTTGACGAGATAGTCATCGAAGCCCATTTCGATAATATCGAAGTCGGGATCGACAGCCGTTACCATGACGACGCGACAATCGGATCCCCGGTCCCGTATCTCGGCGAGGACCTCGTCACCGGATAGACCCGGCATCCGGCGATCGAGAAGAACGATCTTTACCGAGTCTTGCATCTTTTCCAGAGCGCTCTCGCCGTCATACGCCGTTTCGACGTTCCAGTCGGGTTTCAGCCAGGCTGCAAAGAGATCGGCGAGTCGTGATTCGTCGTCTACGACGAGGATGTCAACAGGTTGGTCGGGCATAGTCAATTTTGGTTAGGGGTACGTTCGGTGTTCGTGCACAGTATGGGAATGGCGGTAATGGGTGATAAATGCCGTGGCTGTATGTAGGTTATGATTTATATAAATGAATATATTATTCATCCGTTTCGACGTCACTCTCAACATCGAGGAACGTCCCCACACCATCGTTCTCGATGGTTTCATATGCAGTGATCTCGAGCACTGCGAGAGATCCCACCAGAAGCACCATACCGAAGATCGGGAGCACAGCCATGATGATCAGCACGAGGCCACTGAAGAGATACTGGATCGCGCTGTACCCGGGGGCGTGTTTTGCGACTGCAGCGCCCTCCAGTATAGCGTCGATAATAGTTAGATCATCGGTGGTACGTGACAGAACGTACCCGGTTCGGAACATGAGCAGAACGATTGCCAAGAATGTGTAGAAACCGAACGCAGTACCGACCCAGAAAACGAACGAGTCGCTGGCGATCGCCAGTGTAAAATACACGACTGTAACTGTGAGGCTGAGTATAATGAGCCCCGAAAACAAAAGCCCTCGGCGGAAGTTGGCCCGTATTTCGCTGAGGAACATCCGGGTAAGTTTTCGGTCGGATATCGAATCCATCTCCGTGCGGTGGTGGACCGAGCGAGAGATGGTGATCACCGCCGCAAGGCAGACGGGACCAATCGTTAGAACCGGAAACATGAACAGCGCGCCAAGTAAGCTGACAACTGAGACGATAATGATCTGATCGTAGACCAACCGCCCCCACGGCTTGATCGAGCCAAAGAAGTCGAGAGCAGTCACCGGGTCCTGGGAAGCCATCGAAAACCAGTTTTCACCGATCGTTCAAAGAGCCACCGAAACAGCGATCTATTTTCCTTCGAACTCGGGGTCGCGGTCGCTCATGAATGCAGTGACGCCTTCCATCAGATCGTCAGTTGCCATCAGGTGACCGAAGGCCTGTGCTTCGATTTCGAGACCCGCCTCGGCGTCTTCCCAGCCCTTCTTCATTGCGCGTTTGGTGTAGCGCTGAGCGATCGGCGGCCCGGCAGCGAGATCCGCCGCGAGGTCGTAGGCCGCGTCTCGGAGCTCATCGTTTCCGACGACCTCGTTGACGAAGCCGTAGTCGGCCATCGTCTCCGGGTCGTAGCGCTCGGCCGTGAAAATGATCTCTTTGGCCCGCCCCTCGCCGACGATCTGCTGGAGTCGCTGGGTTCCGCCCCACCCCGGAAGCAGTCCGAGGTTGTGCTCTGGCTGTCCCAGTTGTGACCGTTCGCTCGCGACGCGAAGATCTGCACACGTTGCGAGTTCCATCCCCCCGCCGAGACAGTAGCCGTCGATTCCGGCGACGACAGGGAGATCGCTGTCCTCCAGTTTCCCGAAGGTCTGCTGTCCCTTCCGGGAGAGCTCGACCGCTTCGATCGGATCCGCACCGCTTCCGGCCATACTCTGGACGTCTGCCCCGGCAGAGAACGCCTTCTCACCCGCTCCGACAAGAAGGATTGAACGCACCGCTTCGTCGGCTTCGAGCAGCTCGATTGCCTCGCCGAGTTCGTCGAGCAACTCCCCGCTGATGGTGTTCATCCGGTGGGGCCGATCGAGCGTGATCGTCCCGACGCGATCGTCGGATGTCTCGATACTGATCGTGTCAAACTCGTACGAGTCGTCGTCTTCGTTGCCGCCGTGGAACCCGCCCTGATCGGCGGCCTCGGCGAAGTAGTCCGCGGGTTTGTACCTGGCAGCACCCGTCTCTTCGTACGCGTCTTCGAGTGTCTCAAGCAAGTGGTCGAGACCGACATCGTCAGCGAGCTTTGCCGGGCCATTCGGGAAGCCAGCGCCGAGCATGACCGCCTCATCGATGGCATCGGCCTCGGCGACATCGCCACCGATCAGATTCGCGACTTCGTTCGCCATTACTGCAGTCAGTCGATCGCTGACCGACTCACTGACCTGATCGGACGGGACGTCGGCACCGCCGTTCTCGTAGTCGTAGAATCCCTTCCCGGTCTTCTTGCCGAGCTCTTCGTTCTCGACCTTTTCGGCGAGGAGCGGACAGGGCTCGTAGGCGTCACCGAGCACGTCGTGCATGTATTCGAGGACGTGATAGCTCACGTCGTTGCCGACCTGATCGCCCAGCTCGAAACTCCCCATCGGTAGCCCCATACCGTACTTGGTCGTGCTGTCGACTTCTTCGATCGTCGCCTCGCCCTCATGGACGAGCCAGCAGGCCTCGTTCATCAGCGGGACGAGAATACGATTGACGATGAACCCGGGGCTGTCCCTGTGGACCCGCACGGGCGTCTTGCCGAACTCCTCGGCTAGCTCCTCAATTACATCGAGTGTCGCCTCGTCAGTGTGTTCGCCGGAGATCACTTCGACCAGCTGCATCCGGACCGGTGGGTTGAAAAAGTGCATCCCGCAGAACTGCTCCGGGTGGTCGGTGAACTCGGAGAGGTCGGTAATCGACAGCGAGGACGTATTGGTCGCGAAAATCGCCTGATCTGGGGCGTGCTCGGATACTTCCGCGTAGACGTCCTCTTTGATTTCCATCTTTTCGGGCACTGCTTCGATGATAACGTCCGTGTCGCTTACCGATTCCTCTATGTCGACGAGCGGAGTGACACGGTCAAGCGCGGCGTCGGCGTCCTCCTGACTGATCTGATCTTTTTCCGCGAGTTTGTTCAAACTCCACTCGATATCGTCGTAGCCGCTCTGGACGAACTCCTGGTTGATATCGCGCATTCGAACGTCGTAGCCAGCCAGCGCCGCAACCTCGGCAATTCCATGACCCATGTTACCCGCACCCAGAACTGTGATACTGTTGATATCGTCAGTCTCCATGAACAGAACGTCTACATCCAGTGGGTTTAACGTTTCCCTATAGATATTGATAAACTAGATTTGAGTTCATCTCAGGTTACAAAGATACTTATTGATAACGATAGATGTATCAGCTATGGACTTCGGACTCTCAGACGAACAGCGAGCGATCCGCGAGGAGGTGCGGAAGTTCGCCGAAAACGAGGTCGCACCGGTTGCAAAAGAACACGACGTCGAGGAGACGTTCCCACACGAGGTGATGGACGAAGCCGCGAAGATGGGACTGACCGGCGCACATATTCCGGTCGAGTACGGCGGGGCCGCCTACACGCCACTCGAAATGTCGATCATCACCGAAGAGTTGTTCGCCGTCGATCCGGGGATCGGACTCTGTATCACGAGCGCCGCGTTCGGGGCCGACTCAATCATGGAGTACGGGACAGAAGACCAGAAAGAACGCTATCTCGAACCGATCGCACAGGGTGAGGCGATCATGGGCGCCGCGATCAGCGAACCTGATACCGGCTCTGACGTTTCCAGTGTCTCGACGCGAGCGGAAAAGGACGGCGACGACTGGGTGATCAACGGCAACAAGATGTGGATCACCAACGGTACCGTCGGAGACTACTTCGTCGTGATGTGCAAGACTGACGACGTCGACGACCGCTACTCCGGGTTCTCACAGATTCTCGTCGAGTCCGACCGCGACGGCTTCGAGGCAGACAAGATCACCGGAAAACTGGGTATTCGCTCGTCCGACACGGCCGAGTTGATCCTCGATGACGTGCGCGTACCCGAAGAGAACCTCATCGGAACTCGTGGAGCCGGCTTCCTGCAACTGATGCAGTTCTTCGACGAGACTCGAACCATGGTCGCAGCACAGGGCGTCGGTATCGCCAAGGGCGCCTGCGAGCGGGCCCTGGAGTACGCACAGGACCGCGAGCAGTTCGGCAAGTCCATCAGCGAGTTCCAGGCGATCCAGCACAAACTCGCCGATATGCACACGAAGACCGAAGCCGCACGCCAGCTCACGTACAAATCCGCCTGGAGTGTCACCAACGAGGACGACGACCTGACCGCGCTGGCGTCGATGGCAAAGGAGTACTCCTCACGGGTCGCGGTCGACGTCGCCGACGAAGCAGTTCAGATCCACGGCGGCGCAGGCTTTGTCAACGATTTCGACGTCGAACGACTCTACCGTGACGCCAAGATCACACAGATCTACGAGGGCACCTCGGAGATTCAGAAGAACATTATCGCGCGCGAGCTGCTCGGCAAAGGGTTCTGAAGCGGCCACCTCCCCGGTTTCCGGTCGCTTTGTCGTGAGGCCTATACTCGACGAACGACCAGGATGAGTATGGGGGACCCACTGGAGACACTGCGAGACGACCCAGTAATGGCTCGTCTGATCGACGAACACGGCCCGGTCGAGATAAGCCCTGCCGATCACGAGTACCAGCGTCTCGCCGTCTCGATCATCAACCAGCAGCTCTCGACCGCCTCCGCAAACGCCGTGCAAGAGCGTGTCTTCGAACTGTTCGACGAACCGATCACGCCGAATGCGATGCTCACCGTCGAGGAGAATGCGCTACGCGAGGCAGGAGTAAGTCGACAGAAAGTAGAGTACTTGCGCAACACTGCTGAGGCGTTCCGCCGTAAGGACTACACTCGATCCGGACTCAAGGAAGACTCCGATGAAACTGTCGTCGAGCGGCTCACCGAAATCCGAGGGGTCGGTAAGTGGACCGCCCGGATGTACCTCATCTTCGTGCTCGGGCGGAAAGACGTCCTTCCGCTCGGAGACCTCGCGATCCGCAACGGGATCGATGCGCTGTACGGCGACGGGACGGGGAGTATGACTCGTGAAGAGATGCGTGCGGTTGCGGACCGCTGGCGACCCTACCGAAGCTATGGGACAGAATACGTATGGCGAGCCTACGAATCCGACTGATTACTCCTCGAGTTCGACCTCGTCGTCTTCCGCATCCGCACGCCGCGCAACGTCGACGTGATAGTGTTCGAGAATATCCCGACCCAGTAGGAGGGGATACTCCATATGACTGCGGTCCTCCACGTTCGCCGCGACGGTATGGCGACGGCCGCCGACCCCGACGACGATATCGACGATCGGTCTGACTTTCGAGCGCTTCGAGCTTCCAGATTTTACCCGCATCTTGCTCTTGATCGGGCCCGCCCCGATCTCCGCGGCGAGGCTCGTGTCGATACTCGTTCGGGTCGCACCCGTGTCCGACTTCGCGTAGACGGTCTTCGAGTCGCTCGTGCCGCTGACCAGCACTTCCTCGGTGTAGCCGATTGGCACGATCTCCTGTTCGCTCGTGTGGGACGGCTGTGGTCTGGCGGCGGGGACCGAATCGTCGAGTGTGCGCGCAATCGACTTGACGAGGTCATCGTCGATAGTCCCTCCTGCCCGCTCGATCGCCAGTTTCGCGATGTACGGGGCTGGGCTGGTTCCAGTTGCCTCGAAGAACCCTTTGAATCCCGCCGTCGGATTCACTTCCAGTACGTACCACCCATCCTCACCTTCGATCAGGTCCACCCCCGCGTAATCCAGACCGATGGCGTCAGTCGCATCCCGGACGATGTCACGAATCTCGTCGGTCAGTTGCTCCGTTGCGTCCCTGACATCGCCGCCGAGCGAGACGTTCGTCCGCCAGTCACCATCGGGGGCGTACCGGTGCATCGCACCGATGAGATCATCGCCGACGACGTACACACGCAGATCCCGGTGTTTCTCGCCGTCCCGCTCGATCAGATCCTGCAGGAACGCGTACCGGTTGCCGACCATCGCGTTGACCGCCTCATCAGGGCCCACTTTCCACGTCCCGCCCCCGTGGGTGCCGATCGACGTCTTGTACACGGCCTCCGAACCGAACTCCTCCCGTCGTCGTGTGAGTGTATCACTCCCCAGTGCCAGTAACGCATCAGGTACTGGAACGCCAGCATCAGCGAGCGTCGTCGCAGCAGCGAACTTGTGCATCGCCGTCATCGTCGCCTCCGGCGTGTTCAGCATCGGTCGAGTTCCCTCGAAGACGTTCGCAATACCAAGCTCCTCGCAGGGCTGTGGAGTGTTCGAGAGCAACAGCCGGTTCGTGACAACGTCGACATCCGGTTCGATCGACACTGCACCCCCGTCGATACTGACAGATGTGTTCTCCGCCCGCAGCCACTCGGTGCCGTACCCCAGATCGTCCACTGCGTTGAGAATTGCCTTCGTCTCCTTGCTGTTGTGGAGACTCAATACGCCGACAGTTAGATCATCGTTCATGCCACAGAGTACGGAAGCCGCGTAAAAACGTTATCCGGTATCACTCCGTCGACGGAATCCGGGGGCGCCGTTTATATTCCTGTACGGACTGGTATGGGCATGATCACTGACGACGGAACAGTACTCGAGCGGTTCGCCGATGCCGCCGAGGAAGCTGGCGACCCGTTCGTCTATCCCGACGGGCGCGTCAAACCCGGAGAGCGAGCCTATCTGTACCACGAGGTTAGCCAGACGTATCTCGGCGATCCCGTCAACATTCCCGTGACGGTTATCAATGGTCCAGCTGCTGGCCCAACGGTCTTTCTCACTGCGGCCGCTCACGGCGACGAGCTCAACGGTATCGCGGTCGTCCGTGAAGTCGCTCACGACTGGGATCACTCAAAGCTCAACGGCACACTCGTCTGCCTTCCCGTCCTCAACGTTCCCGGCTTCCTCGCGCAACAGCGATATCTCCCGATATACGACCGAGATCTCAACCGGTCGTTTCCCGGAAGCCGTACGGGAAGCGGCGGTCGACGCATCGCCGCACGGATCTTCGATCACTTTATCGAGCCCTGTGACCTCGGCCTCGACTTCCATACCTCCACGCGAGGCCGAACCAACATGCTCCACGCCCGCGCTGACATGACTGACGAAGATGTCGCACGACTTGCTCGCGCGTTCAGCACGAACGTTATCCTCGACTCAGAAGGGCCAGGCGGCACACTCCGGCGCGAAGCGAGTGAAGCCGGCGTGCCGACGATCACAGTGGAGATGGGGGAAGCCCACCGGTTCCAGCGCCCCCTGATCGACCGCGCTCTGAACGGTGTCGTCAGCGTACTCGCGGAATACGGTCTCTCCGAAGAGAGTACGGTCCACTGGCCCGGCTGGCGAACAGTCATCAGCGAGGACAGCGAGAAGACCTGGCTCCGGGCCGATGTGGGCGGTATCGTCGATATGGAACACGACCGAGGTGCGCTTGTCTACGAAGGCGATCGAGTCTGCACTATCTCGAATCCGTTCAAAACCAACACCGAAACGGTCGAAGCACCATTTACTGGCATTCTCGTCGGGGTCCTCGAAAACCCTGTCGTGTATCCCGGTAATCCCCTCTGTCACCTCGTTGAGCTAGACGCCGACACGCTCCGTGCAGTCGAACGCCAGCAGCAGTACGATCCCACCCGGGAATCCTTCCTGTAGTTCCACACCTTTTCAACCGATTACGGGGCAACGCCGGGTCATGGTTGCACCGCCACATACCACATCAAGGGGCCTGCGATGATCCCGACGATTGCGCCGCTCTCACAGGTTATTGACGGGGTCCGTGTTGCAGAAGGGACGACAACAACCTGTGACAACTGTCAGCAACAGCTCGAAGAAGGCCATCCGGTACGCAGTCGGATCGAGCAGCAGTCGCTGGTCGAAGAGTGGACGCCCTGTCGGTTGCACTGTGAACGCTGTGGGTATCAGGAGTCACTAAATACACCCGGAACCGCGCTCGTTGCGGGACGACTCGGAACCGTTCGTGATACACAGACACAATCGTCGTGGCTTGTACTCCTCGAACCGGAGCCGATAACCGTCTATCCGTACTGGCTCTCGCCCGGTTCGAAATGAAAAACGCCTCCATGCTCGATGCATGGAGGCGCGATATGACTGACAGGCGGCGATCCGGTGTTCCCAGAGGGTCTCCCACTCCAGTACTTGCCGTAACGCGGGCAGGCTTATCTTCCGTGTTCGGGATGGGTACGGGAGTTGCCCTGCCGCTCTGGCCGCCTTAATCCCAACCTGTGGACTCGAACCACAGTTCCAACAACCTGCGTTGGTCGGTGACCACTCTTGTGTACGTGCGATCCAGTTTACGCCTGGACCAGTTCACACAGCGCGAATACGCTCTGTTCGTGGACCAGTGCAGATGAACACTCGTTATGAGTGATTGGCTTGGTTTGTTAGTGCTCGCGGACTCAACGTCTCGTTGCCTCGACGCTAACATCCCGAGTCTATCGAACTCCTCTTCTACGAGTAACCTCAGGAGTACCTCGTATCCAGGTGGGTTTCGAGCTTAGATGCGTTCAGCTCTTACCCCGTGGTGCGTAGCTGCCCGGCACGTGCCCTTGCGGACAACCGGTACACCAGTGGCACCCAAGCACAGTTCCTCTCGTACTATATGCTCGTTCCCGTCAGGTACTCAAACACCCCCAATAGATAGCAGCCGACCTGTCTCACGACGGTCTAAACCCAGCTCACGACCTCCTTTAATAGGCGAACAACCTCACCCTTGCCCGCTTCTGCACGGGCAGGATGGAGGGAACCGACATCGAGGTAGCAAGCCACCCGGTCGATATGTGCTCTTGCGGGTGACGACTCTGTTATCCCTAGGGTAGCTTTTCTGTCATCAATCTGGCCCATTGAGGACCATGATTGGTTCGCTAGACCCCGCTTTCGCGTCAGCGTCCATCGTTAGGCTGGACACTGTCAGACTATCTTGTGCTCTTGCACTCTGCGCCGGATTTCTGACCCGGCTGAGATAATCATGGGGCGCGCTCGATCTTCTCTCAAGCGCGTACCGCCCCAGTCAAACTGCCCGGCTACCGGTGTCCTCCGCCAGGAGTGAGAGTCACAGTCACTAGTGGGTAGTATTTCACGTGTGCCTCGGTGGCCCGCTAGCGCGGGTACCTGTGTAACGGCTCCTACCTATCCTGCACACTAGCGACCGTGTCTCAGCGACAGCCTGCAGTAAAGCTCCATAGGGTCTTCGCTTCCCCTTGGGGGGCTCCAGACTCCGCACTGGAATGTACAGTTCACCGGGCCCAACGTTGGGACAGTGACGCTCTCGTTCATCCATTCGTGCAAGCCGCTACTGAAGCGGCAAGGTACTACGCTACCTTAAGAGGGTCATAGTTACCCCCGCCGTTAACGGGTCCTTCGTCCCATTGTACTGGGTGTTCAGATACCCGCACTGGGCAGGATTCAGTGACTGTACGAGTCCTTGCGGATTTGCAGTCACCTGTGTTGTTACTAGACAGTCGGAGCGTCCGAGACACTGCGACCTGCTCCATAGAGAGCAGGCATCCCTTCTTGCGAACGTACGGGACTAACTTGCCGAATTCCCTAACGTCGGTTGCTCCCGACAGGCCTTGGCTTTCGCCGCCATGGATACCTGTGTCGGTTCTCGGTACGGACACCATACTCGGATTTTCACGGGTTCCAGGTTGACCCAGCTTGCGGCATCCCGCCGTTCGTCCGCTTCGTGCCATTACGGCTTCCACGGAGTTAGACGGTTACACTGGGCGCGAGCCCAGCCTGGGCGACCCCGAAACGTCTCCTTTGAGTGTATGGTGGCACGGAAATATTAATCCGTTACCCTGCTTCGATCTCCGCGAGTTACGAGAGATCTTAGGACCGGCTAACCCTCGGCTGATCAGCATTGCCGAGGAACCCTTATCCATTAGGCCGTCGGGGGTCTAACCCGACTATCGCTGCTACTATGGCCAGAATTGTCGTCACCAGTCGGTCCACACGAGTTCTCACCCGTGCTTCCACCCAACTGGAGCGCCAACCTACTCGATCACCCTGTCAGGGGTGCGGCCAGGTCTCGGTCGTGGATTTGAGCCCCGATCATTTTGGGCGCCCCGAACCTCGGCCGGTAAGCTGTTACGCTTTTCTTAGAGGGTAGCTGCTTCTAAGCTCACCTCCCGGCTGTCTGGGGCTCGGGACCACCTTCGATCGCACTTAATCCACAGTTTGGGACCTTAACCCGGCGCTGGGTTGTCTCCCTTACGGTACGCAGGCTTACCCCGCGCACCGGATTCCACGCGTCAACAGCGTTCGTAGGTTCGGAGTTTGACAGATGAGCCGACTCCTCTCGGAGGCGGGGTCATCAATCGGTTGCTCTACCCCACGAACTACCTCGGCGCAGGTCATGCTTCGACATGTTTCGGTTGGAACCAGCTGTTGCCGGACTCGATGGGCCTTTCACCCCTATACGTGGGTCACGAGAGGGTATTGTAAAACACCAACTCTAGCAGGCCTCCACATGGCTTTCGCCATGCTTCACCTTGCCCACGCATAGATCGTCCGGATTCGGGTCGTGTCCGAATGGCTCCCCGCGCTTGAACACGGTGGCCCTCGTCGTAAGACTGCGGCCGTATTGGTTTCCCTGTGCCTTCCCCGATGCTCGGGTTAGACTCGCCATTCAGACACACTCTCTGGCTCGTTTTTCAAAACGCACGACGGAACACCGGCTTCCCATGATTCCTACTGTATCCTCGCGGATACCTCGTTTTTCATGGGACCTTCTGTGCCCCGTCGCTCAGTGGCTGACTGAGTTCAAGCCCTATTTCACCATCCGTTATGGAATACTTTTCAGTGTTCGCTCACGCTACTTGTTCGCTATCGGTCTCGAGGAGTGTTTAGTCTTCTCAGTCGATGCCTGAGATATTCACAAGGGATATCCAACCCCTGTTACTCTGGAGCTGACGCGTTCTGTACTGGTCTACGGTACGGGGTTGTCACCCTGTTTCACGCTCCATTCCAGGAGACTTCTCGTAGACGGTCCAGAAGTGAGAGTCAGTCCGAACACCACATTGCCCGTGAGGGCTTCGGTTTGGACTGTGTCGCGTTCACTCGCGGTTACTAACGATATCGCGGATTGCTTTCTGTTCCTGCCGATACTGAGATGTTTCAGTTCTCGGCGTTCCCCATTGCGCAAAGCAATTGCAAAGAGGATTCCTATTCGGAAACCCCGAGTTCTTCGCCTCCGTGCGGCTCCCTCGGGCTTTTCGCAGCTTGGCACGTCCGTCGTCGGCTCTCGAGCCGAGCTATTCACCAGTCAGCGTTGTAGCCACGCAAATAATTCGTGTGTCGTCTGTGTTGGACCACGTCAGAGCAGACTCGCTGTCTGCGGAACTGGTCCAGTGGACGTCTGGATCGCACGTACACATGGTTTCCTCACATTCGGGGTGGTCTAGCCGAATGTTCAACCCTTCCCATCCGCGCTTGCACGGGATGGTGCATCAGTTTCGTCGTACTCCAATCGAGCGCCCATTGCCGTATAAGGGCAACGGTTCTCGATTCGAGCACGAGCCATGGACCCACAGGGATTCGAACCCTGGGCATCCTCCTTGCAAAGGAGGCACTCTACCACTGAGCTATGGGCCCACTCCCCTTCCGGGGAGATGGTGTATAGTGTTAGCTCTGGTAGTTCGTTAGCGTCCGGACGCTCGTGGTGGCGTCGCCGGCATGCGGACTATGAATATGTAGGTGGGTCGGGGCGTCGCCCCGATCCCGGTCAGTGGAGGTGATCCAGCCGCAGATTCCCCTACGGCTACCTTGTTACGACTTAAGCCCCCTTGCGGAGCCCAGATTCGACCGCCGAAAGCGGCCTCATCCGGACCCCACTCGGGTGCTTTGACGGGCGGTGTGTGCAAGGAGCAGGGACGTATTCACCGCCGCCTTCTGAGCGGCGATTACTACCGAATCCAGCTTCATGAGGGCGAGTTTCAGCCCTCAATCCGAACTACGATCGAGTTTCGGAGATTAGCGTCCCCTTTCGGGGTTGCATCCCACTGTCTCGACCATTGTAGCCCGCGTGTCGCCCAGCACATTCGGGGCATACTGACCTACCGTTGCCCGTTCCTTCCTCCGTGTTAGCCACGGCAGTCTCCCTAATGTACCCACCTGGCGCGAGCCAGTGCTGGCAATTAAGGATGCGGGTCTCGCTCGTTGCCTGACTTAACAGGACGCCTCACGGTACGAGCTGACGGCGGCCATGCACCTCCTCTCAACAGGTCTGATAAGCTCATCACACTGATCGTCACTCCTGTTGTCGATGCTGGTGAGATGTCCGGCGTTGAGTCCAATTAAACCGCAGGCTCCTCCGGTTGTAGTGCTCCCCCGCCAATTCCTTTAAGTTTCATCCTTGCGGACGTACTTCCCAGGCGGCCCGTTTATCGTCTTCACTGCGGCACAGCACAGGCTCGTAGCCTGTGCCACACCTAACGGGCATCGTTTACGGCCAAGACTACCCGGGTATCTAATCCGGTTCGTGACCTTGGCTTTCGTCCCTCACCGTCGGATCTGTCCTCTCGAGGCGCTTTCGCCACCGGTGGTCCGACCAGGATTATAGGATTTCACTCCTACCCCGGTCGTACCCCTCGAGCCGTCCAGTCCCAAGCCAGGCAGGTTTCACCGGCCGCCTACGCGTTGAGCACGTAGATTTCCCGATAAACTTACCTGGCGGGCTACGGACGCTTTAGGCCCAATAATCGCGGCCATCACTTGAGCTGCCGGTATTACCGCGGCGGCTGGCACCGGTCTTGCCCAGCTCTTGTTCCACCACCTCCCTACGGTGGTGAAAAGCGAGGACTATATGCCCTCGCACTGGGGATCCCCTTATCGCACTGTCGTGCAGTGTAAAGGTTTCGCGCCTGCTGCGCCCCGTAGGGCCCGGTATCTTGTCTCAGATACCGTCTCCGGGCTCTTGCTCTCACAACCCGTACCGATTACTGGCACGGTGGGCCGTTACCCCACCGTCTACCTAATCGGCCGCAGCCACAGCCTCTGGCGCCGGAGCGTTTGCGGTTCCGTGCAGTTCCAGCAGCGGAACGGTATCGAGTATTAGCCTCAGTTTCCCGAGAGTATGCTCGTCCAGAGGGTAGTTTGGCCACGTGTTACTGAGCTTTCCGCCACGAGTCTGAACTCGTGCGACTAGCATGGCTAAATCGGATCCCCATAGCAATGGCCTCCGGCAGGATCAACCGGAATGTGCCTCCCTGGTGGGAGGCGGTTAGGCGGGATGCCATCCCAGAGGGATGGCGTCACCATTCGTTCCCGTAGTGGGAACGAGATCGCGTTTGTAACATTGCATGAGTCCGTAATCCGGCGACGACCAGGCACGAGCGCCCGGATGTCGCCGAACTACCAGAGCTAACATCAGATTCCATCGTGTACGGCGGACCGCAGGGGTGGAATCCTCATCTCTTTCGGACCTAAACAAACGAGAGTTGGGCATATAACCCCTTCGGATCGGAGCCGTCCGATCCAATCTCGTTCGTTTCGACCCGTGGTGTCGGCGGCGAGCCGCCGACGACCGTTCGGATCAAAACGAAGTCGAGTGGGACATATAAACCCATCGTCTCGGATTCACCGAGACCGACTCGTTTGTCAGGTCTGAGATCACGGGACGGATCGAACGTCCCGCGACCACGTCGTATCGTTCTTCGCATTACGTTCGGATGGCACGGGGATATAAAAGAGCGTCGTCTCGCGAGTACATTGAGAAAGGACAACGAACTACGTGGCAAGGAAAATTGGCACAAAGTACATGGGAGATCCGACGAGAATGTAGGGTATTCAGGAGACGACCGGCAGAGATGGACATCGAAGCTTTACATGAACGTGGACGCGAGCGGATCGGAGAGTTCGGAGCGACGCTTGACGTACGTGACGCCGTCGTAGAAACTGCAGGAGCTATCTTCACCAGAGTGTATACAGAAGAGACACAGCAGGGACGCTCACTGACCACGGTCGCGGCTGCAGCGCTGTACGTCGCGTGCAAACAGGAAGGTGCGCCCGTGACATCGAGCGCAATCGCGGACGCAGCGGATATCGAACACTCACATCTGCTACGACGGTCGAAGTGGGTGCAGACGGAGATCGGAACACCAGTCGATACGTTCAACCCGAAACCGTTCGTCGACGAGTACGCCAATACTCTCGGACTGAGCGACGAGACGCGTGAACTCGCACGAAACGTCGTCACTGTGGCGACTGAGGAGGGTGTTGCGTCTGGAAAGTCTCCGTCCGGATTTGCGGCGGCTGCCATCTACTATGCCGCAAAACTTCGAGACGAAACCTGTACCCAGGACGATGTTCACGAGGCATCTGGTGTCAGCAAGATCACCATCAGAAACCGATATCAGGAGCAGGCGGAAGTCGTCGGTGACGTAACTCGATAGTTTGTTGTTAACGCGTGCGCGCGGACAAGGACGCCCGTGATCACGCACATTGAGACACACATGAGAAATCCGTGATGAGTCACAGAACGTACCGTCGTTAGTAACTTCTATACCACCGCGGTTCAAGGTTCAATACGAGAGTATGAGTCAGTCTTACAATCGCGGGCTCGTCGAGGACTTCGGGCGGTGGCGGGAGTTCTCGGCCGGAATGTGGGCCTGGATTTTCCACAAATTTACCGGATGGGTACTGATCGGGTACCTGTTCACCCACATCGCGGTCCTGAGCACGGCAATCGAAGGTGAAGCGACGTATAATGCGACAATTCAGGGGCTAGAGGGGCTGTTGATGATCCGAATCCTCGAGGTCGGGCTGCTCGCCGTCGCGGTCTTTCACATCCTCAACGGCATCCGACTGCTGCTCGTCGACCTCGGCATCGGACTGGAGTCACAGGACAAGAGCTTCTATGCGTCCCTGTTCGTGACGGCACTGATCGTCGTCGCGAGCGTTCCGACGTTCCTCGGAGGTGGACTCTGATGGCGGAGCGATACTCCTCGTTCGCCCCCGGAGGGACATCCTGGCTCCTGCAGCGAGTTACGGCCGTGTTCCTGATCGGCGTGCTCTCTTTCCACTTCTTCCAACTACACTTCGTAACACACGCGTACGAAATCGAATTTGCGGGAACACAGGCACGGATGCAGAATCCGGCGTACTACACGACAATGGTGTTGTTCCTGATCGCTGGGGCGTTCCACGGGATCAACGGCGTCTACAACGCACTGGTCAATCAGGGTATCGAGGGGACGAAGCGAACGGCCCTCAAGTGGGGGCTGACTCTCGCAGGTATCGTACTGGTCGTGCAGGGAATCCGCGTTGCAAACGCAATGGCAGGTGTTTCGATCGTATGAGCACACAGAAAGCGAAAGTCGAGACCGAAGAGCAGGCCGAAACAGAGGAGAAACCGTCGGCCGAACGGAGACTGGAAAAGAAACGCGCGAAAGCAAAAGAGCGCGCTGAAAAGGTAAAAGCCGACGAGAAGGCCGACTTCGAGGAGAACGCCGTCCAGATCAAGGTGTTTCGGTACGATCCCGAAGTCGCCGCAAAGCAAGAGCCGCGCTTTGACGACTTCCACGTCCCCTACGAGAAGGGGATGACGGTGCTTGACGCGGTGATCTATGCACGTGATCACTACGACTCGTCGCTGACTTTCCGGCACTCCTGTCGACAGGCCGTCTGTGGCTCGGACGCCTTCTTCATTAATGGCCGACAACAGTTGGCCTGCAAGACACAGCTCGGCGACTTGGAGGAGCCGGTCCGGATCGAGCCTCTACCCCATCAGGATGTCGTGAAGGATCTAGTCGTCGACATGGATCACTTCTACGACCAGATGCACGCCGTCGAGCCGTACTTCCAGAGCGAGGATACGCCCGATTCGAGCGAACTGGAAGAACAGCGCCAGACCAGAGAGAACCGGGAGAAAATCAAGATGTCCTCACGGTGTATCTGGTGTGCCGCGTGTATGTCCTCGTGTAACATCGCGGCAGGCGACAACGACTACCTCGGCCCGGCAGCCATCAACAAGGCCTACAAGTTCGCGATGGACGACCGGGAAGAAGAGGAGCTCAAACAGCACCGACTCAACATCCTCGAACAGGAACACGGTGTCTGGCGCTGTCAGACCCAGTTCTCCTGTACCGAGGTGTGTCCGAAAGATATCCCGCTGACCGAGCACATTCAGGAGCTCAAGCGGGAAGCTGTCAAAAACAACCTGAAGTTCTGGTAAACAATGTACGAACACGACGTAATCGTGGTCGGCGCGGGAGGCGCGGGCCTTCGCGCGGCGATCGCCGCACAGAACGCTGGCGCAGACACGGCCATCGTGACGAAACTCCACCCGGTCCGGAGCCATACCGGTGCGGCAGAAGGAGGAATCAACGCCGCGCTCCGTGAGGGTGACGACTGGGAGCTACACGCCTACGACACGATGAAGGGGTCGGACTATCTCGGCGACGCCCCAGCAATCGAGACGCTGGCACAGGACGCCCCCGAGGACGTCATCAAGCTCGAACACTGGGGAATGCCCTTCTCTCGTGAGGAGGACGGTACAGTCTCCCAGCGACCGTTCGGTGGGCTCTCGTTCCCGCGCACGACGTACGCGGGCGCGGAAACAGGACACCACCTGCTACACACGATGTACGAGCAGGTCGTCAAGCACGGCGTGCAAGTGTACGACGAGTGGTTCGTCGCGGATCTTGCGATCTCCGGTGAGGAGGACCCGGAGGACCGGACCTGTCACGGCGTCGTCGGGTACGACGTCCAGTCCGGCGAGATTGCCGGGTTCAAAGCGAACGACGGCGTGATTCTTGCGACTGGTGGTCCCGGACAGGTGTTCGATCATACCACGAATGCGGTCTCCTGTACGGGCGATGGGCAGGCGATGGCCTACCGTGCTGGCGTCCCGATGGAGGACATGGAATTCGTCCAGTTCCACCCGACAACGCTCCCGTCCACAGGAGTGTTGATCTCCGAAGGAGTCCGCGGAGAGGGTGGAATCCTCTACAACGCCGACGGGGAGCGATTCATGTTCGAGCGTGGCTACGCGAACAACGAGGGGGAACTCGCATCGCGGGACGTCGTGTCCCGCGCCGAGTTGACAGAAATAAACGAGGGGCGTGGTATCAACGACGAGTACGTGCATCTCGATATGCGCCACCTTGGGGAGGAACGAATCAACGATCGACTTGAAAACATCCTCCACCTCGCGGAGGACTTCGAGGGCGTCGACGGGATGAAAGAGCCGATGCCGGTCAAGCCCGGGCAGCACTATGCAATGGGCGGGATCGAGACCGACGAGAACGGCGAAACGTGTATCGAGGGCCTCTACGCGGCAGGCGAATGTGCCTGTGCGTCGGTTCACGGCGCGAACCGCCTCGGTGGGAACGCGCTGCCGGAGCTAATCGTGTTCGGCAAACGCGCCGGGAAGCATGCTGCCGGAGCGGACCTTGGCGAGGCAGAGATCCCAACCGGGCGAACGGACGACGCGGAGGACGGTGAGGTCGATACCCCGGTCGAACCGGGTGCGATCGATCCAGCGGATGGCAGTGCGGTCGCCGACGGCGGCACCGGAACGATCGCCGATCCCGACACGATTGTCGAGACGGCTGTCGAACGACAGCGTGATCGTGTGGAGTATCTGCTCGAAAAAGACGATGGAATCCAGCACGCCGAGATCCGCGAACGGCTTCAGAAGGCGATGACGGAGAACGTCAACGTCTTCCGGAACGAGGAGGGACTACGGACCGCACTCCGCGAGATTCGAAAGGCGCGTGAGGACTATCAGGATGTCTACGTTGACGATCCTTCGCGGACGTTCAACACCGATCTCCAGCAGACGATCGAGACGCGTAACCTCATTGATCTCGCCGAAACGATTACGCTCGGTGCACTCGCACGTGACGAGTTCCGCGGTGCGCACTGGCGACAGGAACATCAGGAGCGCAAAGACGACAAGTGGCTCAAGCACACGCTGATTTCGTGGGAAGACGGATCGCCAGACATCTGGTACAAACCGGTGCTTCTGGAGGGCGAAAACAAGACGTACGAGCCGAAAGAGCGTAGTTACTGATCGGTTCCCTTTTTATTATTCGAGACCGAGTGCGGCGAGTAGATCGAAGCCGATACCGAGCCACTGGATCAGTTTGTACCCCGCGTAGATTCCGACGATACCCATCAGGCCGGGAAGTTCCGGCGGGGCGGGGATCGGAATCTGGAGGTAGCTAAATAGTGCGCCCGCGAGGAGTCCGGTAAGCATCGCAAGCGCTGTCAGTGTAACGTTCATTTGTCCCTACTTCGAGGGGGAGCAGACAAAACAGTTACCCGACCATCGGAGCGAGATTTATAAGTCGGCGTAGCATAGCTGAGTGTGAGGAAGGGTAGCTCAGTGGTAGAGCGCCACCGTCCGGTGAGGGGTTTCCCTTGCCGACGCGGTGAATACTCAAAGGCTTCGCGTGGTTCAAATCCCGCCCCTTCCGCTTTTGCGACGAGTAGACACGAGGAGCAAAGCGTACACTGAGGGATTTGAGCAGATCAGTCGCGCGCAGCGAAGCGAGCACGTCTGAGCGAGTTCAAATCCCGCCCCTTCCGCGATCGTACCCTCGGCAAAAACGGAGACCACAACGGGCCAGAACGAGATACCGCTCCGGGAATCGGAGCCCTGAATGGAGCAGATCTGTGCTAATAGGTGACAGAATACATACTCGACAGGAGTCGAAAGAACCTGCCTGAGATCTGTGATAACGGCTTCAAATGTCGAGGATCGTCCTCACAGATCACGCTGTGAGCCCAGTAATCCGGAGAGGGAACCGGGTTCGACAATCGTTGTAGAGTGGTTTTATTATTGTCGAAGGGTAACCGGTGAGTGATGACAGTCACGTCCCGGAGTGCGGAAGCGGAGGTCGAACCGCTTCCCGAGGAATTAGAGTCTGCACAGGCGAAGCTCGTGTATCTCTGCCTGCGACAGTTCGAGAACGGTGCGACGGTCGATCAGATCCAATCACAGGTCGGCATTACCAAGCTCGCGCTGCACAGCCTGTTGCGGTCACTCTCCGGCAAGGGATATGTTCGATGCGAGGACGGATGTTACTACCCTGTGCGAAGCGACTGAGTGCCCCTTTTCTGGACGCAAACGTATACCGGTCGCAGAATCGGTCAGCGATTGGAGAACCGATAGCCTCGGGAAGGGCAACCATCCCGAAAAGGTGTAACAGGACGAGTTTGGACCACTGGCCGTACGGTTCCCTCCGGTGAGTGGTCAGACCGCCACAAGTTGTTCACGGAACGCAACCAGCAGCAGACCAGAAATCATGGCGGAAACGCCGATCCGCCAGGGATCCTCAATTCTTGACGTGAATCCGACCACGAACCATCGGCGTCAGAACTCACGGCTCAGAGTTCGATCCGTTCGACCAGCCTGTCTTCGTCTTCGCGGGCGTTGATAGCGACGATTCGAATGTGGTCTTCAAGCCGAGAGTTTTTTAGTTTCCGTTTGAGCAGGTTATCTACTTGGTAGACGCCAGCGGCATTGGTCATCCTGATCTCCACGAGGACGGACCGCTCCTCACCGGGTCGGAGCGAGACGGTGTCGATCGCCCGACTGGAGATCGTATTGATTCCGCGCCCACCATCCTCGTACGGAACGCGTGAGCGCCCCCGTTCCATATCAAGCGCGTCGGCGACGCGAATCACGCCAGCCTCGGTCGTCAGTGGCGTCTCGGAGCTGTGATGACAGAGGATGGCGTGAAGTACTTCGCCTTTGATCCGGATGGCGTCTGACAGGTCGTAGAACTCGTCGAGGAGACGATCGAGGATATCCGCGGCCAGCGGGAGCGAGTAGTATGCGTGATCGTCGCGATGGATGACGTGACCGATATCGTGAAGCGTTGCAGCGAGAGCGATAATCACCGGTTCGTCGGCTTCGTCGAGGCCTTGCTGTCGGGCGCCGTTGAATTCGACACCAGCGGATTTCAGGAGATCGTAAAGACAAAGCGCGCGATGCTGGACGATCTCGATGTGTTTCGCTCCATGATCGTTGTACCGCATTCGATCGACGGGATTGACGTTTTGGGCCTCGAGATAGGTCTGTATCTCCGTATCCTGGTGGATTCGTTCGAGGACATCGTTGACTCGCTCGTCGGGGAAGGCATGATCGTCCGCGGGCGAGTACACGCGATGGTCGGAGTCGGACATACCGGTACTGAGTGTGGGAACGGGAAAAAGTCCTCCGAGTGCACTGTTCAGAACACGATTCGGTTCTCCACGGCCGCACCAGCCCGAACAGCTGCGTCGTAGTCGGGTTCGACGCCAGGGTTGTCACCGCTCCATTTGTAGGTGATTCGTCCATCGCCGTCGACGATGAACACCGATCGCTTGGCGACGCCATTGACCTCTGTGTCGGTAAAGTCATTCGAGACACCGTGGTCGTCGAGAATCTCTTGGTTCAGATCGCTCACGAGTCCGAACTCGAGGTCGTTCTGACTGCGGAACTCGTTGAGCGCAAATGGAGTATCCCGGCTGATGCCGTACAGCGTCGCTCCCACGTCCTCAAATGACGCGAGCTGGTCCTGGGATCCACACATCTCGTCGGTACAGATACTCGTGAACGCGCCCGAGAAGAACACAGGTGCGATTGGACCACTGTCGAGCTCCTCCGAGAGCGTTACCGACTCGATGTCACCGGTTGCAATCGGTGCAGTAAAATAGAGTGCGTCTTCGCCCGTATTAACTATCACGCCGTGCGTTGTCGGGTTTCCGTCAAATCAGTTCCGTTTGGGGGAGAACGCATGGAGGAGCGGCGATCCGGTATCGTGTCTCTGAAATCCCATGCAAAAAGCCTATAATCGCGAGCGAGCAAGCAACGTATAGAGATGGCAGTTGAAATCACACCGCTGTTCGCTGTGCCCGGCGGGATGGAGCTAGTGGTGGTCTTGCTCATCGCAGTGCTTTTGTTCGGTGCAAACAAGATCCCGAAACTTGCTCGGTCGACCGGCGAAGCGATGGGGGAGTTCCAGAAGGGCCGAGAAGAAGTGGAACAGGAACTACAGGAAATTCGAGAAGGAGCCGATGTCGACACGGACATCGATACGGATATCGACACCGACCTCGACACTGACACGACCCCGTCGAGCACCGACACCGAAACTGAAACCGAGACGAATAACTAGTCGCCTTTTTATCGAGTCATGTTGCCTGGGCGTGTGGCCTAGCGGATAGGGCGAAAGGTTCCTAACCTTTCGATCGCGGGTTCGAATCCCGTCACGCCCGTTCTCGTACCGAGCGCTAGTGAGGTCGAGAACGAACCGCAGGGATTCGAAGTACGGATCGAGGGGGCGGAGCGACTGACGTTCCGGTGGTTCGAATCCCGTCACGCCCGTTCTCGTACCGAGCGCTAGTGAGGTCGAGAACGAACCGCAGGGATTCGAATCAGGGAGGTCACGCGCAGCGAAGCGAGGACGTCTTCATGTGGTTCGAATCCCGTCACGCCCGTCATCGACTGCGAGTTATAGCGAGTAGTAATGACGACACCTCGGGACTCGACCCCGAGAGACACAGCCCGCACAATAGGTGAAGCGTACGAGCACGATTGTCTCCGCTCGGATCCATGCCACGCCCGTCTCGTGCAACGACGTCAGAGCGAGCCATAGCCCAGTGAGTGAACGCTGTTCTGACAGTGTGAACTGGATATTTCATTTATGATTTTAGACATGTGTAAGACATTACATTCAGAGGCAGCTTTATTGTAGATTGTTTCATCGTTTTGTTCGTTACAATGTCGAACGCTAACATACGGGGTGGAATCCTGTTCTCGCTGTACGAGCAGTATATCGGAGAACCGAAATCGAAAAAGCAGGTATACGGCTACTGGCTGTTCATTATCGGGTACGTGCTCGGGTTCGCGGGGATCCTGTTGTTCGTCACCGAACTCTGGCAGGCGGGCGATCCGAACTGGTTCCTGCGTGGCGCGGGTGTCTCACTCGCGGCGGGTGGGTTGCCGCTCGCGATGTTCGGGATCGTGTTACTCCTGCCAGTGCGCGAACGAGGTATCCACGCCACACTCGTCGGACTGGGTGTCACGTTTATTGGTGTGATCGCATTCAATCTCGCTTATCCCAGTAACTGGTGGGTTGACTCCGCGGCCGACTACAGTGGTGTTGTCGTCGCGATTTATTCCGTGGGACTGGCCATCGTCGCGGGGGTGATCGTACTGGTGCCGATCCTCACCGGGAAAGAGGGGATGCTCGTGGAAGACGAGATGCAGGGGCTCGACGCACACCCACCTGTGCTGGTCGGCCAGAAGGACCACGGAACCCTGTTCAGCGTGTTCCGCCGCCCCGGATCGGAGTGGACGTGGCGAGCCGTCCAGCAAAGTGCACTCGCTACCGGGATAGACTCGCTGGAGAGCCGAACGGCCGCAAAGGACGCAGTTGATACCCTGAAAGCGAAAGTCAACTCGGCGCGGTTGCTCGAGATAACGACAGCAGCGTTTCGGCTATACGAGAACGAACAGGGGGTCTGGCGGTGGGTGCTGATGCGGGACGACGGGAGCGTCATTGCGGAGAGCGTCGATCAGTACGATAGCCGTGACGAGGCCGAAGACGCAGTCAGTTTCACGAAGGATCGGGGACCCGATGCACCGTTGCTGGATATCGAGGGGGCAGCCTTCGACGTCTATCGTGACGGCGATGACTGGCGCTGGCGACTCCTCGATGAGGAACGGACGGTGATGGCCGAGAGTCCGAACCGACACGCCGACGAGGCAAGCGCGGAGGACGCTATCGCATCTGTAACGGACCGTATCGGAGATGCTCGAGTGCTGGCATTCGACTCGTTCGGCGTCGAACTGTTCGAGGATGGCGGAGAGTGGTGCTGGCGTCTACTGGATACAGCTGATGAAGAGGTCGCACGCAGTGCTGTCGGGTTCGACTCGCGGCGCAACGCAGAGACGGGTGCCGACGAGGTACTCGATCAGTTCGGATCAGCGACCGTCCTGCATAGCGGCCAGCCAGGGATCGAAGTGTATCAGTCCGGATCGGACTGGCAATGGCGGCTACTGGATGATGACGACGAGACGGTTGCAAGAAGCCCGGGTGGAGCCGGCGATCGGTCGGACGTACAGCAGGGAGCAGAGCGGCTGTGTGCGGAGGCTGCTGACGCAAAGACCGTTCAGTTTGACGGTGCGGAGTACGAGATCTACCGTGCAAACGAGGGATGGAACTGGCGGTTTGTCACCGACGAGCGTGAGGTCATCGCCGACCACACGCAGGGATACGAGACCATCGAGGACGCCGAAGAGGCGATTGAACGTGTCAGAGAACAGGCCAGCGAGGCCGACCTGTTGGAGTTCGAGACGGCAGCGTTCCAGCAGTACCAGACCGTCACCGGCGACTGGCGCTGGCGGCTGATCGACGAGGACGGCGCAGTGCTCGCCGATAGCGGGCAGGCCTATGACTCCAAAGACGACGCGGGCAATGCTATGGTGACGCTAAAAGAGAAAGCGCCGGACGCAGAACTGCTAGAGATCGAAACCGCGGCGTTCGAGCTGTTCCAGAACGACAACGATAGCTGGGGCTGGCGGCTGATCGACGAGGGTGGTCGGCTGGTCGCGGAGGGCGCAAAGAGCCATGCGACAAAGCAAGGCGCGCGAGAGGCCATGGACTACCTCGTGGACAACTCACCCGGTGCGGATGTAGAATCGATCGACGGAGCGATCTTCGAGGTCTTCAGTGAGGGGAGCGACGACTGGCAATGGCGCTGTCTCTACGAGGACAACACCATCATTGCCGAGAGTCCAGAGGGATACGCGACCCGAGACGATGCGGAAGGAGCTATCGAGCGCGTCAAACCGAACGCCACGAGTGCAGCGATTCATACGATCGAGGGGCTGGCGTTCGAGATCGATCCGGATTCGGAGTATCGGTGGGACGTGCTCGATCAGCAGCGCGAGACGGTTGTGGTCGGTGGACGCAGCTACGAGGAGGCCGAAGCTGCCGAATCAGCGATCGAGGAGCTGAAAGCTAACGCCGGTGACGCGACGACGTTCACGATAGAGGACGCAGCAATCAGGCTCCAGCAATCGGAGAGCGGCTGGAGCTGGGAACTGATCGACCGTGACCGTACTGTGTATGCCCGGAGTGGTGGACAGTACGACACACGGGAGGTGGTGCTGGACACTATCGAGGAGCTACAGGTGCTCGCCCCGGATGCGGAGTTCCTCGAATTTGAAACGGCTGGTATCGAAATCGTCGAAGCTGACGACGGCTGGCGCTGGCAACTCCTGAACGGCGACGAGGACGTCGTCGCGGCGAGCGCAACCGTCTACGAGGAACGATCCGCGCTCATCGATGCTATCGATGACATCAGAGACCTACTGGTCAGTGCGAGCATCCTGGAGATAGACGATCCGACCTTCGAGTTGCACCAACAGGAGGGCGGCTGGATCTGGCGACTCGTCGACGAGAACGGGATCGGTCTCGCCGAAAGTGCCGAAAGCTATCCAACTCGCTCGGCGGCTCGTGAGCGGATGAATACGCTCAAAGAGCAGGCCCCGGACGGCTCACTGTCGGTCGCCGGATAGCGACGAAGCCGACGCCGTTTTTACTCGGGATAGGCGATACTCTCATAATGAGCGACGAGGTGGATGTTCCGGAAAGTCATCCGAGGTATCATTCATTACTGACAAGACATCGGATCGAGGCTGGCGTTGAAACGGGAATCACAAGCCAGCAGGGGCTAATCGCCCAGGGTCGTGGCGAGGCGTTCGATTACCTGCTCGGGGAAGAAACGATTCCGAGTGCGGATCGGGCAGCACGGACAGCCGCGGCTGCACTGCTGCGGGCAGACAAGCCGGTTCTCTCGGTCAATGGTAACGTAGCCGCACTGGTCCCTGAGGAGACGGTTGCGCTTGCCAATGCGGTTGACGCGGATATCGAGGTGAACCTGTTCAATCGGACCGAAAAGCGAATCGAGCGGATCGCCGATCATCTCGGAGCACACGGTGCGGAGGAGGTCAAAGGATTAACCGCGGACGCCCGGATCCCCGGCATCGACCACGAGCGTGCGAAAGTTGATTCTGACGGGATTTACAGCGCCGACGTGGTGGTTGTCCCACTGGAGGACGGTGACCGTGCCGAAGCGCTCGGCGAGATGGACAAGACCGAGATCGTGATCGATCTGAATCCGCTCTCGCGGTCACCACAGGTCGCATCGATCCCGATTATCGACAACGTCGTCCGGGCCATACCGAACATTACAGAACACGCTCACGACCTCAAAAGCCGATCGGAGCCGGGACTACACTCGATTATCGAGGAGTTCGATGCCGACACAGCACTGCGGGAGGCAGAACGGACAATCCGGGAGAGCGATAACTGATACAGTACTTGCCGGAGTCAAATAAACGAACCGGAGGTTCCCACCGTCAACATGGGTTCGGGCTTAAACTCGCGGAGTCGGGCTGGATCTCCTCGTAAACCGGGCCAAGAGCCACAATCGGCTTCTGACGGGAGGGCTCGGCTTCACTCGCCGCTTCTTGAAGATCCCCGTGAGTGTACGTACGGGGGGCACCGTCCCCATCGGTTGGGCCGTATGTGAGTACGGCATCGTCATCCTCAGCACGTTCTATCAGGTTTCGACCGGTACGAGCGCCTGATGGGTTGATTCCACTGTTGTCGAGGAACTCCTCATAGCTCATCCCGAAGTACGAATCGATATCGACAGTGATGATGAATTGCATCGAAGATGACAGTGAAATAAGCGATACGGGCGAGCGGTCGTCAACAACGAGTGCAGTGGAGCCCACTTCATCAAGTCCGTCAGCAACCTCCGAATCGAACAGGTCAGGCGAGAACACAACTGGAACAGAGCCGTTTCGAAGCGTGCCGTAGATAGCAACCAGCAAGGTTGCCGGATCGGTGAGACAGATCCCGACCGAGTCGCCTTTGCCGATCTCGTGAGCACGGAGCCCACCAGCGAACCGGTCGGTTAGCGACCAGAGCCGTGAAAACGACAGTTCTGGGTCGGCGTCGATGGCGGTCGTATCCTGATTGTCCATTGCGGCCAACTGTAGCACGTTCACGATGTTGCTCATCGAATGACGAAACGCCACTTTGGTATAAGTTGGTTGGGTAGGTATGAACTTACCAATAATATTGGCGTAATTGTGCTGTGATGTGGTAAAATACTGACCATTCAAACAGTATCCAGTGGGATTTGGGCCGGTGCTTCGTCTATCAAGACCATAACCCATATTAACTATCTAGTGGTAACACCTAGTGGTATGAGCGACAACTTTGAGAAATTCAGCGATGTCGGCGAAGCGGACGTAACGCGAGCGATCGGACAGGAGTGGACCGAGGAGTTCATGGATTTCTCGGATTCGGACGTGATCATCGTCGGTGGCGGCCCCTCCGGACTGACGGCGGCGAAAGAGTTGAGCGAGCGTGGCGTGAAGACGATGGTCGTCGAGAAGAACAACTATCTCGGCGGCGGTTTCTGGCTGGGCGGGTTCCTGATGAACAAGGTCACGGTCCGTGACCCAGCCCAACAGATCCTCGATGAACTGGACGTTTCGCACAAACAGTCCGAGGACAGCGAAGGGCTGTACATCGCAAACGGTCCCGAGGCCTGTTCCGGCCTCATCAAGGCTGCCTGTGACGCGGGCGCGAAAATGCAGAACATGACCGAGTTCACGGACATCGTGATCCGTGAGAACCACCGCGTCGGCGGGATCGTCATGAACTGGACGCCCGTCCACGCCCTGCCCCGCGAGATCACCTGCGTCGATCCGATCGCCGTCGAGGCAGACCTGGTCATCGATGCGACCGGCCACGACGCCATGGCGGTCAAGAAACTCGACGAGCGCGGCGTCCTCGATGCCCCGGGGATCGGCGACGCGGAAGAATCGGCGACGGGCATGGACCAGACGGGCGACGACTCCTACGGCGCACCGGGCCACGACTCGCCGGGCCACGATTCGATGTGGGTCGGCAAGAGCGAGGACGCCGTCGTCGAGCACACCGGGCTCGTCCACGACGGCCTGATCGCCACCGGGATGGCGACCGCAACGACCTATGGCCTGCCGAGGATGGGTCCGACGTTCGGTGCCATGCTCGTCTCGGGCAAGCGCGCCGCACAGATCGCCCTCGACGAACTGGGCGTCGACGCCGAGCCGGTCGACGTCACGTCGCGGTCGGCGACACCTGCAGACGACTGATCCGGGACGATGGTGGAGCAAGTATCGTTGTATCGCCCGCCCGATTCGTCGGTCGCAGACGCCGACGAAATCGCCGAGTGGCTGCGTTCCCGGATCGACGCCGAGGTGAGTGTTCGCGAACGCTTCCTCGCCCGCTGGCAGACCGAGGCCCTCCCCGAGCAGTTCGCCAGTGCACGTGTGCTGGATCCGTACAACCGTGAGACCGGTAACACGATGCTGGGGATCGTCCGGTACGAGGAACGAGCGCTGGAGAATCCGGCGCGTGAGGGCGGCGTCCTCTACGACGGTCTCGCAGTACAGCGCGCGCTCAACGACGTGTTGCCCGAGAGTGAGACGTCGCTTGATCACGCACACGTCGCACTGATCAATCGAGCACTGGGGACGTGGGGCGGTCACGACGGGCGCTGGCACAAGCGCGTCAACGTGCTCGGCCAGCCCGCGCTGGTCTCGGTTCCGGGCCTGTACGAGGCTCCCGCGAAACCCGAGAGCTACTACAGAGAAAAGCAAAAACACGCGATGCTCTCGGGCGACGCGCCGCCGAGAGAAGTGCTGGAGAATCAGGTCGAGGGTGAGTTCCTCGTCGAGAACGACCCACGAACGACTGAGGCTCTGAAGGGATACGTCCTGCAAGCGGTCCACTATCTGGACACCGGCGAGCCCTTCTGTGAAAGTGAGGAATGTCGGCTGTTCAACGCCCACTATCAGGAAGGTGTGGTCGAAGCGCAGTTACACGGGTCGGAGTTTTGCGAGCTGCACCGTGAGCAGTACGGTCTCAGCTGAGCCAAAAAACCACCGTCGTTCGACGCCGGCCATTCATCTGTCCACTTCCCCGAGTCCTAACCAATGCACTCGTCTTCGAACCGCCCATCCCACGGAGGGGGACACCCACATGAGAACCATGAGAGGGATCGGTCGGACTCGGCCGGAGCGCATCCGCATGCGCGTGACTACTCGAAGACGCCGCTGGTCGTCACCTGGGAGGTGACACAGGCCTGTGAACTGGCCTGCGACCACTGTCGTGCATCAGCAAAGCCCGAGCGGCACCCAGAAGAGTTGAGTCTCGACGAGGCGACCGAGCTCTTCCGGCAGGTCGCCACGTTCGATCCGCAGCCGTTCTTCGTGTTCACTGGGGGTGATCCACTACAGCGACCCGATGTCTTCGACCTGCTGGAACGTGCAGTCGACGTCGGTGTAACGCCTTCGATTACCCCGGCGACGACCCCACAACTGGACAGGCAGGCAATCGAGCGGTTCGCAGATATCGGCGTCAACCGGATGGCGCTGAGTCTCGACGGCGCGACCGCCGAGAGTCACGACCAGTTCCGTGGCGAGTCCGGCACCTTCGAGACCGCGATCGAAGCGGCGGAACACGCTGCCGACCTGGGACTGTCGATCCAGATCAACACGACAGTCACAGCTTCGACTGTCGACGAACTGCCCGCAATCGCTGACCGTGTCGAGGATCTCGGTGCAGCCATGTGGGAGGTGTTCTTTCTCGTCCCGCTGGGTCGAGGAGCGGCGCTCGAACAGATCACGCCCGGACGTGCCCGTGAGGTAATGGAGTGGCTGTACCGGCGCGGCACCGACGCCCCGTTTCGGATCATCACGGTAGAAGCGCCGTTCTATCGACGGGTTGCTCGGGAGTTACAGAGCGAGGCGGGGTCTTCTGCCGGGGCCGTCGGGACGACCGGTGCGGGCAACGGATTCGTCTTCGTGAGCCATACTGGCGAAGTGTATCCCTCGGGCTTCCTGCCGGAATCAGCGGGTAACGTCCGCGAGACTCCGCTTCCCGAGTTGTACCGGAACGACGGTCTCATGGAGCAGCTCCGTGCCCGAGAATCGTTCGACGGACCCTGTGGCGACTGCGTGGTGACTGCAGAGTGTGGCGGATCGCGATCACGTGCGTTCGCCGCAACCGGAACCCCGACCGGGAGCGATCCGCTCTGTCCATGGGCCACGGAGGAAGGATGACTGACGCGACCAGAGAGCTCGACGAGATCGACGCGCTCCTGCTCGATAGATATCAGAGCGGCTTCCCGGTCGAGGAACGCCCTTTCGAGGTCATCGCGCGTGAAACGCCGTACTCCGCAGACGTATTGTTCGAGCGTCTGCAGAGCCACGTGGACTCCGGTCTCGTCCGCCGAATCGGCCCGGTTCTCGACCCGTCTGCGATCGGTGCGTCGACGCTCGCGGCCCTCCGAGTCCACGAGGAGGCGTTTGCGGAGGTCGCCGACGTCGTCAACGAGTTTCCGGAGGTGACTCACAACTACCGGCGGGACAACGAGTGGAACATGTGGTTCGTGGTAACTGCCTCCTCATCGAACCGGTTGAACGACGTCCTCACGGACATCGAGCGTCGGACGGGCTACGATCCGCTCAGTTTGCCCAAGCTCCGCCAGTACTGTCTCGATCTTCAGTTCCCGGTCGTCGCCGACCGGACGGAGGGGATGACGGAGATGGAGAGTACCGGGTCGGGAAAAACGGCGAGTGCCGGGCCAGCAAAATCGGAGGGGGCAACCACACCGTCGGAGCGTCGGAATACCGACCGCCAACTGACCCCACAGGAGTGCGAAGTCCTCGAACGGATACAGGACGGGTTCGCGATCAGCGAGATGCCGTACCGAACGGTCGCATCGGCGCTGGATGTCGACGTGACGACCGTGCTCTCGACGATCCGTCGGTTGCTGGACGACGGCTTCGTAAAGCGAGTGGGGATCGTTATTAATCACCACGCTGCAGGGTTCACAAGCAACTGTATGCTCGCCTGGCGGGTCCCTTCCGAGGAAATAGACGAGGTTGGCGAGCGGGCGAGCAACCAGCCGTACGTGACCAAATGTTATCGCCGGGTTGACCGGCCCGACCGTGACTGGAGCTACTCGCTGTTTACGATGCTACACGGTCGTGAGGAGTCCGCCGTGTCGGAGTGGATCAACGAACTGGCCAACGACATCGTGCAGTACCCGGGGGTCAAACTGGAGACGGTCGAACGATTAAAACAGACCGGGACGCAGTACAGTGATCTGCTGGATTCTTGAGCCGGGATCACGAGCTGACCGTCGCGTCAGCACCGGTGGCCGAAGTGGGGGTTGACTGCGCCGGGGTCGTCAGTGCTGGCGCAGCCGTCGTCGACCCGAGATCGATGTCGATCGTTCCGTTCGTCGCCGTGGTATCGACTGCAGACCGGAACTCGTCAGGGCCGATCAGTACGGACACCGTTCGGTCGTCGACTCGCTCGACGACGGTCCGATCAGCCCAGTCGTCGGTGCGGGAATCGAGCTTCGAGTCGAAGGCGGCGGCGAACGCATCGGCGTTATCCTCGCTCTCCCAGTGAGTAGTCCAGACGAAAGCCTCCTGCCCATCCACGTCCTCGAATGCGACGAGTTCGTCGTCGCTCCAGCCCGCTGCCGCATCGGTGGCCTCGTCGTGCGACAGTTCGGTATCGAGTACGATTCGGGTGTACAGTTCTCCTTTCCGATCCGTTCGCTGGACGGACCAGTCGGAGTTGCTGGTCTCGACGTCGACGTCGAGATCAGTCGCCGGGGGGTGGCCGTCCGGATCCAGCATCTCAGCGGTAGTAACTGGATGCGAGCGATACACCTCCGGGAGTTCGTCGGCACTGTCGATCTCGGCGTGTACGTATTCGGCACCGTAATGATACGGGGCGAGCAGGAGTCGGTCACCGGCCGGGGCCGCCTCGTAGGACGCCGCCATCTGCTCGGACTGGGCGGGGAACTCAGGGAAGTTCTCCTCAGTGTATTCGTCGGCGACGTAGACCGCACCCCCTTCGATCAGCGATGTCTGGAGAAGCTCCTCATCGGTCGTCCCCGGAGCACTGCGAAGCCAGCTTGCGAACATCCCGTCGGCGAACTGGATCGCGTGAGCGTACTCGTGGACCAGCACCTGCTCGACTTCCTCGTCGGGCCCGTCCGGGAATACATAGACGCTGCCGGGCATCGCCAGCCCGCTTGTGCCGCTACCGCTGGGCGAGCTTTCAGTGGCGTTCAGTGCGTCCTGAAACTCCGACTGCTGTGGCTCGAACGCCTGGTCGGCACCGGCGGGCATCTCGTCGACGAACAGGTCCGGCTGTTGTGCATCCGAGTCCATCATCGTCGCGACCTCGTCCCAGACGGCATCCTCATCGAGGTCGAGGTCCCGGTGGGATTCAGTATCAGCATCATCTCGATCCGCGCTAGTCGTAGAATCGTCGCCAGCAGGCGCTTCCTCGCCCTCGATCTCCCCGCCGTTCGCCACGTCGGGCGGCGGGGTGGGAGCAGTACAGCCAGCAAGCAAGAGGAGGGCGGCCAGGACTGCTGTGAGCGCAACTCGACGGGACACCATGTTACTGTAGGAAGAACTCCATCGAAATAAATGCATTCGAAGGGGGTTTCGGTGATCAGCGGCGGATCCGTCCGCCTGTCAATCGAACGATTCCCCCTGCGAACGTCGCCTCTGTCGTCTCATTCGCGCGTTCGCGGAGCGCATCGTGTCCGGTAGCGATTCGCCTGTCGAGCGTTCCATGCGGGTCCGTGTCGTATCGGAGCTTCGTGGTTGGTGGGGTCGAGAGCACGACGACCGCACGGAACAGGGCATTTAGCGGAGCACCGTACCAGCGCTCGCTCCTCGCTGCATTTACCAGAACGAGATGGCCCCCGGCGGTGAGAAGATCGCACCAGTCCTCGATCCCGGTTGCAGGATCGTCAAGCATCCCGACGACGAACGTGGCGAGGACGGCATCGACACCGTGACTGTCGGGAGTGCCCGCCCCGACCGCTGAGAGTGGCGGTGCAGTCGCGTCACCGTGAATCAGATGAACATTGTCGTACGTGCCCACGAGTTCGTCGGCCACATCGAGCATCCCGCGGGTGTAGTCGATGCCGATTACCGTTCCCTCGGGGCCGACGCGCTCGCGGAGATAGGGGAGGTTCGCGCCCGTCCCACAGCCCATCTCGACGACCGTATCACCCGGTTCGAGGCAGAGGGCGGTTGCGGCGCGCGTCCGAAGCCGGGCGATCCCGGGTGTATACCGGGCAAGCGCATCGTAGAGACGTGCCCACTGACCGTAGAAGGCCTGTGCATCACTCGTCGACGTGCCAGCCGTATCTTCCGTGGTCGGCGAGTCGGACGTCATCTATCCTCAACGGTCGGCGGGCCAGGTGTCATCTATACTCGTTGGTCTGCAGGTCGTATCCCATCTATAGTATCTCACGAACGATACCGGCGACAGTCTCGGCGTCCTCACCGAGCACGTACACGATCGGTTCGATGCCGTAGCCGCCGGTCTGGTAGAGAATCGTCGGATCGTCCGCGTCGGCCATCGACTCGCGGATCGCCTCGCTCGTTTCGGCTTCGGCGTCGAACTCGACCGTCTCGTAGCCTGCCCCGGCGAACCGCTCGACAAGATGGGGATCGTACCGGAGATTGACCGCGGCACGAGCCGTACCGCCGTGCTGGCGTGTCGCGAGGAGAATAGAAGCCACGTGCTCGCTGACGCCGAACTCGGGGTCACCGGGAATCGTCGCTTTTCCCTTGACGTCGAAGATCCGACCGGGGACACCCGCCACGTCGTCCACGCTGTCGGCCTCCGGCAGGCAGACGACGAGGTTCGAGCCGACGTTTGGGATCAGCCCCGCGAAGCCGCTTGCGTTTTCGAGCATCCGGAGCCCGCGTCGAACAGAGGTGAGGACGCGCTCGGCCGATCGGAGATCGTTCTCCGGGTCGTGGATCCGTATGGTGGTGTCGTACTCCGCGAGTTCGGGAACCGCCTCCTGATGGAGTTTGGCAAGTATATCGCCGTCCTCCAGCTGGCGGATCAGCACCTCGGCCTCGACGAGCGCCTGTACGGGACGCATATCTCCAGTGGTCAACCCGTCCGCGATCTCCTCGATGAGATCGATTACACGTTCGTCAGTCTCGATACGCTCGTTCCGGCTCACGTCGCCGTGGACGTACTTCGAGACGGCACTCTGACTGATCCCAAGGACGGTTGCGACCTCGTTCTGTGTCAGGTCCCGTTCGCGGAGTTCCTCCGCGAGCATTGACCGAAAGGTCGGCAGAAACTCCTCGACGACGATCTCCTCGATAAATTGCATTCTTGCAGGTCTGTTCGGTCGGCAGGGAAATAACTCTGCGGCTCTGTCGGTACAGGGTTTCACCAGGTTACGAGGTCGTCACGAGCCTGCCGCGAGACACCTCACTGATCGCCGCCGAACTCGCGGTCGCCGCCGATCTTCGACGCCTGTGGGCCGGACTGATCCTGATACTTCGAGCCGCGTTCCGCGCCGTAGGGACGCTCTGCAGGAGAAGAGAGTTCGGTGAACGTGAGCTGTGAGATCCGCATTCCGGGTTCGAGTGCGACCGGCGCAGCACCGAGATTCGACAGTTCGAGTGTGATCTGTCCCTTGTAGCCGGGATCGCACAGACCCGCCGTGGCGTGGACCACGATCGCAAGTCGCCCGAGCGAGGATCGCCCCTCGACGTGAGCGATCAGATCGGCCGGGATCTCGACGCGCTCCTCTGTCGTTCCGAGCACGAAATCACCGGGATGAAGGATGAACTCGTCGTCCGGTTCGACGACCGTCTCGTCGACGTACTCTTCGAGTTCCTGCTCGCTGTCGGGATGAATACAGGGGATGTTGGTGCGCTGGAACTCCAGAAACTCACGGCCCAACCGGAGGTCGACGCTGGCCGGCTGGATCTGGATGTCGAGGTCGTCGAGCGGGTCGATCACGAGGTCGCCCGCTTCGAGGCGCTTGAGGATATCCGTATCCGAGAGTATCATACCCAGTACGAAACCGGGCGGGTGCCTAAAACTTATTCTTCGTCCGGCCGTGGTGATCCGCGTTTGTGGAAGAGCACCCAGGGGCATCCGATGCCTGTCCCGTCGTGACGTCTGACAGCGGTCAGGTGTTACATTGTAAACGATGTAACAATGTTACATCGCCAGCAGGGACAATGTTACATCGCCAGCAGGGACAAGGTTACATCGCCAGCAGGGACAAGGAGCGATCGGATGTGGGACGAACGGCCTCGGATGCCGGACGAACGACAGCGGTTAAGCGGGCGGGCACGCACGTTGGCGTATGAAACAGGCCATCGTCGCACGGACGGATATCGGAATGGGAAAGGGAAAACTCGCCGCACAGGTGGCACACGCCTCGCTGTCGGCCTACGAAGATACGGCGGGGCCGGAGCGCCGAGAGTGGAAAGGCGGCGGACAGAAGAAGGTCGTGCTGAAAGCGGACGGCGAGCAAACGCTGTTCGAGCTGGCCGATATTGCGGAACGGAAGGGACTCCCTACTGCGATCATTCGTGACGCTGGTCACACGCAGCTTGATCCGGGAACCGTGACGGCGCTCGCAGTCGGCCCCGGCGACGAGCGAGTCGTCGATGAAGTGACCGGCGACCTCTCGCTGTACTGATGCAGCGAGCACATCCGACCGAACGGGAAGTCGGGATAGAGTGGTACGTCAGCGAGAGCGAGGGGATCGGTGGCGTGCTTCGCGGGCGCGACGAGGACTTTCGGGTGCGCGAGATCGAGCATTTCGAGACGCAGCCGCTCGATGCAAGTCCCGACGCGTACCCGGACGTCGTCTTCCGGACGACGCTCCGGGGCTGGGACACCAACGACTTCGTCTCGCGGCTCTCGAACGAACTCGGGATCAGCCGCGAACGGCTCTCGTGGGCGGGAACGAAGGACAAACACGCCGTCACGACACAGCTGTTCAGCGTCCGTGGCGTCGATCCCGATCAGTTCCCCGAGATTTCACGGACGGACGTGGAATTTGTGGGCCGTGCCGGGCGGCCGATCGAATTCGGTGATCTGGTGGGCAACGAGTTCGAGGTCGTGGTCAGCGAGGCGTCGACACCCGGACGGGCCGAGGACGTTCTCCGAGAGCTACGGGAGTTCGGCGGTGAGGGAGCGGAGGGAGACGCGATCGGCATCCCGAACTGGTTCGGACAGCAACGCTTCGGCAGCCAGCGACCCGTCACCCACGAGGTCGGCCTGCACGTCGCCGGCGGGGAGTGGGAAAAGGCGGTGCTGTCGTACGTCGGCAACCCGTTTGAGGCGGAGTCCGAGGGAACGCGCCGGGCACGAGAACGGGCGGATGAGGCGGCAAAGGGTGATCGGGACTGGGCTGGCGTACTGGAAGAGTATCCGCGGCGGCTCCGGTACGAGCGCTCGATGCTCCACACTCTCGCGGAGAACGGCGGGGAGACGCCCGCTGATTTCCGGGAGGCTCTGGAGACGGTCCCGAGCAATCTCCAGCGACTGTTCGTGCACGCCGCCCAGTCGTACGCGTTCAATCTGATGCTGAGCGAGCGCCTGGAGCGGGGCCTCCCCTTCGATCGACCTGTTGCTGGCGATGTTGCCTGCTTTTCGGATCGGGGGGGACCAGCCGAACTCGTCGTGCCGGACATCGACCGACTCCAGCGCGTGACGCCGGATCGTGTTGATACGATGGAACGCCATTGTTCGCGTGGGCGTGCGTTCGTCACCGCACCACTGGTCGGCACCGAGACCGAGCTTGCTGACGGTGAGCAAGGTGACATCGAGCGGTCGGTGCTGGACGAACTGGGGCTGGAACCGGAGGATTTCGATCTACCGGGTGAGTTCGACTCCACGGGAACCCGTCGGGCGATCCTCCTCCGGACCGAAATGGACGTCACGACGGGGGACGAGAGAGCGACATTCGAGTTTGGGCTGCCGAAAGGAAGCTATGCGACCGTCGTGTTGCGGGAGTTCCTGAAAGCGGACCCAATCGAGATGGGTTGACTGGCAGGATCAGTGAAGTCGCGGACAATAGCAGACGATTCGATACGGATCGGATGGACACTCACCGACGGAGAAACACGCCTGTTTTACACGCCGCACAGTAAGTGCGAGTATGGAGTGTCGGCGCTGTGCGAGTCCACTGGACCGGCCGGGCGATTACTGTCTGGTCTGTCACACTGCCAACGCCGACACTGTGGTGCTCGATCTGGATCGGGACCGTGCGACCGTGACGATTCTCGACGACGACGACGTGCTCGGGGAAACGACAGTGACGACAAGACCCGAGGACGGCGATGAGGAGGAAGTCGTGGAACTGCGCAACTTCGGTGGCAAGATCGCCGACGAGGTGCGACGAAAACGTCCTGACGAGGTGTACGCGACGGGCAACAGAGAGGTGTTGCGGTCGGCACGAGCACAGTTACACTACGATTTCTATCGGATCAATAGCGACGGTCGTCCTGTCGAGGCCGTGATCGAACGGCGGGGAGAACGGGCACTCGACGTCGTCGATCTTGCCCCCGAGGAGAAACTGGGTGGATCACACACGACCCTGATCGGAGGTCGAGACGGGCGACGGGCGATCCAGACCGTCGCTGGGCATCCTCACGTCAAGAAGGTAATTCCGGGACCGATTGATGCCGGCGGAGTGGGGTCACAGTCGGGGCTCCGTGCGAAGGTGACCCGAGCCGATACGAACGGCAACGTGAGACTGCTCCTGCGGGACGGATCGAGTGTTCAGGAAAACCGGATCGTCACGACAGCACGCGATATCGATGGCGGCGAGTTCGTCAGGGAGGACCTCAATGACGCGCTGGACGAGGAAGGACTGTACTAATGTGGTACACGACTTCCGGAGTCCAGTCTCCCGTTCCCTGTGGCGAAACACGAGTATTTCTCGTGGTATGCGATAATTGTGTCCCAGAGGTTCCGAGACAGTCCCTCCCCCACCCCACTGTGTCGAGTGTTACTGCTTGGAGGAGTGGGGGGAGGGGGAAGGGTGGGTCGATAGGGTGGGGAAAGGGTGAGTAAAACGGAGACGTACACCAGTACGTCGAATGATATCATAGGGATGCGTCCGGATGTTCCGCCACCTCTATGGGTCCGGATGTTCCGCCACCTCTCCCACCCCACTCTGTCGAGTGTTGCTGGGATATTCTATGTACCGAGGAACACTAGTTCTCCGTCCAGCACGAGTAGTTTTAAATCCCCTCTCGTAATTGAACATCCTGTCACGAAATGCAACCCAGTCACGCGAGATAACGGACTTCCCGTAGTTCGTGGTAGTTGTGATTCAGATACTGTTTTGTTACAGATACATCGAAACCTGTTTATTAAACACGCCCGGAGTAGAACACCTGACGGAGTGGTGTCAGACGATATGCGCTCGTAATACCATACCACTTCAGAGCATCACCCCTCCCGACGCCACCACACCCAGTCACAGGGAACAATCGCACGGAACAGTGGACAGACTGGGGGTGTTGGTTTATATAATATCTAAAACAGACGACGCACTCGACACGGTGGTTTTATATGGGGCCTGTTCTATGGTTACTCAAATGCCGCTTTTCGATCGGGATACGACTATCTTTCAGGACGAGGACGTCCTCCGGGAGGACTATCAACCCGAGTCGATCCAGGAGCGAGAGGAAGAACTCGACGCGTACAAGACGGCGCTCCAGCCGGTAGTAAACGGTGCCCAGCCGAGGAACATCTTCCTGTACGGGAAGACAGGCGTGGGGAAAACCGTCGCAACCCGCTATCTGCTCGACCATCTACAGCGGGATGTCGCCGAATACGACGACGTCGATCTCTCGATCGTCTGGTTGAACTGCAATAATCTCACATCATCATATCAGGTTGCGGCCCACCTCGTCAACGAGCTCCGCGGACCGAACGAACAGATTAGCACGACTGGGTATCCACAGCAGACTATCTTCGACATGCTGTACGACGAGCTGGACTCGCTCGGGGAAACCGTGCTGATCGTACTGGACGAGATCGATCACATCGGCGACGACGACGACCTGCTATACGAACTCCCACGTGCTCGGGCGAACGGTTACCTCTCGCAGGGAAAACCCGGGATTATCGGTATCAGCAACGATTTTAGTTTCCGAAGCGGACTGTCGCCCAAGGTCAAGGACACGCTCTGTGAGGAGGAGATACACTTCTCGCCGTACGTCGCAAACGAACTCGAATCGATCCTTCAGCAGCGTGCCCAGAACGCGCTCCACGAAGACGTCCTCGCCGCTGGCGTCCTGCCGCTCTGTGCAGCCCTCGCAGCGCAGGACACTGGAAGCGCACGACAGGCCCTCGACCTGCTGTACAAGGCGGGCGACCTTGCCCGGTCACAGGACGTCGAAGGCGTTGAAGAGAAACACGTCAGGGAAGCACAGCGTGCGCTCGAACGGGGACGGATCAAACAGGGAATGGTTGATCTCACCCAGCACGGCCATCTGTCGCTGGTCGCCGTGTTGAGTCTCGCCCTCGAAGAAGAGACGCCCGCACGTGTCCGCGAGATCTATCCACGATATCGCTCGGCTGCAGAGTACGTGGGGACGAACCCACTCGTCCGCCGGCGGATGCACGACCACCTTTCGGACCTTGCCATGCAGGGGATCCTCTCACGAAACACTCGCAACGAGGGCCGTGCCGGAGGAAAGTACTACGTCTACGACCTCGACGTTGCCGTCGACATGGTGCTTGACGTGATAGAAGACCTGGAGACCGTCGATCTTCCGCCCGACGTGTTGCGTCATACTCCGTGACCCGTACCTGTACGGTACTTCACTGATTCCTGTGCGGTACTTCCTGCGATCGCTTCCCTCTCCTGGCGCTCTCCCATCTGGAAACAGCTGTAGCTACCCCACACCCACAGTATTCTCCAAGAACACTCGACAGGGTGGGGTGAGGGTGTCAGGTCATCCACAACCACTATTCGCCGACCTGAACGTACCAGCCTACGTCAGGTGGAGGGGCTAACCAAATAGAGGAGGATTCACAGGGAGTCGAACAGCCGATACAAACCCAGATACACAACTACCAACTGTCCAGTTTCAGGCCCCCACCCACCTCCCCGAAGGAACACTGGACACAGTGGGGTGGGTGGGTCCCGTTCCCCAACACTCCCGTCGAAGTGCGAACACTCGACATAGTGGGGTGACTCTGTTCCCTGAGGGAACCCCCGACGTTTACCTGCCACGCCGTAATTACATATAATTAGAACGTGACCTCACGACACGACATCGTACTCGCTGCACTGCCAGCTCTGGCGGTCAGTGGTATCGTCGTTCAGTACCTCAATTCACTGTTCACGGCGGTACTCGGAATACACGTCGGACTCCCGGAGCTCCCGCTGGTGCTCGCTGGGCTGTCTGCTGCCGTGCTGGTCGTGTGCCACGAGGTGTTCATCCAACCACCCGTTGAACACTACTGATTGTCGACCCGAAAAACGTAGATAACGACAATACGCCACATGGAGACAGTCAACACCCGATCGGGACAGTCAACACCTGATACGGAGACTTTCGATACACCCGTATCGGCCCAACTCAAAGGGTTTATGAAGTCGCTCGAACTACCAATCGGTACTATGGCCGAAGGCAAACGACGACAGACCGGAAGTTCGGGCCGCTTCGGGGCTCGCTACGGTCGCGTCGCACGAAAACGCGTCTCCGAGATCGAGAGTGACATGCAAAACGCAACCGTCGACGGTGACGATGTCAAACGCGTCGGCACCGGGATCTGGATTAACGAGGAGACCGGCGAGAAGTTCGCTGGTGGCGCATACCGACCGGACACACCTGCCGGACGTAGCGTCAAACGATCGATCCGCGCCGCACTCTCCGAGGACGAGTAACGATGTCGTACAAGTGCTCGCGCTGCAAGCGTGACGTCGAACTCGACGAGTACGGGGGCGTGCGCTGTCCCTACTGCGGGCACCGTGTACTTCTCAAAGAACGGAGCCGGGACGTAAAGGAAGTCGACGTCGAGTAGACGCCTCCGTATGGACGCGTTCGTACACGGAGCGACCTACACGTTTGCGTACGACTCGGCTACTGTTGCAACGATAATCGAGCGGAGCATCCGCCCAGAGGTCGGCGATATTGACGACGAGCGCTCGAAGGTCTCCCTCTCTCGCTCGGACTCAACGATAGAAATCACCGTCGAAGCGACTGATCTGGTCGCACTCCGGGCAGCCTCGAACACCTGGTTGACGCTGGTCGACGTGGCCGAGTCCCTCGCCGACCGCGGCAGAGCATGTCGCTGACTCCGGCCGATCGGCGGATCCGATCTGCGGACACGTAGTGGCACTGTCGGCTATCGAAGGTCACGTGACGACCAACGAATTTGAGTTGCAACCATAATGACGGGGTTTTTCCGTCCGGACCTCCACCTGAGAAGTATGCAAGGCAACCTACCGCCGGAAGCACAGGAGAAACTCGAACAGCTTCAGGATCTTCAGGAGACCGCACAGCAGGTCGCAACCCAGAAGAACGAGGCCGAAACGCAGCTCAACGAGGCCGAACTGGCGCTCGACGAGCTCGAAGATATCGACGAGGACACCGTCATGTATCAAGAGGTCGGCGAACTGCTCGTCGAGACGGACTACGAGACAGCGAGCGAGGATCTCGAAGAGAAGGTCGACAGCCTCGAAATCCGCGTCGAGACGCTGACCAAACAGGAAGAGCGCGTGCAAGAGCAGTTCGAGGACCTGCAGGGCGATCTCGAAGAACTGCTTGGCGGCGGCCCCGGCGGCGCGCCGATGGGCGGTCCCGGCGGCGCATAAAGACACGATGCCAGACGACGAGGAAGTGGTTCAGACGGCCGCTGAAGCCGCTGAGGGGTTGATCCTCTCGCGAGTGAAGAACTCGAACGTCGAGGATGTCGACGTGACAGTCACCTTTGAGGACGGCGTGCTCGATGTCGACGTCTACCTCAACGCACCCGAGGCCGACGAGGACGAGCAGGTGGTCGCCGACGACGCCGCACTCGCGGCCCAGTCCGCTGTCGACGACCTGTTCGAGGACGCGTCGTAACGCGCTGACGCGCCCGCCTCTTTTTACCTGCAATAGACACCACAAGTGACCGGTTTCGCGTATCAGCTGGTAGCCTGTATTTCAGTCTCGGGATGGGATCGACGCCCTGTGATCTCTGCTGGTGCCAGCGGATTTTCATGTATCCGCTGGTCGTGATCCTGGGTATCGGGGCGTACCAGAACAACGACAGGCCCGCGCTGATCCTCCTCTCGCTCTCGGTTTCGGGCGCACTGCTGGCGGCGTCTCACCCCCACATTCAGTACGCGACCGTCGGGGTCGGCTCCTGCACTGTCGGCGGCGGGTGTACCACCGTTCAGTACGAACTGCTCGGGCTCAGTATCCCGAACATGGCGCTGATCGGGTTTCTGTTGTTCATCGGAATAGCGATCGTGGGCGTCCTGGACGGCCAGTTGAACAGGTAACGTCTGTCGAGTTACTCCTCGCAGATCGCGCGGAAGTTCTCGAACAGTTCCTCGCCTTCCTCGGTATGGGCAACTTCGGGATGCCACTGGACGCCGTAGAGGTCGCGACCTGTGTTACTCATCGACTCGACGCCGCAGACATCGCTTTTGCCGGTCAGCTCGAATCCTGCTGGCAGTTCCTTCACCTCATCGGCGTGGCTCGCCCACACGCGCGTTTCGGGATACAGTGAGCCAGTCAGCGGATCGTCTTCTTCAAGCAGTTCGACTGTAACGTCGGCGTAGCCGCCGTACTCGCCGCCGCCGACGCGCCCGCCGAGTTCGTCGGCGATGATCTGCATCCCGAGACAGATACCCAGCACCGGAATATCGAGATCGAGATACTCCCCGCAGCGACCGATATCGTCGATATCCGGCCCGCCCGAAAGGACGAGCCCGTCAGCGTCAATCTCCTCTGGTGGCGTCTCGTTGTCGATCAGTTCCGTGTCGATGCCCATGTCCCGGAGCGCGCGCTGCTCCAGATGCGTGAACTGGCCGTGGTTGTCGACCACGTCGATCTTCGTCATTGGCAGGCGCTACTCACGCGGCGAATAAAAGCCGTCCGAATGCGCCCAGTATGGCGGGAAATGCGCGATCGTGGGACACGAAAACGATATGCCAGTTGATCCTCGTGTGCATAGAATTAACACGATACCACTCATTCATCCGCATATGGTAACCGAGCGTCTCTCCCGGTTCGATCATCCGGCATGGATCACTGCTGTCAGCACGCTCATAGCGTGGGGGATCATTCTCGCAGTGGTATTCGTCGCCCTGTTCGCAGTCCCATATCTCGCTGTGACACTGCTGTGACGAAGCGAGACGATCCAGTCGGTATCGGTGTGTTTTTCGCTTCCGCGTTCGACGGTGGTGCATGGACGAGACTGAGGACCTCGAAATCCTCCTGACGAACGACGACGGGATCGGCAGTGTCGGAATTCGAGCCCTACACGACGCGCTGGCCGAGGTCGGTAACGTCACAGTCGTCGCACCAGCGGACGATCAGAGCGCGGTTGGGCGGGCGATTTCGACCGAGGTCGAGATCGAAGAACATGCGCTGGGCTATGCGATTCAGGGAACCCCATCCGACTGTGTCGTTGCAGGACTGGAGGCGATCGGCCCGTATCCCGATCTCGTCGTTTCGGGCTGTAATCGCGGTGCAAATCTGGGTCAGTACGTCCTCGGACGATCGGGGACGGTGAGTGCGGCGGTCGAAGCGGCGTTTTTTGGCGTCCCGGCGATCGCCGTCTCGCTGTACGTACCGACCGGTGATCTCGCGTTTCACGAAATAGAGGTGACGCGCGAGGACTACGCGGAAGCCGTCAGAGCAACCGAGTATCTTGCAGAGCGGGCAATCAGCGAGGGGGTGTTCGAGGACGCCGACTATCTCAACGTCAACGCGCCGGTCCCGGACAACGAGCCGGCGGGGATGACGATTACCAGCCCCTCACACGTCTACGACATGGATGCGACTCACAACGGGGACTCGATTACACTCCACGATCGGATCTGGGAGCGGATGGCAGAGGCCAATATCGACGACCCCGAGGGGACGGATCGACGCGCCGTTGTTGAGGGGAACATTAGCGTCTCACCGCTGACGGCACCACATACGACCGAACACCACGACGCGCTGGATACGCTCGTCGGCGACTACGAAAATTGCTGAGTTCGAGCCGCGATAAGTCGATCCCTCAACGTCGGCACAGTCCGGGAATTTGTAAGTAGATTGAAACCCCGACTTCCTTGGTAGATCAGACGATGGCCGGGGGAGGGGCCATCGGAGCGAGTAGTAGCCTTTAGCAAAGAATCGAATAGCTGTCCGAGGAGCTAGTGCATACCAGATCGTTCGAGCCGGCTCGGATCCAGTCGGGCACCCCTCTCGCCCAATCGAGTATGGACAATTATTAAGAAAATAGGTGTTTAAGGAAATCTTCATAATAGTTTCTTGGCAAAGGATAGCAAAGGCTTTAGTTCGGGTCACACCAAACTTTCAGATACTGCTGGCCCACGCTGGGCCGGGAATAAATTATGACTGATGACGAACTCATCTGGCGAATCGCAGGAGGTTCCGGTGACGGAATCGACTCGACGAGTCAGAACTTCGCAAAGGCCCTGATGCGGTCGGGGCTGAACGTATTCACGCATCGACATTACCCGTCGCGGATCCGTGGTGGCCACACGTACGTGGAGATTCGCGCAACAGAAGACGATGTCAAATCACGTGGGGACGGCTATAATTTCCTGCTTGCCCTTGGTGACTCCTTCGCCCGGAATCCGAAGGAGAACGCCTACTACGGCGAGGAGGAGATCAAGCCCCTCTATGAAAACCTCGATGAACTCCGCGAAGGCGGAATTATCGTCTACGACTCGGGAATGCTCGACACGGACGACATCCCGAACTTCGACGAGCGCGTCGAGGAGAACGACTGGCACGTCTTCGATATCAACCTCCGTGAGATCGCCAAAGAGCACGGCCGCGAGATCATGCGTAACACCGCCGGTGTCGGTGTTACCGCGGCGCTGCTCGACATGGAACTCGACGAGATCGAGAACCTCATGGAGGACGCCATGGGCGGCGATATGCTCGAAGCCAACCTGAACGTGCTCCACGACGCCTACGAGATGACCAACGAGGAGTACGAGTTCGAGCACGACCTTACGGTCCCGACGGGCGAGCACGACGAAGAGCAGGTACTCGTCTCCGGCTCGAACGGTGTCGCGTACGGGGCCCTCGACGCTGGTTGTCGCTTCATTGCGGGCTATCCGATGACGCCATGGACGGACGTCTTCGCGATCATGTCCCAGAACCTGCCCGAGTTCGGCGGCATCGCCGAGCAGGTCGAGGACGAGATCGCGGCGGCGGCGCTCGCAGTCGGTGCGAGCCACGCGGGCGTCAAAGCGATGTCCGGCTCCTCCGGCGGTGGCTTCGCGTTGATGGGCGAGCCACTCGGTCTCGCGGAGATGACAGAGACGCCGATCGTGCTGATCGAAGCGATGCGAGCAGGCCCCTCGACGGGTCTACCGACCAAACCCGAACAGGGCGACCTCGAATCGATCCTGTACTCCAGTCAGGGTGACTCCAACCGTGTCGTCTTCGCACCGGCGGATCCCGCCGAGGCGTACGACCAGACGCGGATGGCGTTCAAACTGGCCTACGATTACCAGATTCCGGCCATCGTCATCATCGACCAGAAGCTCTCCGGGGAGAACCGCAACGTACCCAAGAGCTTCTTTGACCGACCCGTCGATGCCGACCCCGGCAGCGTCCTCACCGAGGAAGAACTCGCTGAGGCGCCACACGACGAGTCCGGCAAGTTCGAGCGGTTCATCCACGAGACTGACAACGGCGTCGCGCCGCGCTCGCTCCCCGGACAGAAGGATGGACGCTATCTGGCAACCGGTAACGAGCACAACAAGGCTGGTCACATCGACGAAGATCCGGACAATCGCGTGGCACAGATGAGCCGACGCATGGAAAAACTCGTCTCGATCCGCGAGGAACTCGACGAAGAGCACGAGTCCCAGCAGTCCTATCGCGGTCCGGAGGACGCGGAGTACGGTCTCATCACCTGGGGGTCCCAGCAGGGGACCGTCGAGGAAGCGGTCGATCGACTCAACGAAAGAGGCGTCTCCGTCAAGTCGATCGGCGTCAGCGATCTGATGCCGTACCCCGAACAGGAGATGACCGAGTTCCTCGAAAGCGTCGAGGAAGCCATGATCGTCGAGATGAACGCCACCGCACAGTTCCGCGGGCTCACCCAGAAGGAGCTCGGCCAGTTCGGCGAGAAACTGACCAGCTTCCTCAAGTACGACGGGAACCCGTTCGAGCCCGAGGAGGTCGTCGAGGCCTTCGAAGCACAGATCAACGGCGCGGACGAATCGCCGGTAACCCGAACCGAGATTCGCCCTGCCGCGGGGGACTAATCGAGGAGATTCACACATGAGTGCATTCAACGCAATCGGTGAAGAACGCGATATCGACCGAGACGAGTACACACCCGGCATTGAGCCACAGCCGACGTGGTGTCCTGGCTGTGGTGACTTCGGCGTCCTCAAGGCGCTGAAACAGGCGCTTCCGGAAGTCGGCCGAACGCCCGAGGAGACGCTACTCTGTACAGGAATCGGCTGTTCCGGTAAACTGAACAGCTATCTGGACACGTACGGCTTCCACACGATCCACGGCCGATCGCTCCCGGTCGCCCGTGCGGCAAAGCTGGCGAACCCCGGCCTCGAAGTTATCGCCGCCGGCGGTGACGGCGACGGCTACGGTATCGGCGGGAACCACTTCATGCATACGGCCCGGGAGAACCACGATATGACGTATATCGTGTTCAATAACGAGATCTTCGGACTGACGAAGGGACAGACGTCCCCGACCAGCCCCAAGGGCCACAAGTCCAAGACCCAGCCTTCGGGCAGCGCGAAGACGCCGATCCGACCGCTCAGCCTCTCGCTGACATCGGGGGCGTCCTACGTCGCCCGAACGGCCGCGGTCAACCCGAACCAGGCCAAGGAGATCCTTATCGAGGCCATCGAGCACGACGGCTTTGCCCACGTGGACTTCCTGACTCAGTGTCCGACCTGGAACAAGGACGCCAAGCAGTACGTCCCATACGTCGACATCCAGGACAGCGACGACTACGACTTCGACGTCACGGATCGCCGCGAGGCGAGCGAGATGATGTACGAAGCCGAGGACGCCCTCCACGAGGGAACCGTCCTCACCGGACGCTTCTACGTCGACGAGGACCGACCGTCCTACCAGGAAGAAAAGAAGGCAATCGGCGAAATGCCCGAGGAACCGCTTGCAGAGCGGTACTTCGCCGACGACTACGACTGGGACCAGAAGCGCTCCTACGACCTGCTCGACCGACACGTCTGAGCGGGTAGCCGACGTCGTATTTCTTCTTGGAAACGCGGTAGCTATTGTCCGATAATCGAGATTAACTGATTCAAAAGATATTTTCCCTCTGCCGCAAAATTAGTATGTATGAGTAGCGAATCGACGGCAAATCGCATTCTCTCTGTTCTCGAAGAGGACGCCAAAGCGTCCTACGCGGAGATCGCGGAGCGGGCGGACGTCTCGAAGCCCACCGTCCGCAAGTACATCGAACAGCTCGAAGAGGACGGCGTCATTATCGGATACTCCGCCGACGTAGACCCCAAAAAGCTAGCGAGCAAGTCCATCGCGCTCGTCGGCCTCGATGTTGCCAGCGATGAGTACGTCAAGGCGACCCGGGAGATCAAAGAGCTCGAGGAGGTCGAATCACTGTACAGCTCGAGCGGCGACCATATGCTGATGGCGGAGGTACGGGCAGCCGACGGCGACGACCTCGCGGAAATCATCAGCGACAAACTGGTCGAGATCGATGGAGTCACCGCAGCGCATCCGTCCTTCCTGCAGGAGCGATTGAAATAGGGAACAGGTCACTGGCTTCGAGGATTACTGTGTCGACCACGGCTGTTTTGCCGTCGGACGCCAAACCATGGGTATGGCAGAGTATCGACGTGCGACGCGGATCCACGCCCCCCTCGAAGATGTCTGGGAGTTTCACTCGACCGAACAGGGCCTCGAAGCGCTGACCCCCGACTGGATGGGCCTTGAGGTCGAGTCCGTGATCGGACCGGACGGCGAGCCTGATCCCACCGTGCTCGAAGCGGGCTCGAAACTCCAGATGTCGGTCCGACCGTTCGGTGTCGGGCCGCGCCAGTCGTGGACCTCGGTAATCACCGAACGCGAGGAGCGAGACGGCGTCGCGTGGTTCACCGACGTGATGGAAGACGGACCCTTCTCGGCGTGGGAGCACACTCACTCGTTTTACGCCGACGGAGAGACGACGCTGCTCCGCGACCGGGTCGAGTACGAACTCCCCTTCGGCGCGCTGGGCCGGGCCGTCGCACCGCTCTCGGGGATCGGGTTCGCGCCGATGTTTCGTAAACGCCATCAGGTAACAACGGAGCTACTGGAGAGCGGTAGCTGGCGGCGGCAGCGGTAGGCGAGCCAACTGTCGTCTGAAACCACCGACGCTACAATTTTCGAACCGTTTTACTACAATAATTATAGTATTGGCCAATCATCGCTGAAGCCGATACTGAGACGGTTCCTCGAAGGGAACAGTCGGAGCCGAAATCGGTAAGCCACTCGACACCACCACTTCGAGCGTGTCACGGAGCCTGCGGGAATGGGGAAACGAGCACGTCTCGCCGATGTTAGCACTCGCCGGTGCCGTGGTCGCGATGAGTACCGCGTCGATCCTGATCCGCTGGAGCGCCGCGCCGTCAAGCGTCGTCGCGTTCTATCGCGTCCTGTTCACGCTCGCGCTCGTCGTCCCATTCGTGCTCGGCGAGCGCCGCTCGGAGTTCAGAACGCTGTCCCGACGCGACCTGCTGTCGGCGACAGCGGCCGGGATCGCGCTTGGAATCCACTTTGCCGCGTGGTTCGAGAGCCTGGCGTGGACGAGCGTCGCCGCCTCGGTTACGCTCGTCCAGACCCAGCCCGTCTTCGTCGCGATCGGTGCGTATCTCCTGCTTGACGAGCGGATCGACCGGCGGATCGTCGGCGGTATCGTCCTGACGGTCTGTGGTGCTGCCGCGATGACGCTCGCTGATCCCGGCGCGGCGATCGCGGTCGAGGGCGACGCCCGATTCGGAAACACGCTCGCGCTCGTCGGTGCCGTTGCCGCCGGTGCGTACGTCCTTGCCGGGCGCTCGATCCGCCAGCGTGTGTCGGTGTTCCCCTACGTGACGGTCGTCTACGCGAGCTGTGCGCTCACGCTCCTTGCGGTCGTCGGGGCGCAGGACGCTGCACTACTGGGCTATCCGCCGCGTGAGTGGGTGCTTTTCGTTGCGCTCGCAGCCGGTCCGGGACTGCTGGGCCATACGGTGATCAACTGGGCGCTCGAACACGTTCGTTCGACCGTCGTCGGTATCACGATGCTCGGCGAGCCGGTCGGGGCCACGATCCTGGCGGTTCTCCTGCTCGCCGAGGTTCCGGGAACGGGAACTGTCCTTGGCGGAGTGATTGTCCTCGGCGGGATCTACCTAGCGAGCACGTCCCGGAGCAGTGGCGGCGACCGAGAAGAGGGCAGTGGCGGCGACCGCGAGGAAGGAAGTAATCGCGACAGCGACGTAGCGGCGAAAATCGACTGACCTACTCCGCGTACTCCGGTCGCTGTTCGTACTCGATGGGGTCGCGGACCCCAATCCGCTGGAACGCTTCGAGCCTGAACTTACAGGCATCGCAGGTGCCACAGGCAGGGGTGTTCTCCCGGTAACAGCTCCACGTGTGTTCGTAGGGGACGTCGAGTTCGACGCCGCGTTCGGCGATATCGGTCTTGGACCACTCGACGAACGGCGCTTCGATCGAGAGATCGGTGTCGGGTTTCGTCCCGGTCTCGACGACTGACTGGAATGCCTCGAAAAAGGCCGGGCGACAGTCCGGATATCCGGAGAAGTCCTCGCTATGTGCGCCGATAAACACGGCTTCACACTCGTTCGCCTCGGCGTAAGACACCGCCATCGAGAGCAAGTTCGCGTTCCGGAACGGGACGTACGTGTCGGGGATCTCGTCGTCGGGAGTGTCACCGGCGTCCTCGACATCGAGACCTTCGTCCGTCAAACTCGATGCGCCGATACGTTCGAGGTGGCTGGTTTCGACAGCGAGGAAGCCGGCGGCATCGATATCGTCTGCGAGCCGACGAGCGCACTCCAGTTCACGGTCTTCGGTCCGCTGGCCGTAAGAGGTGTGCAACAGGAACAGTTTGTAGCCCTGCTCGCGCGCCTCGTACGCAGCAGTTGCGCTGTCCATACCGCCGGAGGCCAGGACGACGGCTCCGGGGGGCGATTTGTCGGGGACGGTCGATTCGGATTGGTCGGTCATGATCAGGTTTCAGGGGCGTCGTTCCAGCGGTCGCCGTGAATTACGGGGGTAAAATAAAAACCGTCTTCGATCACTCATCTAGCTGGTCCTGCAGCTGGTTTTTCGCCTCTGAGCGTTTTTTGGACTCGATGCTCGGGGCCTGACCGGTAAAATCGAACGTTACGGTATCGACCGTCCGCCGGTACACGTTGGTGCGTCGACCTTCTTCCGAGAGCTGTCGCCCCTCGCAACGAAGCAACCCGGCGTCTTCGAGTTCTTCGATCCGGCGGTAGCAGGTTGCGATCGGGATCTCGATCCGGTCGCTCAACTCCTGTGCAGAGGTCGGCGTCCGTGTCTCGTTCAGTATCTCCGCGCTGTACTTCCCACCGAGTGCCGAAAGGAGTGTCTCCGTCGGAACTGAAGATCCGTCGACTGTCTCCGTTGAGAGCATATTCTGAACAGTATCTCGTTATCAGATTTGAAGCTTGTGGCACGTACGGGCAGTCAACGGGTAACCGTGGTCAATGTTTTTGTTGCTCCGGTGTAGATATCGGGTAAGGAATGTCGACGGAACTGCCGGATAAGCTACTGAATATCGATGGACAGGGGACTGACGACCGGGACCCCGATCCTGACGGCGACGACGAGGAAACAGAAGAACGGGAGCGCTTCGTCGTCTTCCGCATCGGAGATACGGAGTACGGACTGGAAGTCGATCAGGTGCTCAGCGTTGTCGAAGAGACCGAATACACACGACTCCCCCGGAGCTCGGACGCGATCGAAGGGCTGATGGATCTCCGTGGGGCAATCACGGCGGTGATCGATCCCCAGAGCTACCTCGGGACCAGTCGCCACGACGATTCGCCCGATGAGCAGCGGGTCGTCGTCCTGGACAGACCGGCCGATCAGCAGGATATTGGTCTCAAAGTCGACGAGGTGCTCGGCGTCGAGTCCGTCCCCGTGAGCAGCATCTTCCACAAACCGTCACCAAAGCAGGATATCGACCCGAGCGCCCTCTCTCACGCCCTGGTCCGTGCGGTTGTCAGACCGGAGGACGAAAACAGTGACAGACAGGTCTCAGTGATCGATCTCGGCGGACTGGTGCAGGCGGCCGGGAACGCCTGATCCGGTCCGTCAGGCCTCCCGAACAGACACACTCACCCCCTCGCGTATACCGACTCCAATCTCTGTCCTTGCGACCGTATGTCACCGGTAACGTTCCCGAACATGGCCCGACGAGACTGTGAATATCAGATATGATAATATAAGAACAGCATTTATGTTGGTAGTTCGCCAAGCCGTGCGTGGTGTATTAACTGAATGTCGACAGGGGTGCTCATCGTGGACGACTCTCATTTTATGCGGAATCTACTCAGACAGATTCTGGAAGAAGACTACGACATAGTGGGAGAGGCGTCCAACGGTGCTGAAGCGGTCAAGTTGTACAAAGAACAGGAGCCGGACATCGTGATGATGGATATCGTGATGCCCAAATGTAACGGGATCAAGGCTACCGCGGCGATCAAGAAGCTCGATCCCGACTCCCGCGTTATCATGTGTACGAGCGTGGGACAGCGCGAGAAGATGAAACTGGCCGTCAAAGCCGGTGCGGACGGCTATGTGACGAAACCGTTCGAGGAACCGAGCGTCAGAAAGGCGCTCAGGGACGTTATTCCGGCATGACGAGCGTGCTCGTTGTCGATGACTCGCAGTTCATGCGGACAGTCATCGGCAACATCCTCGCCGATCACGGCTACGAGGTATACCGTGCGAGTAACGGCGAGCGGGCGATTGAGGCCGTCCGAGAGCACAGTCCGGATATCGTGACAATGGACGTCCAGATGCCGGAAATGGACGGGATCGAGGCCGTCGAACGTATCATGTCCGAGTATCCGACCCGCATACTAATGCTCAGTGCGCATACCGAGGATGGTGCTGATGCGACGCTTCGCGCTCTCGCATCCGGCGCGATCGATTTCCTGGAAAAACCTGGCGGGGAAGTCTCGACGGATATCGCCGGACTCGAGGATCGGCTGATCGAGGCGATCACCGCTGTCGAAGATGCCGATGTCGCTTCGCTGGCACGCTCACGAACGGCCGCATCGGCACGACGTGTCGCTGCTGGTGTACGGACCTCGACGGGAGCGTCCTCGCGATCTGTGAATCCCGCCAGTATGCGGGACGACCGGAGAGACAGCACGTGGAGCGATGTCACCGCCGATGAGGATCGGACGTATATGGAGCACCCCACGATCGTCATCGGGGCGTCGACCGGCGGGCCGAAAGTCATCGAGCGACTGCTCTGTTCGTTGCCGCTCGATCTGGACGCCCGAGTACTTGTTGTCCAGCACATGCCTCCCGAGTTCACGGCTCGACTCGCCAAGCGCCTCGACGAGCTCTGTTCGTACCATGTGAAAGAAGCGGAAGACGGCGACAGGATTTCAGGCGGGGAGGTGCTGGTCGCCCACGGTGACCGGCACATGGTTGTTGCCCACTCGGTTGCCGGGCGATCGAAAGTGCGGCTTACTGACGACGATCCCGTCAACGGTGTCAGACCGTCGATCGATGTTACGATGGAATCGGTCGCGGAGACCGTCGAACAGCCGGTTGTCGGCATCGCACTTACGGGGATGGGGAAAGACGGCGCGGCAGGTATCCGCGCGATCAAAGACGCCGGCGGGACGACGATCGCACAGGATGAGGCGACGAGTCCCGTGTTCGGTATCCCCAGACAGGCGATTGCGACTGGTGCGGTCGACCACGTGCTTCCTGCAGCGGGGATTACGGATGGCGTGCTCGATCAGCTATCGACGGAGGTGACAACTCATGGATGAGTACGTACGGGAGTTCGTACAGGAAAGCGAGGAAGGGATCACGGAGTTGAACAACGCATTGCTCACGCTGGAGCAAAACCCTGACGACGACGAGGCGATGGATCTGATCTTCCGTACCGCACACACCCTCAAGGGCAACTCCGGTGCGATGGGGTTCGATCGTGCGGAAGCGCTCGCGCACGCGCTCGAAGACCTGCTCGATGCCGTTCGGCGCGGCGAGGTCGAGGTATCGGCCCAGCTGATGGACCGGTTCTTCGATGCTGTCGATCAGCTAGAGGCGATGATCGAGGAGATCCCCGAACACGGCTCACCGCAAACGGACCCCGACGAAACGATCGAGATGCTTCGCGAGGAGCTCGAAGCGGCCGAAGCTATCTCAACGCCGACGGATGCGGAGATCGACGAGTTACTGGCTTCGGCTGACGAGCCAGCGGACGATCGTCACAACCGGTTTCACGTCCGGCTGAACGTGGCCGAGGAACGGGAACAACACGGGATGCTCGTCGTCGAGGCGCTCGAGGACGCGTTCGATCTCCTCGGGACCTCCCCACCGGAATCGGAGATCAGCGAGGGTGAGTACGGCGGCAACTTCGACGCCGTGTTCGCGAGCGCTGTCGGAGAGGAGTCGATCGCGGCCGCACTCGATCCCGTCGATGCTGTCGAGGAGGCACTCATCGAGGAGGTGACCGACAGGGAAGTCTCGACTCCAACCGACGAAGATGGTGGGACGACAGATGTCGAAGTGGAATCGGGACAGGACCCCGAGGAGATGGAAGTCGACGAACTGCTCGACGAGTTCAGCGAGTACGACGATCTGGACGAAATGGTCGAGCAGGTCGACGATGTGGAAGGATTCGACGATCTCGGCGACGCAGGATCGTTCGACGATATCGAGGTCGGAGACATCGACCCCGTCGACGAGGAGACAGTCGAAACAGCAGAAGCGGACGACGACGCCGTCGAGGCAGGCGCTGAACTGGCTGATGACGACGAGATCGAGGATGCCTCGGATACGTTCAAACAGCTACAACAGGAAGTCGATCCGGTCGGCTTCGACGAGCTACAGGCCGAACTCGACGAACTGGAATTCGAGGAACTCGACGACGACGACGAGGTCGGCTTCGACGAACTGCTCGAAGAGGACGAACTCGGCGGTGACGATCCGTTCGCTTCCGGTGAGTTCACCGATGACGACCCGTTTGGCGCTGGCGACGAGGGCGAGGAACCCGGTGTCGACGAACTGCTCGACGAGGCTGAGGAAGGCGAACCGGATAACTCAGACGTCGAAGCTGGTGAGGCCGAACGAGACGTCATCACTCCCGACGAGCCGGATATCGAATCCGATGAGCCGACTACCGCCCCTGCTGTCGAAGCGGACGACGAAGAAACGGGGACCGCCGATACGACCGCCAGCACAGAGCCGGCTCCCGAGGCCGAGGACCTAGACTTCCCTGCCGGGAACGACGATCTGTTCGGAGACGACGCGATCGAAGACGTTCCCGCGGGAGAATCTCCGGGAACCCTCGATCTGGATGACGCGGAAATCCATGACGTCGACGACGCCGATGAGAGTCCGGAGCTCGATCTCGAAGATCCCTTTGCCGATTCGGAGTCGACCGACGAGTTAGACGTGGATACCGCCACTGCTGAGGACGGTGAGAGCCTCGAGGACACTGATGACGCCCCGAACGAATCATCGATCAGCGAAGCGGGCGCATTCTCCGACATCGACTTCGGCGATCCTGCGGACCCCGAAGCTGAGCCGGGAGAACTCGATGATGGCGGATTCGGCTCGGCGGACGAACTGGACCTGTCGATGGATCTCGAAGCGGGGGGTGATGAGAGCGAGAGTCCCGAAGGGAGTGTATCGGGCGGAGATACCGACTCGACGCCTGAAGCAGATGCAGACTCGACGCTCGCGGACACTGATTCCGACGAGACGTTCGAAACGCATCCCGACGAGACGCTCGAAGACACCGATCCCAGCGGTACGCTCCATGAACCTGCTCCCGGAGCGACCGGCGGGAACGTGAGACCGGACGACGAGCCGTCCGATGAGGCCGTCGAGGCGTCGGTCGAATCGGTGAATCTAGAGTCGGGAACGGAGACACCGGACGTCGATAACGAGCGCCCGTCAGCCGCAGCCGGAACGGGTGTGGATACGGAGACGATCCAGTCCATTCGGGTCGATACTGAGCAGATCGATCAGCTGATGAGTCTCGTCGAGGGGCTCGTCTCGACTCGCGCGCGCTTGCGCCGGGCGGTCGAGGCTGACGAGCCACGGCGGGTCATCGACAACGAGGTCGACGAACTCGACGCGCTCACCGCCGAACTGCAGGATACGGTGATGGACGTTCGCCTCGTCCCCCTGCGAAACGTCGTCAACAAGCTCCCACGGCTGGTGCGGGATATCTCCCGCGATCAGGACAAAAAGGTAACCCTCGACATGGACGGCGAAGACGTCGAGGTCGATCGGTCGATCCTCGATGAGATCGGCGATCCACTGATGCATCTGGTCCGGAACGCGATCGACCACGGGATCGAACCGCCGGAAGAACGTGAGGAAGCCGGGAAAGACCCCAGCGGGTCGATCGAACTTCGAGCACATCGAGAGCGCGACACTGTCGTCATCGAAGTCGAGGACGACGGGCGCGGGATCGATGTCGACGACCTCGGTGATGCTGCAGTCGCGGAGGGGATCGTCGAGCGCGACGAACTGCTGACCATGGACGACGAAGCGGTCTACGAACTCGTCTTCCACCCGGGCTTCTCGACGAGCGAGGAGGTAACCGACGTCAGCGGTCGTGGCGTCGGGATGGACGTCGTCGCCCGGACGGTCGACGAGCTCGATGGCTCCGTCGACATCGAAAGCGAGACGGGCGAGGGGACGACAGTCCGAATCGAGGTTCCGATCTCCTTGGCGATCGCCGACGTGCTGTTCGTCGAATCCGGCGGGGAAGAGTACGGCATCCCCACCCGGGTCGTCAGCGAGATCGGACCGTCGGGTGCGATCACCGTCGAGGACGGCCGTGAGGTCGTCGACCGGGGCGAGTCGTCTGTTCCCCTGATCCGTCTGGACGAGGCGCTCGACACGCCCGAGCGCGGGCAAAACGGTGACGGGATGTTGGTACAGGTACGCGACGATGTTCGTCCAGTTGCGGTTCACTGTGACCGCGTCCGTGGACAACAGGAAGTCGTTGTCAAACCGTTCGAGGGGTTCATCGGCAACATCCCTGGGCTCAGCGGGGCAACCGTGCTCGGGGAAGGTGACGTGGTGAACATTCTCGACATCGAGACGCTATGAGATACAGGTGATACTATGAGTCTAATGGTCGACATTCGGAAGTTGAGCTTCATTAACGAGATGGCGAAGGTCGGTACCAATGGGGTGGCCGACAACATGGGCAAGCTGACGGGCGAGGACGCCAAGATGGAGGTGACGAAAACCAACTTCATCGACGTCGAGGATCTCACCGCCCAGCTCGACGACGGCAAGCGTGTCGGGGTTCGGGTTCGGCTTATGGAGCCGCCCCACGGACACATCCTCATTCTTTTCCCCGAAGAGAGCGCAAAGAAGATCACGGCGCTCATGCTGAACGATATGGTGGACGATATGTCCTCGGTGTCGGGCGAGATGGCCCGGAGCGCTGTCGAGGAGCTTGGCAATATGATGGCGAGTGGCTTCATCGACGGCTGGGCCGACGTACTCGGCACAACGATCGATATCGCGACGCCTCAGCTGGTGTACGCGCCAGCAGCCGAGATCGTCGGCCGGACGGCGAGCCTCGGCGAGGAGGACCTCGCACTGTTCTTCGACTCCAGTCTCAACGTCCCAAGCTACGAGATCGAAGCCGAGATCTACGCCTTCCCTGACCTCCAGGAGTTCGTCGAGATGGTCAACAGCATCGAAACCACCTACGAGTAATCCATATGAAACTCGATGTCACTGCACTCGGAACGTTCTATCAGATGGCCCAAGAGGGGGCCGGTCTCGCGGCAGGTCGGCTCACACGGATGACCGACGTCGACACGCGCGTCGGCGTGACGAAATTGAACTTCATGCGCGGATCGGATATTCGCGCGGAACTCGGAGACGACGTTCGGAAAGTCGGGATTCGGGTCGAACTGACTGGCGCCCTTGACGGTCACGCTGTACTGGTCTTCGACTGGGAAAGCGCAACGCATCTCGTCCGGACGTTACAGCCATCTGTCGACCCGGAGGAGACGCTTCCCGACAGCCCAGACGAGGAGTTCGACGAGATGAACAGGAGCGCGATCACCGAGGTCGGACAGATAATGCACAGCGGCTTTATCGATGGCTGGGCGGACGTCCTCGGTACTGCGATCGACGTTTCGACGCCCGAATACGTCGACGGGGACTCCGCGGAGCCGTTCCTCGCAGGGGTCGATACGGCACCCGGCGCGGACGACCTGGCACTGCTCTTCCAGAGCCAGATCGAAGCGATCGACACCGAGATCCAGTTTCGGTACTACCTCTTCCCCGATCACGACTCGATGGAGGAGGTCCTGACCCAGCAGGGTGTATCGAGCGACGACGGGATCGAATACGACAAGCTGGCCGGGTTCGACCGCCTCGCACAGCGCGGTGCGGACGAGGTCGCCTCGAACGTCACCACGATGACCGGGATCGAGACCGACGTGGAAATCCGGCGGCTCAACTTCGTGCCACTGGAGGTGCTTCCCGAAGAGATCAACGACGAGATGCTGATCGGTGTCGCGTTCGAGTTCGACGGGATGCCAAGCGGCTATCTCGTCTTCCTGTTCGATGAATCCTCCGCCCGGGAGATCGTCAACGCAATGCTCCCGATGGCACCGGATGACGAGTTCGACGAGATGGGACAGAGTGCGATCAAAGAGCTCGGAAACATCATGGCCAGTGGCTTCCTTGACGGCTGGGCGAACGTACTCGACACGACGATCGATCACTCCCCGCCGGAGTACACCCACGATATGGGCGCTGCCGTGATCGATCCGGTCGTCATTCAGCTCGGCGAAGAACAGGAGTACGCGTTCGTGTTCGATACCTCCGTACAGGCAGCCGATCGTGAGTTCGACTGTAACATCTACGCGGTGCCCGACGAGTCGGATCTGGAACGGGCGATCAACGACCTGCCGATGGACCGGATCGAAGAAGTACCCACAAAGGCAACCCTCGAAGAGGTCGAGACCGACCAATGAAGACCTACGGAAGTGAACCGGGCGCACCCGAGCCGGATCCAGTCAGAGTTGGCATCTCCGAGTTCGAGGTCAGCGATACCGGTCAGTGTCTCAAGTCCTACGGACTGGGCTCCTGTGTTGCGGTCGCACTGTACGACGACCAGTCGCAGGTCGGTGGGCTTGCACACGTGATGTTGCCAAACGGTGATGAGAACCACGATATGAGCGAGCGAAAACCCGGCAAGTTCGCCGATACAGCCATCCGAGCAATGCTTCGCCAGATGGTCGAAACCGGGGCCAGCTACACTGACGTAGAAGCGAAACTCGCTGGCGGCGGCGACATGTTCGAGTTCGAGAGCTTCGGCGACGGCGTCGGGCAGCGAAACGTCATCGCGGCACAGGAGGAACTCGACAAGCTTGGCGTACCGATTGTCGCCGAGGAAGTCGGCGGGCAGGAGGGCCGAACCGTCGAGTTTGACACTGCAACCGGTATCCTCTCGATCCGGACTGCCGACGGGGAGGGGACAGTTGAGGAACTGTGAGCAGTGAGCACGCGCCGGGTTTTGAGGCACTGACGAGGTTCGTCGAAGAGGAGCTCGATTTCGCGACGAGCCACTACAACGATAGCTACCTGAACCGGCGGTTCTCCTCTCGTCTGCGTCGGACCCGTTCCGATGACTTCGAGGGGTACCTGAAGCTGGTCCGTGAGGACCCAGACGAGCAGGTAGCATTACTTGACGCGCTTTCGATCAATGTCACCGGATTCTTTCGCAATCCGGACGTCTGGGAGGGTATCAGATCGGTGCTTCGGACCCTGAGCGACGAGCAAGAGCGGATTCACGTCTGGAGTACTGCCTGTGCTGATGGACGCGAACCTTACTCGATGGCGATGCTCGGACTCGACGATCCACGAACGGCAGGAGACCAGCTCTCCATTCTCGCGACCGATATCAGCGAGCCGGCGCTCGAAACTGCCCGGGAGGGCGTCTACGAAAGCAGCAAAACGATCGATATCGGCGATCAGCTCACCTTCCTCTCGAACTACCATCGGTACGTCGACCAGTCGGGCGACCGCTTCGAGATCCGTGAGCCGGTGCGGCGCATGGTAACGTTCGAACACCACGATCTGATCAACGACGGCGCGAAATCCGGCTTCGATCTGGTGGTCTGCCGCAACCTCTTCATTTACATCGACAACGGCTACAAGGAGGAGATGCTAGAGACGATCTCCGAATCACTCCGACCCGGTGGCTATCTCGTTATCGGGAAAGCCGAGACGATCCCGCCGGATCTAAAATCCGACTTTACGATTCTCGACGGCCGAATGCGGATCTATCAGAAGTCGTGATCGGATCCTCGAAACACCTCTCGGACATCTTTCTCGTCGTCAAACACCGATAGGGCGAGCCCGAGTTTGATCCGGGCTTTCCATGGGGGGAGACCACCCGCCGGAATGACACCGTGATCGTGAAGCGTGTAACTTCCACCAGAGCCACCGTACTTCGGTGCAACTTCACCCCGGTAGCACCGTGTCGCCAGCGCGATCGTCAGCCCTCGTTCGATAGCCTCGTCGATTGTATCCCCGACCCGACGGGATGTATTGCCGATCCCGCTGGCCGCGAGGACCACGCCATCGACGCCGTCGACGATCGCGTGCCTGAGCAACGTGTCCTCGACATCGAGACCGCTCTGGAGCATCTTCACCGTAGTCGTAAACTCCATTGCCGGGAGCGTGACCGACTCGCTCCGAGGGGATCGACGAAGCGAGATCCCGCTCGAAGTCAGTTCGCCGACCGGGCCTGCCCCGGGCGACGTGTATGCGTCTGGTGCGCTGGCGTGCGATTTCGTCACCCACCGGGCAGCGTGGATACGATCGCCGAAGGCGACGTAGACGCCCCGCTCGAACCGGTCGTCCCCGGCGGTCCGAATCGCAGCTAGCAGATTCGCCGGGCCATCAGCGCTTACGGCATCAGCTGGGCGCTGTGCACCGGTGAAGACGACCGGCACGTCCACATCAAGCACGAGATCCAGATAGTACGCCGATTCTTCCATCGTATCGGTACCGTGGGTAACGACGATGCCGTCGATTCCGTCCGCAGCCGCACGTTCGACGGCTCGTGCGAGGTCGGCGACCTGATCGAAGCCGAGGTGAAAGCTCAACTCGTCGCAGACACGTTCGACCTCGATGTCGGCGTACGCCTCGATATCGCCGACAGCGTCGACGAGGTCGTCGCCGGTCAGCGACGGCGTGGCACCACCGTCTCCCGTGGTCGACGCGATCGTGCCGCCCGTCGCCAGCACACGGATCCGTGGGGTCATACAATGGAATGGCAGCCGACTATGTTAGTCTTTGTCGATCGGTGTACGGCCGAGTTCACCCGGAGATGCCGGAGTTGGTAACGCTTAACCACCGGCAAACAGAATTTCGAGGCAAGATGACACCACCGCTCTCGACGCCCGGCCCAACGCTTGGCGTCGTCGGAGGAGGACAGCTCGGCAGGATGCTCGGCGAGGCTGCCGGGCCGCTGGGGATCGAACTGATCGTCCTGGATCCGACGCCCGAGTGTCCTGCCTCACCGGTCGTCAGGGACCAGATCGTCGGCGAGTTCGACGACGAGGAGGCAGTCAGAGAGCTCGCTGATCGGTCGGACTATCTCACCTTCGAGATCGAACTCGCCGATCCGGACCTGCTCGAACGCCTCGAGACGGCCGCGGACGTCCCGGTCCACCCGTCTCCCGACACGCTTCGGACGATCCAGGACAAGCTCGTCCAGAAGGACACGCTGACCGAGGCTGGGATTCCTGTCCCCGAGTATCGTCCAGTCGACGATGCCGCGGAACTGCGTGCGGCCCTCGACGAGTTCGGGACGCCCGCGATGGTGAAAGCCCGTGAGGGGGGCTACGACGGCCGTGGTAACGTCCCCATCGAGTCCCCCGACGACGCAGAATCCGTGCTCGACTCCATCGCCGGGCCCGCGATGGTCGAGAAGTTCGTCGATTTCGAGCGCGAACTATCCGTGATCGGCGTCAAAGGGGACGAGGAAGTAGCGACGTTCACGACCGGCGAGAACGTCCACCGCGAGGAGATCCTGCGGGAGACGATCGTCCCCGCTCGCGCGTCCGAGGACGTACTGGAGCGCGCGCGGTCGGTTGCCCGGGATGTTCTCGGCCTGATGGACGGCCGGGGCGTCTACGGAATCGAACTCTTTGAAACGGAGGAGGGTGAGATTCTCGTCAATGAGATCGCGCCGCGCCCGCACAACTCCGGCCACTGGACTATCGAGGGCGCGGTTACCTCCCAGTTCGAACAGCACGTCCGGGCGGTCACCGGTCGGCCCCTCGGCTCGACCGAACAGCGTGATCCCACGGTGATGACCAATATTCTGGGCGATGTCGACGAGACTCAGCCTGCCGAACTCCACGGACTCGACGAGATACTTTCGACCCCGCGGGCGGCACTGCACTGGTACGGCAAACGGGATGTTCGCCCGCTCCGGAAGATGGGCCACCTCACGCTAACTGACTCGGGTGTCGATCCTGACGAGCCGGCGGGCAGTCCAGACCAGTTACTCGCACGCGCCCGTGACCTGCGGGACGCCGTGACATTCACCGAGGGCTGATTCGGACAACCCAGTTCACCGTACCGTTGAGCAGCCACACTGATCCAAAACACACATTGGTCCCTTCTCCGTCGCAGTAGGTAATGGTGGACGAAGTCGACGCGTTGATCGAGCAACTGGAGGCACAGGCTGAACAGGACGGCGACCCAGAAACGACGCCGGACGTCGGCATCGTCATGGGAAGTGACTCGGATCTCGACGTGATGGCCGGGAGCGAGGAGGGGCGGGCGGGCGCGTACGACGCCTTCGTCGAGGAACTCGGCTTCGAGGAGCAGACCGACTACGAGAATCCGCCGGAAAGCCGGTATACGTTCGAGACGTTCGTCGTCTCGGCTCATAGAACACCCGAGTTGATGTACGCGTACGCCGAGACCGCGGCCGACCGCGGGATCGACGTCATCATCGCCGGTGCTGGGGGGAAATCCGCGGACCTGCCGAACATGACGGCGTCGATCGCGTACCCGCTCCCGGTGATCGGGGTGCCCGTTCAGGAGAAATCCGTCGACTCGGTGATCGGGATGCCGACTGGTGCGCCGCTGGTCGCCGTCGACGCAGGGAAGTCCTTTAACGCCGCTCTCTCGGCAGCACAGATTCTCTCGCGTGAACACGAAGAACTTCGCGACCGCCTTGTCGAGTATCACGAGCGACTACAGGCGGACGTCGGGGAAGTCTCCCGAGACCTCCACGAACTCGGTACCCCCGGATTTCGTGAACGGTGGGAGTAGCCCGGTGAGAGCGGCAATACCGCGGTAGAACCGCAAGAATCAACCCTTATATGGGTGGGTTCCCAACCCCAGCACGTTACGGAGAATACGGTATGTCATGGATCGCAGTCGGTGCGCTGGCGTTGGTCGCAATCGGGATTCCGCTCGTGATGATGGCGGCATCCTGGTTGCTGCGACCCAGCGTGCCAGAAGACAGTAAACGCGCCACCTACGAGAGCGGTGAGGTTCCGACGGGTGGGACACGCATCCGATTCAACATCCAGTACTACATGGTCGCACTCCTGTTTGTCGTCTTTGACGTCGAGACCGTGCTTCTGTTCCCCTGGGCTGTTGTGTACACGGATGCCATCGAGCTTGTCGGGCTGGCACACGCGCTGGTTCCGATGCTCGTCTTCGTCGGCATCCTCGTCGTCGGACTCGCGTGGGCGTGGCGCAGTGGCGTAGTTGAGTGGGCACGGAGCCCACGCGTACAAGAACGGACCAAACGGATAGAACAATGAGTAGCGATAACCCACGGGACGCGATTGCGGAGAGTACAGCGCCGGTAACAGAGACGCGCGAGGCCCGAACCGGTCCGGGCGCTGACGATCGGTTCAACTCGAAGCTCCGCGAGGCCTTTGGCGCATCGCCGTTCATTCTCACGAAGTTCGACAAGTTCATGAACTGGGTGCGTGGCTCCTCGATGTTCATGCTCCAGTTCGGGATCGCGTGCTGTAGCATCGAGATGATGCACACCTATGCGGTCAAACACGACCTCGATCGGTTCGGCTCCGGCGTTCCGCGTGCTTCGCCACGTCAGGCGGACGTTATCATCGTTCCCGGGACGATCGTCTCGAAGTTCGCCCCGCGGATGAAACGCGTCTATGACCAGATGCCGGAACCGAAGTTCGTGGTCGGGATGGGCTCGTGTACGATCTCCGGCGGCCCGTTCCAGGAAGGATACAACGTCGTCAAGGGTGCGGAGGAGGTCATCCCGGTCGATATTCACATCCCTGGCTGTCCGCCCCGCCCGGAGGCACTCGTCTACGGCGTCGTCAAGCTACAGGAGCGCGTCGCCAACGGCGAGACTGCACCGGTGACGGTCAAACCATACGAGCTCCAGCAGTTCGACGACCTCCCGCGCGACGAGGTCGTCGACAAGCTGGCCGACCAGATCGACGAAGACGATCTCGTCATGCGATACAACTGGGCTGATTCGCCATGAGCAAGCAGGAAAAACCAGTGCCCGCTGACATCGGCGTCGACGACGCTGGCGGTGTCGACTACGACGAACTCGAAGCGCTGCTCGGCGATCTCGTACTCGACCGGGAGGAACATATAAACGCCGAAGGGTTCGTCGTCCGCCCCGACGAAGTACAGGATGCGCTGTTCCGCCTGCGTGATGAGGCCGACTTCGATCACCTCTCTTGTGTCACCGCACAGGAGTACGACGATCGCTTCGAGTCTATCTATCATCTCAAAAAGTTCGACGACCCCACCCAGGAGGTCAACGTCGTCGTGCCGACGACCACCGACAACCCGGTCAGCCAGACCGCAGAACCAGTCTACCGGACGGCGGCGTGGCACGAACGCGAAGCCTACGATCTTGTAGGAATCGAGTACGAGGGCCATCCCGACCTCCGACGTATTCTCCTTCCAGAAACGTGGCAGGGGCATCCACTCCGGGAGAGCTACGATCAGGACAAGCCACAGATCGTCCCGCTCTCCGAACACGCCAACCCGCTGCAGGATGACCACCGTGGCGATGGCGAGCAGGCCGACACAATGTTTCTCAACATCGGTCCGCACCACCCAGCAACCCACGGCGTACTTCACCTGAAAACTGTTCTCGACGGCGAGCAGGTCGCAGATGTCGAGCCCGACATCGGCTATCTCCATCGCTGTGAGGAACAGATGTGCCAGCAGGGAACGTATCGTCATCAGATCATGCCCTATCCCGACCGGTGGGACTACATCTCCTCTGGCCTCCTCAACGAATGGGCGTACGCACGTGCTGCCGAGGATCTGGCGGACCTGGAGGTCCCCGAATACGCACAGATCATCCGCACGATGGGTGCGGAGATGTGCCGGATCGCCTCGCACATGCTCGCGTTGGCGACCTTTGCACTGGACATCAACGGTGATTTCACGGCCACGTTCATGTACGCGATTCAGGATCGCGAGCAGGTCCAGAACCTGCTCGAAGACCTGACCGGCCAGCGTCTGATGTTCAACTATTTCCGACTGGGTGGCGTCGCGTGGGACCTTCCGGAACCGCGTGAGGAGTTCTTTGAGAAGACCCGCGACTTCCTCGACGGGCTACCGGAATCCGTCGCCGAGTATCACAACCTACTGACTAACAACGAAGTTCTTCAGTCCCGAACGATCGAGACCGGTGTTCTCAACCCGGATGTTGCAAAGCAGTACGGTGTGACAGGCCCAGTCGCCCGGGGATCGGGCATCGACTACGATATCCGCCGTGACGACCCGTACGGCTACTACGATGAGCTCGAGTGGGACGTCATCACGGAGGACGGCTGTGACAACTTCGCTCGACTGCTAGTCAGGATGCAGGAGGTCGAGGAGTCCGCAAAGATCATCGACCAGTGCGTCGACTTGCTCGAAGACTGGCCTGAGGAGGATCGGACGATCCAGAGTAACGTACCGCGCACGCTCAAGCCCGACCCTGACACCGAGATCTACCGCGCGGTCGAGGGGGCAAAAGGCGAGCTCGGAATCTACATTCGCGCCGATGGGACGGACAAACCCGGCCGGTTCAAGATCCGGAGTCCGTGTTTCTCCAATCTCCAGGCGCTTCCGGAGATGTCCGAGGGTGGTTACATCGCGGATCTCGTAGCGACGCTTGGTAGCCTCGATATCGTCCTCGGGGAGGTGGATCGATGAACTCGGTTCTGCTGCAGACTGAAGTCCCGTTGATGCCAGACCAGCTCGTCGACCTGCTTGGGCTCGACGCGCTGGGTGTCGCTGGTGACTTCGTCGGTGCACTGATCGGTGCAGTAGTAATCGCGTCGATCATGCTGGCCAACGCCGCGCTCGCCGGGCCGTGGGCGAAGCGAAAGATCACCGCCGCGTTCACCGACCGGATCGCGGTAAACCGGGTCGGGCCGTTTGGACTGTTCATCATCATCGCTGACTCCGTTCGTCTGCTCTCGAAGGAGCTCATTATTCCGGAAGGCGCAGATCGTCCAGCGTACGATATCGGCCCACTGCTGGTCGTGTTATCCGCGCTCGGTGGCTTTGCGGTGATCCCGATGGGATCGCTTGGCCCACTGAACTTCCAGCTTGCTGACCCGGAGATCGGGCTAGTCTACGTGTTCGCGGTCGCCTCGATAGCCAGCCTCGGGCTGGTGATGTGTGGTTACGCTTCGGACAACAAGTACTCGATGCTCGGTGGGCTGCGCGCAGTTGCACAGAACCTCGCCTACGAGATTCCGCTGATCGTCACAGCGATGTCCGTCGTGATCTTTGCAGGGACGCTCCAGCTGTCCGAGATCGTCGCCGCACAGCAGGAGACGCTCGTGACAGTGGCCGGGTTCGCGATCCCGACGTGGTTTGCGTTCGTCAACCCATTCGCATTCGTCCTGTTCCTCGTGGCGAATCTCGCAGAAGTGGGTCGGAACCCCTTCGATACGCCGGAGGCCCCGACCGAGATCGTTGCTGGGTACCAGACCGAGTACTCGTCGGTGTACTTCGTGCTAATCTACCTCGGCGAGTTCGTTCACATCTTCCTCGGCGGTGCGATCGTCGCGGTGGTCTTCCTCGGTGGTCCAGACGGTCCGGTGTTGCCCGGGCTCTTCTGGATGCTCATCAAGATGTGGGCCGTGTTCCTGTTCACCCAGTGGGCACGCTCGGCGATCCCGCGCGTTCGGATCGATCAGCTGATCGAGATCGGCTGGAAGGGACTTCTCGTCCTTTCCTTTGCTAACCTGATCCTCACTGCGGTCATCGTGGGGGTGCTAGCACTATGATCGGAATCATGAAATCAATGGCGACGACGATGAAACACGCGCTCGACGGCAACACGTTCACCGTCGAGTATCCCGACGAAGCTCCCGAAGTGAGTCCGCGATTCCGCGGCGTTCACAAGTTCAGCCAGGAGCGGTGTATCTGGTGTCGACAGTGTGAGAACGTCTGTCCGAACGACACGATTCAGATCGTCACCGACGAACAGCGTCAGGGCGAACAGTACAACCTCCACATCGGCCAGTGTATCTACTGCCGTCTCTGTGAGGAAGTCTGTCCCGTCGACGCCATCCTGCTGACACAGAACTTCGAGTTCACCGGCGACACGAAAGACGACCTCGTGTACAACAAAGAACAGTTGAAGTCCGTTCCGTGGTACAAGGATATCGACCCACTCGCCTCCCGCGAGCCTGACCGGGACGCATGGATCGGTGAGGGCGAAGGCGAAGCGGACTACCAGTAAGACGACGAGCGCCAGCGGCGCGAGTCGGTTTTTTTGCCCAGATCTTGTGGCTGAGTGGTGGCTGAGCGAAGCAAAGCCATCACGAAGCGAGAAAAGGTGGTGGTCGGAAGGTGAAAGCGAAGCGGAGTAGCGGTAGCTGACCGGCCACGAGGGAAGTGAGCGGTGAGTCTTTGCCCGACCGGAAAAAAGCCTTCCGAGCCTTGCTTTGCGAAGCACGACCGATGTTGGGTGAGTGGCCGCCGGCCGAGCGCGATATGATTACCGTATTGTTGGTGTGGTCCAAGGCAACCGTCGCGGGCAGTGATGCTCCGATAGGACTCGTCTGCGAGCGGCCACTCATCGATGGTCGGAATCTACGCCTGGCCCGTTTGTCGTCACGGCGAACTCGGTATCCTCGTCAGCGCGGGTGGTTGCTGGTGAGCCAACACAGTTCTCTGCGGAGTAATGATCTCCGACAGCAACGAGCGTCGGAGTTTACACACCGTGCGAGTATTGTCAATCTACTGCTAGATCCCCTACATATCCAGCGCGGTTGTAAGCGTTCCGAGAGTAGTGTCATGGTAACCCATCCCACGTATTGATCTGTCGTATATAAACCAGTCGGCAAATACGTCGCTCTGACGGAACAGTCTCGAAATCTTCAAAGGGTATCCACGTAGAAGGGATACTAATGGCACTTGAATACATCGCGTTCGCGCTGTTTGCATTCGTTACGCTGGCGAGCAGCGCCGGGGCCGTGCTGGCACGGGACGTCTGGCACGCCGCACTTCTGCTCGGCGTCGCGCTGACCAGCGTCGCGGCGCACTACGTGATGCTGCAAGCGGAGTTCCTTGCAGTGATCCAGATACTCGTCTACATCGGCGGGGTTCTGGTCCTCATCACGTTCGGCGTGATGCTGACACGTGGCGACGAAAGAACTGAGGGGGTGACTCAGCATGGTAGCTGAGCGCCGGAACACGGTTACGGGGGGCATTCATGAGTAGCTCAAGCTTCCGTATCGGCCGGCATCTGCTGCCGGGCGTCATCGCCGTCGCACTGTTTGGCGTGATGGCTGCCGTCTTCCTCACTGCATCGATCGGCGAACCGGCTGGGTTCGGGGATGCATCGGTGATCGAAAGCATCGGCTTTTCCCTACTGGATATCACGGATGCTAATGGAACGGTACCAACCGAAGGATTCCTCGCGGCGTTCATTCTGATCGCGTTCGCACTCGACGCGGCACTCGATGGATCGATCATGCTGGCCCGTCGTGAAGACGAGGACATGGCGGATCTCCGTCCCGACGGGAACGACCGACGAAAAGGTGGTGACGAATGACGGTCCCAATCGAGTTCTATCTCCTCCTCTCGGCAGGGATGTTCTGTATCGGACTGTTCGGCGTCCTGACTCGCCGGAACGCGATCATGTTTCTCATCTCCGTCGAGCTCATGCTTAATGCAGCGAACATCAACCTCATTGCGTTCGCATTCTTTTACGGGAACGTCACCGGGCAGGTGTTCGCACTGTTCGCGATCGGGCTGGCGGCCGCCGAAGTCGCGATCGGAATCGGAATTATCCTGGTACTGGTCCGGAACTACGGCGATCTGGACGTCGAGAACGCAACAACGATGAGGTGGTAATAGATGGCGATATTCGAACTTTCACCGGCGATCGCGTTGCTTCCCCTCGTATCGTTCCTGCTCGCGCTCACCGCGGGCAAGTATATGCCCAAGAAGGGTGCGATCGGTGGAATCGTCGCCACCGGAGGCTCCTTGCTCCTGTCGATCTGGGCGCTGGTCGCTGTCGCTGGCGGGCAACAGCATCAGGAAACGTACTGGGTGTGGACCGACTCCGCGCCGGTCGAGTTGACCTTCGGGATCCTGATCGATCCCCTCTCGGCCCTGATGCTCGTGATCGTGTCGCTGGTCGCCTTCCTCGTTCATATCTTCAGTCTCGGCTACATGAACGCCGAGGGCGAGACCGGCCTACCTCGGTACTACGCCGAGCTCGGCCTCTTTACATTCAGCATGCTCGCGTTCGTCTACGCGGACAACTTGCTGATGGCGTTTATGTTCTTCGAGCTCGTCGGTCTCTGTTCGTATCTGCTGATCGGCTTCTGGTTCCGTACCGAGAGCGCGCCAAGCGCCGCCAAGAAGGCGTTCCTGGTGACCCGCTTTGGGGACTACTTCTTCCTCATCGGTGTGGTCGGGATCATCGCGACCTTCGGCACCTCACAGTTCGTCTCCGCAGGCGGCATGGAGTCATTTGTCTCAGTCGCGGAAGCGGGCGACTTCTGGACCCCTGGTGGACTCAGCGAGAGCCAGTGGATCACCGGGCTTGCACTGCTTGTGCTCGGTGGTGTGATCGGCAAGTCCGCACAGTTCCCGCTGCACACCTGGTTGCCTGACGCAATGGAAGGTCCGACAACGGTATCCGCGCTCATCCACGCCGCGACGATGGTCGCAGCCGGTGTCTACCTCGTTGCACGGATGTTCGGCTTCTACGCGCTCAGTCCAACCGCGCTCGGAATCGTCGCCTTCGTCGGGGCCTTTACAGCCCTGTTCGCGGCGACGATGGGCTGTGTGAAAAACGACGTCAAGCAGGTACTTGCGTACTCGACGATCAGCCAGTACGGGTACATGATGCTCGGGCTGGGCGTTGGCGGGTACGTCGCTGGCGTCTTCCACCTGATGAACCACGCCTTCTTCAAGGCGCTGCTGTTCCTCGGTGCGGGTGCAGTCATCATTCTGATGCATCACGAACAGGATATGTGGAAGATGGGCGGTCTCAAAGACAAAGCGCCCGTCACCTACTATACGTTCCTCGCGGGCGCGCTCGCGCTCGCAGGGATCATCCCGTTCTCGGGCTTCTGGTCGAAGGACGAGATCCTCTACGATGCGGTCATTCTCGGCCTGAACGACCCCGTCTTCCTGCTTGCGTACGCGATGGGGTTGACGGCAGTGTTCTTTACCGGCTTCTACACCTTCCGGATGGTCTTCCTCACCTTCCACGGTGAACCACGCTCGGACCACGCGGAGGATCCCCATCCGGTTGGCTGGAGCGTCAAGATGCCGTTGATCACGCTCGGTGGACTGGCAACAGTCGCTGGCGTCGCCAACCTCGCACCGGTCGAGAAGCTAGTCCCGGGTGTCGACAACACGACGTTCCTCGCCGACTGGCTCAACGGGGGCACCGAAGGCAGTTCGATCGGCGGCTTCGAGGCGCTGACATACGACGCCTACACCGCAGCCGCAGACCTCGATACGACGCTCATTGCAGACTCCGAGCAGGTCACCGTCCTGATCGCCGGTGCGCTCGCGCTCGGTCTCGCGCTCGCCGGTGCCGGACTCGCCTACTACCTGTACAACGTCCCCCGGCCCGAACCTCACGTCGAGAACCTCGGATCGGTACGCGACGTCCTGTACAGCAACTACTACCTCGACGAGTTCCAGGTCGCACTTGCCGAGCGTGTGACCATGCCCGTCGCCCGTGCTGCAAACACGTTCGACCAGAGCGTCATCGACGGAGTCGTCAACAGTTCGGGGAGCGTAAGTCTCTTCGGCGGCGACCGCATCCGGCGCGTCCAGACCGGTGTCGTCACTGAGTACGCAGCGATGCTTGCTCTGGCACTCGTCTTGCTTCTCGTTGCCTTCGGACTCCACGGAGGGTGGTTACTATGATGATTGAAGCGCTCATTGCAGTCTGTCTGATCGGCTCGCTGGCCGTGCTCGCGGCCCCGAACAAGTACGCTGGTAAACTGGCCTTCGGCGTCAGTCTGTTGCCGGTTGTCGGGAGCCTCTGGATGTACAGCGCGTTCGATGCGAGCGGCAACGCCCTGCTGGCCGATCCCGCGGACATCGCCTTCTACACGCGTGAGACGTGGATCGAGCTCGGTGGACTCTACACGATCGACTGGCACGTCGGCCTGGACGGGATCAGCCTACCGCTGGTCGTCCTGACGACGATCCTGACATCGCTCGCCATCGTCAGCGCGTGGACGCCGATCGACGAACGTCAGTCCCAGTTCTACGGGCTCGTCCTGTTCCTGGAGGCGGCGTTGATCGGCGTCTTCGCTGCGCTCGATTTCTTCCTCTGGTTCGTCTTCTGGGAGGCCGTACTGATCCCGATGTACTTCCTGATCGGCGTCTGGGGCGGCTCCCGCCGCAAGTACGCCGCGATCAAGATGTTCATCTACACCAACGTCGCGTCGCTGGTGATGTTCATCGGCTTCGTGGCGCTCGTCTTCGGCCTCGGGCTGGACACGTTCAACCTCGCCGATACCGCACAGGCGCTCGTACTGGACGGCGCTGAACCCGACGCCGCGCCGTGGATCGATGCGAACACCCTGAAGGTCTTCGCATTCTTCGCAATGTTCGCCGGGTTCGCGGTGAAGGTGCCCGTCGTTCCGGTCCACACGTGGCTGCCCGACGCTCACGTCGAAGCGCCGACGCCGGTGTCGGTGCTGCTGGCTGGCGTCCTGCTGAAGATGGGCACCTACGCCCTGCTCCGGTTCAACTTCACGATGCTACCGGACGTCGCGACTGACTTCGCGGTCCTGATCGCGGTCTTCGCCGTGGTCTCGGTGATCTACGGCGCGATGCTCGCGCTCGCCCAGCAGGACCTCAAGCGTATCGTCGCGTACTCCTCGGTGTCCTCGATGGGCTATGTGATCCTCGGCCTGATCGCGTACACCGTCTACGGTGTCGGTGGCGCGACCTTCCAGATGATCAGCCACGGGCTGATCTCCGGGCTGATGTTCATGGCGGTCGGCGTCATCTACAACGCTACGCACACGCGGATGGTCACCGACATGTCCGGTATGGCTGATAAGATGCCGGTCGTCGTCGGTATCTTCATCGCCGGTGCGTTCGGCTACATGGGGCTACCGCTGATGAGCGGCTTTGCAGCCGAGTTCTTCATCTTCCTCGGCTCCTTTGGCGCGGTCGACGCTATCGGCTCGCTCGCGCCGCTGTTCACGGCGCTGGCGATGTTCGGGATCGTCATCGTTGCGGGCTACCTGCTGTACGCCATGCAGCGCACGCTCTTTGGACCGTACCACCTCGATACGGAGTACGAGGTCGAGCGTGCACCGATCCACGATGTCCTGCCGCTGTTCGTCCTGCTCGGCCTGATCATCCTGCTCGGCGTCGCGCCGGACCTGATCTTCGAGATGATCACCGATGCGGTCGACCCGATCCTTCCCGGAGGTGATAGCTAATGGCTGAATTCGGCGTACTCGACGTGACTACCTACGAGGCGCTCGCACCGCTACTGATCCTCGCAGCAACGGCGTTACTGGCGTTCGTAATCGATAGTATCGATCCCGACTCGACGAGTCACGAGTTGATTGCGGGGACCGCGGTGGGCGGGACCTTGGTCGCGCTCGCGTTCACTGCGTGGTATCTGCTCGACGGCGTCGGCGAGACGCAGTTCCTGCTGTTCGAGTCTGCGCTCGTCGTCGACGAGATGGCGCTGTTTATCACCTTCGTGGTCCTCAGCGTCACTTCTCTGGTGCTGATCGGTAGTTACGATTACGTCGACGATCTGCACCACCGTGGCGAGTACTACTCGCTGGTGTTGCTCGCGGCGACCGGGATGGTCACGATGGCGATGGCAAACAGCCTCGTCACCGTCTTCATCGCGCTCGAGCTCGCGAGCCTGCCGTCGTACGCGCTGGTCGCGTACCTCAAGCACAACCGCAGTAGCGTCGAGGCGGGGCTGAAGTACTTCCTGATCGGTGCGGTCTCCTCGGCGATCTTCCTGTACGGTATCAGCCTCGTCTACGCCGCAACGGGCTCGCTGCTGATCCCCGAAATCGCGGGCTCACTCGACAACGTTCTCGACGAGGGAATCCTCGGCATCGGTATCCTGCTGATGATCGGTGGTGTTGCCTACAAGACGGCCTCCGTCCCGTTCCACTTCTGGGCACCCGAAGCGTACGAGGGCGCACCGGCACCGATCAGCGCGTTCCTCTCGTCAGCGTCGAAAGCCGCAGGGTTCGTGATCGCGTTCCGCATCTTCGTCGATGCGTTCCCGATCGCGGCGATGGTCGATCTGGGTATCGAGTGGATGATTGTCTTCCAGGTGCTGGCCGTGGTAACGATGATCCTCGGTAACCTCGCCGCTGCAGTCCAGAACAACGTCAAGCGAATGCTGGCGTACTCTTCGATCGGACACGCTGGCTACGCGCTGATCGGACTCGCGGCGCTGTCGAACACCGGTGGCGCGAACGAACTCGTGCTCGGCGGTGCGATGATGCACCTGTTCGTCTACGGCTTCATGAACACCGGCGCGTTCCTGTTCCTGGCGATGACCGAGCACTGGGAGATCGGACGCACCTTCGAGGATTTCAACGGCCTCGCGACGCAGGCACCGATCGCCTCGGTCGCGATGTCGGTGTTCCTTGTGAACCTCGCTGGATTGCCCCTCGGCGGTGGCTTCTGGAGCAAGTACGTCCTCTTTGCGGGTGCAGTGAACAACGGCTTCGTCTGGCTCGCCGCGATCGGTGCGGCCGCCAGCGCGCTCTCGCTGTACTACTACGCAAAGCTGATGAAGGCCATGTGGCTCGAAAAGCCGGCCGACGACCTTTCGCTCCCGGACACGCCAACTGGGCTGTACGTCGCTATCATCACCGCGGCCGTCGTCACGGTTGCGCTGCTTGCGGCTTTCGGTCCCGTCGCTGACACGGCCGTCAACGCCGCCGCGTCGCTGTTGGCCTGAGATCGGCAACTCGGGCGTTCTCCGCCCGCGTCTGACGTTGTTTCCACGGATCGAAGACGGTAGCTTTTACTCCGACGGATCGGTATAGATCGGTATGGTTTCCCGGCTACTGCTGGGCTGTGGGACGGTCGGCCAGACACTGGCCAGCCGTATCGCCGGGAAGGATGGCTGTCTACAGGTAATCGCGGACGATCCAGATCGCATCGATGCGCTTCGGGATTCGGATAGAAGTGTGACGGAAGGAGATCCGACGGACCCCGAGTTGCTCGCGGAGGTAAAAGCGACTGCCGACGTTGTCATCATTGCCGATGACGACCCAAAGCGCAACGTCCAGATGGCGAAGACAGCACGCGACGTCTATCCCAATGCCTTTTTCCTCGCGTATTCCGGAACAGGTCCAACCGAGGGCGAACTGTCGACGCTGCGTGAACTCACGGACCGTCTGATAGAGCCGAGCACAGAACTCGCAGGTCACGTGCTCAGGTTCGTTACGGGTCCGGAAGCGACGCGCTCGCGTCGATTGCGATCGACGTTACAGAGCATCGACGGGCGACTCGCCGTGATCACCCACGACAATCCGGATCCGGACGCGATCGGGAGTGCAGTAGCGCTCACTCGCCTGGCGGAGCATGTCGGGGTCGATGCCGTCCCATGTCATTATGGTAGTATAAACCACCAGGAAAACCAGGCGATGGTGAACTTGCTCGATATCGACCTTCGCCAGCTAGACCCCGACGATCCGGGGGAACTGGGCGAGTTTTCGGGATTCGCACTCGTCGATCACAGCAGGCCGGGTATCAACGATCAGCTTCCGAAAGAACTGGCGATCGATATTGTCATCGATCATCATCCACCTCGAGGTCCGGTCGACGGCCGATTCGTCGATATTCGTAGCGATGCTGGGGCAACGTGTACCTTGCTGGCCGATTATTTTTCGCAGTTCGATCTGGATCTCGACGAGACAGTTGCAAGCGCATTGCTGTATGGCATTCGCATCGATACCGACGACTTCGAGCGTGAAGTATCAGACCTCGACTTCCGGGCGGCAAGTGAGTTGATCGAACACGCCAATACGTCCCTGCTCGAACGAGTCGAATCGCCAAGCGTGTCCGGAGAGACACTTGATACCGTTGCACGGGCCATCGAGAACCGGCAAATCGACGGATCGATACTGACGACGAGCGTCGGCGAAATATCGGATCGTGACTCACTTGCCCAGGCGTCAGATCAGTTGCTCGAGATGGACGGCGTCTCCGCGACGCTTGTCTGGGGGGTTATCGATGATACGATTTACGTCTCGGCCCGATCACGCGGCGGCGGACTTGATCTCGGTGAGACCTTGCGACAGGCGTTCAACCGAATTGGCAGCGCCGGGGGCCATTCGGATATGGCGGGAGCCCAGATTCCAATTGGCGTACTCGGGGCCGTCGAAGATACCGACGAGACGAGAGAGTCAGTCGTCGAGGACGTCGTCAGAGACCGTTTTTTCGAGGCCTTACACGAGCGCCCCTTCGACCTGCCCGACGAGTACGTTGACGAGGTCTCGGAGTTCGAGTTTCCGCTGCTTTCCGCTAATAGCACCTCCCCGACCGGGGACCGGTAGTTCCAAGACAGAGTTTTTGTCGCTCGTGACTCCATAGTGTAGTATGGACGTGAGCGGAGTCAGTGGATCGGCACAGGTCAGAGAGTACATGACCCGGGACGTGGAGACGGTTGCACCGGACGATACCGTCGCGGAAGTGGCCCGGAAGATAGCCGGCACTGACGAGCATAATGGGTTCCCGGTCTGTGAACGCAGACGTGTTGAGGGCTTTGTTAGCGCGCGTGACCTGTTGTTGGTAGAGGACTCCACGCCGATCTTTCAGGTGATGACGACCGACCTGATCGTCGCCCACCCGGACATGAAGGTCACGGATGCCGCTCGCGTAATCTTGCGATCGGGGATTCAGAAGTTGCCGGTCGTCGACGACGCGGGACATCTCGTCGGAATTATCAGTAATACGGATGTGATTCGCAGCCAGATCGAACGAGCGACTCCCGAGAAGGTCGGCAAGTTGCTCAGAACCCTGGAGAACATTCATGGTGTCAAACTCCGTCAAGAACGACGGACGGTCCCGTTGGGAAACCTCATGCCAACCCAATCGAAGGTCTATGCAGACGAGCTAAAAGGACGACAGTACGAACTGGAACACGGGCTGGCGGAACCGCTGGTCGTCATCGACAATGGTGGAGAGTATCTACTGGCAGACGGGCATCACCGCGTCCTTGCAGCCGATCAACTCGGGGTCGAAGAGATGGACGCCTACGTTATCGTCATCGATCAGATGCTCGACCTGGGTATGCAACAGACAGCGGAGAACGATGAGCTCGATGGACTCGACGATGTCGAAGTGGTCGATTACGCACGACATCCACTCGTAGAAACGGTAGAGCGCCTACAATAGATCCTTTCTCAGGGCCAGACGCCGCCTTCCTCGAAGGCGGTAGCGACGCGCTGGATCGAGACGACATAGGCCGCAACGCGAAGGCTTGGCAGGTCGTGGTCCTCGTATGCCTCGATGAGCGTGTCGAACGAGTCGACGATGATCTCATCTAGCTGCTCGTTGACGCGCTCTTCGGACCAGTAGAATCGCTGGCGGTTCTGGACCCACTCGAAGTAGCTGACGGTGACGCCACCAGCGTTCGCCAGAATGTCCGGGACTACGATGACGTCTTTGTTTTCGAGAACGGCATCGCCCTGTGGAGTGATGGGGCCGTTCGCTGCTTCGGAGATGACATCCGCTTTGATATCTCGGGCGATGGATTCGTCGATGGCGTTTTCCAGCGCGGCTGGAATCAGCAAGTCGACATCGAGCGTCAGGAGCTCGTCGTTCGTGAGCTCTTCATCGGCGTCCCCGAACCCGACAACGCTACCGGTCTCGTTTTTGTGGTCCTTTGCGGCGACGGGATCGAAGCCCTCGGCGTTGTAGATACCGCCACTGGAGTCGCTGACGGCGACGACAGATGCGCCCATCTCGTCGATGAGTTTTGCGGCGATCCAGCCGGCGTTTCCGTAGCCTTGCACGGCGACGGTAGCGCCGTCGAGGTCCTTGTCCAGATAGTCAAACGCCTCACGGGCCGCGACGACGGTCGATCGACCGGTCGCCTCGACGCGCCCTTCACTCCCGCCGCTGGAGATGTCCTTGCCGGTGATGACGCCGGGTTCGGTCGTGTTTTCGAGCGTCTCGTAGGTGTCTTTGATCCAGTTCATCTCCCGCTGACCGGTGTTGACGTCCGGTGCGGGGATATCCAGATCCTCCCCGATCATCGGTCGGAGTTCGCGGGCGAACGACCGCGTGATCCGCTCGAGTTCGGATTCGGAGTACTCTGACGGATCGATGATAATGCCGCCTTTACCGCCACCGAATGGTATTCCAACGGTCGCACACTTGTACACCATCCACCCGGAGAGCGCCTTGACCTCGTCCCGGGTGACGTTTGGATGGTATCGAATACCGCCTTTGTACGGCCCACGGTCGCCGTTGAACTGGGAGCGAAACGCAGTGAACGTCTCGATGGAACCGTCGTCCATCTCGACGGAAAGGTTCGTCTCCAGTACACGCTCGGGCTGTTTGAGCCGTGCAAGGACGTCGTCATCGATATCGATGAACGCTCCAGCATCATCGATCTGTTCTTGCAGGCTTTCGAACGGATTGACACCATCAGACATACCCGAGCTTTTTCTCACCGGTAGTTTAAGTGTAGCGATATTCAAAGAGACTGAAAGGCATTAAACAAGTCCAATGACTGTTTAAACGTAAATATAGAACGTGATAGATGTCGTAAAAGTGAACGCAAAATGAATCCTGCTCAGTACTAGTTCACGCATGACCACAGTGCATAGACGATAGAGGACGTTTCAAGCTACGAATCGAACGAACGGTCAGTGTAGTCACTGTTCGTGGAAGTGCCGTCCGGCACGGTCCTTGATCCGTTCGGCACGACGAATCAACGGCTGGTCGATCATCTCTCCATCGACCTTGAAGACACCGTCGTGATGTTCACTGGCTGCAAGGACGCGACGCGCCCATTTAATCTCGTCATCGCCCGGAACGAACGCCTCGTGAATCGGATCGATCTGGGTGGGATGGATCGCTAACTTCCCGTCGTATCCAAGCGTTGCACCGTGGTTTGCGTCCGCACGAATGCGGTCCTCGTCGTCGACTGCGGTACAGAGTGTATCGATCGCGTCGATACCTGCTGTGCGGGCTGCAAGGACGACGTGCTGACGTGCATACATAATTTCGTCACCGGAACTGGTTCGTGTTGCACCGATATCCGCCGTCAGGTCTTCCGCCCCAAACACGAGAGCGTCGGTCGCCTCGACTGTGGCGATAGACTCAGCGTGTAAGACACCAGCAGCCGTCTCGACGAGCGCGAACACTGGTAACTCGCTCCCGTGAGCCCGGATTGCGCTCACAAACCCGTCAACATCCTCTACCTCGTTGACTTTCGGGAGAACCAGTCCGTCGAGACGTATGTTCTCGATCAGAATAGTATCGAGATCGTCTTCGCCCCCCGGTAGTTCGTTTACCCGAACGAGAACTTCACATGCCGGATCAAACTCCGGATCAGTAAGGATATCGACGACGGTTTCTCTGGCGGCGGCTTTTCGATCCGGCGGGACGGCATCTTCCAGATCGAATACGATGACATCGGCGGCCGAGTTCGCTGCCGTCCAAAGCATCTCGGGCCGATCACCCGGCGAGAACAGCACGCTCCGTCGTGTCATACCAGTACTTGCTGTCTGAACTATTAAAATACGGTCGGTGGTATCGTCCGGAGCCAGTATGGCCGCAGCAACAAAGCATATAACGTGGTAACACATAACAAGGTTGTAGAGATGAAGAACGTCTCCGACCACGCAACAACCGGCTGGCAGGATAGCACGACGGAACGAGCGGGTGGTGTCGAAACGGTCGAGCGCTACGAGACGGACGAGGGCGTCGTTTTCTTCGATGCCGACAATCCGCTCGCGTGGGTAGAGGCGACACGAACAGTCAAACTCGACAACCAGGTGTGAACGCTGTATCCCCTCCCTGCTCGCGCCTCCCATTCGGTCGGCGCTCGCTGAGGAAGGGGCTTAGCGCCTCAATTCAGCTAACCCTCCATCCGCCGGCGGTCTCGGACGGCGACTTTTTTACTTTGTATCTCCAACCTGTTGGCAGTGAACCTCGACGACCCGCTTGAAATCGAGCCCAACGATGCCAACCCCGAGGACGAACTGGATTTCGATGTCCTGGATGCCGAGGAGAATCTGACACCCGAGATTCCGGACGGGTCGAACGCCCCGTCCGAGATCAAGAAAGCGTTCTGGAGTGTGTTTTTGCTGGTGAAGATCGGTATCACGTCCGGTAGCATAGGCGCGCTCCTCCTCGTACTTACACCCTACAGGCAGGTTGGCGCTGTGTTGTTTGTAATCGGTCTGTTCTCGCTTGTTCACGCGTACGTGAAGTATCAACGGGCAAAATAGGGTTGACCGAGTTCGTGCGGTTGGCGAATCGCCGTGGTTATCATTGTTCATCGACTACACAGTGCCATGCGAACAGTCCGTGACAGCTCGGGGAAACAGTACATCGTGGTGAAGTCCTCGGCGGACAGCAGTTTGGTTCGTGATCCCGAGGACGGGAACGAACGCTACGTCGACAACGATCGGCTCGAACCGGTAAACGGCGTATCGCCGCTCGAAGCGGCAGCAAGTGGCGTTTCTACCCCTGTACGACAGCTTCTCCGAGGGGTCCACGACGACACCGACCTCGGGTTGCTCGCGGAGCTGAGCGATCGCGGGCCAACTCCGGTTCGGGACATGATGCGCGAGTACGATCTGTGCGAGTCGGATCTCTACGGCCGTCTGGCCGAGTTGCGAGCGGCGGGGCTAGTCGAAGAATGTCGGATAGCCGATGAGCGCGGGTACGATGCTACGGCCCGTACTGTTGAGGCGCTTGCGACCCTCCGGGCGAACGACTAATCGTCCACTTGCTCCGCAAGCGGCCTCACCCCGACCTCTTCGCGGCGCTCCACGGACGATCGGTTCGACGTCGGATCCTTCCGCACTTCGACCACCCTGTCGGCTGCACCTACCAGCTCATCGTCGTGGCTCACGACGATAATCTGTTCGACGCCGAGATCACGCATCGAACCGATCAGTTCGACGAGCTGTGAGACGTGTCCCGAATCGAGGAAGACGGTCGGTTCGTCGAGGATAAGCGGCGGCATCGGCGCGGCCCCATCGATCCCCTCGGCGAGTAGACGGTAGATCGCACACCGGAGGCTGAGGTTGAATAACGCGCGCTCACCGCCCGATAGCTGGTCAGGGGCCAGGCGTGCGCCGTCCTTCTGGTAGACAGTTAGCTCGTACTCCCCGTCGAGTTCGATGTGCGAATAGGAGTCGTTCTGATAGACCAGATCGAATGTCTCGTTGAGCATCCGTTCGAGCGTCTCGACGTTCTGCTGGCGGAGTTCAGCCCGCAGGTCGCCGTAGGTCTCCTGTAACTGTTGGGCCTCGTCGTATAACGATTCGAGGGCAGTCTGTCGCGCAGCAACGCTCTCGCGTTTCTCGCGCAGGGATTCGAGCTCGCCCAGCTCGTTTTTGATGCCACCGATCCGGTCGAGCAGGTCGTCGCGACGTTCGCGTTCTTCTTCGACAGCCGGTTCTGCCTGCGCAAGATACTGATCGGCACGTTCACTGTCCTCACGGGCCTTCTCGATGCGGTCGTCGTCGAACGCCGACTGCAGTTCCGTTTTGCGCTCGTGCTTTTCGGCCAGCCGCTCGCGTCGTTCGTCGTTCAACTCGTCCTTTTCGGTACGGCGCTCACGGTGCTCCTCGATGGCGGCTCGTAGCTCCTCGATCTCGTCGAGGGTTTCTTCGAGCGATTCGAGCCGCTCGCGGCGCTCCCTGATCTCCCCACGTTCGGCATTGATATCGGCGATCTCACCGCGAAGTTCTTCGGCTTCTTCCGTAGCCTCGGACGCAGCCGCCAGCTTTTCGTCCGCGCGCTCGTCGAGCGTTTCTGCACGCTCTTCGAGGTCGTCGATCCGCTCGCGTTTGTCCGATAGCGTCGCCTCCCGTTCCTCGATCAGTTGTTCGACGTTCTGGCGGTTCGTACGAAGTTCTGTTACACGCCGTTGCGCTTCGACGAGCTCTTCGGCCGCCTCGCGGCGCTCGCGGACCGCCGAGCACTCCTCGGCCAGCTCCTCGCGCCTCGATTCGAGCTCCGCCACGCGGTCGCGATCGTCGGCGAGTGCGTCGACGTGTGGCGAATCGTCGACGGGCTGGCCGCACTCGGGACACTTCCCTTCTTCCAGCAGGGCTTCGGCCTCCTCGACCGACGCTCTGGCGGATTCGAGCTTCGTCCGGACGTCCGTGAGTTCCTCGCGTAGCTCCTCGTATTCGGCCTCGAGCGTGTCGGCGTGGTCAGTCGCCTTACCGAACTCGACCGGTGCGTCCTGAAAGACTTCTTTCGCCGCCTCGATCTCGTCGTCGATCTCGTCGAGTTTGTCCCGGCGCTCGTCGAGTTTGGTCTCGTCCTCGTCGAGTTCGGCTTTCAGATCGGTGGCATCCTCACGAGCCTGCTCGGCCTCCGCTTCGAGGTCGTCTGCGCGCTCGCGTGCATTCTCGGCCGTAGTAGTATATTCGCCGATCTCACCCCGGATGGTTTCGAGGTCGTCGCGGAGTTCGTCATCCCGTGCTTCGAGGTCGGCGAGAGCCGATTCGACTGCCGTGGTGTCCGCCTCATCGCCGACGTTCGCGTCGGCCAGCAGCTCTTCCCGCCGGTCCTGCAGCTCGTCGAGTCGGTCGCGATACTCGCTGATCTCAGATTTGAGACGGTCCCGTTCATCCTCAGTGTCGTTTATTTTGTCGCGGAGCTCCTCGATATCGGTTCCGAGTTCGTCGATCCGCTCGCGTTTCTCCTCGTACTCCTCAAGCACCGACTCAGCGTCGGCTTTGGTCTCACGTGCGGACTCGATCTGGGTTTCGAGCCGCTCGATCTCGGCGTTGCTCTCCTCCAGCTCGGTCTCCAGCTCGTTCAGTTGTGCGTGTAACTCCTTTTGTTCCTTGTCCTCGATCTGGGAGTCGAGGCTCTCGATCACGTCCCGCTGTCCATCGAGAACTGTTTTGACCGCCAACCGTGCCTCGCTCGCTCGCTCGCGATACTCTTCCAGCTTCCCGAGCTGGAGTAGATCATCGATCATGTCCTGGCGATCGCTCGGCGAAGCGTGGATCAGTTTGTTCACCTCGCCCTGCCGGACGTACGCGCAGTTGACGAACGCCTCGGCGTCCATCCGCAACAGTTCGGTAACGTACTCGCGCACAGCGCGTGCCCCGTCGACGTTGCTCTCTGGCGTCTCCAGCACACACTTTGCCGTCTGGGCGCGCTCGCCGCTCAGTCGTAGACGCCGCTCGATCCGGTAGGACTCGCCCGCGTGGTCGAAGACGAGTTCGATTTCGGCCTCCTCCGCGCCGTTCGTGATCACGTCATCGAGCGTCCGGTCGTCAAGCGCCTTCGACCCGTAGAGGGCGAAGAAACACGCCTCCAGCAGCGAGGACTTGCCGCTCCCGTTGACCCCATGGATCACAGTGACGCCGGTATCGAGATCGAGGTCGGCGTCAGCATAACATTTGAAGTTCTCCATGCGGACCCGTCGAAATCTCATAGATACTCCTCCATGGATCGCTGTGAGTTCGTGTCTCGGGCGTTGTCTGTGTCCCTCTGGTCGGATACGTCATCATCCGGTTGATCAGGTGTATCGTCAGCACCATCACTACCGGCGCTCTCGAAGGCATCGAGTCCCTCGTTCACGCGCTCACGAACGAGCGACTCGACACGCTCCCGGACGTTCGAGTCGGCGACCTTGCTCTCGCGAACCGTTTCGTCGATATCTCGGGCCGCGGGACTCAGACCCAGCTCACCCAGTCGCTCCCGTACGGCGTCGTCGGGATCCGCGAAGCTGACGCTAACGTCCGTCCCCTGATCGATCTCACGGCGGTCGTTGACTCTGGCGATCAACGCGCCGTTATCCAGCGCGAGTTCTTCGACACTCGCGGGCGTCACCGGTTCTCCCTCACCCTCGACCGTGACGATGACGACCGCATCCTCGACATCGTGCTGGCGGACGCGCTCGCGGACCCTGTCGGTCCCCTCTCCCTCAGCCAGCTCCACGTCCACGAAGCGAAAGTCGCGGGTGTCGGCAACGGCGCGTCTAGTAATCGAGACACCGTCTTCGCCGGCCGTGACGATGTTGTAGCCTCGCTCGTCCCGTTCGGACGCACTCGCCCGTTCGGTCGAGCCACAGTAGGTCACCCAGGTATCCAGTAGCTCCCGTTTTCCGGGCGCATGGTTGTCGCCGAGCAGCAGTGCGTCGAACTCGATCGCGGCGTCAGTCAGGACGCGTTCGGTGTCCCAGTCGGCGTGGGCAAAGGGCTCGAAAAGGCCGTGACTCACCAGCATCGCGTGGTCGACTTCATCGGTCCCTTCGAACTCGTAGTCGAGTCCGTCACGCTGTGATTCGGGAACGAAATCGAGGCCATAGAATGCAATATCCCCGACGACTTCCGGCGTCGCCCCGAGTCGGATCGTCAGCCCCAGATCCTCGAAGAGGTCGAGCCACTGTCCGTCGCGTTTCGTCTCGTGGTTCCCGACGACAGCGAGAAACGGAATATCGGCGTCGTCGAGTTCGCGCAGCGCGGCCACCGTTCCCTGTATGTCGGGGAGATCAGGGCGCCGGTCGTGAAAGAGATCACCCGCGTGGACGACTGCATCGACATCGTCGGCGATAGCGTCCTCGACGACCTGCCGGAACGCATCAAGAAAATCCTGACGGCGCTCCGGCGAGTGGTACTGCCGATACCCGATGTGGGTGTCGCCGGTGTGGATCACCCGTGTCATGCACGGTCATTGTACTGGCGGTCTTAAGACGGTTCCGCGACCGTAGTGAAACTGAAACGACGAGGACAGCTACGGATCGGAGGCGGTGATTACTCGATATCGAGCGTGTAGATCCGCTTTCGCGCGTCCGAAAAGGAAAACCGCGAGTCGACAACGCCGCGCTCTTCGAGTCGGTTCAGCGCATATCGGACAGTGCGGGCAGGGAGTAACGTCTCCTCTGCCAGCTGGCTCTGGGTGAGCGTCCCGTTGTACTCTAGAACTTTCGCGACGAGTTTGGCGCTCGGTGGCAGGTCACGAACGTCGTCCCAGCTCGCTTCGGATTCGGGAGTATCGATCTGAACAGGCTCTGGTGCACTCATTCTACTCCACGCTTGGACATACAGGGTAATAATATTGTCCCTTTATGATTATTACTATGGAAAATAATATGTGGCTAGGATATATGACCTTTGCGTCCTCGGACGTCTTTGCCGCCCCGGATTCTCCCGACCCGAAGCCTCTTATGAGCCAACGCCCTAACACCGACAATGACCGACACTGTGGAGGACGTCGACCTTCCCTACGACGAGGAGGAGGCGTCACAGCGGGAGAAAATCGAGGCACTTCGGGAACGCCTCGAAGTCCTCGAATCACAGAACGAGGAGATGCGGGACAAGCTACTCGATGCGAACGCGGAGAACAACAAGTACCAGCAGAAGCTCGAACGGCTCACTCACGAGAACAAGAAACTCAAACAGTCACCGCTGTTCGTGGCGACGGTCCAGGAGCTCTCCGAGGAGGGTGCCATCATCAAACAGCACGGCAACAATCAGGAGGCGCTCACCGAGGTTACCCAGGAGATGCGTACGGATCTGGAGCCCGACGACCGCGTCGCGGTGAACAACTCCCTGTCGATTGTCAAGAAACTCGACAGCGAGACCGACGTGCGCGCCCGCGTGATGGAAGTCGACGAATCCCCTGACGTCACCTATGAGGATATCGGCGGTATCGAGGAGCAGATCAACGAGGTCCGGGAAACCGTCGAGATGCCGCTGAAAAAGCCCGATGCATTCGACGATGTCGGGATCGAACCCCCAAGCGGCGTCCTGCTCTATGGCCCGCCGGGGACCGGCAAGACGATGCTCGCCAAAGCGGTGGCCAACCAGACCGACGCCACCTTCATCAAAATGGCCGGCTCCGAACTCGTTCACAAGTTCATCGGCGAGGGCGCAAAGCTCGTCCGTGACCTCTTCGAGGTCGCCCGCGAGAACCAGCCCGCAGTCCTCTTCATCGACGAGATCGACGCCATCGCCTCCAAGCGAACGGAGTCCAAAACCTCCGGCGACGCAGAGGTTCAGCGGACGATGATGCAACTGCTCTCGGAGATGGACGGCTTCGAGGACCGCGGCGACATCCGGATCATCGCAGCGACGAACCGCTTCGATATGCTCGATCGTGCGATCCTCCGCCCCGGCCGCTTCGACCGACTTATCGAGGTGCCGAAACCCGACCGCACCGGCCGGGAGATCATCTTCCAGATCCATACTCGGGATATGAACGTTGCGGACGACGTCGACTTCGCCGAACTCGCCGAGATGGCTCACGAGGCGAGCGGCGCGGACGTCAAAGCCATCTGTACCGAAGCCGGAATGTTCGCCATCCGCGAGGATCGCACGGACATTCGGATGGCCGACTTCCGAAACGCCTGGGAGAAGATCCAGAAGGAAAGCGAGGACGACGACGTCTCGAAGACGTTCGCCTGAGTCGGGGCTTTTTTGGCTCGAACTTCGCCCCTCTAGAGCATTCAGTCGGTGCGGGCGTTCTGGACTTTGATAACCCGTTCCGACCGATTTCGGCCGATATCCGCGAGTGTCACGATACCGACCAGTCCCTGACCGACAACTGGTAGTTTCTTGATCCCGTGGAGCTCCATCTCGTGAAGCGCTTTGTCAACCGAGTCACATGGAGAAATGGTGACAAGCTCAGTACTCATGATGTCTTGCACTCGCGTTTCCGCGACGTCCGCACCGTTCCGATAGATGTCCCGCAGGACATCAGAGCGGGTGAGAATCCCTACTGGTTCTCCATCCATTACGACGACACTTCCCACGTGCTCCGCAAGCATCGTTCCCATTGCATCGTGGACTGTGTCGGTTGGTGAAACGGTCACTACCGGCGAGGTCATACAGTCTTTCACTTGCATATGTCGGACTACGTTGGGCTAGGTATTAGTTCTTAGCACCTAAAGTAGACTGAATAAAAAGAATGGGATCTAGAATTGCGGCTCCTCAATAGCTGTAGACTCCGTTAGAATCGGACTCGACTCTTTCAAAGTGAGTTGTACACCCGACAGGTCCCGTCTCGCTCGTGGAAACTTGCTTCGAGCGCCTCAAATCCCGCCTTTGACGACTATTTGCTCGTCTCAAGTGGGAGTGAGCCGCGCAAGGATAGTGGACTCGTCGGGATTTGAACCCGAGGCCTTCCCCGTGCCAGGGGGATGATCTACCGCTGATCTACGAGCCCGCGTCGACAACAAGGAATTCCGTGGGGGCACAAATAAACCTCTCGAATTAGACCAGCACCGCCACGGCCGGCCGATAACCAGATTCGCTCGGTCGGAACTATCGCTGCGGAACTGGAACATGGTGTCGCCATTTTGTAATCCGATTTAGGACATTATATTATAGAGTAGATATACAACATTAAATACAGTGACGGCATAAACTATTCTGTCAGCAAATGCTATCCAACTTCAAGACGGCAACAAGCGTATTCGTCAAGACGGCACCGTTCGTACTGTTGCGATTCGCAATCGGTATCCTGCTCGGAGGGCTGTCGATACTGTACTTCGGGGTGGTCGGGTACGTACTGTTCAACTACGTGGACCTTGGCTCCGCGTCGTTCCTGATCGGACTCGCTGGACTCGGGATCGCGATCTTGCTGTTCTATAAAGTGTGGCGATGGCTCGTCAAGTACGTCCTCTACCTGGTCAAGGCCGGTCACATCGCTGTCATTGCGGAGGCAGTTGACACGGGAGAAGTCCCCTCGAACCAGATCCGGTACGGCACGAACAAGGTCACCGATCAGTTCATGCAGGCGACGGCGTTGTTCGGTGTCGACCTCGTCGTCAAAGGCGTGCTCAAGCAGTTCAACAAAGCTGTCGTTTCGTTCTCGGAACTGGTGTCGTTCGTTCCCGCGCTGGCCCAGCTGATCCGGTTCGTCGGAAAGGGAATCGAGATCGCGGCGTCGTACATCGACGAAGCGGTCATCGCGTACATGTTCCTGAATCCCGAGGGGAACCGCTGGAAGTCTGCCGCCGATGGACTGGTGATCTACGCGAAGACGTGGAAGCCGGTGCTTGCAACGACGCTGGTGGTCGTGGGTGCACTGTACGCCCTCGGTGTCACACTCTTCCTCATGTTGACGCCACTGGCCGCGGTGCTGAGTGGACTGTCGCTCGCCTTCGAGCTGTTCGGCTGGATCGTCGTCGGTGGAGTGACCCTCGCGATCTACTCGGGGATCATCAAGCCGTACATCAAGACGATCGTGATCACGACGTTCCTGATCGAGTCCGAGGGAGAGACGCCGGATGCGGAGACTCGCGAGTGGCTCGAGGACCGCTCCGAGAAGTTCCGGGAGCTACAGGGGAAAGCAGAGACAGAAGATACCACGACAGTCGGGGACGATCCGACACAGGGAGACACCCCAGCCCCCGCCTGAGGGCCTGTGTCGATCGTTCCGTGAGCAGTAGTGAGCGTTCGAGTGGAGGTCGCAACGCTTTTGAGCACCACGAGCAAGATACAAATGGGAACAACACGGCCGCAAATCTGACTCGCCGTCCGTTCGGGCGGCTTGGGATTGCGGAAGTGAACCCGGCCAGGTGGCCGGTCTATCGTGTAGCGGTCTGTGCGGTTCCTATCCTCAAACTATGGCACGAATGCATACCAGTCGCCGTGGATCGGCCGGTTCCGATCACCCGGCGGCAGACGAACCACCGGAGTGGAGCGACGTCGACGCCGACGAGATCGAAGCGCGCGTCGTCGAGCTGGCAGAACAGGGACACAGCGCGAGCGAGATCGGACTGATCCTGCGCGATGAGGGTGTCAAGGGGACGCCGATTCCGAACGTCAAGCTCGCGACGGGCAAGAAAGTATCCGAGATCCTCGAAGAGAACGACGCTGATCCCGAACTCCCCGACGACCTGTACAACCTGCTCGTCCGTGCAGTTCGACTGTACGAGCACGTCGAGGAGAACCCACAGGACCACCAGAACAAGCGCGCACTGCAGAACACCGAGTCGAAGGTTCGTCGCCTCGCGGACTACTACCGCGGCGACGCGATCGACGAGGACTTCCAGTACACCTACGAGAACGCCGTCGAGCTCATATAGATGTCTACTACCGGGCGAGCAATGACCGACGCTGACGCGACAAGTAACATCGCTGCCCAGCTACGTGAGGCCGGATTCGTCCGGCTGTTCGCACACGCTGACGGCGATTCGCTTGCAGCCAGCGGTGTCCTCGCCCGGGCGCTCAACGAACTCGGCTTGCCGTTTCAGGTGAGCGTCGTCGAGACCCGTGAGGAGTACGTCAACCGCAGCAAGCGAGTCGACGAAGCCGTCATCGTTCCGATCGGCATCGACTCTCGTCGGACTGACGAGTCGGTGCTATCAGCGATTCAACCAACGGATCGCCCGACGAGCGTGACTGCGTTCGAGATTGCACGCGACCTCGGAGTAACCCCCGATGCTGTGCTCGCGCTCGCGGGCGCGATCGCGAGTGGAGCAGCCGCCGGTGCAGACGATACGGCCGGAGTACTGGACGCCGCCGTTGAACGTGGCGTCGAACAGCGCCCCGGTGTAGGACTCCCGATCGACGACCTGTCGGACGGACTCGCTCATTCGACGTTGTTTCACGCCCCCTACTCGGGACGCCCCGAGGCGGTGCAGGCGACGCTCGCAGAACTCGCGTTGCCAGCCGAACTGGACGCCGATGCGCATCGACGTATCGCCTCGATGGTCGCGCTGGACGCCACAGATGTCGACGAAGGGCAGTCCCGCGCCGCCGAAGCGATCGAAGGTGCACTGTCACCGTACACGGTTCCGGACGGCCCGTTTGCGACTGTCGAGGGGTACGCTGACGTGCTCTCGGCCGTTGCGAGTGACGCGCCGGGGACCGGTATCGCGCTGGCACTCGGCCACGACGCCCGTTTGGACGCGCTGTCTGCGTGGCGTACCCACGCCGCTGCGGTCCACGACGGACTACGGAACGGGACGACCGGCCGGTACGACGGTCTGTTCGTCGCACGCGTCGAGGACGGGCCAGTCCGGACGACAGCACGGCTCCTGCTGGGATATCGCTCGCCGGAACCGATTGCACTGGCTGTCTCCGACGACGAAGCGGGTGTCGCTGCCGCGGACGAAGCAGGCGTTGCTGCCGTCGATGAAGCACTCGCGAGTGCTATCGAAACGACAGGCGGCGAGTTCGCCGGTACGGACCGACGGGGCTACGCCAGATTCGACGGCGAGACAAAGGCTTTCATTGCCGCGTTCAGAGGGACACTATGAAACGCGCAACCATCCGAACGAGGTCCGAACACGCCGAAACGATCGCACGAGCGATCCGGCCGGACAACACGGACGAGATGGTGACTCACGTAGAGAACGCCGACGACGCCGACCGTGTCCGCACAACCATCGAGCGCGAAACGACTGGTGGACTCCAGACGAACGTCGACGATTACGTCGTCAATGTAGACGTCGCAACACAGGTCGTAGAGCACGCAAACCAACATACCAACACACAACCATGAGTGAACGATCCGTATCCAAGCAAGCACAGGAAAAGCGGTGGTACACCGTCCACGCTCCCGAACAGTTCGACCGTGAGGAGCTCGGTGAAACACCCGCCGACGAACCCGAGAAGGTTCTCGGCCGCAACATCGAAACAACGCTGGGCGAACTCCGTAACGACGCCAGCGAGAACAACACCAAACTGACCTTCAAGATCAACGACGTCGGTAGCGACGCCGCGTACACCGAGTTCATCAAACACGAACTCACGCGGGACTACCTGCGTTCGCTGGTCCGGCGCGGTGCCTCGAAGATCGAGGCCTACGTCACGGTCCTAACGACCGACGACTACCGCGTGCAGGTCCAGCCCGTCGCGTTTACGACCAAGAAGGCTGATGCCAGCCAGGAGCAGGCGATCCGCCGCGAAATGATCGACATCGTCGAAGAAGCTGGCGCAGAGCGCTCCTTCGAGGAGCTCCTCGACAGCATCGTCGAAGGTCGACTCTCCAGTGCGATCTACGGCGAGGCAAAGACCATCTACCCGGTCCGTCGCGTCGAGATCCAGAAGACTCGACTCGAAGCCCGTCCCGAAGAGGTCGCAGCTGAAGAAGAGACCTCCGTCGACGTGGACGAAGACGACGTCAGCGTCTAGTAGCGACGCTCGTAGTTTTTTATAGACGCAACCGAGAGTCACGACGTTCGGTCGTCAGTGACGACCACGACCCCGACCATCCCGCCACGTTCGTGTGGAATACAGACGTAGTTGTACTCACCGGCGACCTCGAAGGTGTGCTGATACGTATCCTGAACGTCGATGTTGCCGCCAAAGTCATTGTGCCAGGCATCGCGTGCAGCCTCCTCGGTCTCGTACCCACCCGATGCGAAGTACTCGGCGTCGTCGGGAATCGCGTTTTCGTAGGCGGTTACGGTATGGCCGCGCGAACTCGTGTTTCGCCAGACGACCGTCTCGCCGACCGACGCCTCATAGGTCTCTGGCGTGAATCCGTTAGCAGTCATCCCGATATCGTATTCGGCGTTGCCGAAGGCTGTACAGCCAGCGAGCCCGGCGAGTGCCCCAGCGCCAAGCGTGGCGAGATAGGTCCGGCGCTCCATACTCACAGATTGGAACTTGACGAATATAGGTCGCCCGATCTATCGGGATCCGTTCGTCACTCCCCTTCGAGTAGAATATAAAAACGTAAGTTCAGTCTGGGCATTTCACGGGCATATGCAGCCACGTTTCGTCGGCCGAATGAGTCTCGCCGACGCAGTAACTATCTCGAACGCTGCACTGGGATTTCTGGCCGTCGTAGTCGCCTTTTCTGACCCGATGACTGCGGCACGACTGCTCCTGTTGGCTGCGATCGCAGACGGGCTCGACGGCGTCGTTGCACGCGCGTATGGCAGCTCACCGGCTGGCGAGTATCTCGACTCGCTCGCAGACGTTGCATCGTTCTCTGTCGCCCCCGCAGTCATCGTCTTCGTGGTTGCCCGGGATGGGCTGGGCGTTGACGGTCCTGCACTGACTACGGAAGCAGCGCTGGTATTCGGACTGCCAGCCCTGTTCGTTGCCATGGCTGTGCTCCGGCTCGGGATGTACACCGCCTACGATACGCGCGATTCCTACACAGAGGGCGTACAGACGACGCTTGCTGCGACGATCATCGGTGCAGCGATTCTCGCTGGGCTCGGTGACCCGTACTATCTGCTCGGGGCAACGGCACTGTTCTGTTATCTCATGGTCGCGCCGATCGAGTATCCGGATCTACTCGCCCGTGATGCGTTTATAATGGGGGTTACTCACGGGCTCGCGATCCTGATCCCGACGTGGGCCGGACGCACCTTCCCGTACGCCCTGTTGATCCTCGGACTGGCGTATCTAACGCTTGGACCGCGTTTCTACTGGCGTGACGATGTGTCGGGCACAAACGGAAACGCTTAGAAGGCCTACGCCAAGATATAGAGCTATATGAGTCCGGTCACGCTCCGACGTAGCGGGCAGGGCATGGAGGGGTCTACATGAGTGACGATGACACCGGCGGCGACGGCGAGGCAGAGGTCACGATCGAACAGCTCCGGGAACGGCTCTCGGCGATCGAGGAACAACTCGACGAGGCAGAAACCGAAATCGATCTCGACGAGATAGAGAGCGAACTGAACGCGCTCGAAACCGATCTCGAAACGGCTGATCTCCCCGAGCCGGACGACGAAGACGAGGAACCTCCGGCGGAGGAACTCGAAGACGAGAAAGCGGAGCTCGAAGACCAGCTTGAGGAGGCCCGTGGTCCGTACGACGAGGACGTCATCGAGGAGATCGACGCTGCGATCGATGAGATCGAGAGCGCCGAATGGACAGAAACGGGTCTCGATGAGGTTGCAGCCGCGGTCGAACAGTTCCTTGACGAAGTTAACGACGAGCTCGACACGACGCTCGAACTCGATGTCGAACCGGAGATCGAGGACTTCGTCGCGGGGCTCGAAGACGCTGCCGACGCCATCGAGTCGGCCGGGCTGGACGCCGACGCCGACGAGGAAGCAATCGGGACGCTGCTCGAAGCGGCCGAAACGCTCGTCGAGGACCTCGACGCCGCCGAGACGTGGAGCGACCTTTCGGTGCGAGAAAAGCTCGACCACCACGGCTTCTACGACGTGCTGGACCATCGCAAGGACTACCCGCCGGAGTGGCACTCGCTGAAGGTTTTCGAGAAACGCGGCGACGTCGAGAAGATCCTCATCGCGCTCGACCTGCTCGATTCGGATTTCATGGAAGAACACTGCCTCGAAGCCCTCGAACGGATGGGCCGCGAGGAGGCCGTCGAGCCCATGATGGAGCGCGCCCAGAAGCGCGATCAGGACGCCATCCGAATTCTCGGCAAGACCGGCTCCGAGGAGCCTGTCGAGATGCTCGTCGAGTACATCGAGGGTGACGGCAACCCCGGCCTCCAGAAGGTCGTCATCAAGGCGCTCGGCGAGATTGGCTCCGAAGACGCGACCGAAGCCGTCGCCCAGAAGCTCGACTCCGACACCGAGGAGCTCCGCAGTCGCGGCGCGCGTGCCCTCGGTCTGATCGGCGACACCCGCGCGATCGAACCGCTCGCCGACACGCTCGCCGATGACGACTCCGATACCGTTCGGGCCAGCGCGGCGTGGGCGCTCAACCAGATCGGCACCGAGGAAGCACTCGAAGAGGTCAGCCAGTACAGCGACGACCGGGCGTATCTGGTGCAGGCAGAAGCTGAAAAGGCGGTCTGAAGCGGTTCCTTTTCTCTTGTAGCTACCCGTTCGCTTCGCTCGTGAGAATATATTTTAGAGATCGGTTTGGGACTCGGTCGACTGGTAACTTTATAAATAATGTTACAATGTTACATTGTGTACGCAGAGTAACCACTTAGTGTCGAAGCGATCCGAAATCATCAGACAGAAACGTGATTGACGTCCTATGATACTTTCTTAGCTCTCGCCACGTTCCAGGCTGAGTTCGATGTCAGTACTGCGAACGACGGCGTTGTCGGGATCCTCACAGGTAGCGGTTACCGTATCGCCCGATTCGACATCAACGGGGTCCCAACCGTTTTCTTCGAAGTAGCGCTCCCACGCCTCTGCATGATCCGACCCTGTTATTTCGACAGTAATCGATTCAGCTTCGTCACCCGACTCTTGGTAGTGCAGGTCCTGCCTATCCTGTATCGCCCCTATTTGCATCGTGCTCTCGCTGCCGACCGCCGTAGGACCGTCTCCTTCGATACTGGCGTCAACAAAAGAGACGATCGCACGAGTCTCATCTGAGTCCAGTTCCCGACAAACGAACTCCGGCTCACGGATCATTACGCTGTTTTCGTCGTCAGAGCGGAATACAGCCCCGAGTTCGTACGAAATGCGGGTGTTATCGTTGTCATAGTGCATCGCACCCATATCTTGATCGTTCAGTTCACTTATTCCGTCAACCGAGATTGTTGGAGAAGACTCATCGATGCTCATCCGCGCTCCCCGTGGGTTCAACTCGGCCAGTCGCTCCTGACCGCGATTCGTCTGCAGGTCGTTGAACGACGCGCCCATCGAGGAGAAGGCGCGTTCGGCGTTTCGGTCCTGCTGTGCCGCCTGCGTGTCGCCGAGCGCGCCGAGGCCGAAGATGTAGACGACGCCGACCGAGGTGATGATGATGCCAAAGACGAGGACGAAGGCGAGGAGATCACTGACTGCGCGGTCTCGTGCTGATGGGGTCTCGTCGTGGTGTTCCGGTCCGATCATGTGTCTGGTCGCTCCTGAGATAGTGTGATGCTGTCACCGTCGGACTGGATCCAGATCTCTCCGCCCTGAACCGGTTCGTTAAGATCGTCCTCGTCTGGGTCCTCTTCGAGGTGGAGCGGTATTTCAACAGTGTCTGTCTGTCCAGAATCTAGTTCGAGGCAGTAGTCCCGTTCCCACACGTCACAGTCGTCGCTCAAGGTCACAAAGTACTGGCCACCAGAGAGTTGGCGTGGATGCTCGGTCCGGACGACCACATCCACATCCTCGTCCTCGTCGGCCCGCAGTGCGGACTGCTCGACCGCCGTAATTTCGCTTGCGAGCCGATCACCGATCGTCGATTTCTCGTCGTAAGTCGCGCGATCCTTCTGGCTATCCAGAAGCGTCCCGGTCCCGATCAGCAGCCCCGAAATCAGGATCGTCGTGATCCCGATCGTGAGGACGTGCGTGATCGTCACCGAGACAGCGCGTCGGTCAGCTGGGAAGGATTGTTTTCGGCTCATTCGTTGAGGTCCTCCAACTCAATCTCTCGATCGACCGTGGTCGATCGTGTTTCGTAGACCAAGTCGACGGTGACGCTCTCAATTTCCTCTCCCTCTGATCCTGTTTCAACATTCACATCAACAATGTCAACAATGGTAGGTCCGGACTCGGCGTACCGTTCGGCAAGTAGCTCTGGATACTCGTCTTCGATATCGTCCGCGAAGCCATCCACATCGTACTCTTCGTACTCCTCATCGTCGTTCACTCGGTCGGCGTACTCATGGATGGTCTGCTCTACGTCAGACTCCAACGCCCCCGCATCAGACACCCCCGCGTTCGCCGAGCTTGACGCCATGTTCGCGGTGAAAAGCGTCGTCGAAAAGACCACGACGATACCGATCAGTACAAGCGAGAAGACGACTGCTCCGGCGAGGATGAGCTGGCCGCGGTTGTCAGTATGTTCTGTCATGGTTATCGGATCGTCAATCGCACCTCGACAACGTTGTATATGTGCTCAGGGTCGCCCTCCTCGGCCTCATCTACTGGATAGTTATCGTTTGTGACTTCCTCACCGTTCTGTGGACTCCCACAGCCGGAACCCTCCATCAGCGGGTCGTCCTCGTACAGCGTCACCGTCCGGCTGACCGTCACGCCGTCCCGAGTCGACGCTCCTTGGTAGACGATTCTACCCTCAGTACCGTCGGCAGGTACTACTTCAATATTCACCGACCGATCCCGGTCTGCGAACGTGCCGTTAATAAGTGTATGGAGGTCCGTGTCTCCTGGGAGTCCTGTCTCCGGTTCCGTATCTTCGTCGCCGAACCACTCCTCGTTGTCCGGATCGTAACATCGAACGATTTCCGAGAGGTCTTCCTGACCAGCGACCTCCATCACATCCTTTGCCTCCTGTTCGATCTGTGCCTGATTTCCGGTCTCGCCAGTCGAGGGGAGCAACACGGCGGAGTTCAGCGCGAAGAGAACGGCAGTCAGGAGAATCATCGCGCCGATGACGCCTTCGAGCGTGAACGCCTGTCCTCGTGTGTCGGCCATGGTTACCACACCCTCACTGTGAGTCGGTACGCTGGAGAGTCTGAATCCTCATCAGTGGTTTCCTCAATGTCGCCGTAGTCCTCGGTCCAGTCTCCGTCAGTCTTCACTATCCGCGAAACCGACGAGGCATCCTGATCCTCGTAGGTGTGTCCACTCATCGGCACGTCCTCACCACTCTCATCGGGGCTCAACGGCGTGATCGTCACGTTGACCTGCGAGGTCGATGCGAGCCCCGCCTGTTCCTGTAGGTCCTCACCGTCCTTCTCGTCGAACCACTCATCGTAGTCCTCCTGCGTGATCGTATTCCGTTCTCCCTCACCGTCTACGATCAACATCCCAACACGCTCAGCCTGCGCACTGGTATCCTCACCCTGAATCGCCTGGCCGTAGGGAGTAAACAGCGTCGGGAAGTACGCAAACACCGCGCCGACGACCAGCAGGAAGATGCTGATACCTATCGCGAAGTCCTGGGCGGTCTGGGCGCGCTCTTCGGTCCAGAATTTTGTGGTTCCCGCCATGTTAGGTGATCAACATCCAGGTCACCAGTGCGATCGTCATCAGCACGATCACGAACTTCATCCCACTGAGGATCTCGGCGTCACGGATATAGCCGCTGATCATCCCCGAGAGGATCGCCTGCATGGTCACCGCATGCAGGAACAGCATCGACATGAGCTGGGTGTCGACGTCCGAGCCGAGCGCTTCGGGACCGCCCCCACCGCCCGCGCCTTCGAGTTCGTCGGCACCCGCCGCGCCCTCTGTCAGGCCGGACATCACGTCGAGGAACTGCGTCTGGAGGATCGCCATCACAGCCAGCAGCGTCAGATACGTCATGATGATGATGACGACCTGCATCAGGGTCCTGGACCGGCGCTCGCGCTCGATATCGTCCTGGTTCTCGCTGGCCTGTGCAGCGGTGGTGAGCACGTCCGTGATCTGACTGGAGGCCTCCTGGGCCTTGCTGATGAGTTTGATCGTCCGGGCCATCCGCGGCATGTGGTACTTGTTGTTGAACTCGACGAGGGCATCCCGGAGGCTCATTCCGTAGTTGACCTTCGCGTACATCGTCTCGAACTCGGTGGCGAGTTTACCCGACGAGGTATCCGAGACCGTGCTAAACGACTCCAGGAGCGTCATCCCGGTGTCGTTCGCACTGGAGAGCTTTCGGAGACTGTCGGACATATCGCTGAGCACCTTCTTTCGGTGTCTGACGTTCCACTCGTAGAAGATGGTCAGCGGTACGAGTATGATGTACAGCGGCAGGTAGACGTAGGCGAACGTTCCCCAGACCGCGTTCTCCTGCATCCCCTCCCACGAGGTCGGCACTGAGCCGGATGCCAGAGCAGTGACGACGACGACGAGTGCAACGGGCACAGTCAGTGCCAGCGTCATCAGCGGATTATCCCTGAAGAAGATGTGTGGTCGGCGGATGATCTTCAGCGTCTCGTAGGTGCCCTCCCGGTCTTTCATCCGGTCGAAGACGCCGAACTCGCCGGTGTACTCCTCGATCAACCCGAGATTGAGAATCCCAGTATCTGTATCGACTTTCACCCACTGGCTCGATCCTTCCGGATTGAGATAGCCGTCACCCGGTTCGTCCTCTTTGACGGTGGAGATAAGCACCAGAAATCCGAGGCCGGTCAGGGGAACCAGCGCGTAGACGGTTCCGTACAGCATCATCGTCTGGTCCTGCCCCATCATCTCCATGATGACGAGGATGATGATGAGCAACAGCGGAAACAGCGACAGCGTCATGTACATCTCCCCGAACAGCTCCAGGGTTTCGAGGGTCATCTCCTGTTGCTGTTTGGCGGTTCGCATGTGCTTTTCTTTCTTGTCGTCGAGGAAGCTCTGCATGTCCCCGCCGCTATTGACGATCGAGAGCATGTCCGTCAGAAACTGGCTCAACTCGTCGCTGGGCGAGCTCATTGCCTGGTTGCGGATCGCGCTCCGGTAGTCGGTATCGAAATACTCGGTCTCCTGGACGATCGTCTGGAACTCGCGAGCGACTTCGCCGTAGGTATCCTCCGCATTGGCCATCGCTTCGAGGATCTCAAGTTGATTCAGCCCGCCCACCGAGAGGGCGTACATGAACGAGACTGCATCGGGCAACAGCATGTTGATCTCGCGTTTCCGTGCGGACGACCGGGAGTACGGGACCGCAACGAGTGCTCCAAAGCCGACTGCAAACCCGATCGTCCCGAAGACGAGTCCAGTAACGGCGATAACCAGCGGGACACGCAGGCTGATGACCAGCTCTAGCAGCGCCTCGTTCCCGATGGGGATGCCAAGGAGTGGGTCCTGCCCGAACAACCCCATAGCGACCAGTGAGTAGCCAAGCAGCGTTCCCAGTGCCCACAGAATGACGCCACTGATGACGCCAATCGCGAGCGCCCGTGAAATGTACATCTCGACCGTCGACGGCATCCGGGCCTCAGCCAGTTTCTGCTCGACGTCGGCGACGAAATCGCTATCGTCGGCGAACAGTCGCTCGTACAGCGGGTAGAACGCATCACCGAGACCGTCACCGGAGCCAACGCCGCCACCGGAGCCCCCAGTCCTGTCGAGGCTCATAGTCAGTCTTCACCGTCCTCCGCGTCGAACTCGACGTACTCGAACCCTTCTATCCGCTCGTCGACGATGTCACCGTCGCGCTCTTCGTCCTCGTCGCTATCGATCTCGTCGAAGACGGTTCCGTCCTCGTCGCTATCGATCTCGTCGAAGACCGTCCCCCCATCGTCACCATCCGCCTCGGGCTGATCCGGCTGTGAAGCCTGTTCGTCAGGGCCGGTCGCATCGTGGGACTCGGTGTCCGGTTCGACGTGTCTCGGACTCTCTGCAGAGGGTTCGATCTCCGGTTCGTCGGTTTTCTCGGTCTCCGTAACTTCGGTTTCGGTACTGTCTGACGCGTTGTCTGCGTCTGTCGTCGCCCCTTCCTCGTCAGGTACTTCGATCGTAATCTCCGGTTCTGACTCGGCGGCCGTCGACTGATCCCCACCCACGTCGGACTCACCATCGGATTCTACTCGGGAGGGTGCGCCACGTTGATCGACGTCAGTCTCGACCGGTCCTGCATCCTCGCCGAACGGTTTTTCGTCACGATCATCGAACAGAGACCCGTCGTCCGGCCCCTCGTACTCACTGAATACGCTGGATTCCGGCGTCTCCCCAAAGACGCTCCCGGTGTCATCGATCGGTTCCTCCTCGGACTTGCCGCTCTCTTCGGTATCGGAATCGCTTCCGGTGCCATCGTCCCACGCGGGAGTAACCGGCTCGTCGGTGTCCACAGGAGCTTGCGCTTCCGTATCCTGTTCTGGCATATCGTCCGGGATGGGAGCGCTCGCGCTATCGCCCCCCGGCTCACTGTCTGTCTCCGTTTCGGGGGACTGTGGGATATCGGTCGAGGACTCGGCTGTGGCGTCGCTACGCGCTTCCGCTGGGTCGGCGTCCGAGCCTGCTGTGGATCCGGCGTTTGGCGAGGTGGTGGTTTCCGATGCCTCCGGGGCGGTCGCTGATGCGGCCTCGTCGTCAGGAACACTCGCCGGTAGGTCTGAGCGGGAGTCGGTAGTCCCTTCGACGTCAGCACCTCCTGCCGAAAGGTTCTCGATCGCATCCCGTGCGTCCGTTGCAACCGTATCGGTTCCACCCGCGTCCGCATTCGCTTCCCCTGTCGAATCGTCGCTGCCGAAGAAGAATCCGTCCTCCTCCGAGAGCCAGTCGGGATCGTCGACATCATCCATGCCGAAATCGAAGCTGTCTTCATCCACGCCGAACGCGTCGTCCGTCACGTCGAACTCGTCGGTATCGCTGGTGGCTTCCGTGTCTGCCGACTCGGCCATGTCGTCCAATGTGGCAGAGAGTCCGCTCGGCGTCTTGCCACGATACTCCTCGAAGATCGACTCCTGTGCGCGTTCGAGAACGTCCGTGGCCTCGTTCATTCCCTCCTCGTCCGCGGATGGTCGCGGCACAAGCGCCTCTTTTTCGGGGTCGACATCGATCAGAACGCTTTCCATCTCACGGAGGTCTTCGAGACTCTCTTCGAGTTGGCCGTTGGCAATCAACGTCAGAATCGTGTCCGGATCATTGATGTACGCCTGGATCGTCGCGGCGACCTTGCTGTATTCGCTGAGGTCGTTTTTGATGAGGTACGCGAGGATGGTCCGACGTTCCTCGAGTTCACGGTCGAGGCGTTCTTGGCCCCACCCTCGATCGAATTTAATCTCTTCTAAGGTGTTGGACTCGCCCATCTTGAGGAACTCGTCAGTTTCAGCCTGCCACTGGTAGACGTCCTGGACGTTGATTTCGTCGTTTTCGGCGTCGTAGTGGTTGACCTCTGTCAGCTCTTTGTTTCGACGGACCTTGTGGCCCTGCACGCGTGTCTGAGTCTGGATGGAAACCAGATCCAGCGCCGTGAACATCGTCTTCGAGACGTTGATCGGCTCGGTGGTGAACCGTTTGAGCACCTCACCGACGCTGTCTGCGTGGAACGTCGTGTAGGTGGTGTGGCCGGTAGACATAACCTGAAAAAGCGTCCGACCCTCTTCACCACGGATCTCACCCATGACGATGTAATCCGGGCGCTGTCGCAGTGCGGCCTCCAGCAGATCGAACTCGTCGACATCCCCCTCGTCGTCGTCAGAGAAGGATGGTCGGGTGATACTGGCGATCCAGTTTCGCTGTGGCAACTCGACCTCGCGGGTGTCCTCGATAGAGACTATCTTCGTGTTCGAGGGAATAAACAGTGACACTGCATTCAGGCTGGTCGTCTTCCCGGATGCGGTACCTCCCGCGAAGATCAGGCTCTTGTGGTTCTCGATACAGAGCCACAGAAAGGCCATCTCGTCGAGGCTGAAGGTGTTCCAGTTGATCAGATCGATCGGGGTAAAGGGGACGTCTTTGAACTGCCGGATCGTGTAGTTCGTCCCGTGGTCGGACACCTCCCGGCCGAGCGTTAGCTGTGATCGCGAGCCATCGGGCAGCGTGGCGTCGACCTGTGGACGTCGCTTGCTGATACCCTTCCCGGAACGCTGGGCCAGTTTTACGACGAAGTCGTCGAGTTCCTCCTTTCCGTGGTAGACGTTCGAGATGATCTGCTCGTAGTCGGTATGATACACGAAGACGGGCGAGTTGTAGCCGTCACAGGAGATATCCTCGACGTTGATGTCGTGTTTGATACCGTCGATCCGCTCGTAGCCGATGAAGTCACGTTTCAGCAGATAGAGAAGCTTCTCGACCTGATACTCTGTTAGATCTTCCGGATCGTCAGCTAGGACCGCAGGTTCCGGGCGGACCTCGATCCCATCGATTTGCCGCTCCTCATCGTCGTCTTCGACGTCTTTCCCCATCAGCTTCTTGATCTCGTCGACGATACCACTTTCCTGGTCCGCGGTAGCGCTGAACAGATCGTATCGTCTGAGGAGCCGCTTTGTCTCTCGATCAAGGACGTCCTTTCGACTTTCCTCATCACCGGCGGTCGCTATCTCGTCGTCAGCGTACTTGATCGCCGTCCGGAGTTTCCCAGTGAGGAACTCCCGGAGGTTGTCCTCGATTTCGTTTTGATACGGTTCGATCAGATAGTACTTTTTCTCGTTTTCTTTTTCGGAATGAAAGAGAATGACGAACGCGTAGGGTTTGTTGACCCAGTAGCGGTTCTCCTCACGGAAGTGGAGCTTTTTGGCCATGGGTACGGCCTTTTCGAGGTCGTACCGATTGACGACCGTTGTGTAGCCACTGTCGGTGCTGAAAAACTCGTCTTCGTCGACCTCCTCGCGAACGTTGACCGTTCGCTCATCGATGAGATCGGAGAGTATCTTTGCCCGGTCGCCACCGGCATGCAGCCGACCCCCTATAGTCTCCGGATCGAATCCCAGATACTCCGAGGGCTCCCAGGGGATCGGTTCGCCATTCGAGTCTCTGGGTGCCTGTACATCCGTTCCCCGGCCCTCGTAGTAGAACTCCTGCTTGAAGTGTTCCCACTCGTACTCGTCTTTGACCGCGGACGTCTGCATCGGGTCGATATACGACCAGAGCGTCCGGTCCCAGTCTTTCGCCCACGGTGCGGCAAAGTCGCTGACGACATCGGCAAAGCCGTCCGGCTGGAACCCGAGATACGCGGCTGGATCGAGCGACGTATTCTGCCAGTCCTCGCCAGTCGGCTTCGGAGGCTCCAGCTCCTCGTCGTCACCACTGTCCAGACCGAGTTCTTCCTCGGGCGGATCCGGATACAGATCGTCGACCTCATCACCGTAGCCAAACTCCTCCATAAAATCGGCCCAGGTGTACTCCCCGACACGCACAGTATCCGAGGACGACTCTTGCTCGTCCTCGGTGGGAGCGGCCGACTCATCGGCGGATTCGAATCCACGTGACCCCGACTGGTCGGCGTCATCAATAGCCATTCGCTACCTCCTTTACCTGATCAATCAAAAAACCTTCCGGCAATTATTATTAATGATAACTGGCGGCGCGACGACCGAAGTTTCACGATCGACTCGGTTCCAGTCGCCATGTGGAGTAGTTTACATGTATAGTTCCGAAAGTTTTTATTAGTTCAAATTTTTGTATAAAACCCGGTATTACTGAAGGATATCTGTGATTGGCCGATTAAAAAGTTCAGGTGTCCTCACAGCCAGTTTGGTACCTGAAGGTCACTGGAACACCACGCCAGCCGGATACGTACTACAACTTTCCGGCTCGTAGCCCGCATCGGAGAGTCCTGTCCCCAATGCGAACACCGTTTCACCAAGCATCGCCATCGAGGCCTGTCCACCGGTATCGCTGACATCGTCGATGACTGTGGCGACCCGTGGCGTCAGTAACTCGGCCTCCCGTGCGAACCCACGCGAGGCGTAGATGAAACTCGAAAGGGTCGGTTCCTGTACGAGCAGCGAGAGTGCCTTTTCTCCGGCGCTATTGAGCTGCTCGCCACGCTCGTCGAGTACCGATTCCGTCGATAGCTCATCATAGTTCAGATATTCCACGCGGGCGCGCGACGGAACCGCATCAAGCGTGTTGTGCTGAGGGCCGCCCGGTTCGAGTCTGATCGGGATCCCTCCTTTCGCCTGTGCGACGACATCACCGAGGCCAGTCCCCGCCTGCACCTCTGCTCCGTGTGCGATAGTGATCAGTTCGTTCTCCGACAGCGCCCTGCCCAGGACTCGATTGGTCGCAATCGCCGCCCCCAGCGCAAGTGCCCCCGAAACACCAAACCCGGCTCCCAGCGGCAGGTCGCTCTCTGCATCGACGAGCACGTTCGCGTTCAGGGCGTCGAGGACGCGCTCGACCGATTCGACCTCGATACTGGTATCGTCGAGATACACGGCACGCTCGTCGGCCGCCTGCACGGTGACGGTAACGCCATCGGAGAGTGCCAGCCCAGCGCCCTGTGACCCGGCTTTCGTCGGATCGTCGTCCTCCGAAATGGTGAAAAATCCCGTAATGTGTCCCGGGACGAAGACCGTCGCTTCGTCAGTCATCGACTCGACCCTCGTACATCCGCGTCGCTCATGCCCGCCGTCTTTCGTGCCGATCCCAATAAGCGTACAGTTTCGACGACGCGAAACGATTCGAAACGGGACAGCTACTCGGCCAGCTGTACACGTCCATCCGGCTGCTGGTCGGCATACATACCGAGTTCGTCACGGTCGTGTGCTTCTTTTCATTTGCCCGGAGTATTCCGCCGTTCGTGGTCGCCGATGACGGTTGTAGCGTCTGCCAGTCGCTGCTGTGGAACCCCCGTTCCAGTGCCTGCACGGTCGGTCCCTCCGTCCGCTGCTTCTATTCCCTCGTGTGATCTATTCGGTCCGGTTATCGGACGGAGTCGAGGAGCAGCCGCTGCTCGACCCGTTTTATCTCCTGCTGGACATCCCGCACCGCATCGATGTTCGCACTGATCGAGGAGACGCCCGCTTTGACGAGAAACTCGATCATGTCCGGTTTCGATCCAGCCTGCCCACAGATGCTGGTTTCGACGCCGTGGTTGCGACAGGTTTCGATCGTCGACTCGATCAGTTCGAGCACTGCCGGATGGAGTTCGTCGAACCGATCCGCGACGACCTCATTGTTGCGGTCGACAGCAAGCGTGTACTGGGTGAGATCGTTCGTTCCGAACGAGGCGAAATCGACCCCTGCGTCGGTTATTTCTTCGATCCGGAGCGCGCTTGCGGGCGTTTCGATCATCACACCCCAGCTACGTTTGTCCGGATTAATTCCGGCCGAGACCATCTCGGAGCGAGCCCGGCGCACGTCGGCGGCGTCGGTGACGAGCGGGAACATCAGTTCGATGTTGTCGTATCCCATGTCGTACAGGCGCTGGACAGCCCCCAGCTCGTGGCGGAACAGATCAGGTCGGTCGAGGCTCCGCCTGATCCCCCGGTAACCGAGCATCGGATTGTGTTCGTGCGGTTCGTTATCGCCACCCTGTAGCTCGCGGAACTCGTCTGTCGGCGCATCGAGCGTCCGGACCCGGACGGATCGAGGGTAAAACGCATCTGCGACCGTTCGAATCCCGTCGATCAGTTCGTCAACGTACGCGTCGGCACCGTGGTCAGCGACGTAGCGCTCGGGCGTCTTGTCGAGCGACAGCACCATATGTTCGATCCGTAGCAGCCCGACCCCGTCCGCTCCCAGCGCGGCCGCACGTTCCGCAGCATCCGGGATCGAGAGGTTGACTTTTACTTCGGTCGCGGTCATCGGCTTTGTCGTCGAGGGCCTCGCCTCGACATCTGGTGTGGACTCCGAACTATTCACGGTGGTTCCACTCGTGATGGCCCCTCGCTTGCCGTCGAGGGTGACTACCTGCCCGTCATCAAGCTGGACCGTCGCACTCTGTGTCCCGACCACGGCGGGTACGCCCAGCTCCCGGGAGATAATAGCCGCATGGCTTGTCATCCCGCCCTCGTCGGTGACGATTCCCGCAGCCCGTTTCATCGCAGGGACCATGTCAGGCGTCGTCATCTCGGTCACGATTATGTCGCCCTCACTGACCCTGTCGAGTTCGTCGAGCTTGTCGACGATCCGCACCGGACCGGTGACCGTTCCCGGACTTGCACCGAGTCCGTTAATAAGCTCGTCGCCTTCACCCGTCTCATCCGACACCATCCCGCTCCCATCGGTCGTACCACTGTCTGGTGTGCCTGCAACGAGTTCGTCGGTCATCGACGCTGTTAACCCCTCCCGATCATCTCCCCCGCCAATCGTCGTGATGGGACGAGACTGAAGCAGAAATAGTTCCCCGTCCACGATCGCCCACTCGACGTCCTGTGGGCTTCCGTAGTGTGATTCGACACGCTCGCCGAGCGCGACCAGTTCGTGGAGCTCCTCATCCGAGAGGACCCGTTGCTTGCGCCGTTGTTCGGGAACTGGACTCTCGACAGTCTCACCGGTCTCTGCGTCTCTGACGTACATGACCTTCTTGTCCGCGACCGTCGCGGTGAGGACGTCCCCGTCGGCTCGATCGATCACGTAGTTGTCCGGTGAGACGGCACCGGAGACGACCGCTTCGCCCAGTCCCCACGCCGCCTCGACGATCATTCTTGAATCCCCTGTCGAGGGGTGGCTCGTAAAGAGCACACCGCTTCGATCCGCATCCACCATTCGCTGGACAACGACCGCGATGTTAACGCTCCTGTGGTCGAACCCCTGTTTCTGCCGGTAGTAGATCGCCCGCTGTGTGAACAGCGACGCCCAGCACTCCCGGATCCGTTCGAGCAGACCATCCTCCTGAATATTGAGAAACGTCTCCTGTTGCCCAGCGAAACTCGCGTCCGGCAGGTCCTCTGCTGTTGCACTCGATCGGACGGCGACGAACGGCTCCGTCTGCTCATCTCCATCGCTGACTCCGATCGAACGATACGCCTCGAGTATCTCCGTCCGGACGTCCTCGGGGAACTCCGTCTCGACGATCAGTGTTTGCGCTCGCTCCGCTGCATCGGCCAGCGCATCTGACTCTTCTACGTCGACATCGACGGCAGAGAACAGTTCGTCGTCGATACCTGCCTCTTCGATAAACAGCCGATACGTTCCGGCACTAACCACGAACCCGGGCGGAACCGGGAGGCCCGCCCCGGTCATTTCACCGAGCGATGCTCCCTTACCACCGACAATGTCCACATCGTCTCCCCCGATCTCATCCAGCCAATATACTGGCATCTGTACTCGGAGGAATTACGAGCGAAAACATGAATTTACCGGGACGACCATGATAATTACTACTCGGCCGCGAGTAGCTCTTCTACAGGTCCGAGTGAATCTTTCAACCAACGTTTATTATGTCAGAGCGAATGGTCTCCGGCAATGCAACTGACAGAAGCGTTACGTTGGACTATCTACTACCGTGGCATCGCCCTCGTGTCATTTCTTCTCGGCCTCGCGCTCGCCGTGACAGGAGTGTGGTTCGGTTTCATCGAACTCGTCATGAGTCAGATCCCGGGCCAAGACGGTGGGGGATCGATTGAAATCACGAACATCGTCCTCGGATCCCTGTTGATCCTGTTCGGATTCACAGTCTGGCAGATCGGTAAGACTGCAGCGTTTTACATGACGCTTACCGAAGCCACGGAGTCAGAAATGGCCGATCGGTTTGACTCACAGACGGTCAAAAGCGAGATCCTCGAAGTGCTGGACGACAGGCTTGCAGATATCCATGCCGATGTCGAGACGACGCGCCAACAGGTCGGACGCCTCGGTGTGGACGAGCACGCAGAGTCACTGACGACCGATCTAAAGGACCGCGCTGACACAACGCCCGAACCGGATACTAACGACGATCGACCGACGCCCGACCAGCCGACGAACACGCCGCCAGACAACCAGTAACGGGAGCGACCGGTACCAACTACACCTCGACGATCCCGTCGTCCTCGACCGCCGGAACTACCAGTGTACCCTCCAGAGCAGTAACCGCGTGGCCGCCCACCCGAATCCCCTCACCGACCTGAACGCGAACTGTCCCCGGGCGATCCAGCACGTGCCCTTGCTCGAACAGCATCTCCTCGGGTAGCTCGCCACCGAAGGCGTTCATCTCTCGGAGGTATGCTCCGGCCGCCGCGCTGGCCGTCCCCGTTACGGGATCTTCCGATACGCCGACCGGCGAGGCGAACGCCCGGGCGTGCAGTGTCGAGTCGGGGTCGAGCGCGTCGAACGTAAACGCGTAGATCCCACTGGCGTCAACCTCGGCACAGAGTTCGTCGATCGCGGCGTCATCCGGTGCGGCGTTGAGCAACGCCTGGAGATACGTGACCGGCACGATCAGGAACGGCTCGCCGGTCGAAGCGACAGCGGGCGACAGCTCGACCCCCGGTTCGCTGAGCGCGATCTCGTCGATGCCGAGTGCGTCAGCAAGTCGTCCGTACTCGACTTCGACCGGTCGCACCGTCGGTGAGTCCCCACCCATCCAGACGACGCCGTCGTCGGTACCCTCGATTTCGATGACACCGACGTTCGTCGCGAGCGTGTGGGTACCTGGCCCGATCGCACCAGTTTCGGTCAGGTGGGCGTGTGTGGCGACGGTCGCGTGGCCGCAGAGATCGACCTCCTCCTGTGGCGTAAAGTATCGGATCGCCCGATCCGCTTCCTCGCTCTCGGTCACGAACGCCGTTTCACTCACCGATAGCTCCCGGGCGATGGCCTGCATCTGCCCGTCAGCGAGGTTGTCGGCTCCGGTGACAACTCCGGCGGCGTTACCGGAAAGGGGCTCCTCGGTGAACGCGTCCACCAGACTGACCTCTATCGTCTCCTCGTCGTTCATGCCCGGACACACGGGGACCATAGCATTAGTGGTGACGACCGCGGGGACGTTGACCGCGCTCTCGATACCGCAGCGGCGACCAGCAACCGAGCGCAAACCCAACTGCTTTAGAGACTGCGGTGTGACCTACCGAGTGATACCGATGTCCGACCTTCCGGACGACTTCAACTGCACGATCACCGACTGGGAGTACATTTACGGGCTCTGTCGCGAGGTCAGCGACGACATCAAGACCGCCGAGTTCGAGCCGGACGTCGTCGTCGCGCTGGCCCGCGGGGGCTGGTTCGCGGGGCGCTGTCTCTGTGACTTCCTCGGACTCGACGACCTGGCGAGCCTGAAGATGGAACACTACGTCGGTACCGGACAGAAAGCCGACGAGCCACAGGTCCGCTATCCGATGCCCGAGGGAAGCGTCGAGGGCAAAGACGTGTTGATCATCGACGACATCGCCGATACCGGCGGCTCGATCAAACGCGCCGAGGAGTACGTCGAGGAGCGAAACCCCGGCGAGGTCCGAACCGCGACCCTTCAGTTACTCGGCACCAGCGAGTTCCAGCCCGACTTCGTCGGGGAGCGACTCGACGAGTGGGCGTGGATCGTCTATCCCTGGAATTTCATCGAGGACATGATCGATCTCTTCACGGGTGTCATGGAGAAAGCCGATCAGGAGACCTTCGACGAGGAGGCGCTGCGACACCACCTCGCCAGATTCCACGATGTCCAGCGCATCGAGATGGAGATCGCACAGCCCGGCCGGATGGAGGAGGTGCTCACCGAGATGGAACGCCGCGAGGAGATCGAGTACGCCGGAACCACCGACGCGGGTGAGGACTGCTGGCGGCTCGCCTGACCCACTCAGTCTGCCACTGCCTCTTCACTACCCGTCACCGCGTTCGGATCCCGTACCCACAGGTCGCCGAACAGTTCGTCCTGTTCGAGCCGGACGTGCCCGCGATTCGCCAGAAAGAGCAAGGAGAGATACGTCATCACGCGACTCCCTCCTGCGGTCGAGATCTCGGCGTAAAGCACCTCCGCACGGCCCGCCTCGTACTGCTCGCGGAGCGTGGCGTGAACGTCCTCAATCACCGTTTCGATATCTTCGCCGTGCGTATTACAGGTCACCTCGGCTTCGGTTGGCTCCTCGTCGGCCCGGAAATCGTCACCCGAGTGGTAATCCAGCGTCTGTGTGCCGCGCTGGAACCCCTGTGGCGAGCCGCTGGTGTCGTACTCGCGGGATTCTTTCCACCACGAATCCCGCTCGGCCTCTCGAAGTTCCCGGACCAGTTCATCGAGCGTTTCGGGATTCCCACGCGCGCTCTTGCGGTCGAGTCGGCGCTCCATCTCGGCTTCCAGCCCTGCGACGGGGTCGATCCCCCCCGGATCGTCCGCCGGTGCCTCCTCGAACGCGGTTTCCCACGGCTCCGGCTCCGGGTCGGACTCGTCGGGCCCCGCAAGCAGCTGGTCGCCTTTCATCCGCAACAGGACGCTCGCGTAGAACAGGGCTCGCCCCGATGTCCGGAGATCGGCCTCGTCGAGCAGGTCGAGATACGCGTCGGTGACGGAGACGATATCGATATCCCACGGGTCGATCTCGCCGTCTTCAGCCATCCCGACGAGTAGTTCGACCGGTTCGACTTCCCCGTCGTCGTCCGCGTCGTCCGCGTCGTCCGCGTTGTCCACTTCCGCACCATCCCCCGCATCGCCAACGAACTCGTCGGGCAGTGGCGACTCGTCGGACCGCGAGTCGTGTCCCGTGATATCCAGCGGGATATTATCCTCAGTCATCCGCGCTCACCTCGGCCTCACCCTCCAGCTCGCCGAGCTGGATCCCCGTTACCGCGCTGACGTTGTCATCCTGCATCGTAACGCCAATCGCGCGCTCGGACCGGTCAAGCATCGCCGAGCGGTGCGAGACGACGATAAACTGCGCGTCGCCCGCGAGTTCGTCGACCATCTCGCCGACGCGCTCGGCGTTCGCGGCGTCGAGGAAGGCGTCCACCTCGTCGAGCGCGTAGAAGGGCGCGGGATTGTACCGCTGGATAGCGAAAATAAAGGCGAGCGCGGTCAGCGACTTCTCCCCGCCGGACATCGAGTCGAGACGCTGGATCGGCTTGTCGGCCGGTTCGGCCTTCATCGTCATCCCGCCCTCGAAGGGATCGGCCTCGTCTTCGAGATACAGGTTCCCGGTCCCGTTCGAGAGCCGGCCGAAGATATCCTGAAACTCCGCGTCGATCGCCTCGTAGGCGTCCATAAAGGTTGCTTTCTTCTGGGCCTCGTAGGAGTCGATCCGCTCTTCGATGCCGTTGCGCTCCGCGACGAGGGTCTCCTTGCCCTCGGTTAGCTCGTCGAGTTCGGCCTCGACGTCGTCGTACTCCTCGATCGCCAGCATGTTGACCGGCTCCAGTTCCTCCATCTCCGACTCGAGGCGTTCGACGGTCTCGGTCACCTCATCGTGATCGGGGATCTCCTCGGGATCGTACTCGCCGACCGCGCTTTCGAGTTCGTCGATCTCCCACTCCAGACGCTCTGCTGTCTCTCGCTTCCCCGAGAGCTTGCTCTCGACGCGGCTCACGTCGTCGGCCCGCTCGTCGCGGGCGGATTTGGCCTCGCGAAGCTCGTCTTTGAGCGCCTCGCGCTCGTCTTTGAGTTCGGCCAGTTCGTCTTCGAGATCGAGGACTTCCTGGCGCTTCTCTTCGAGCTCCGCTTCCTTTTCCTCGATCCGTTCTTCGTACTCCGCGATCTCTTCTTCGCACTCCGCTTTGCGGTTCTGTGCCGATTCGACGGTCTCCTGAAGCTCCTCGATCGCGTCCTCGGCGTAGCCCTTTTCGAGCTGGTGTTCGTTGAGATCGGCGTCGAGGTCGTCCTGCTGATCTTCGAGGTCGTCGATTTCGCCCTCGATCTCCTCGATTTTCGCCGTGAGTTCCGGGATCCGCGAGTCCACGAGTTCGGACTCTAGCTCCTCGATATCGGCGTCGATGTCGGCGAGTGTCGACTCCTTGCTGTCGATCTTTTCGTCCAGTTCGGTCATCCGCCCGTCGACGTCCTCGCGTTCGCCGCGCAGTTCGTCGAGACGCCCTTCCTTGCGCTCGATCTCCGCACGGATCTCCTCGATCTCGCCCTCCGTGGACTCGATTTTCGACTCGATCGACTGGACCTGCTCGGCCGCTTTCGTCTGGCGGTCGCGCGCGTCGTCGAGGCGCTCCTCGACGGACTGCAGGTCTTCCTTGAGCGAGGCGCGCTCGTCTTGCAACTCGTTTATCTCCTCGGCCACCCGTTCGAGCTGGCCTTTCCCACTCTTCGAGAAGGAGTATCGCGACCCGCTCGTTGATCCACCGGTCATCGCGCCGCTTTTCTCGACCAGTTCGCCCGACAGCGTCACCATCCGGTACTCGCCCATGTACTGGCGGGCCGTCTCGATGTCCTCGACCACGAGCGTGTCACCGAGCACGTACGAGAAGATCCCCGCGTACGACGAATCGAAATCGACGAGATTGTACGCGAAGTCGACGACGCCGGGATCGGATGGTTTCGAGGGGAGGCTCCGACTATGCATCTCGGTCATCGGCAGAAACGTCGCCCGGCCGGCGTTGCGCGATTTCAGGTAGTCGATACAGTCCTGCCCGACGCCGTCATCGTCGACAACTACGTTTGCGAGTCTGCCGCCCGCCGCGGTTTCACAGGCTGTCGCGTACTCCTTGGCTACCCCACCGAGCTGCCCGACGGTACCGTGAACGCCATCGAGATTCCCGTTGAGGATGGTCGAGACCGCCCGACCGTACGAGGAGTCACCGCTCTCATCCGCACGAGCGTCAAGTTCCGCGTACTCCTGTTGTTTGGCCTGGATCTCCTCGTCGAGATCGGAGAGCTGCTCCTGTGTGGAGCGTTTCTCGCGTCGTAGATCGTCGACGACCTCCTGGATGTTCTCACGGTTCGCCGTTGCCTTCTGGAGTTCGGCGTCCAGATCCGCGATTTCGGATTCGAGCTCCGGAATCCGCTCTTCGGCATCGTCGAGTTCGCGTTCGAGGTCGGCGATCTCGTTCGAGCGTCGACGCGCCTCGTCTAACAGCCGATCCTTCTCGCGCTGGAGGTCGTTCCGTTTTTCTTTGATCGACTCCCGGTCCTCCTTGCGCTCGGCCAGCTGTTCTTTCAGTTCGTCGAACTCGGTATCGATCGCGTCGATCTCGGCCTCGACCTCTGCAAGCTCGGACTCCTTGCTCTGAATGTCCGCGGCGATGGAGGATTTCGTGACTTTCGTCTCGCGGATCTTGGCTTCCAGATCATCGATCTCCTCTTGCTTACGGTCGATCTTGACAAAGGCCTCGCGTCGACGGTTCTCCGCTTCCTCACGTTGCTCCGCGGTCGCCTCGATCTTGTCTTCCAGCCGGGCGATGTCGCCTTTGATCCCCTCGATCTCGCTTTTGATCTCCAGCTGTTCGTCCTCGCCTTTGCGCTGGATCTCGGCGTTCAAATCTTCGAGGTCCTCTTCGAGGCGGACGACGCGGCCCTGACGCTCGTCGAGTTCGCGTTCGAGTTCCTCGAGTTCGTCCTCTAGCTCCTCGATATCCTCCGCGACGCCATCGAGGTCCGCGCGTTTGTCCTCCAGTTCGGCGGCCTTGAGATACCCCTCGAACTCCTCTTTTTCCTCGCGAAGTGACTGGTACTCCAGGGCAGTCTCCCGCTCGTCGCTTAGCTGTACGAGGCGCGCTTCCTTCTCATCGATCCGAAGCTGTATCTCGTCGATCTGGTCCTCGACGGCTTCGAGCTCCTCGAAGGCGTCCTCTTTTTTGGCGTCGAACTCGGCGACGCCCGCGATCTGGTCGATGATCTCCCGGCGCTGGTGGGGCGTCATGTTGATGATCTCGGTTACGTCGCCCTGCATGACGACGTTGTACCCCTCCGGCGTGACGCCAGCCTGCGCGAGCAGGTCCTGAATGTCCGAGAGGTTGACCGAGCGACCGTTCAGGTAGTAATAGGAGTAGTAGTTGTCCTCGGTCTCCTTGACGCGGCGGCGAATCGTGATCTCCTCGATATCGCCGACGTCCTCAGATCCTGCGGCGTTTACCACCTGTCCGCGATCGAGGGTACCGTCGGAGTTGTCGAGGACGACCTCGACGCTCGCCTCCTTCGGCCCGGCCGCGGCGTCGCCGTCGTCGTACCCGGGGTTGTAGATGAGATCCGTCAGCTTCTGTGCGCGGATGCCGCGTGCACGAGCCAATCCGAGCGCGAAGAGCACGGCATCGATGATATTTGACTTGCCGCTGCCGTTCGGTCCGCTAACGGTCGTAAAGTCCTGGTAGAAGGGGATCCGCGTCTTCCGTCCGAAGCTCTTGAAGTTGTCAAGAACGATCTCTTTGATATGCATGGTGAGTGACGCGGACGTGACGGTCCGAATTAGGCAACGATGATGTCGTCGCCCAGCCCGGAGTCGTCCGGTTCGTCCTCAGCGTTGTCCCCCTCGTCCTTATCGGCTTCGGCTGCGGCCTCCTGTACGTCCTCGGGCGCGGCTTCCCCATCTGATTTCGCTGACGTGCTCTCCCCCGAACGCCCGGAGCCCACCGTTGCGGCCGGTTCGGGATCGACTTCGTTTTCCAGCATTCGGACGCGCTCTTTGGTCTCGACCAGCTCCTCGGTCAGGCCGCGGATCGTCGACTCCAGTTCCGATACCGTCGCTTCGAGTTCTTCGACGCGGTCGTTCGACATATCTATGACACGAACGCTCTGTCCTCATAAATCCACGTCAGACAATGTATGGCTTTCTGATGTGATTCTGTCGCGCTACCAGCCGTCGGCATTGTGCTTTGCCGAGCCGTAGCCGATCATGATCCCGCCGGTGAACACGAACAGGACGATCCAGAGAGCGTGATCGAGTGTGACGTCCTCGGCGAAGTACAGCACGAGCGAGAAGAATCCGATACCGAACAACAGTAGACCGAGCGACTGGAGCTGTACCGGCGACAGGCCGAAGGGGATGTCGGACGGGTTCGAGTCGGACATATCAGTACGGATCGGCTGTCGTTGCAAATAGGTTGTGGATCCCGGTTGCCCCGATTCGGAGCGTATCGCTGTCGTTAGCCTTTAGCGGTCGGCCCCCGAACCGACTTCCAATGAGTGCACAGGCGACCCAGCAGGACGCAGACCTCACCGTCGTAATCGGGCTGGAGGTCCACGTCCAGTTAGAAACCGAGACGAAGATCTTCTGTGGCTGTTCGACCGACGCCGACGAGAGCGAGCCGAACACGAACACCTGTCCCGTCTGTCTGGGGCTCCCCGGCGCACTCCCCGTGTTGAACGAGGGGGCCGTCGAGGCCGCCGTCAAGGTCGGCAAGGCGCTGGATTCGGAGATCCCCGAGGAGACCCGGTTTCACCGGAAGAATTACTTTTATCCTGACTTGCCGAAGAACTTCCAGATCACCCAGTACGACGAACCGATCTGTCAGGGTGGCGAGCTGGAGGTTACCGTCGAGGGCGACCGGCGCGGGATCGGCATCGAGCGCGCCCATCTCGAAGAGGATCCGGGGAGCCTCCAGCACGTCGGCGGCTCGATCGACACGGCTGATTACACGCTTGTCAACTACAACCGTGCTGGCGTTCCACTGCTCGAAATCGTCACGAAGCCGGACTTTCGCAGTCCCGACGAGGTGCGGGCGTTCCTCGCCAAGATGGAGGAAGTACTGGAGTATCTCGGCGTCTTCGACAGCACGCGGGACGGCAGCCTGCGCGTTGACGCCAACATCTCGCTGATCGAGGCAGACAAGCGCGACGGCGAACTGGGCGAGGAGGCGCTTGCAGCCGCAAACCGCACCGAGGTCAAGAACATCTCCAGTCACAAGGGGGCCGAGAAGGCACTCGCCTACGAGGTCACCCGCCAGCGCAACGCGATCCAGCGTGGCCGCGGCGTCGAACAGGAGACCCGCCACTGGGACGAGTCCAGGGGGATCACCGTCTCGATGCGCTCGAAGGAAGAAGAGAAGGATTACCGGTACTTCGAGGAGGCCGACCTCCCGCCGCTGCAGGTTGCCGACTGGAAAGAGCGAATCGACATCCCCGAGCTTCCTGCCGCCCGCCGCGAACGGTTCCGCGAGGAGTACGGCCTCGGCGAGGAAGCGGCGAGCAAGCTCACGTCGACGAAACAGGTCGCTGACTTCTACGAGGACGTTGCCGAGGCGTTCGACCCGGACCTCGCCGCGACGTGGGTCGCCGACAACCTGCTGGGCGAACTCAACTACCGGGACATGGCGATCACGGACGTTGCTGATCGCCTCGACGAGTTCACCCGGCTGGTCGAACTCGTCGACGAGGACGAAATTACGGTCAAAAACGCCGAGGAAATCGTGCTCCGGGAGATGCTCGACGAGGGCGAGGACCCGGACACCGTCGTCGAACGCGAGGGGCTGGAGAAGACAGGTGGGGATGCCGTCGCGTCGGCCGTCGCAGACGCCATCGACGAAAATCCCGACGCAGTCGAGGACTACCACGACGGACAGGACGACGCGCTGAACTTCCTCGTGGGACAGGTGATGGCCGCGACCGGCGGGAGCGCGGATCCGGGGACGGTCAACCAGTTACTCCGCGAGCAGCTGGCGGACTAGGCCCGTCCGGGACGCCAGGATGGGCACTCCTGATGCTGAACACACATGTCTGCAGAAAATAATGAGGGGTGAGGATTCAAGTTGATGGGTACCGGAGGGGGAGTATGGACAAGGAGAGTTTTCACGACCTGTCTACGGAATCCAGTGCGACACTGGACGGGACATCGCTCGCGGCCGAGGGGCCAAAGGCTATTTTCGAACCGGATGGCAGTGGATCGACCGCCGAAGCGGTCGTTTCGCTCGTCGCGGAAACCGGTGACCGCGATCCGCTCGAGCTGCCACCTCTGTACGATGCAGTCGACCCGGAAGCGCTCGACAGGCTCTGTGCACGAACTAGCGACTCCGAACTGCGAGTCTCCTTCGAATATGCGGGCTATACGGTCCTCGTCGAGGGGACTGGGATCGTTCACCTGCTCGACGACGAGTAGCCACCACTCGCGGAAGCCCGACGTTCTCTTGTGGTTCTTGACCCCGAAAGCTTTACCAGCGGTCTGGCTCTACTGCTGACAACGACCGACACGCACTGTCGGGGGTGGTTTGCTTGGAACTGATCATTACCGAAAAGGACAACGCAGCGCGTCGAATCGCCGATATCCTCAGCGGGGGCTCCGCCTCGTCGTCACGCCAGAACGGAGTAAACGTCTATGAGTGGGGAGGAAAGCGATGTATCGGCCTCTCCGGCCACGTCGTTGGGGTCGACTTCCCCGAGGAGTACAGCGACTGGCGCGATGTCGAGCCCGTTGAATTGATCGACGCCGAGGTCGAGAAACGGCCGACACAGGAGTCGATCGTCGCCTCGTTGCGCTCGCTCGCCCGGCAGGCAGACCGCGTCACGATCGCCACTGACTACGACCGCGAGGGCGAGCTGATCGGCAAGGAGGCCTACGAACTCGTCCGCGAGGTCAACGAGTCCGTGTCGATCGACCGCGTGCGCTTTTCCTCGATTACGGACAATGAGGTGCAGAACGCCTTTGCCGAGCCCGAAGAGCTCGATTTCGATCTGGCCGCTGCCGGCGAGGCCCGGCAGGTCATCGATCTGATGTGGGGGGCAGCGCTCACCCGGTTTCTCTCGCTGTCCGCCCGCCAGCTCGGGCAGGATTTCATCTCGGTCGGCCGCGTTCAGTCGCCGACCCTGAAGTTGATCGTCGACCGCGAGCGCGAGATTCAGGCGTTCGATCCCGACACCTACTGGGAGATCTTCGCTGATCTCGACAAGGACGGCTCGGCCTTCGAGTCCCAGTACTTCTATCGCGACGAGGACGGCAACGAGGCCGAACGCGTCTGGGACGAGCCGGTCGCAGAGGCGATCTACGATCGAATCGCCCGCGAGGACGGGGAGGTTACGATAGACAGCGTTTCCCGACGTACCCGTACCGACACGCCACCTGCGCCGTTCGATACGACCCAGTTCATCCGTGCGGCGGGGTCGCTTGGCTACTCCGCACAGCGGGCAATGAGTATCGCCGAGGACCTCTATACCGCGGGCTACATGACCTACCCGCGAACGGACAACACCGTCTACCCCGACGATCTCGATCCCGAGGACCTGCTCGATTCCTTCGTTGGCCACCAGACCTTCGGCGAGGATGCCGAATCGCTGCTCGATCTCGACGGACTCGAACCAACCGAGGGCGACGAGGAGACCACGGACCACCCGCCGATCCACCCGACCGACGAACTCCCGAAACGAGCCGATCTCTCCGAGGACGAGTGGGAGATCTACGAACTGGTTGTCCGGCGCTTTTTCGCCACGCTTGCCGAGGATGCGACGTGGGAGCACCTGAAGGTCGTCTCCGAACTCGACGGTGCAGTCGACGTCTCACTGCCCCATGACACCGAAGCAGTGACGTTCAAGGCCAACGGCAAACGCCTGCTCGAAGCCGGGTATCACGACGTCTACCCGTACTTCAGCACGAACGAGAACTACGTCCCCGACGTTGACGAGGGCGAACAGCTGTCGATCGTCGATACTCGCATCGAAGAAAAGGAAACCCAGCCCCCGCGGCGGTACGGCCAGTCACGGCTCATCGAGACCATGCAGGGGCTTGGGGTCGGTACGAAATCGACCCGCCACCATACGATCGAAAAGCTGTACGATCGCGGCTATATCGAGAACGATCCGCCGCGACCGACACAGCTCGCGATGGCGGTCGTCGAGGCTGCCGAGGAGTACGCAGACCGCGTCGTCAGCAAGGAGATGACGAGCGAGCTCGAAGCCGACATGACCGCCATCGCGGAGGGCGAGGCGACGCTCGACGAGGTGACCGCTGAATCGCGCGAGATGCTCGAACGCGTTTTCGAGGATCTCACTGACTCGCGTGAGGAGATCGGCGACCACCTCCAGCAGTCTCTGAAGGCCGACAAGCGACTCGGCCCCTGTCCCGAATGTGGCAAGGACCTGCTCTTGCGCCGGAGCCGCGGTGGCTCTTCATTCATCGGGTGTGACGGCTATCCCGAGTGTGAGTACACGCTACCACTGCCGAGCACGGGCAAGCCGCTCATCCTCGAAGACGTCTGTGAGGACCACGACCTGAACCACGTCAAGATGCTCGCCGGACGCAGTACGTTCGTCCACGGCTGTCCCCGGTGCAAGGCCGACGAGGCGGGCGAAGGGCCGGCGATCGGGGCATGTCCGGATTGCAATGACGAACACGACGGCGAACTCGTCATCAAGCAGCTCCGAAACGGCTCCCGGCTCGTCGGCTGTACCCGCTATCCCGACTGTGACTACTCGTTACCGCTCCCCCGGCGGGGCGAGATCGAGGTAACCGACGAGCGCTGTGACGAACACGACCTGCCCGAGTTGCTCGTCCACAACGACGACGAGCCCTGGGAGCTGGGCTGTCCGATCTGCAACTACCGCGAGTATCAGGCCCGCGAGAGCGACTCTGGAACCGATCTGGAAGCGCTCGATGGCCTCGGCGCGAAGACCGCAGAGAAGCTCGCCGCAGCGGGTATCGAGAGCATCGACGACCTGACCGGCGCGGAGGCCGACGACGTGGCGGGCGACGTCGACGGCGTCAGCGCGGATCGGATCCGGAAGTGGCAGGCCGAAGCCTGATAGTGTGTACTCTCGCCAATTACCGGTGCTCGCCGGACCCGTTACGGGCGAGCACCGGTCCACAGTGAGAGTACACGCTATGAGCCGCCGAGGACAGCACTTTTAAACGCACGGCACCTTTCACCGACAACAATGGCTTTTGAGGAGCTCCTCGAGGATCCCGTCATCCAGAAGTACCTACACGAGCTCGTCGGTCCGAAGGGAATGCCGGTCGCGGCGGCCCCTCCGGACGGCGAGGTAACCGACGAGGAACTGGCCGAGGAACTCGACATGGAACTCAACGACGTCCGCCGGGCGCTGTTCATCCTCTACGAGAACGACCTGGCGACGTATCGACGACTCCGTGATGAGGATTCCGGCTGGCTAACCTATCTATGGACCTTCGAGTACGACAAGATCCCCGAGAATCTAGAAGAGGAGATGCACCGGTTGTACGAGGCGCTGGACGAGCGGCGGGAGTACGAGCGCAACCACGAGTTCTACCTCTGTGAGGTCTGTTCGATCCGCTTCGAGTTCGGTGAAGCAATGGACTTTGGCTTCGAGTGTCCCGAGTGTGGCTCGCCTGTCGAGGCGATGGAGAACACCCACCTCGTCGACGCGATGGACCGGCGACTGGAGAACCTGCGGGACGAACTGAATCTCGACAGCGAGGTCGAGGCCTGATGGTCGTCCTCGCAACGAAACTGTACATCGGCGGCGACGCGCGCGACCGCGCACAGGACTCGCTGCGCTCGCTCGTGAACAACGATATCGGCGATCTCGACGTCGAGTTCGACATCGGGATCCGCCACGACGACTTCCCCTCGGTTACGATCGAGGGACCGGACGCCGTGGCGGCCCGGAACGTCCTCTCCGAGGAGTGGGGAGCGATCACCGACCAGTTCGAGTCCGGGGAGACCTACGTCGGCACCCTCGAAGGCTGGTCAGAGGAGGGGTTCGTCCTCGACGCTGGCCGTGAGATTCTGGTCCCGGCGTCGGAACTCGGCCTCGGGCCCGGCAACCCCGCACAGATCGTCGAGCGCTTCGGCGTCGTCCAGCACATCCCCATGCGCTTTGTCTACGACGAGTCGTCACCGCGGCTCGCCGACGAAGAGATCGACCGCCTCTACGAGTGGACCCGAGGCGACGGCCGCGTCACCGTCAACAGCGCGACCCGCGCCGAAGTCCGGGCGACGGTCAACCGCGCGGGACACGCACAGGACATCATCACCGTCGAACGACTGGGGCTGCTCGAACAGAGCATCGTCTGTCCCGAATCGACGGACCCGCCGGGACTGGTCGCAAGCATCGGGAGTTATCTGCCCGCCGAAATCCGGGCCGTCGTCCCCTGACCGCCCGCCTTCCACCACATGAACACGCGTCTGCTCGTCGCCACCGTGGCCGTCGCCGTCCTCGCCGTTACCGCCGGGTGTCTCGGCGGCGGCATCTCCGACGAACAGCTCGACGAAGAGGCGGAATACGACTGGGAGACCGAGGAAGACGTCGTGATCGATATCTACGAGCCCGGCGGCTTCATCAGCGACACCGAGTATCGCGCGGTTTACAACGTCACCGGGCAGGATCGCCTGACGCTGTACCAGCGCGGTATCACGACCGATAGCCCGGTCCAGATCCGCGCGGTCCAGTACCGATCGGCCGACGGTGAGTTCATCAACGGCTCCGAACTCGACGTGGAGTACGGCGACGACAGCACCGTCGTCCACCTTCCGGACGATGGTGAGGGACAGCTCGCCTTCTCGTCCAGCACCCAGTCGAAGCAGCTGAGCCAGCCCGCCTACGTCGAGGGGTCCTACCGTGTCATCCTCCCCGAGGGCTACGCGGCGAGTGACTTCCTGCTCGGCCATATCAGTCCACGGAGCGGTGAGAGCCAGGAGATCGACGGACGTACCCACATCGTCTGGGATTCCGTCTCCTCTTCGATCTCGGTGCAGTTCTATCTCGAACGTAACCAGCTCTTCTTCTGGGGAGGAGCCGCCGCATTTTCGCTGGTCGCGCTCGGGGGCTACGTCTACTGGAAACGCCAGATAGAGGCGATACAGGAGAAACGCGAGGAGATGGGCTTAAACGTCGAACAGCCCGACGAGTTCGACGACGACGAGCCGCCGCCGGGGATGGGATAGCGCGACCCCCCCACGGCCACCACGTCGGACACTGTTATTATCGTTCGTTAACAATACTGGCGCATGACCGACGGATACGATTACAGCGAGTACGACCGGGGGCGTGGTGTCAACTACTGGCAACTCGACCGGACGCTTCGGCGTGAACTGGCGCGCGTCTACGAGGACAACGAGTTCGAGTGGGCCGAACCCCGGCTCTCCGGCTTTGGCGCGGCATCGGGTCACGTCATCGCGGATACCGCGGACTACGTCGACAACCACGGCCCGGAACTGCGCACCCACGACAGGTACGGCAGCCTGTGCAATCGCGTCGAGTACGTCACAGAGCAGTTCGAGAACGAGCGACTGGCATACGGATCGGGTGTCGTCGCCGACGTCTTCCGCGCTCCGCCGGGCCGCTCCGATCCGATGCCGATGAGCCACAACCTCGGTCTGCTCTATCTCCTCTCCTACAGCGATCCAGGGCTCGCCTGTCCGGTCGCGATGACCGGCGGCGCGGCGCTGGTGCTCGAACGGTTCGACGACGGCGAGCTCGACGAGTACTTCGCGGCGCTGACCAGCCGCGAGTACGACGAACTGATCGAGGGAGCTATGTTTCTCACGGAGGAACAGGGCGGCAGTGATGTTGGGGCGACCGAGACGACGGCCACATACGACGACCGGGCTGACTGCTGGCGGCTCACCGGCGAGAAGTGGTTCTGTTCCAACATCGACGCCGAGGGGACGCTCGCGCTCGCTCGCACCGAGGACGCACCCGAGGGGACGGCGGGACTTTCGATGTTTCTCGTCCCGCACGGCGACCCCGACGAGGGCGTCCTGACCAAGGAGCGCCGCGCCGAGAGGTCGGACGCCACAGTCGACGACGGGCTGAACGACCAGCGCTACCGGCGATTGAAGGACAAGCTCGGTACGATCAGCGTACCGACGGGTGAGGTCGAGTTCGAGGACACGAAGGCGTATCTCGTGGGCGAGGCTGAAAACGGGTTCAAGCAGATGGTACAGATGCTCAACCTCGAACGGCTCTCGAACGCCGCGGCGGCCTGCGGGATCATGGGCCGTGTCCTGTTAGAGAGCAAAGTGAAGGCGGCGAACCGCGAGGCCTTTGGCGAGACGATCGACCAGTACCCGCTGATGCGCGAGGATCTCGTCGACATGGCTGTCGATCACGAGGCGGCGACCGCGTTTACGTTCGAGACGGCGCGGCTGTTCTCGGAACACGTCGCCGCGGAGCGGGCGGGTGAGTCGGCCGACGACGCCTACCGGCTCATGCGTCTGCTGACGCCGATCGCAAAGCTCCGAACCGGCCGGATGGCGGTCGACACAGCCTCCTACGGGATGGAAATCCAGGGCGGCAACGGCTACGTCAACGAGTTCGTCACCCACCGACTGCTCCGGGACGCGCAGGTCCTGCCGATCTGGGAGGGGACCGAGAACATACTCTCGCTGGACGTCCTGCGCGCGTTGGATCGGGAAGACGCGCTCGATCCCTTCGCCGTGGCCGTCCAGGAGCGCCTCGACAGCGTCACCCATCCGGCACTTGCCGAGGCCGTCGAGGCGGTGACCGACGAGTTCCACGACCTCACCGCGGCGGCAGCCACGCTCGCCACGGAGGACGCCGAGTACGCAGAGCTCTCGGCCAAACGATTCGCCCACTATGTCTTCGATGTGTTCACCGCGAGTCTGCTCCTCGCGGAAGCCCAGAACGAGATCGAATCGGGTGATGGCCGTCTGGCGCTAGTCGCTCGACGGTTCGTCGACCGAAAGCTGACGCCACGGGAGGCCCGTGGGATTACGAACGGTGACCGGTTCGCAGTCGAGCAGTTCGAGCCGATTGTTCGTTTCGAGACTGTCGATCCGACGGACATTGGACCGGGGACAGAGCCACAGACAGCGGCCGACGACTAATTTCAAATAGTATAGTATTTCACTACAGTATTCGAAGTATTGTGCCCTTCCGGTCAACTCCGAACGACTCCCGGCGCGTTTTTATTCTCGACGCCGTAACACGTCGGTATGCACGTCGCGCTGGTCAACGTCGGCGATGAGATACTGACAGGTGATACGACGAACACGAACGCCACCTGGATCTGCGCGCGTCTCAACGAGCGCGGCGTCGACGTCGAGCGGATAACCGTCGTCCCGGATCGGGTCGGCGAGATCGCTCGCGTGGTCAACGAGTACCGCGTCGAGTACGACGCAGTCATCGTCACTGGGGGGCTCGGACCGACTCACGACGACATGACGATGGAGGCCGTTGCCGCGGCCTACGGCCGGGACGTGGAGTCCAGCGAGGAAGCACTGGAATGGATCGTCGAGGAGGGGGGCTACGCCCGCGACGACCTCACCGAGGGGACGAGCCATATCCCCGCAGGAGCGCGCCCGCTTCACAACGAAGTCGGTGTGGCACCGGGCTGTGTCGTCGACGACGAGGTGTACGTCCTGCCGGGCGTCCCCGCGGAGATGAAGGGGATGTTCGAGTCCATCGCCGCCGAGTTCGTCGGCGAGGACCGGTACGCCGAGACCGTCCCGATCGACGAACCCGAAAGCGCCCTGCTCGATCGGATCGAGGAGCTACGCGAGCGATTCGACGTCGGTGTCGGCGTCTACCCCGGCGAGTACGTCCGGATCAAGCTGACGGGCACCGACATCGCTGCAGTCGAGTCGGCGGCCGGGTGGCTCCGCGAGCGCGTCGACGTTCGAGTCGAAGAAACCGAGTAGCGAGCTACCGATACAGGAAGAACAGCCACGCGAGCGTGAGCAGGATACTTCCGCCGAGGACGACGAGACTGACTTCCCACATTGGCAGTGCGGTTTCGAGAGGCATCAGGTTCATAGGCTCGTGTTTCCAGCGTGGTCTCTTAAACTTTGAGAAGCGTTCTGCGGCCTTTAGTTTACTATGCGATGAGCACGTACGGGACCTATGAACGCGCAGGCGACCGCACGGACCGTGATCGATCGTGTGAGCGAGGACAACGTCACGTTTCTGGCCGCCAGTATCGCCTATTACGCCTTCTTTTCGATCGTCCCGTTACTGCTGTTGACGCTCTCGATCGGTTCACTCGTCGGTGGCGAGGCCTTCGCCGAGCGGATCGTCGCGGTGGTCGAGCAGCATCTCTCCTCGTCTGGCGAAGAACTCGTCAGCGATGCCGTCGCGAACCCACAGGGTCGGGCAGGGGCGTCGATCGTCGGCCTGCTCGGGCTGACCTGGTCGGCGATCAAGGTGATCCGCGCGGTCGATATGGCGTTCGACCGGATCTACGAACCGGACGTGATGACCTCCCTGCCGCGCCAGATCCGGAACGGGATAACAGTCCTCCTGCTGGTCGGGCTGGGGGTCGTCATCATGGTCGGCGTGGGGACGCTCATCCGTCGGCCGACTGTCGTCGATCTTCCGTTCATCGACGTATTCGGCTGGCTCACCCTGATTCTCGGCCTGATAGTCGTCTTTCTGCCGCTGTACTACGTGATGCCGCCCACAGAGATGACCGTCCGGCGGGCACTGCCCGGCACTGTCGTGGCTGCCGTCGGCTGGATCGGCCTGCAGATCGGTTTCCAGATCTACACTGCCTATGCCGCGAACTTCGAGGCCTACGGGCTGCTCGGCGGCGTCTTGCTCTTCCTGACGTGGCTGTACTTCGGGGCGATCCTGATTCTGCTTGGTGCGATCGTGAACGCTGTCCTCGGCGAAAAGGCGATGCCAACGGTCGAGACTGAGTCCGCAGCAGTCGCCGAGTGACCGATAGCTGGTTGATAGCTGTCCGGGACACCCGACAGCCGTCCTTTTATTGGTCGCCACGCTATGTCGGGATATGCGTCGTATCGGCGTCGTCGTGAATCCGGTTGCCGGGATGGGTGGTCGGGTCGGACTCAAGGGAACCGACGGAAAAGTCGAGGTAGCAATCGGACGCGGAGCCGAGCCGCGGGCGTTCGATCGGGCAGTCACGGCGCTCGACGCGCTCGCACGTCACGACCCGGCAGTCGAACTGCTCGCCGCAGGCGGTGTGATGGGGGTCGACGCGGTAAGTGAGGTAGGGCTCGAACCGGTCGTTGTGACCGATCCGGCGGGAAGCGCTCCCGGAGAGACGAGCGCCGAAGACACCCACGAAGCGGTTCGAGCGTTCGTCGACCGGGAGGTCGACCTCGTGCTGTTCGTCGGCGGCGACGGCACCGCAGTCGACGTGGCGAACGCCCTCGACGAGGCAGACGTCGAGACGCCCATGCTCGGCGTCCCCGCGGGCGTCAAGGTCTACTCGTCGGTGTTCGGCGTGACGCCGCGCGACGCGGGTCGAATAGCGGCGACGTTCGACCGCGTCGAGGAGCGAGAAATAAACGACATCGACGAGGACGCCTACCGGGGCGGCGAGGTCGAAACCGAGTTACGCGCTGTGCGACCCGTGCCAGTCGCCGACGAACTGCAGGCGAGCAAACAGATCGGCGGGGGCAGCGTCGAAACACTTGCAGCCGGGTTTGCGGACTCGGTCACGCCCGGGACTACCTACGTTCTCGGCCCCGGGAGTACGGTCGGCGCGATCAAGCGGGAGCTGGGTTTTGCGGGATCCCCACTTGGCGTCGACGTCTGGCGGGCAACGGCGACCGAGGACGGCCCTGCGGGGGAGTTGCTGGTTGCGGACGCAAGCGAAGCCGAGATCCTCGAGGCGCTGGGCGAACAAAACGTTGCTGTCGTCTCCCCGATCGGCGGTCAGGGGTTCGTGTTCGGCCGTGGCAACGATCAGATCTCGCCCGCCGTCCTCGAACGGTGTGACGTCGAAATCGTGGCCTCAAAGGCAAAACTGGACGAACTGGACGTCCTCCGTATCGATACGGGTGACGAGGAGACGGACGAGACCCTCAGCGGGTGGACGAAGGTCCGCGTGGGACGGTTCGAGCAGCGGATGATGCGGATTCGGTGAGCATGGCACCCGGGACAATATAATGACTCGCGGTTGAATATTAGGGGTTGTTCTCAGGAGACCAGAATATGGATAAGACTAAGGTACTCACCACGTTACATGGGGGCATGGAAACACGAAAAGTCCAGCGGCTCGGGCCGTCCACGCTCGCGATGACCCTGCCCGCCGAGTGGGCGTCCGCCCACGACGTCGAGAAGGGTGACGAGGTGTCCCTGCGGATGAGCGGGAAAGGAACGTTGACAGTGCTCTCGGAGTCGGCGAATACCGACGACTCGGAGGCGATCATCAGAGCCGACGATCTCGACGCCGACGCCGTCGAACGCGCGATCGTGGCCCAGTACGTACTCGGCCGACGCGTCATCCGGATCGATCAGACCGAGGGCGCGCTGTCGAGCGACCACATCAACGCCGTGTATCGTGCCGAAACGCAGCTGATGGGCCTTGGCGTGATCGAGGAAACGCCCGAGAGTATCGCGATCCGGTGTTCGGTCGATCCCGAGGACTTCACGCTCGATAACCTGCTGGAACGGCTCGAATCGACCGGCTCGACCATGCGCGGTGAGGCCGTGAAGGCGCTCGCTCATGGCAACCCGGACCTCGCCCAGCGTGCGCTGAACCGCGAGCGGCAGGCGAACAAGATCTTCGTCCTCCTCCTTCGCCTGATCTTCACCTCGTATCAGAACCCCAACCTTGCCAGGGCCGTTGGCCTCAGTGATGGCTTCCCGCTGATCGGCTACCGGTCGATCGCGAAGAACCTCGAACTGACCGCGGACAACGCCGAGGACATCGCGGAGATCGTCATGGAGACCGACGACCACTCGCTGCACGTTGACAGCGATACCGTCCGGCGGATCCGCGAGTTCACCGACGACGTCGACGAGCTAACCAAACTCGCCGTCGAAAGCGCGGTCGAACGCGATTACGACAAGACGATCGAGGCACGCAAGCGCTTCCACGAGATCGGCGACCGCGAACAGGAGATCCTCTCCGACCTTCCCGAGATGGACAACGAGGACCTCCTGCAGGTCCGGGAAGTGCTCGTCAGTCTGAAACAGACCGCCGAACACGCGATGCGAAACGCCGAGATCGCAGCGAACCTCGCGCTCAACGAGGAGTCCGAGCACACGACGATCAAATAGCTACTCCTCGCTGCCGAAAATATCCGTTTCGATGGTCTCCTCGTGATCGAGCGCTTCCACGGGCACCCGGAACGTCTCCCCGCCCACCTCGACGGTGAGCCAGAACTGCATCTCCAGCTCGGTCGTCTGTTCGTTCTCCAGATGTGTCACCCACCACTCGTCGAGGCTGTCGTTGTCGATCGCGGTGACTGTCTCGACGGTCTCCTCGGCGTCGGGTGCAATGACGTACTCGCGCTCTGTCGAGCCACCCCCGACCACCACGTCGTTCATCGTGATCTCATACTCTAGCTGTGTGACGGTCAGAGGTACGGGCTGGGGGTTGTACGCGACAAAATCGAGCTCCATCGGCGTCGCCTTCTCGGAGACGTCGCCCCACTCACCGCTCGTCTCGTTGATATAGAACAGGGGATCGGAGACCTCCGTGAGCAGTCCCAGTTCCGCGTCGTCGTCCGGGCTCACCGGCTGGGGTTCCTCGGAGTCGAACTCGTCGATCAGATCAGTTTCGACTTCCCGATCGTACTGATACGACGCGGTGCGGCTGAACCGGTCGTGGGTGATATCGGTGTCGACGACCATCTCGCTTCGCTCGCCACGGTCGATGTGGCTCGCCCACCACGGCGGAATCGCCTGGTTGTCCATCTCCGTCGTCAGATCGACGGTCGTGTTCCCGGTTCCGACCTCGACGCCCTCGCGCTCGCCTTCTGCGAGTTCGACGTCGTTCATCGAGACGGTGTACGCGACCGTCGCGTCGCCGAAGCTGATTCCGACCGGGTTCGGGTTGTCGATTATCAGCTCCGTTTCGATCTCCGTGGTCGAGTCGTCGACCGCGCCGAACTGGTTGTTTACCTCGGCGATTCCGGGGACACCGATGACTCCCAGTCCCGCTGCGAGACCGACTGTTCCGACGAAGCCCACCAGCACGACTCCCGCTATTTTCAGCTTGCTGCCGAGGAAGATTGCTTTGAGCGCGCCGAGTGACATCTATCTGCCAGCCTCGGCAGCGACGCATAAAAATCCGTCGTGGTGCTGTGGCGTCTGGCAAGAGCTAAGTTTCCCCCGGAAAAACCTCGGTATATGACTACACAGTCGGCCCAGCCGACGGACAAGGGAACCGGATATGCGGTACTGTTCGGCGTGCTCGCAACGATCAGCGCAGCAGTGATGTACGTCGGAGCGACCTCGCTCGCTCCCCAGATGGTCGGGGCTGTCGGGTTCGCCTCGGTACTCGTTTTCGGCGCGCTGGCGATCCTCGCGCTTCACGTCTACAGCTAGTGCCTCGAAAACAGTTAAGCGCGTAGGCTCCCTACCGCGCGACAGGATGACCGAATATACGGAGGAAGAGCGACGTATCGTCGCATACTTGCGGGAGAGCGCCTCCGGAGGAGAGGGGTATTTTCGAGCGAAAGAGGTCGCTGAATCGCTAGGACTGACGGCAAAACAGGTCGGTGCACGGCTTCCCACGCTGGCCGAAAAGGCAGATGAGGTAGACATCGAGAAGTGGGGACGCTCGCGCTCGACGACGTGGAAAGTGACGCTCAGTTAAACCGTTCCAGCGGATTTTTACCCGCGTAGTCGTCAGGGTAGTACATGACTGTCCGGGTGGAGCGAACGTTCGAGTTGCCCGTACCGCCGGAACGCGTCTGGGAGTTCATCGTCGACCCGGAGCAACGAGCCCGCTCGATAAGCGTCGTCTCGGATTTCGCGCTCGACGACGAAGACGGCCGGAAAGCGACGTGGAAAGTCGACCTGCCGATCCCGCTCGTGAACCGGACGGCGAGCGTCGATACCGAGGATGTCCACCGTGATCCGCCCGCGTACGTGAAGTTCGTCGGTCGCTCGAAACTCATGCGGGTCACGGGTGAACACGAAATAGAGGCGACCGAGACGGGAAGTCGGCTCACCAATCGCTTCGTCGTCGACGGACGGCTACCCGGTGTCGAGCGCTACTTCGAGGCGAACCTCGACGACGAGCTCGCCAATCTGGAAGCGGCGATCCGTGCCGACACGACAACCAGCCCATGAAGCTCGCGCTGGCTCAGATCGAGATCGAAGCCGCGGCCATCGAGGGGAACCGCCGTCGTGCCGAAAGCGCCATCGAACGGGCGGCGAGCCAGGGTGCCGATCTCGTGGCGCTACCCGAGATTTTCAACGTGGGGTACTTCGCGTTCGACGTCTACGAACGGTACGCGGAGCCGCTCGGTGGGGAAACGCTGACACGGATCGCCGACATGGCGGTCGATCACGGGATTGCCGTGATCGCTGGAAGTATCGTCGAGGATCTGGCAGCGACCGAGACGGCATCGACGCCAGCCGAGTCCGGGCTCGCCAACACGACCGTGTTCTTCGACCAGGAGGGCGAACGGCAGGGGATCTATCGCAAACGCCACCTCTTTGGCTACGACTCCGCGGAGGCCGATCTCCTGGTGCCCGGGGAGCGTGACACCGTTGTCGAGTTCAAGGGATTTAGCGTCGGGATGACGACCTGTTATGACCTGCGGTTTCCCGAACAGTTCCGGCGGCTCACCGAGGCGGGCGCGACGCTCGTGGTCGTGCCCAGCGCGTGGCCGTATCCGCGAGTGGAACACTGGGAGACGCTCTCGCGTGCCCGTGCGATCGAAAACCAGCAGTACATCGCCACGATCAACGGCGCGGGCTCCTTCGACGATGCGACGCTTCTCGGTCGCTCGACGGTGTACGATCCGTGGGGAACGACGCTTGCGTCCTCTGATGATGATCCCGCGCTGGTAATCGCCGAGCTCGACCCGAGTACCGTCGAGCGCGTGCGGGAGGAGTTCCCCGCCCTCCGGGATCGACGCCAGTGACGGAACCGTAGATTTATACGGCGTTGACCCAAAAGACTGTTGCTGGCAGCACGACGCTTTTCACGTCGCGCCAGCAATCAACGCTCGTCGCGCTCGACCCGTCCACGCCGGGGCCATCCTAGGTGGCTCCGGTACTACGGCCTCGACTCCACCCCTCTCACTTTCGAGACCGCCAGCCCCGGCTACTCCTCGCTCGTTTTGATGTCCGCCGAGAGCCCCTGTGCCATCTCGATCCCTTTGCTATTGTTCAGCGTCCATGCAGTCCGATCGGTCACCGACTCGATCACCTCGCGGGCGCTCGGTGATCCCGTGCCCGACTTCTTTACCCCGCCGAAGGGGAGCTGGACCTCCGCGCCGATACATGGAAGGTTGGCGTACGCAAGCCCGACTTCCGCTCGATCCCGGTAGTAGTTTAGCTCTCGGTAGTCCTCAGAGACGATCGCTCCGGCGAGTCCGTAGGGCACTTCGTTGTGGATCTCCAGTGCGCGCTCGATGTCGCCCTCGTACTCGATCAGGGCGACGTGCGGGCCGAACACTTCCTCGCGAAGACACCGGTGGTCCGGACTGTATCCGATCTCGTAGACGAACGGCCCGACCCAGTGGCCGTCCGTGTCGGGCACCGCATCGGCGTCCAGTTCGGCCCGGTCGACGAGGACTGTCGCGCCCTCCTCGCGGGCCAGCTCGTTATACCGGGCGAACTTCTCGACCTGCTCGTCGTCCACGAGTGGCCCCATGAAGGTCGATTCGTCGAGGGGATCCCCGACAGTGACATCCTCGGCGAGTTCCACGAATCTCGACCTGAACTCGTCGTAGACGTCGGTATGAACGATCAGGCGTTCGCTGGAGACACAGCGCTGCCCGGTCGTCTTGAAACTCGACATGACAGCACTGTGGACCGCGATTTCGAGGTCTGCCTGATCGGTGATCACGATGGCGTTTTTCCCACCCATCTCGCAGGCCGCCGTCTTCCCCGGCTCGCCGCCGACCTGATCCGAAATCTCGTGGCCAACCTCCGCCGATCCGGTGAACAGCACGGTGTTCACGCGGTCGTCATCGACGATCGCCGCGCCAGCGTCACCGAAGCCCTGGACCATGTTGAATACGCCCTCGGGAATCCCGCTGTCCTCGACCATCTCCGCGATGATCTGTCCACACCACGGGGTCTGTTCGGCGGGCTTCCAGACGACGGTATTGCCCTCCACGAGCGTCACGGCCATGTGCCAGAAGGGGATCGCGACCGGGAAGTTCCACGGTGTGATACAGCCGACGACGCCCCGCGGCTTGCGCCGCATGTAGGCGTCCTTCGAGCCGATCTCGCTCGGTACTACGTCTCCGTGTGGATGTCGGGCGTTGCCCGCCGCCCACTCGACCATGTGTGCGGCCTCGACGACGTCTGCTCGCCCCTCGCTGATCTCTTTGCCACACTCCCGGGTGACGATTTCGCCGAGTTCGTCGGTGCGCTCGCGCAACTCGTGATAGATCTCCCAGAGGTACTCGGCACGGTCGACGTAGGAGAGCGCGCGCCACTCCTCGAACGCGTCGTCGGCCGCGGCGACGGCCTCATCGACTTCTCGCCCGGTCCCGCGGTAGAACTCGGCGAGGGTGTCGCCGGTTGCGGGATCGGTACTCTCGAAGGTCTCTGATCCGTTCCCGTCGATCCATTCGCCGCCGATGTAGTGGCCATATGTCATGGTCGAACCTGATTGAAGTTGATCGTCAACCGTGAAAAAACCATCTCTGCGGAGAGTAGTTAGACGTGTGTATGAGAATATGCGGCTTTACTGCCCGGTCGTGGTTCTCGGTGCGTCAGCCGCTTTCTCGATCTCGCCTTTTACCTGCATGGCGTCGAAGTCGTGATCGGGGCGCAGTTTGACGAAATCGAGGAACTCCCGGGCGGCAAGCAGGTCCTCGACGGAGTTGTGCGAAAGCGCGTGCTCGACTGCGGCCTCGGCGTCGATAGCTGGCGCGAGGACTGCCAGCGCGCAGGCCAGATCGTAGGCACGTGCGCCGTCCATCCCGTCCTCGCGCACGCTGGTCGCGTCGATGAAGTAGAGTTCGCCGTCGACGACGAGCACGTTCTCGGCTCGTAGGTCGCCGTGTGCCAACCCGTGGTCGTGCATCCGGGCGAGGGCCTCGAACAGCTCGTCGGTGTAGGAAAGCTTCTCCATGGGCGAGAGATCACCGAGCGTTCGGAAGTCATCGAGATACTCCAGCACGACAACGCCGAACTGCTCGTACTCGAAGACACCAACCGGCTCGGGCGTGTTGAGTCCGATCTCTCCCATCCGCTCGTTGGCGTCGAGTTCGTGACGACCCATCTCGACGGGGCCGTCAAATCGCTCGAAAAAGCCCGCCGTCCCGCTGGAGAACGCGCCGATGTTGCGCGCGCCGGTCAGCACGGCGTGGACGAACGCGTTCTGTGGCGTGATGATCTTCACGAACCACTGCTCGTCGACGATCAGCGGCGTCGACAGCCAGTTATCCGCCTCCAGAAACTCGATACGCACCGACTCCTCGTCGGCGCGATCGGCGAGTTCACGGCCGACACCCTCCAGATCAGACCAGTCGACCGTTCCCCGGACGAGACCACGCAGATCCATTATTGCTGGCAAGGTCGGCGATGCTTAAAATTCTCCCGGCGAACGGATTCGTACATGATCGTTCGTCGTATTTATGCCCCATCCCGCTCTACCTCGTGGTATGGACTTTCGGATCCCCGACGAACACCGGATGATGCGCGAGGCCGTCCGGGACGTTTGCGAGGCCGAGATCGAGCCGATCGCCCAGGAGATCGAGGACGAGCATCGGTTTCCCACGGAGGTCTTCGACGAACTGGCCGCGCTCGACGTCATGGGGGTCCCGGTGAGCGAGGAGTACGGCGGGCTCGGTGGGGATCAGCTCATGTACGCGCTGATCGTCGAGGAACTGGGTCGGGTGTCGGGTGCAGTGGGCCTCTCCTATGCGGCCCACGTCAGCCTCGCCTCGAAGCCTATCGAGGCGTTCGGAACGGACGAGCAGAAAGAACGGTGGCTCCGCCCGCTGGCTGAAGGCGAGCATATGGGTGGATGGGCGCTCACCGAACCGTCGAGCGGAAGCGACGCGAGCGATATGGAGACGACCGCCGAGACGGACACCGCCGAGCAAGGCTCGGCGAGCTCTGCGCCGGAAGCGACGCAGAACGGCGACGAATGGGTGTTAAACGGCACCAAGCAGTTCATCACGAACGCCAACGTCGCCGGATCGATCCTGGTCAAAGCGGTCACCGAGCCAGACGCCGGCTACGACGGCATCTCGACGTTCATCGTCGATCCCGAGAACGACGAAGGGTTCGAGGTAACGGCGGTCTGGGACAAGATGGGGCTGAACGCCTCGCCGACCTGCGAGATTCAGCTCGACGACGTGCGCCTGCCGGCTGATCGCTTGCTCGGCGAGCCGGGCGAGGGCTGGGAGCAAACGAAAGCCACGCTCGACGGTGGGCGCATCTCCATCGCGGCGCTCTCGGTCGGGCTGGCACAGGGAGCGTACGAGGCCGCGAAATCGTACGCGAAAGAGCGCGAGCAGTTCGGCCAGCCCATCTCGAAGTTCGACGCGATCCGGAACAAGCTCGTTGCGATGGACCGGAATATCGAGCGGTCGCGACTCCTGACCCACAAAGCGGCCTGGATGTACGACCAGGGCGAAGACGTGACGAAGGCGAGTTCGCTGGCGAAACTCGACGCCAGCGAGACGGCCCGCGAGGTCGCCGAGGAGGCCGTCCAGACCCTCGGCGGCTACGGCTACACCAGCGATTTCGCGCCCCAGCGGTTCTATCGCGACGCCAAACTGATGGAGATCGGCGAGGGGACGAGCGAGATACAGGAACTGGTGATCGGTCGGGAGCTTGGACTGTAGTACCTCTTTGATTAGGTTTCTATCTTTAGGCCTGCGGGGATGTAGCGTCTTCAGAGAGCGGAGTGAACGCAGCCACCGACCAGCGCGGGCAGGTCGGCGTCGAGACCCTGATCGTCTTCATCGCGATGATCCTCGTCGCCGCCATCGCCGCCACGATGATGATCACGACGGTTAGCTCCCTGCAGAGCACCGCCGAAACCAGCAGTCAGGACTCGCAGGATCAGGTGACCAACCAGCTACTGATACTGAGTGCAACCGGCAGGGTCGATACGAGCACGGCCGAGCCACGCATCGACCGGGTCCAACTGAGCGTGATGCCCGCACCGGGGGCGAGTGAGATCGATCTATCGGGGGCCTCGGTCGAGTATATCGGGAGCAACGGCGTCCGGAACTACAGCTACGAGGCCGCCTACGGCGACTCCTTCGAGGTGATCGCAACGGCGGATCCGGACGGAACTGCGCCGGTACTCACGTCCAGAGACGACCGGTACACGATCGCGTTCGATCTGGATGCCGGTGACCGCGATACCACGCTGGCGACGGGCGAGAGCGCGACCCTGCGGATCGTGGGCGCGTCGGGTGCGGAGACGACCTGGATCGTCACCGCGCCCCACTCGCTGGACCGGGCCGACGATGGGGACGTCGTCGAACTCTAGAGTTCTAGCTCTTTGGGGTAGTCGGTAAGGTTCTCGTGGCCGTCCTCGGTGACGACGACGAGATCCTCGATGCGGATCCCGCCGACGTCGGGATCGTAGAGACCGGGTTCGATGGTGATGATCTGGCCAGCCTGTAGCTCGCCGCCCGTCGGGTTCAGCCGTGGGAGCTCGTGGACGTCCAGTCCGATCCCGTGGCCGGTCCCGTGGATGAAGCCCGTCTCCGTGGATGGATCGTCCCTGAGCGTCGCGTAGCCCGCGTCCTCGTAGACGTCACAGACCGCATCGTGGACATCCGCGCCAGTCGCCCCGGCTTCGACGGCGTCGAGCGCGGCCTGATGGGCTTCGTGCGTGATCTCGTAGCGTGCGCGGAGTTCGTCGCTTGCAGTCCCACGAACGAACGTGCGGGTCATGTCGGCGTGATAGCCGCTCTCCTTGTCTCGCGGGAAGATGTCGATCACGATCGCTTCGTCCGTTTCGAGCGGCCCGCTCCCGCGGTCGTGGGGATCTGCGCCGTCAGCGCCGCAGGCGACGATAGTCTCGTCGAGGGCACAGCCCTGCCGCAGTAGCTCGATCTCGATCGCCTCCTTGACGCGCTCGCCCGTCAGCACGTCACCGTCGTGGACCAGATCGCCGTCCTCTATCGTCGCGCCGCGGATCAGCTCCTCGGCGCGGGCCATCGCGGCCTCGTTGGAGCGCTGGGCCGCCCGGACGTGTTCGATCTCCTCGTCGGTCTTGACCGAGCGAATCTCGGTAATTACGCCCTCGGACTCGACGGAGACGTCGATGCCGTGGTCGCGCAGACCGTCGGCGGTCCCGGTCGGGAACCGCTCGGGGACGAGCACCGACTCGACGTCGTGATCGGCGAGGAAGGCGGCAATCGTCGCCAGCCGGGCCGCTCGTGGGCCATCCTCGGCAGCGCGCTCCTGATAGTCGAAGTCGGCGAGGCGGGCAACCGACTCCGCGCGGCTCTCGGAGACGGCACGGCCGTACTCCAGCCCCGAGACGAGCAGGTGTGCACCGGCCCCATCGTACAGGGCAATGTAGGGATCCGGTGCGTCGAAGCCACAGACGTACGTCTGGTCGGAGTCATCGTGGCCATCGAAGAGGTAGCCGTCAGCGCCGCGGTCGTCGATGGTGTCTGCGAGTTCTGAGAGATCGGGTTCCATACGGTACGGTCGGGACCCGGTGAGTATATAACTCGGGGACTCACCGGAGCCAGTCGGACCGTTTTTTTACTCGTCTCTCTCCTCGGTACGCTCCGACAGCTCCCGGAGCTTTGCGGCGGCGTCGTCGCTCCCTTCCGTTCGCACCTCCGTGACGTTCTCCGGATCGAGACCGCTCGGCTTCGAGGCCTTTCCGGCGTCCTCTGCCGTCTCCGATAGCTCGTCGGGGTCGGAGCCGCTACCGAACCACGATCGCAGTCGATCGAGTAGTCCCATACTCACGTCTGTGGCTGCGATCAACTTCGATGTTCGGATGCCTTCCGGTACTGTGATACCGCTCCCGTTCGTGGGGGCGGGTATGAACGTCGAAATCACGCCCTCGACCGTCAGCGGGCGGGCGAAGGCACCACCGTCGAAGAGCTACACACACCGTGCAGTGCTGGCCGCCGGGTACGCCGACGGCGCGCTGGTCCACGACCCGCTCGATAGCGCCGATATCCGGGCGACCCGTCGTGCCGTCGAGGCGTTCGGTGGTGACGTGACCGAGACCGATGGAACACTCGACGTGGTGGGGTTCGACGGTCGGCCCGAGGTGCCCGACGACGTGATCGACTGCGGAAACAGCGGGACGACGACGCGGCTCGTCACCGCGACCGCGGCACTCGCGGATGGCATCACCGTGCTCACGGGCGACGCGTCCCTTAGATCTCGCCCCCACGGTCCGCTGCTCGACGCGATTGGTCAACTGGGAGGCAGCGCACGCAGCACCCGTGGGAACGGGCAGGCCCCGCTCGTCATCGAGGGGCCAGTTTCGGGCGGGACCGTCTCGATTCCGGGCGACGTCTCCTCGCAGTTCATCTCCGCGCTGCTGTTTGCCGGTGCGGTGACCGACGAGGGGATCGATATCGAGCTCGAAACCGAACTCAAATCCTCGCCCTACGTCGATATTACCACCGAGCTGATGGCGGCGTACGGCGTCGACGCCGAGCGGACTGACACGGGATTCTCCGTCGCTGGGGGGCAGTCCTACGCCCCCGCGGGCGGCGAGTACTCGGTGCCCGGCGACTTCTCGTCGATGTCCTATCTCCTTGCGATGGGCGCAGTGGCTGGCGAGGACGCCGTCGAGGTACAGGGCGCACAGCCGAGCGCGCAGGGTGACAGCGCCATCGTCGGGATTCTTGAGGATATGGGCGCGGCGATCGACTGGGATCAGGACGGGGGCGTCATCACTGTCGAGCGAAGCGATCTTGCCGGGACCACGGTCGATGTCGGCGACACGCCCGATCTCCTGCCGACGATCGCGACCCTGGGTGCGATTGCGGATGGTGATACCCGAATCGAGAACTGCGAGCACGTCCGGTACAAGGAGACCGATCGCGTGAGCGCAATGGCCGAGGAACTCGGAAAGATGGGCGCAGCGGTGACGGAAGAACACGACGTGCTGACGATCCACGGCGGCGAGACCGACCTCTCCGGCGCGACGGTCGACGGCTGTGACGACCACCGGATCATCATGTCGCTTGCCGTGGCAGGACTCGTGGCTGACGGCCAGACGACGGTTACTGGCGCAGAGCACGTCGACGTCTCGTTCCCCGACTTCTTCGACGTGCTGGCGGGGCTCGGTGGTGGCGTACAGCAAGTGTAGGCGGGTTGGTAGGGATGACCGAGTCACCAATCACCGACGAAGACGAGGCTACCGGGCGTCCTGAGCGTGTCCGCCTGTTCGCTCGTCGGTTCCGTGCGGAGTACGACGAGTTGTACGAGAAGTTAGCAAACGAGTAACGCGTCGACACGACCGATCTCCGATATACTTTTTGTCCAACATCTGTCACTGTGGCGTATGGAAGATGCCGCAGTGCAGTTCGAGGACGATTCGGAATCGGGCATCGAAATCAACGAGCGCATGTTCACACTGATCGGGGCGGCAGGGGCAGTGATGAACCTCGTCGCGTTCAGTGCGGTCGGCTATCTCGCGCTGGAGAGTGTCGCCTACGGCGTGATCGCCGGGGTCTTCGGTAGTGTCGGCTCGTATCTGTTCTTGCCGTGGTTCATGGGGATTTCGGCGGTACAGGAACAGGTCGAGGAGGAGATCGGATTTACGGAAGCGAGCCGTCACGTGCCCGCGAGCGCGCAGCTGGGCGTGCTCGGGGCGGGGCTCGAAGTCGGCTCGATCGTCGCGATCGGGGTCGGTCTCTCGCTTGCCGAACCGGACCCGCTGATCGGCGCAGGGGCTGCCATCGCGGCGACGCTCGTGATCTACCTCGTCGGGTCGACGCTGCTGGACGTCTAGATCGCGGTCCCCCGCGTCCTCCCGTCCGCCGGGAGGGTGTGTAACATTGTATACAATGTAACATATCGTGGTATCGTGTGACGAACGGGCGATGGGCAACTGTCAGGACCCCCACATTGATACTACCGGCGTCCAGTTGTGAGAGCAATGATCCGAACGTGCTTGCCGAGAATCTGTGATTTAAGTAAATGCCCTCCAGTGAACATATAGCTTGTATGTCTACCAGCAAACTATTTCTCGCACCTTGTGCGAGTTCTCGTCCTCAGGACCATTTCCAACGGACAGTACGAGACGGTGTTCCAGACGAATTTTATCAGCAGTATACTCGGAGTGACTTTGGCGAATCCATCGGAATCTGGGGATTGGTTCCGAATCTAAAAAGCACCTGGGAGAAGCTCTCTGTTGGTGATTTCGTTGTATTTTATTGGGGGAACAAGCAATACAAATATGTGGCAGAGGTTGCGGGAACGGAGCACAACCCGCAACTGGCCAAGGAACTCTGGCCCGCATACGCCGATGGATCAGCAGGTGGGGACGATCAAGCTGATCCGTGGGAGTATATCGTGTATCTCACAGAACCTCGTGAAGTTGACATCGATAGCGAAGAACTGCAAGGTGAGCTGCTTGATGAGGACAAACAGTTTACGATGCGTTTTCGTCCTGCCAACGATCGAGGCCACCAGAGGATTCGTGAAGAGTTTGGAAGTATTGAGGAATATATTGAATCTCGAACGGTGACGACATTCGATACGTTTGGCAATAATGACTCCACCGGTAAATCAGATACCGATGACAAGGCATCTGGTGATTCACCACCGGATCATCCGATCTTTAACCATCTCTCCTCAGCAGTCGAACCAGCAATCTTCAGAGTGGCAGCACCACCGGATCTCTGGCTGTCGGTGGTCGAATACCGAGGTTTCCCGATCGACGAGACGTATGCCCGACTTGGGGATGTCGAACGGGGAGATGTCCTCCTGTTCCACTCCTCGGGAACGCCGATGGATGGTCAGCTTTCCCCCTCGAAGGATGCACTTTTCGGAGTAGCCGTGGTCGGTGATCGCGGTACAAAAGAATCCCCGTGGACTTGGAAGGAGCAAGGTTCGGACTCTGCAACACATCCATCGTCTTTCTTGTCTTTTGATCGACTATTTCTGTCGGGAGACCCCTCTGCAATCGATTGCACGACTCCTCTCAAAGAGCGGTCAGTAAATGCGAGGGAGCGCGAAATAACTGCACTACTCAAAGCGAGCCTTTCTAAAGAATCTATTAAAAAATCCCTCAATGAGAGTGATGGAAATCTGTTTGATCGCGGATATGTCGTTGAAATGGACGCAACAGATGAGTCCAGCAACGGGCAAAAATTACTCTCTCAGTTAGTGCCTGCCCTAACGGAGTACCCACCAATCGCATATTGTCGAGAGTTTGAGGAGCAAATACCTGCTTCCGTGTTTGATGGGCTGCATTTCCCCAGCCAGAGTTCTCAAGATACCAAATCTGCCTCCGGATTGGCGATGGATATCACTGCTGCACTGAAATCTGGAAAACATATCGTGTTCACTGGCCCCCCCGGAACAGGGAAAACCGAGGTTGCTAGTCGAGTGTCTACATATTTAAGCGAAAACCACCCTAATTTGTTCACTGGTGACGGGTTGACCACCGCTACAGCAGATTGGTCGACATTCGACACGATCGGAGGATATATGCCAGGAGCAGGGAACGGCGCATCGGACGATCTAGAGTTTTCACCGGGGATAATTCTCAACAGGTTCAAGAACCGAAAGAGCGGCCAACAGCAAAACGAGCCCATCATTATTGATGAGCTCAACCGGGCAGACATCGACAAGGCGTTTGGGCAGTTATTTACCTTGCTCTCTGGCCAGTCGGTGACACTCCCGTATACGAAAAATAGTCAGGAAATAGAATTAATTCCTGCGCGGGAAAGAATCGGCTCGACAGAGCTACATCAATACGTTGTCCCCCAGTCGTGGCGTATATTTGCGACAATGAATACATACGACAAAACATCGCTCTACGAGATGAGTTATGCATTTATGCGTCGGTTTACTTTTATTCGGATTCCAGCACCAGACTTACCGACAGGTACTTCTCGAGATGATGAAGAAAAGCTAGAACAGATCGTCTTCGATTATGCCAATACTTGGGACTTACATCCTGAGCGCAAAGAAGCGATAGGAGTCGGCCGGGTTTGGAGAGAGACAAACCATGCCGTAGAGAACCGAGCCATCGGCCCTGCAATAATTAAGGATATTTTGAGCTATATATGTCACCATCCGCAAGAAAATATCGAATATCGTCTCACGCAATCAGTAATAAGCTACATTTTTCCTCAATTAGAAGGAGTACCGAAACGAAAGAAAATTGTCCGAAATATTGCAAAGATATCCGAAATAGATGAGGAAGCTCTCGAAGAGGCTTCTGTAGATATGCTACAAATCTCACTATAGAAAGATGGATAGAGACGAAATAGTAGATCAACTAACTGAAGACGTAGTAGCATACGTCATGAACGGGTCATTCCCGGAGCGTGAACTAGCTCAAACGATCAAGCCAAAGCAACTTGATGATCGCTTCGAAGAATATGAGCTACTTCTAGACTTTCATTTTATTTTAAAACCGGAAGTCGTCTCCTTCGTGAAAAGGTTGCCTCAGCGAGTTAGGGGAATACGGACAGAGACAAAGAACATCTCTCGAACCTGTCGTGGAGAAGTTGATGGAAGAATAAACTGGGGAGATACATACAAAAAGCGATACGCTGAGTATCCCAAGGATCACTCAATATTTGTTTGTGAGAACCGATCAGAGGACTACGATATTGACGAAAACATCGTTCTCAAGAAGCTGATTTCAGTGATATATACTACACTGATGGAGGCAGAAGAGTATCTGCGTGACGAATATAAATGGGTTCAAGAAACGTGGAAAGGCAATGAAGACCTTATAGAGGAATTACAGCAGCTTGTCGAACGAAACGTCCACGTTCGTCGCATTCGCCAACCGGACGCATACGAACCCACGGAACGGATGCTCACCAAAGCTACCTCTTCACGAAAGGAGCTCTATCGAGACGCCGCAGAACTACTTAAAACAAGGAATGAGCTATTGGATGGCAACCCAGACTCAATACGTGATTTAATTGATGAGACGGCAATCACTCCAGACGACGAGAACGTTCTATTTGAGTTATACGTCCTATTCCGATTTGTGGCAGTGCTTGAGGAAATAAAAGACCAACCAGCAACGTTTAGCACGATCGCTACTGGCCGACAAGAAGTCGCCCGTTTACAGGGTGATCGAGAAGTTGTCCTGTATCATGACAACTCCGGTCGGGATCGCAAGTTATCGTTTAGAGTTGTTCCAGAAGAAAATAAGGCCCTTTCCCGAACCGAGAAGGTTCCAATAACTGCACAGGAAATTGCGAGTGATTATTTCCAGCGTGACTTCCACAATCATACTAGTCGGCCTGATGTTATCGTCCTTGAAGTTTTTTCAGAAAAGAATAATGAGTACGATTATCTAGTTGTTGAGACAAAAAACAGCACGCGCACAGATACTATACGCCAAGGAATCAAAGAGACACTTGAATACCTGGCATTTCTTCGTGTCAACGACGACTTTGTCTTTGGTGGGCATGGTGATGAGGAGGAAAACTACTTTGGAAATGGACATAATGGGCTGCTTGTAGTTCAAGACTTAAACAAAAAGACTACATCTATTAAAGAACAGTCAGAAAATGAGGTGAATATCCTCCAGGTTTCCGAATTGAATTCAGAGCTGGAGAATATTCTTAAAGAGGTAGTGAATGAGTAGTTCATAGGGAGGTATTATAGGATTGATTTATATTCCATTATATTTATAATTCCATTTTGTTCCCAGCAGACGGCGTCGGAGCGCCCGAACCTGCGCGTCGGCGAGGCGAGCGTCAGGCGGGAGTCCGAGTCGACTGTCGAGATTCGGCTGACGGCGCGGTACAAGCCCGATGACGAAGCGGACCACGAGACCGACCAGTGGGGCTACACCGAGACGCACCCGATGGCCGCGTTGCGGATCACCGACCTCACGGCACTGGAAGCGGACCTGATCGAGCAGTTCGTGCCGATGGCCGTCGACGAGGCGGGCGGCTTCGCGGGCTTTCGGGAGACGGCGACCAAGACCAACTCGCTGGTGGATCGGCTGCGGAAGCTGACCCTGCCGCGGGTGGTGGACGTGGAGGCCGGGCTGGAGAGTTACATCGAGACGAAAGCGCGCGCCGAGGAGCTGGAAGAGAAGATCGAGCGGACCGACGAGCTGATCGACGAGATCGTCTACGAGCTGTACGGGCTCACCGAGGACGAGATCGAGATTGTAGAGGAGGCTGTTGGGGAGTAGTCCGCGAACAGAGAGTGGGTAGCCGAGCGGGACACCGGCAACCAGAAAGCCCCCGCGGCGCTCGGGTCGGGCTCAGTTGGTCACACTACAGCCAGAAAGCCCCCGCGGCGCTCGGGTCGGACTCAGTTGGTCACACTACAGCCAGAAAGCCCCCGCGGCGCTCGGGTCGTCTGCAGCCGTGCGCTCCTCACATACGTTGCGGTGCTACTGGCTGCGGACTCCCCGACCGCCACGGCCCCTTTCGATCCCTCCCACCGCAGCCACACCCTCCCCAGCCGATTCCTCGCTCGCAGGGCTCGCTCGTCTTCCCTCGCACGGCGCTGGCTCGTCATAGACGACTCGCCAGCGCGCGCCGGGGGTTTCACCCATAACACTCATTACATTCCTCACAGTAGTTTCAGCCATGTCAATCGATCGGGACACGTTCGAGCGGTCGAGCGAGGAGGAGCTGTCCGAGCTCTCGGCGACCGATCAGGTGCTGGGGTTCCTCGCGGCAAACGATGCGACTGCGTTCAGGGCAAGTGAAATCGCTCGACGGATCGATATCGATCAGGGGGCCGTGAGCACAGCACTGTCGAGGCTGAAGAACCGATCGCTCGTCGAACACAAGGGTCCCTACTGGGCGATCACGGAGGACGACAGGCGACTGTCGAACTACGATGGCTACGCCCGCGCAACCGAGCTGTTTAATGACCAACTGGGTACGGAGGACCCGGACGAGTGGAAAGACCACGCACCTGACCGGCCACATCCCAGTGAACAACAGTGAGCGATACTGGGAAGCCGATCTACGAACCCGGCGATATTGTTTTTGGAGCCGACCCGTTCAGGGGCGACGAATCAGCCCGCCCCTGGCTCGTGCTCTCGAATCATGACGGGCGGCCATTTCATGGCGACCAGTATATTGTCGTCACCTTGACCACCAGGACGTGGATGGACGGTCTCATCACGATCGATGACTCCGATTGGGTTCGTGGGGGAACACCCTCGAAGAGTCGGATCGTTCCATGGGGAGTACAGTCGATCAGTAGTGCGGAGATCGATTACTGACAAGGTACGATCGAGCGCTCTCTGGTCGCCGACGCGATAGAGGCGCTGGTCACGGAGTTACAGGCTGGCACGTGACCAGAACGGCACAGCCGATGCCGTCCACAAGAACAAAGACAGCGGGGTGAGACGGTGTATGTAGATGACCATGAGACAGCAGACAGTTTGCCAGAGCTGGAGGACCGAACGATGACGATCGGCGTCTGTTACTTCCCCGAACACTGGCCGAGCGAGGAGTGGGAGCGAGACGTCGAGGAGATGGCCGCGGCGGGGATCGACACCGTCCGGATGGGCGAGTTCGCGTGGTCCCGGATCGAGCCCGAGCGCGGCGAGATCGACCTCGACTGGCTGGCCGAGGCGATCGACCTGCTCGGCGAGCACGACATCGACGTCGTGTTGTGTACCCCGACGGCGACCCCGCCGAAGTGGCTCGTCGACGAGGATCCCTCGATCCTGCAGGAAGAAGCCGACGGCACTACCCGCGAGTTCGGGAGCCGTCGCCACTACTGTTTCAACAGCGAGGCCTACCGCGAGGAGACCGAGCGGATCGTCCGGATCGTGGCCGAGCGGTTCCGCGACGACCCGCGCGTGGTCGGCTGGCAGACCGACAACGAGTTCGGCGTCCACGGAACGATCCGGTGTTACTGCGAGGACTGTGCCGGGGCGTTCCGCGAGTGGCTCGAAGAGCGCTACGGCGACGTCGACGCGCTCAACGAGGCGTGGGGCACGACGTTCTGGAGCCAGCATCACACCGAGTTCGCGGAAGTGGACCCGCCGCGTCATACCGCCGCCGAACACCACCCCTCGCGCCTGCTCGATTACTATCGGTTTTCGAGCGACAGCGCCGTCGCGTACAACGAGTTTCAGGCCGACCTGCTGCGCGAGGTGAACGACGACTGGTGGATCACCCACAACTTCATGGGCCAGTTCGGCTCGCTTGACGCCTACGACGCCAGCGACCAGCTGGATCTGGTCTCGTGGGACAACTATCCGAACGGCTTCGTGCAGGACCGACAGACCGGCGAGCCAGGTCTCGACGAGTTGCGCGCTGGCGATCCGGACCAGGTCGCACTGAATCACGATATCTACCGGAGTGCGCTGGATCGGCCGTTCTGGGTGATGGAACAGCAGCCGGGCGACGTCAACTGGGCCGCACACGCCCCACAGCCGGGCGAGGGCGCGATGACGCTGTGGGCCCACCACGCGGTCGCCCACGGCGCGAGCAACGTCCTCTATTTCCGCTGGCGGCGCTGCCGCGAGGGGCAAGAGCAGTACCACGCCGGGCTGCGAAAGCAGGACGGCTCGCCCGACAGGGGCTATCACGAGGCAACACGCGCCGCGACGGAACTGGACGAGGTGCTCGACGGAACCGGGACGACTGCTGTCGCGGATGCCCCAAACCCGGTCGAGACACAGGCCGCGCTTCTCCACGATTACGAGAACCTCTGGGCGACCGGGATCCAGCCCCACGCCGCGGACTTCGACTACTGGGAGCACCTGCTCGCGTACTATCGTGCCCTGCGCGCCCGCGGTGTCGATGTCGATATCGTCCCGCCGAGCAACACGCTGTCGACGTACGATGCCGTCGTCGCGCCGACGCCGTATCTCGTCGACAACGACCTCGCCAGCCGACTCGACGAGTACGTCCGATCCGGTGGCGAGCTCCTGTTGACCATCCGGAGCGGCGTCAAGGACCGGCACAACAAACTACAGGAGCGCCAGCAGCCGGGACCGCTCGCCCCGCTGGCCGATGTCACGGTCGACCAGCACGAGACGCTCCCGTCCTCGGTCGACCTCGACATCGAGTACCGTGGCAATCGATACGCGTACCGGACGTGGGCAGAGTGGCTTACGGATGTCGGCGAGCACGGGTCGGGAACAACAGTGGTCCACGGACGGTTGCAGACCGATGGGACAACCGACCGGGCGGCGATCACCCACTCCACGGTCGGCGATGGCGGCGTTACCTACTGTGGCGTCTGGCCGGAGACCGAGCTGGCGGAAGCCGTAGTGACGGATCTGCTGGATCGCGCCGATGTTGCCTACACCGACCGACTGCCGGATGGCGTCCGGGTCGCCCGCCGCACCGAGGCGACGTGGCTGTTGAACTTCACCGGCGACGAGGTCGCGTTCGCCCTCGACGGGGAGACCCGGAGAGTAGATCCCTACAGTGCAACCCCCACGGTGTACGACGGGGCGGATATCACAGTCGAATAGGCTAGAACGACTCGTACCCGTTTTCGTACGGCTTGATATCGGGCGATTCGTTTTCTACGCGTTCGATCTCCGAGATGAGGCTGGCACGCAGCTCATCCGCAATCGTGCGGAAGTCGGGACGCCCGACGAGGTTGACCTGTTCGGCCGGGTCCCGCGCCAGGTCGTAGAGATACCGTTCGACGTACACGTCACTCGACTGTTCCGCGTTCCCGCCCCGCCAGCCAGTCGGAGAGGGGGCCGCCACGGCGTATTTCCATCGGTCGGTCCTGAGCGCCCGGCCGACCTGCGTCTCGCTGATCTGGACGAACGCCTGTCCGTCGTCGTTCGATTCGTCGCCACGAACGATCGGCATCATACTGTCTCCGTGCATCCCGTCGGGCACCGCGAGCCCGGCGGCATCGAGCACGGTCGGTGGGAGATCGATCAGACTCCTGACCCCATTCACGTCCCGCCCGTCATCGAACCCCGGTCCGGCGAATATCGCGGGGACGCGCACAGCAGACTCGTGGGGCGTCCGTTTATACTCGCCCGGTCGCGTCCGGAAGTGACAGCCGTGGTCGGACGTGTACCCGAGGATCGTTCGATCGAGCAGTCCCCGGTCCGCGAGATCGCCGACCAGTTCCCCGATACACTCGTCGAGCCGTTCGACGATCCCGTAGTAGTCCGGGAGCTCGTCGTACCAGTCGCCCGGTCGGTTCTCCAGATCCTCGGGGATGTACGGTGTCTCCCGATATCGTTCGGCGTAGCCGTCCGGTGCGACGAACGTCCACATGTCGTTCTGGTTGTGCGGTTCGAGATAGGAGACGACGAGAAAAAACGGTTCAGAGAGGCTCTCGATCGCTTCCATCGCAAACTCGGTAAATGCGTCTACCCGGTAGCCATCGTACTCCACCGGGTCGCCGTCCTCGTCGAACAGATGCCCCTCGTACGGTTGCGAGGTAAACTCGGGGACATCGGCCGCAAGCCAGAAATCATCGTATCCGCCACGTCGCGCTTTCGGGACCGGCTTGTCGAACGACCCGCTCATGTGCCAGTTGCCGACGTAGCCGACATCGTAGCCCGCGTCCATGAAACGGTGTGCGAGGGTTCGCTCCTCCGACGGGAGGGACTTCGGGTTTCTCCACGCATCGACTGTCGATGGATACTTGCCCGTCTGCAACGCCGCCCGTGCTGGCCCACACAGCGGCTGAGGCGTGATCGCTTGCTCGACGATCGTCCCACGTCGGGCAAGCCGGTCGATGTTCGGCGTGAGATCGAGGGGACAGCCGTACGCCCCAAGCGTGTCCCACCGCTGCTGGTCCGTCACCACGGCGAGCACGTTCGGTCGTTCGCTGTTCGTCATTATTACCGCCTCACTGTTCGACACGACTTATAACTATCTCCAGAGTGGCCAAACCCCTCCCGAGTGGGTGCGAGACTCTCATCCAGCTGTGACACTTCCCAAAACGACGACAGCTGTGATCGAATTTGTTGTATTATTGGATACTCAGTGATTTGTTACAATATACCCGAATAACACGTATTCTGGTTGCTCAAAGATAAATACTAAGTATTACAAATGACATATATTATATATTTCTGGATTAGTTATTAGTATTGTCAGTTCTGGGGCACGGAGTAGACAGATGTATTCACAATATATGAACGACTGTGCTGTCGACAATCGGTCGCCGTTCGGTAGTCGCTGGTTCGCTTCTGCCAGGTCATTTACAGCCGTACAATTGTAAACACTTGCTCAATAGTCGGCGTAGAACCGATTTTGGAGTGAGTTGACTGTACTACCCACGAGGCTCGCAAGATCAGTCGCCGAGTCCTTCTGTTCCATTCGTTCGGCCGGGCCCGAAACGGTGACTGCCGCGATGGCACGGTTCTCCTCGTTCGTAATCGGTTGAGCGATACAGTGCCAGTTCTCGCGGTACTCCGCACGGTCGTACGACGTTCGGCGGTCCCGGACCAACCGCAATTCATCGATCAGAGCGTCTCTGTCGGTGATGGTGTTTTCAGTGAGCCGGGGCAACCCCCGAACATCGAGAATCCGCTCTCGCTCGTCCGCTGGCGTGTACGACAGGATCGCTTTTCCACCCGCGGTAGCGTGTAGTGGCAGGCGCTCGCCCTCGTTGACGTTGACATCTGGATGATCGCCCTCGTAGGTCCGCAGTACGTAGATCCCATATCCGTGCTCGGGGATCATGAGGCTCGCCACTTCGCCGGTGGCTGCCGTGAGCTTTTCTAGCGGTTGCCGGGCCTCCTGATACACGGGCAATCGTGAACGGACGGCTGTCCCGAGCCCAAGAAAACTCAGGCTAAGCCGATACTCGTGGTCTTCTTTGATAACGTAATCGAGCTCACGGAGTGTATTGAGATGCTTGTGGACCGTCCCTTTGGCGAGATCCAGTTCCTCGGCCAGTTCGGTGACCCCGGCGTACTCCCTGCTTTTCAGTGCCTCGATGATCCGAAAACTCGTGACAGTCGTCTCTGCCCTGTTGTTGTCCGCCGTTCCGGCTGGGATATCGGTTGCGACCATACGACGAGTTCGGGGCGTTCACGGATATAATTGTTCATGATATACGAACGTCTTTCGTCCGGTACGCCCGGATCGGCGAGAAATAAAATGATTCATCATTATATACCGCGCTGGGCGGGAGAGTAGTTTATTATTGTTCACCATATATGAACGATGTGCAGGAAGCGATTCCCCCGATCCTCGGGCCCAGCTCGCCGTCGACCGGTATGACCAAACGTTTAACAACCAGGAACGCGACCTGACCAGATATGGGTCGCATTGACGTTCGGAATCTGAGAAAGGTGTTCAGCACGGGTGACGGCGATCTCGTCGCCGTCGACGATCTCGACTTTACCATCGAGGACGGAGAGTTCCTCGTTCTCGTCGGACCATCCGGCTGTGGGAAGTCGACGACACTCCGGTGTATCGCAGGGCTCGAACGACCGACCAGCGGGGAGATCATCCTCGACGGTGAGGACGTGACCCATGCGAAGCCGAAAGATCGGAACATGGCGATGGTGTTCCAGAGCTACGCCCTCTATCCACACATGACCGCCCGAGAGAACATGAGTTTCGGGCTGAAAATGACGACGGACATGCCCGACGAGGAGATCGACGAGCGGGTTCGGGAGGTCGCCGAAATGACCGGAATCGAAGCGAATCTCGATCAGAAACCCGGCGAGCTGTCTGGCGGGCAACAACAGCGTGTCGCGCTTGGGCGGGCGATCGTCCGGGACCCGGAAGTATTCCTCATGGACGAGCCACTCTCCAATCTGGACGCCAAACTCCGCTCGGAGATGCGGACCGAGCTCCAGAACCTGCAACACGACTTCGGCGTCACGACGATCTACGTCACACACGACCAGACTGAAGCGATGACGATGGGCGATCGGATCGCGATTCTGAACGACGGTGAACTCCAGCAGATCGGAACCCCACTCGAATGTTATCACACCCCGGCAAACGAGTTTGTCGCCGGGTTCATCGGCTCACCGAGCATGAATTTCCTGGACGTACGGTACCAGGATGGACAGCTCGTCCACGACGAGTTCAGCTACGATCTCTCACCGGAGGTCGCGGAGACGCTGAACGCAACTGGCTCCGGATACGTCCTTGGTATCCGTCCCGAGGATATTCATATCGCCACTGGAGACGAGCAAAACACGATTGCAACGACAGTGAATGTCGTCGAACCGCTCGGCGACGTCGCTCACGTCAACATCAGTATCGGCGACAAGACCTACACGGCATCCATTGACGGAACACCGAACTACGATCCGGGCACCGAGATACAGATCACGTTCCCCGAACGGGAGATCCATCTCTTCGAGGCTGATTCGGGTGACGCCGTCAAGAACGCGGCAATCGACACTGACGGACGGACGGCCGACGCTCAGGCGTAAGCGGAACGGGACCGAGCGTCGTTTCTGAAATAAAAAGCGCTGGCGGTTCAGTTCAGGTCGGGAATATACGCCTCATTCGCTTCGATCAGCTCCTCGGTCATTTCGTGAATCTCGTCGAGGGTCAGCTCGGCCGCGGTAAGCGGATCTAGCTTGATCGCCTGATGAATCCTCTCTCTGTCGCCCGCGAGTGCGCCCTCGACAGCGAGCCGCTGAACGTTGACGTGTGTCCGGTTGAGCGCCGCCAGCTGCGGTGGGAGTTCGCCGACCGAACATGGTCGGACACCAGTGCCGTCGATCAGACAGGGAACCTCGACGCAGGCGTCGTTTTCGAGGTTGGCGATTGCGCCGTTCTCGTTACTGACGTTCAGATTGAGGCGGCGCGGCGTGTCGGTTTCCATTGAGTGGATCAATCGGGAAGCGTACTCCTCGGAACGTTCGATTCGGATCTCTTCGTCGTCGAACTCCGCGAGAGCGTTATCACGTTCGTTCGATCGTTCTTTCCAGCCTTCGAGGTACGTCGCCGTCTCCATTCGCTCGGCGTAGTTCGTCCCCCCGAGCTCCGCGATCAGCTCCTCATCGGTGCGGAAGTACGGGTGGTACTCGGAGTTGTGATGACTGGACTCGGTGACGAACGCACCGAAGTGTTTCAGTAACTCGAACCGGACAGTGTCTTTCTCGTACGTTTCGGGGTCCGTCATCGCCTCACGAAGCAGTGGATACACATCCTCGCCCCGCCACTCGCACTCGAGGAACCATGCCATGTGGTTGATCCCCGCAACCCAGTAGTCGAGTTCGTCCTGTGGGATGTCGGTGTACTCCGCGATCGCCTCGGCAGTGTGTGGTACGCTGTGACAGAGCCCAACGGTTTCGATATCGGTCGATTCGTACAGCGCCCAGCAGATGATCGCCATCGGGTTCGTGTAGTTGAGCAACAACGCGTCCGGACACAGCTCCTCCATGTCCTCGGCGAGATCGAGCATCGTGGGAATCGTCCGAAGACCGCGGAAGATTCCTCCGGGCCCGAGCGTGTCACCGATCGCCTGTTTGACACCGTACTTCTCGGGAATCCGGATCTCGTTCTCGAAGGGCTCTGTCCCGCCCACGTTGATCATGTTCAGTACGTAGTCGGCATCCCCGAGAGCCTCCCTCCGATCCGTCGTCGATTCGATCGTCGCGTCAACGTTGCCGTTCGCAACCATCGCTTCTGCGACCTCGGTGGTCTGTTCGAGTCGGTGTTCGTCGATGTCCATCAGCGTAATCCGGCTGTCCGAAAGCTCCTCGAACGAAAGTATATCTCCGACGAGGTTTTTGGCGAACACCATACTACCGGCTCCGATGAAGGCAATCTTCGGCATGTATGGACCTTTTCGTCGACGGTTATAAAATTATCGTAGCCCCGTGGGGCCCCAGACGGTGCGCCCGCCTGTCCGCTTGAGAGGCAACCGGCGCAATCCAGCGGACCGACTCGCGCCATCGAATTGCAACGAGATCCATCCCAGGACCACTCAATATTGTATGTCTATGATTATAGATCCAAATATTTATTAAGGTAGTTGCTCATCTGCACAGTAGAGCGATGACAAACCTCAGTAAGCGAGACTTCCTCAAAGCCAGTGGAGCAGCTACCGCAGCCTCGCTCGCCGGATGCCTCGGCGGCGACGACGACCAACTAACGTTCTGGTGGATCGAAGGTGAAAGCGAGCAGTTCGCCGATCTGAACCAGTGGCTCGAAGAGTCGGTCGAAGAAGAAACCGACCGTAACCTCGAACTGACGGGGTACGCCTACAGTGACCTGCGTCAGAACGTCCTCACCGGCGGTCGACAGGGAACACCGGACGTCATTGAAGGCGTCATCGAGCATCCCGGGGACTACGTTGCCGCAGAGCTTCTCGAACCTCTGACCGATCACACCGACGAGGTTCCTCACTTCGATGGGTTCCTCGACAGCGCGCTCGACGCGTTCCGGTTCCAGGACGAACTCTGGGCGCTCCCCTACACGGGGAATGGCCGCGCACTCATTTACAATCAGGAGGTGCTAGGAGAGTACGGCTACGAAGAGGGACCACCCGAAGACATCGACGAGTTCATGGAACTGGCCGGCACGATCAATGCCGACTACGACGATATGAACGGCTTCCACCTGACGACCGAGCGCGGCGAGGTGCGGGTTACTCAGGAGTTTGCTTCCCACGTCTACCAGCATACGGACGGGCCGCTGTACGAGTGGGACGGGAGCGAGTGGGAGCTTCAGGCGGACGCCGACATGTTCGAGGCGGTCCTTGACGACATATACTACCGGATGTTCCACGGCGACCAGCCGACAGTCGACATGGACTATCGCGGTTCCGGGTGGGAGACAAACGACGTCGGCTACACCGAGGAGGAACACGCAATGATCCACTGTGGACCGTGGATCGACGGCTTCCGAGATACCGACCAGCAAGAGGAAGTCCTCGACGAAAAGACGGCTGTTTCACTCCTGCCGAAACACGACGGCACCAGCGACGCGACCTACATGGAAGTGAAGCCGCTCATGATCAACGCACACTCGGACAGTATTGACGACGGGCTTGTCGTCGCATCACTGTTCTCTAGCCCGGAGTCTCTCGAACTGATGGCCGAAGCAGATCCCGGGGCTGTCGCGACTCCTGTGCACGAAGACGTCGAATCGACACTCGAAGACGAAGAGTGGATGGCGTTCAACGACGCCTTCGAGAACGGCGTTGCACCTGCTCCGGTCGCCTGGGGTCGCATCCGTGATCCGATCTATGATGCGATCGAGGAAGTAATCTATGAGGATCAGTCACCAGGCGACGCCGCACAAGAACTGGAAACAGCACTGATCGAAGAAGACGTCACCCTCGATCCCGAGGCGGAGTAAGCAGGATGCGACCTCTCGATTCGAGTGGTAGCGAACGACATGCTGAAGTACGGACCGTCTGAACGCGATATATGAACATACCAATGGAACGATTATCGAAGTATCGTCGGGAGTTTACGTCACTCTCGACCGAGACGTGGCTCGGGTGGGGGCTGCTACTCCCCGCAGCCTTGCTTATGTTCGTCGTTATCTTCTACCCGATACTCGATGGTATCGTGATGAGCTTTCAGGAGCGGTCGTTCCTGCGTCCGGATATTAGGACGTTCACTGGACTCGGGAACTATACAGCACTGGTCAGGGACTCAGTGTTCTGGACCGCACTGTGGAACTCCGCGGTACTGACTGGTGTATCAGTCGCGCTGCAGTTCCTGCTGGGGCTTGGACTGGCGCTGCTACTCAAACAGAAGGTACCTGGGATATCGATTTTCCGGAGCATCACGATGATCTCGTGGGTACTCCCGGTGATCGTGATCGTCATCATCTTCAACTGGCTGGTCCAGCCCGGCTACGGGTTCGTGAACCTGATACTCGACCGGTTCGGGCTGCCGACGAACTACTGGTTTTCCAGTACCACGTGGGCGATGCCGCTGATAATCCTGATGCACGTCTGGAAGAACGCACCGTTCTTCGCGATCGCGCTGTTCGCCTCAATGCAGTCGATCCCCGATGAACTCTACGAAGCCGCTGAGATGGATGGTGCCTCGGCAGTCCAGCAGTTCCGGTACATCACGCTGCCGAACATCTCCTACGTCGCGATGATCATGATCGTGCTTCACGTCCTGTATACGTTCAACAACTTCGACTTCGTCTGGCTCTCGACCGGCGGCGGACCGCTCCGGACGACCGAAGTGTTGCCGACACTCGTGTACAGGGAAGCGTTCCAGCAGTATGCGCTCGGGTACGCGGCCAGTATCGGCGTCGTAATGCTGGTGATTATGATGGCGTTTACCGTCATTTACGTCAAACTGGAGGACTTCGACTGATGTTGACGACACTTGTAAACAAGTTCGACGCACGCCTCGACGACGAGATGACCGTCCGTCGAGCGACGTTCGTCTACGCGATGTTGGCCCTGTACTACTCGTTCTTGCTGATCCCGATCATCTGGCTGGTCCGGTCTTCGATCGTGACCGACGAGATGCTTCGTGCACGGGAGCTTCACCTGCTTCCGGTGAACCATCTCACCATCGAGAACTACATGACTGTGATCGGTAGTGAGACCTTCCGGCTGTACTTCATCAACTCGACCGTCATCGCGGTCGCAGTGACACTGCTGACGCTGGGCGTCGGGATCCCAGCGGCGTACTCGGTCAGCCGGTTCGACTACCCGGGACGGGACTACGTCGTTCTGGGGCTCATCTCGAGCCAGATGCTTCCGCTCGTGCTGGTGTTGATCCCCTTCTTCACCGTAATGTTCAGGTTGGGGCTGGTCGACACTCGCATCGGACTCGTCTTTGCCCACTCTGTAGGTGTATTGCCGTTCGTCGTCTGGCTGCTCAAAGGCTACTTCGATGCGATCCCCGAAGCGCTGGACGAGGCCGCCAAAATGGACGGCTGTGGCTATCTCCAGATCATGTACCGGATCATCGTTCCGCTCTCGTTGCCCGGGATCGCCGTCGCAGGGTTCTATGCCTTCGTCGGCTCGTGGAACGACTACCTGTTCGTCTCAGTTCTCTCACAGTCGACCGGTACGCGGACGCTACCGCTTGGACTGCAGCTGTTCCAGACCGCACAACAGGTCGACTGGGGGGCGGTGACCGCCGCCGCCGTCGTCACCGCGGTGCCGGTTGTACTCCTGTTCGCTGCAGTTCACAGCTGGCTCGTCGAAGGGCTGTCGAACACCGGTGGAAAGGGGATGTAACCCTGATTCCACGGCCGAACTCGTACCACCGTTTTATTATCACCGACACAAAATCGAATGACGATGAGTGAAATTGAAGGCGAACCGATCGAGATAGTCGATTACGAACTGTTCGAGGTGCCCCCACGCTGGCTCTTCCTCAAGATCAGGACGAGCGACGGCACTGTGGGGTGGGGCGAACCTGTCGTCGAAGGACGCGCAAAGACCGTCCGCGGCGCGGTCGAGGAACTGATGGACAACTATCTGCTTGGGGAAAACCCGAACCGGATCGAACACCACTGGCAACGACTCTATCGCGGCGGCTTCTATCGCGGCGGACCGATCCTGATGAGCGCAATCGCAGGGATCGATCAGGCCCTCTGGGATATCAAGGGCAAACGCTTCGACGCGCCCGTCCACGAACTGCTCGGCGGGGCGACGGCCGACCGAATCCGCGTCTACCAGTGGATCGGCGGAGACAGACCCGCTGACGTAGGGGAAGCGGCTGCCGAGAAGGTCGACGCAGGGTTCACCGCGCTCAAGATGAACGCCACTCCAGAAATACGTCACATCGATACGCCCGCGGCGATCGACTCCGCACGCGACAGGATCGCGGAAGTGCGCGATGCGGTCGGCGACGATATCGACATCGGCGTCGACTTCCACGGTCGTGTCTCGAAGTCGATGGCCAAACGCCTCGTCGAGGCGCTCGAACCCTACGAGCCGATGTTCGTCGAGGAGCCCGTCCTTCCCGAGCACAACGATGCACTCCCCCAGATCGCCCAGCATACGACGACACCGATTGCGACGGGCGAACGGATGTACTCGCGCTGGGATTACAAGGAGCTGTTCGAACAGGGCGTCGTCGATCTTATTCAGCCCGATCTCTCCCACGCGGGCGGAATCACGGAAGTCAAAAAGATCGCCAGCATGGCCGAGGCCTACGACGTGGCGATCGCACCGCACTGCCCACTCGGCCCCATCGCGCTTGCCTCGTGTCTCCAGGTCGATGCCTGCACGCCGAACACGCTCATTCAGGAACAGAGCCTCGATATCCACTACAATGAGACAAGCGACGTGCTCGACTATCTCGAAGATCCCGCCGTCTTCGAGTACCACGATGGCTACGTCGACCTGCCGACGGCTCCTGGTCTCGGTATCGAGATCGACGAGGAAACGGTTCGCAAGCGCGCCGAACAGGACGTCAACTGGCACAACCCCATCTGGAAACACGACGACGGCAGCGTCGCCGAGTGGTGACAATGCCGGGTGAACAACCAGTATCCGGTCGGTTCGACGATTCGGTCGTCGTCGTAACAGGGTCGACGCGCGGGATCGGTCGCGGCGTCGCAGAGCGGTTCGCCGCCGAAGATGCGTCGGTCGTCGTTACTGGGCGCTCCGCGGAGATTGGTAAGGACGTCGCCGCATCCATTCGCGAGGACGGCGGCGAGGCCGTGTTCGTCGAGGCCGACATGCGCGAACCGGACGATATCGCGGCGCTGATGCAAGCCACTGCGGAGGAGTACGGCGGCATCGATGTGCTCGTGAACAACGCCGGTGTCCAGACCGAAACCAGCGTGACCGAAGCGACGATGGAGGACTGGGAGTTCGTCCTCGAAACGGATTTCCGGGCCTACTGGCTGTGTGCGAAGGAGGCCGTCGAGTACATGGACGAGGGCGTTATCCTGAACATGTCCTCGAACCACGCCCTGCTGACGATGCCGAGACACTTCCCCTACAACGCCGTCAAGGCGGGCATCAACGGAATGACCCGCACGATGGCGCTCGATCTCGGCCCGGAGATCCGCGCTAACACGATCAGCCCCGGCTGGATCGAGGTCGAACGAACCCGCGAGGAGCTCCCGGAGGGACGCATCGAGGAGGTCGAGTCGATCCATCCAGCAGGTCGGATCGGAACGCCCGAGGACGTCGCTGGCGTCGCCACGTTCCTCGCCAGCGATGATGCCGCCTTCATCACGGGCGCGAACCTGCTCGTCGACGGCGGCCGTACGGCATCGATGCAGGACGATACGCTTCCGGACTACCGGAACAGGTGAGAATGTTGTTGACTTTTCGCGTGTCGATTGTACAGGCGCCGTAGCTGCTAAAACATTAGAATGTGCACACAGTCTACACATTGTACACTCGTCATCGGGCAGAAACAGCATCGGTGCCCGATCCGATCGGCCACTCGACGTTCCCCGAGTACGTACGATCTGCCCCGTGCACATTCGACTGGCAGTTTGTGCGGATGGATTCGGATCACGAATAGTATATAGAATGAGAATACTATAGACTCATAGGAAATATTATAGATTTCTGCGTCGCAGGGTATGTGACGCAAAAAGTACAGGTAATTGGATTTAGCAGCCATATAACGTCGTTTTTGCCATATACACCGGTCTCGACAGGGATAGACCAGTTGGTACAGTTGGTAGACCATAAATAGCAACAGTGCGCATTGTTAGAGACACTATCTTCTAATCGCCATCAACCTCTAATATAAATATGATAAATATCCCATCATATATTATACTTCAATAGTTCCGGGATCAGCTGTCGTCCAGATCGCCCGAACCGGAACGTTATACCGGACGGACATACTGTCGGGAAACGATGAGTACGGAAACACAGATCACGACAGTCGAGGACGTCCCGGCCGATACGACCGTACTTGTGACTGTCCGTGACATCGACTCGGGTGAGAAACGCGAGGCGATTCTGACAGAACTGGACGACGGCATCGCTGGATGGTTGAACTACTGTCAGCACTTCACCCACATCGCCCTGGACAAGGGCTCGGGCGCACCGATGCGGAACGGCGAAATCATCTGTGCGAACCACGGCGCATACTTCGAATCCGAGAGCGGTCTGTGTACCCACGGCCCCTGTGAGGGCGCATATCTGGAAGCGCTCGACGTGACGACGGAAAACGGCGCGGTCTATCTATCTGACGACGACTACGAATTCGTTTCAGAAGGTGGTATCGAGGGCGATGATACCGATCGCACGTCGACGTCGAACGTCGAATTCTAGTCGATCCGGAAGGCTGGCTCCTCGATTCCTTCGTGTTTACACTCGGGACACCGCGAGGGGACGTTCGTCAGGTCGTCGAACTCGTCGAAACCACACTCCCGACAGGTCGGTGGTGCGACGAGGAGCTGTTCGTCGCTACCGTCCAGCGATCGTGCGAGATGCTGAACGTGGGTTAGCGCGCTCCCGACCGAGACGTCGAACTCGGCTGCCAGTCCGCTCGGCGTCTCGGTGCGATCCCGGAGCGTTTGGGCGATCCGTTCGCGAGTCGTTTCCTCTGCTTCGCGCATGTGTGTCTGGTTTTCGTATCGTCGCAAAACGCTATCGGTCGTCGTGTCGATCACCGGCCACTCGTCGAACCACCGTCGGGGGTATCCGTCCGTGCGGACGGTTGACCGAACATCCCGAGCAACTTCCGGGCGTGGTCACGCTTTGCGAGAAACACCTCGCTGAGCGTCGGCGGATTCTCGATTCCTGCCCCGTCGATGATCGACTCCGGGACCGCGATCGTATCCGGCGGAATCCCCGAATCGCCGTGAACCGAGAAGTGCTGTCGGTCGAGTTTCATCACCAGCGGTGCGTCGAGACGCTCTACCCCATCACCGGTCGCGTACAGCTCCTCGTTCACCTGTTCGTGTTGCTCTCGCTGCATGACCGCCCGATCACCGTCGAACGGTTCGACGTACAATCGACCGAAGTAGTAGCCGCTGGAGAACTCTTCGAACATGCTATACGGTAACAAGAATCTCGACTGGGTATAAGCCTTCCGGCAAAAGCACTGCTTGCGCGGCACCCGGTGTTCTGGCAGCTGGGCGCACTTTGCTCATATACTCCCAGTATTACGCAATCTCTGCCCGTTTTAAACTCTCATATGCTGTATCAGGCCGTTTCTTGGGGTCAGTGAACGGAACGAACAAAAGTACGCTTTTTTAGGAGTACTGATGGTACGAGTGATCAATGAGACCTCGTCGTGCGCTCGTACTAGCCGCGGTTACCGCCCTCGGTATCGTCGCTGTTGTCTCTCTCACAGGAGCGACAGCAGTGGCACTCGACGAGGGGGCTGAAGCCGAAAGTGCCGAGAACGCGAGCCTCGGTATGCAGACCGGGTCGTTCATGCAATCGAGCAGTGCTGGCGCGGAAAGCGCGGTGAGCGAGGGGATGTTCGATGTCGAGTACGACCGGGCCGATGATCGGGAAGCAGCCCTTGCTGAGCGTGCGGCGGGACTCGACGCCAGGCTGACAGCACTCGAACAACAGAAAGAATCGCTCGAAGAGCGTGACGAGGATGATGTCAGCACGGAGATCAGAATGAGCCGCGTTGCGAGCCAGATTCACTCGATCGACCGCGAAGTGAACAACTCCGCCGAGCGCGCAACGCAAGCGGGCCATTCCGGCACGGCTTTCGATGACCTCTCAGGGGACATCGCCGACCTGCGAGGACCTGACGTGGCTGCGGCAGCAGACGCAACTCCCGGTGGTCCCGCCCCCGAAGACGTTGGTCCACCAGACGACGCACCGCCACGAAACGATACTCCGGCGGAGGATGACGAGCAGGGCTCCGACGATCAACAGAACGATGAGTCGACAGAGACCGGGCAATCCGACCGTGAGGCCCCGCCCGCCGACCCGTGAGGCCCCGGCAGCGAGACCCGTCCCCAAGCAGACACGCTTTTGATCACAGACAGCCAACTTACGGTAGATGGACTCTGCAGCCCTGCTCGATCTCCTCGGTAACGAAAACCGCCGACGGATCCTCCGGCTTCTCGCACACAAGCCCTGCTATGTCACCGAGATCAGCGAGTATCTCGATGTCAGTCCGAAAGCGGTGATCGATCATCTGCGAAAGCTCGAGGAGGCAGGGATCATCGAGAGCCGAACGGACAGCCAGCGCCGCAAATACTTTCATATCTCCCGCAATCTCCGTCTCGAAGTCAACGTCTCTCCCTACGAGTTCGGGACGAAAAGCGCCTATCCACGCAATCGGGCGCTGGACGTGACGACGTGGCGCTATCTCTCGCTCGATATCCACGCCAGCGAGGAGGGAGAGGACAGCCAGTCGCTCGCCGCCGAACTCCGCGAACTCGAACGCCTCGAAAACGAGCTGTCGATGGCCCAGCGCTGGGTACAGGGACGGCTCACCGACGTGCTCGACCGGCTCACGGACGAACTCGACGCGACCGAGAACAGCCGACTGTACGCCGATGTGTTGCTCGAACTGGCCGACGAGCCGAAGGGGACGGACTCGATCAGCGAGGCCGTCGATGCGCCGCCCGGCATGATCGAGCAGGTGCTCGCGGAGATGGCGGACGAAGGGCTCGTCAGCCGCGTCACGGATGGCTGGACGCTCGTCGAATGATCAGAGGTCCTGTGTCAGGCCGACACGCAGGTCGCGCCCGAAGTAGACGCCGAGTACAGCAAGGATAACACCCGCCGCTGCACCGATTCCAGTCAGCGTCAGCATCGAACCAGTTACGGTGGCCAGCGTGAGGTTCCCGACGAGGACGCCGAGTGCGCCGACCAGTCCACCGGCGACGGCGGATTCGCCGTAGCGTCGCCGACCGCTCACGAGGCCGACCGTAAACGCGCCGACGAACACGCCGAGTGGCCCGCCGACGAGGGGGACGAACGTGCTGCCGAGCTGGCCCAGGACGGCGAGGACGGCAAAGACGACCAGAAACAGCTTCGGAGCGAAATACTCCGCGATCCGTGACTCCGCGGTAGAATCAGCGGTCGGCTCTGTCTCGCGCCGCTCCGTCGAATCGTCGAGGAGGCCCTCGTCGAAGCTCCCGGCGTCGACCTCCGAATCACGGGATCTGGAGAGCTGGTCGGTGCGCTCGCTCATACTTGCACCTGGGACGCGACGCTCATGGGCTTTTGGGTTGGCCCTGCGATCGACTCGGAGCCACGAACGGACGAAAGGGTGGGTTCAAGTCCCGCCGGTCTGAACGGTGGCGTATGAACGCAGGCGATCACGTGCGGATCAACCGCGATGGACAGTACTACGAGGGCGTCCTCCTCCCCTCGACGACCGCCGAGCATCTGGTGGTCAAGCTGGAAGGAGGCTACAACGTCGGCATCGACCGCGAGGGAGCCAGTGTCGAAGTCATCGAAGCGGATGTCCACGAGATCGAAGAGACCGGAGACGACGGCGGCTCGACCGTCGAGTTCGACGAGGAACTGCCGACGATCTCGCTGATCTCGACCGGCGGTACGATCGCCTCAACCGTCGACTATCGAACCGGCGCGGTGACCGCCCAGTTCGACGCCGAGGACGTCCTTCGCGCCGTGCCGGATCTGGCTGGCCGCGCGAACTACCGCGGGCGCGTCGTGGCGAACATCCTCAGCGAGAACATGACGCCAGACGTCTGGATCGATCTCGCCGAGGCCGTCCACGAGGAGATCGAGGCCGGAGCCGACGGCGTCGTCGTGATGCACGGTACCGACACGATGCAGTTCTCCGCGAGCGCGCTCTCATTCATGCTCGATACGCCGGTACCGATCGTCTTTACCGGCAGCCAGCGCTCGGCCGATCGCCCCTCGTCGGATAACGTTATGAACGCCGTCTCGGCGGTCGAAGCCGCGAAAAGCGACTGTGCGGAAGTACTCGTCTGTATGCACGCCGACGAATCGGACGATCGGTGCGCGCTCCATCGGGGCACCCGGGTTCGAAAAAACCACACGTCCCGCCGTGACGCCTTCGAGACGGTCGGCGCGGAGCCCCTCGGCGAGATCGACTACGACGACCTGGAGATCGAGTGGCGGCGCGACTACGCCGAGCGCGGCGAGACGGATCTCGAAATCGCGGCCGACCTCAACGCCGAGGTCGCGCTGGTGAAGTTCACGCCCGGCTTCGATCCCGCCGTTCTGGACCTCGCCACAGAAAGGGATGGGATCATCATCGAGGGGACCGGACTGGGACACGTCCACTCCGATCTGATCGAGCGGATCGGCGAGATCGTCGACGCGGGAACGCCGGTCGTGATGACCAGCCAGTGTCTCGATGGGCGCGTCTGTGATCGCGTCTACGACACGGGCCGTGACCTGCTCGACGCTGGCGTGATCGAGGGCGAGGATATGCTGCCGGGGACGGCGAAGGTCAAACTGATGTGGACCCTGGCGAACAGCGACGATCCCGAGACGGCGATGCAGCGGCCGTTCGCGGGCGAGATTACCGAGCGATCGGTGCCCTGGGAGTAAACCAATGCCCGAGTTCAGCGTCCGTCAGGCACGGCTCTCGGACTACGAGGCAGTTGTTGGCTTCACCGGAGACACCTGGCCTAATCAGGAAACCGGCGATTACATCCCGCGGGTCTTCGAGCAATGGGTCAAGAGCGACGGCCCTGACCAGCGGACGTTCGTCCTCGAAGCCGACGGTGAGGTCGCCGGACTGCTGCAGGGCGTCATGCTCTCTGCGTACGAGGCGTGGGCACAGGGGATGCGCGTCGCGCCCGCCGCCCGCGGTCACGGCGCGAGCCGACGGATGAACGACCGACTGTTCGACTGGGCCGCCGAGCAGGGTGCGATGGTCTGTCGGAACATGGTCTTTTCATGGAACATGGCTGGGCTCGGTACCAGCCGGGCGGTCGGCTACGATCCTGGCACCGAGTTCCGGTGGGCGCTCCCGACGCCGGACGCCGACGCAACCGCTGAGACTGACTACCGGCTCGTCGACTCGCCCGACGCGGCGTGGACGTACTGGACCCGTAGCGACGCCCACACCGCGCTCTCGGGGCTCGCCCTCGACATCGACGAACCGTGGGCGCTGGCCACACTGACCCGGGAACGACTCGGGACAGATGCCGAGCGGGTAATCGCCGTTCAGGACGACGGAACTGAGGCGTTTACCTTCCGGCTCCGGAGCTACGACCGGGAGAACGAGGACGGTGAAGAACTGACCTGGGCCGAGTACGGGGTCGCCGCGTGGGCCGACGTCCCCGCTGCCCGCGCGCTCTTTGCGGCGATCCGACGTGATAGCGCGAGTGTCGGTGCCGATCGGACCCGCGTCTTGCTCCCCGAGACGCCTCGACACGTCACCGATGCCGTCCACGTCGGGAGTGAGGTGAGCGAGGACCCGGATTTCGTGCTGGAAGCCGACCTCTCTGCGCGGCGCTGACGGGAACATAATGTTCGATGGTCGCCGGGAGCCGTACTTTCTTGAGGGTCTACCCTGTCGGTTCGACGCATGGAGATCAGTGACGACGACGGAGTTCGAACCATAACGTTCGACCGCCCCGGCGTGATGAACGCCCTGACGATGGAGACGGCGACGGAACTCGCCGAAACGATCGAGGACGTCGGACCGGACACACACGACGCGGTAGTCCTAACCGGCGAGGGAGACGCGTTCTGTGCAGGCGGTGATATCGAAGCGATGGTCGATACCGAGCCGAACGCAGTCGAGACGTTCGACGGGATCGCCGAGACGTTCGGGCGCGTGGTCGAGGCCGCACTCACCTCTCGCGTCCCGGTCGTCGCTAAAATAAACGGCGACGCGGTGGGGGCAGGCCTCGCACTCGCCGCAGTCAGTGATTTCGCATACGCCGCCGAATCCGCACAGCTCAGCTGTGCCTTTGTCCGTGTCGGCCTGATCCCCGATACTGGCGGGACCTTCCTGTTGCCACAGCTGGTCGGACTCCGAACTGCGAAGCGACTAACAATGACCGGCGAGTTTATTTCGGCGGCCGAAGCGGCCGACCTCGATCTGCTCAACGACGCCGTCCCCGACGACCAACTCGACGGGCGAGTCGAGGAGCTACTGGAGACGCTCCGGAACCGCCCGACCGAGACCGTCGGGCTGACCAAACGCGCGCTCCACGAGAACGCGAGCAAGCACTGGCGAGAGGCGCTCGATCACGAAAACGCGATGCAGACGATGGCCCGAGATACGCCGGAACACGAGGAAGGCGTCGCGGCGTTCCTCGAAGGACGCGATCCCGAGTTCTAGCTAGCCGCCGCTGACCGGTGGAAACAGCGCCAGTTCGTCGCCGTCGTCGAGCGTCGCATCGAGCCCGTCCCCGTTTGTACCTACGTTCGAGCCGTTCCGCAGGATGTTGATATGCTCTCTGAGCTCTCCTTCGTCGGTCAGTACCCGCGACTCCAGCGCCTCGTGCTCGGCGAGGAGGGCATCCAGTGCGTCGCCGACGGTGTCTCCCGGCCCGATGTCTACCTCGACGTGCTTGCCGCCCGCGTGTTCGGCGAGGTCCGCGAACAGTTTCCACTCCATACGAGGCGGTCACCGCCCCGAGAGCAAGTAGCTTGCGCCTCACCTTCCGACGCCGGTTTATACGACAACCGCGTTACTGATCGAGTATGGCCTGGAGTCGGAAACTGCTCGCCGCCCGCGCGGCAGTGGGACTGACGACGCTCGTCGCAGTGCTGTCTGTGCTGACCGGTATCCTGCATATCGGGAACGTCACGTTCGAGGCGATCATCCCGCTGGAACCGTATATCCCGGACGCGATCCAGCGAACCGCGGGCTTTACCGGAACACTTACCGGCTTCCTCATGCTCGGCGCGGCGTACGGCCTCAAGCGGGGGCTTCGGGTCGCCTGGTACGCCGTCATCGTCCTGCTGCCGTTCACTGCCCTGCAGGGGGTGGTCCAGTCGAGCCCGGTTTCGCTGCCGCTGGTCGCGCTCTCGCTTCTGTCCATGCCGACGGTGGCCCTGCACCGCCAGCAGTTCGACCGCGAGCTTGCGCTATCGACCACGCAACTCGCCGCGGCTATCGCGCTGATCGGGACGCAGGCGTACGGAACGGTCGGAACCTATATTCTCCGTGATGACTTTCAGGATGTTACCACGATCCTCGACGCCTTTTATTACACCATCGTCACGGCAACCACGGTCGGGTACGGTGACGCCCACCCCGTCGGTCCCGAAGGACGGCTCTTCGCGATGTCGGTCGTGGTGTTCGGTACGGCGAGTTTTGCGGTCGCACTCGGGTCACTTTTGGGGCCTGCCATCGAAGCCAGACTCAGCAAGGCACTTGGAAAGATGAGCGATTCACAGCTAGAACTCCTTGAGGACCACGTCCTCATCCTCGGCGATGGCGAGCTCACAGCGCCTGTCGTGAGCGGCCTGCAGGACAGTGAGACTGATTTCGTCGTGATCACGGCCAACAGAGAGCGCGTTTCGTCGCTCTCGGAGCGAGGGGTCAACTCGTTTACTGGCAACCCAAGCGACGAGGAGCCGATGCGTCGCGCAAAAATCGGAAATGCTCGGGCGCTAGTGGTTGCGACCAACGACGACGCACAGGACGCACTGGCGATCTTGACGGCGCGACAGCTCCAGCCAGACATCCGGATCGTCGCCGCAGCAACGGATCGCGAAAACGTCTCGAAGCTTCGCCACGCTGGTGCTGACACCGTAATCAGTCCAGCGACCATCGGCGGGCAGATGCTCGTCGACTCGGCGCTCGGGGGAAGCGACACGACGGTCCCTGGACTCTCGAACATGCTCGGAGATGACAGCAGTGAGACGTGACCGGTTCCGGATGTGAACCTCGACCACGGATCGTACGGACGGTGTGGGAGAAGGGGTAAATCGGATTGTACAACCCGGTTGCAACAGTGCCACAGTTTGGCCATCTTTTTATTATCGGATCGTGGAACTCGAATTACAGTCGATCCGCCACACGGGGGTGTGCGGGGCTAAGGGATTCCAATGATGGCCGACCAACAGTACGAACAGAAACTACGCATCGAACGAAACGAACACTCGTTTGTCGTCGACCACGACAGGCCAGAGCGGACGGCAACTGTACTGATCGACGTTGTCGCGTCGCTACGTGATGTCGACCAGACGACACTCGAACCGCTATACAATACGGTTGATCCGGAAGCACTCGGCTCACTCTGTACCAGCACCGATTGCTCGCTTCGGATATCGTTCCAGTACGAAGGGTACGCCGTAACGATCTCGGGTGACGGCCGGATCAAGCTCGTCGAAACGTCCGAAGACAAGTAGACCGGTCCGCGGCACTGACCCGACTGCCCAACGTAGTCACGACACGGTTGCAGACACAACGATTATAGTTCCTGCCCGCATGATAGGAAATGGCATGGCTTCTCCACAGACGGCAAATGCGGGCCACTACCGGATCGGGGAGCCACAGTTACAGCAGGGCTGTTCAGGCATCGAGTGTACCGTCGGCGAGGTTCTTTCTTCGGACCTAGTTCTGGTTGCGATCGCAGCGGTTGCGACAATCACCCTTGTCGCGTTCACCTATCTTGCGAGCGCTCGCAGGGAGTGTTCAGAAGAAACCGAGCGTGTTCGGGCCGAAAAGCAAGCGTTCGGACGCTTCGTGAACGGGATTCACGAACTGCAGCCGTCGACGATGCAACCACAGATGGTGAGCAACGGCGGTGCAACGATGAGCCGGACCAACACCGGGCCAGCGTCAACGCAGCTACAGGACGTCTACGAACTGTACGAAACTACCGTAATGGACGTCCCTCACTACGATGCGGATTACGGCGAACCCCTGCGGGAAAACATGGCGATCGAACTCGGCGAGGAGGTAACTACAGCGCTCGATACGACATCCGAGTTCACCCCCCAGATCAAACAGGCCCTCGTACAGAAAGGTACCGAGACAAAAACACGTCGAGAACGCTTTTTGGAAACCCTTGAGGCGGAATCCGATTCCATCCAGCGGACACACGACGCGCTGGCAAACATCGACCGCCGAGTCGGGGATATCGATGACGGTAGACGCCTCGGGCAGTCCTACGAGGAACTCGAACACCACTGGCGAGAACTGGACGCGCTGGAAGACGAATGTGAGTCCGTACTAGAACGGCGACAGGGACAGGTCCGTTCCGGAGTTAGCGCGTCACACTGGCGTGGCGACGGTCACAGCCTCTGTGCATACCTCTACGATTCGTTACCAGTCGAGTACCCCGCGCTTGCGGAAGGGATACTGCTCTTCGATCGGATCAGGACGACCAAGCGCAAGTTCACGGAATCACTGACCCGGCGCGTGTAGCTGTCGCGGCCCCTCCGTTTTTGCGGCGAATACACGGAATTTATTGCCGGATGCTGCGACACCTCACGGTTCACAGGTGAGCAGAGTGATCCCGTTTACGTCTGCTGATTACTCACCGACATCGGTAATAAAGATCGGTCATACGGTGGGGTAGACACTCGTCTGTAGTAGCTCGAATTCGTGCGCCTTTCCCGGAGCTGAGGAAGGGTTTCCCGTTACAGTAGCTGCATTATACGGAGGGGAACCAAACGGATGACAAGCCATGAACGAGCTACGGTCTGGCGTACGGACACGATGGTCGATACTGATCGCTCGTGAGGAGGGACAGCAATGACGCTTGATAGCCCGGTGTTCGTCGATCCGTCGTGGGTCGAGAAACACAGTGACGTGACGCTCGTCGACGTCCGAGAACGGCGGGAGTATCGGGATGTCGGACACATAACGGACGCAGTGAGCGTCCCGTTCGACAGCTTTCGTGACCCATCAAGCGTGGCAACCGGGATGTTGCCGGGTCGGGACGCGTTCGAGGAGCTACTGGGAGACGCGGGGATCTCGAACGGCGAGACGCTCGTCGCCTACGACGACGGGGCGGGCGTCTATGCCGCACGATTCCTGCTGACCGCTGCCGTTTACGGACATGATGGGAACCTCTATCTGGTCGATGGTGGTTTCGAGGCGCTCCGGGAACGATTCGGTGTCACGAACGACCCGATCGAGCCCGAACCGGCGGTGTACGATGCCAGCGAACCCGACGGTCAGCTCGTCGCGGACCGCGAGGACGTCGAGGCGGCAGTCGAAGACGAGGAAACGCTCGTCGTCGACACCCGAACCGCAGCGGAGTACGACCACTCCCATGTGCCGACCGCCGTCCAGCTGAGCTGGGAGACGTTCGTCGACGAGGATGGACGGCTCCGTCCGGTCGACGAGATCGAACCGATTCTCGACGAGCGGGGACTTTCCCCCGAGACGCCGGTCGTCCTCTACTGTAACACTGCCAGACGGCTCAGCCATACGTTCACCGTACTGACAGAGCTCGGCTACGAGGACGTCAGCTTCTACGAGGGCAGCCTCACTGACTGGGTTCGAGCCGAGTCAGATGACTGGGATCCAGAACGGCTCTACGAGCGCGTTCGCGAGGTAGCACCACAGGGGTTCGAGGCGCTTCCCCGCGAACTCGGAGAGGACGTCTTCGGTCGCCTGCACCTGATCGGTCTGTACACGCAGAAACAGGACGGCTACTTCATGCTGCGGACGAAGGTTCCAAACGGTGTTCTAACTGCTGCGCAGGCCCGCACCTATGGCGAGATCGTCGACGAGTTCGCCCGCGCACCCGCCGAGTACGGCGGCACCGAACAGAACGCCGAGTTCGGCGACGGTTTTCTCGACGTGACGACCAGACAGGGTCTGCAGGCCCACTGGGTCCGCGTCGAGGACATGCCCGAGATCTGGGACCGCTACGACGAGGTCGGCCTGACGACGATCCAGGCCAGTGGGAACACGCTCCGGAACGTCGTCGCCTGTCCCGCGTCAGGGCTGGGGGAGGAGGTCACGGATGTCAGAGCGCTCGGCGAGGGCATCGCCGACGCCTTCGAGGGGAACCAGCGCTATGCGAACCTTCCGCGCAAACTCAAGGTGAGTTTGAGCGGCTGTCACGAGAACTGCGGCCGCAGCGAGATTCAGGATCTCGGGTTTGTCCCCGCCGTCAAGGACGGTCGTGACGGGTTCCACGTCAAGGTCGGCGGCGGCCTTTCGGATGGTCCACGAGCCGCGACAGACCTCGGCGTCTTCCTCGAACCCGAGCAGGTAGAGCCGTTGACCCTCGCAGCTGCCGACCTGTTCATCGAACAGGGCAGCTACATCGACACGGCAGTGAATCGCCTGAAGTTCATCGTCGAGGAGTACGGTATCGACGGGTTCCGCGAGGAGCTACAGCGGTACGTCGACTTCGACTTCGAGGAGGCCGGGGAGGACCTCACCACGAGCTACCGGGGCGACCACGTCGGCGTCCACCAGACGGAGGACGGCTACTACGTCGGCCTCAACCTGCCGACCGGGCGCATGCGTGGCGAGGAGCTGGTCGAACTGGCAGACCTCGCAGAACGGTACGGGAGCGGCGAGCTCAGGCTGACCGCGAACCAGAACGTGCTCGTCGCGGGCGTCCGCGAGGAGACGCTCGACGACCTGCTGGCCGAGCCGCTGCTGGAGCGCTACAGTCCCGATCCGGGGCCGTTCACCCGCGGGATCGTCACCTGCACCGGCGCGGAGTTCTGCAAGTACGGCGTCGTCGAAACTAAATCCCGCGGGATCGAGTGGGCCCGTACGCTCGATTCGTGGCTCGCGGAGACCGACCGCCTCGACGAGTCCGATCTTCCCGACGCCGTCCGAGTCCACATGTCCGGCTGTTCAGCCTCGTGTGCTCAGCCCCAGATCGGTGATATCGCCATGCGCGGCGAGGCAAAACGCACCCCGGAAGGGACGAAAGATGCCGCGGATGTCGGCCTCGGCGGGGACCTCGGCCGGGGGGCGTTTGCCGACTGGATCGCCGGGTCGGTCGTCCTCGATGAGGTCCCCGAGGGGATAAAACGCCTCGTGACGGCGTATGCAACCGACGCTGGCGACGAGGCGTTCTCGGAGTGGACCGAGCGCGTTCCGGATTCGGACCTGCGGTCGCTGATCGAGGGCGAGGCCGGACCGGAGACGATCGTACAGGGCGGCGACCACGTTACGACGGAGGTGAACTGAGATGTCGAAACCCAACCCCGGCGTTCCGAGCAGTACAGCGAGCAATCGATCCGTTCCGAGCAAGGGCGGGGATCCCCGCGAGCAGGCCGCCGAATCCGCCGCACCACCCGGCAAGACGTGGTTCCGCGATCTCGACGAGGCGGTCATCGAATCCGATCGCTGTACGCAGTGTGGGACCTGTGTCGCCGCCTGTCCCGCCGATTCCATCGGGATCGATAGCGAGATGGAGCGGCCGACCCTCGTGAAGATGTGTACTGGCTGCTCGCGCTGCTGGGATTACTGCCCGCGCAGCGGTCTGCGCTATGAGCGCCTGATCAGGGAGGTACAGGAGGCCGTCCCCGAAGACGTCGGGGCGACCTACAGCGCCCGCGCCGTCGACGAGGCGGCAGCAGACGCCGGGCAGGACGGCGGCGTCGTTACGGCGCTGCTCGCCGAACTGCTCGATGCAGGCGAGATCGACGGGGCAATCGTCGCTACGGACAGCGACGAACCGCTCCACGGTGAGACTTACCTGGCGACGACCCGCGAGGAACTCGTCGAAACTGCCGGGAGCTTCTACAACCAGACGATGCAGGCAGGTCGGATCGCGGAACTGATCGAGGGGGCCGATATCGAGGACTCCGAAATCGCAGTCGTCGGGACGCCCTGCGTGATCGAGGGCATAACGGCGCTCTCCGAATACGGCTACGAGGGCGAACTCGACGAGGTCGTCCTGACGATCTCGCTGATGTGTACCCGCGCGTTCGAGTCGCGGCGGCTCCGTGATGCCATCTCGGAGCTGGGCGTCGATCCCGAGACGGTGGCCAAACTCGATGTCGACGGCGGGACCCTCTTTGCCTACGACGCCGACGGCGAGGTCCTGTTCGACCGGGACGTCGATGCGTTCGGCCACGCGGGGCTGAAGGGCTGTGACGAATGTGCGGACTTCGTCGGCGGCACGGCCGACATCTCCGCGGGCAGCGTCGGAAGCGGGGACGGCAGGACGACGCTGATCGCCCGGACCGATCGCGGCGAGGGTGCTGTCAAACAGGCCGGTGACGCGCTGGAGACCAATGATCTGGAGCAGGAGCCGGTTCTCGACAAGGTGCGTTCGTGGAACGAGAAGCGCGCTCGCTCGATCATCCCACGCGAGTACGACCCGGAAGGAGACCTCGATATCCCGCACGTTGACCATCACGAGGCCTACGACGGCACCGATCGGGAGGCGCAGCCGCTCAATCCGGCACGCGTCCACCAGTACGAGGAGTGGTGTTAATCGCGGCACAGGTGACGCTCCCGCATCGGCCGGATAGCGCTTCAAATAAAGACGGACGGAACAGACCGAAACCCATTCGACGGCCGGCCGCGAGACTGGCTAGCTATGGACTCGCGTCGTGTCTGGGTCGTTGCGATCTTTCTGTTCGTGATGGGCGATGCTGTCGCGACGCAGATACGGGGCGCACTTCTGGAGAGCTTTCAGTCGTCCTTCGGTGTCTCGGAAGCCCTTCTCGGACTGGTTGCGCCTGCCGGGACGGTTGGGTTCGTCGTTTCGGTCCTCGCGATCGGGTTCGTCTCGGGACGGATCGATCTCAAGCGGACACTGCTAATCGGTGTCGCAGCCACGGTCGTCTCGTTGCTCGTGATGAGCGTCGCTCCAGTCTACTGGCTGTTTCTTGCTGTGATGGTCGGACAGGGCGCGGCAGCCGGGGCCTTCCGCGGCGTCGACCGCCCGATCCTCTCGCATCTCTATCCGAGTCGCCGGGGGCGTATCTTCGCGCTGTACTCGCTGGCGTGGGCACTCGGTGCGGTGACGGGTCCGGTGCTGGTAAACGCCGTTCTCTCGGTAACTGACTGGCGCGTCACTTACGCGATACTCGGCCTGTTTTTCGTCCCGATCGGGCTGCTCATCTGGCAAACCGAGCTCCCGGCCAGCACTGATAACGAACAGTCGCTCTCGCTGGACGCGCTACGGACGCTGGTGCGGCGTCCGGCGGTGCTCGGGTCTATCGGCTGTATGGCACTTCTCGGCGGGATCGAGGGTATCTTCTTCACGTGGCTGCCATACTACGCGAGCACGATCATTCCGCGGGACCTCGCTAACCTGCTGCTATCGACGTTCCTGCTGGCGTACATCCCCGGTCGCATACTGAACACGTGGATCATCGAGCGGGTGAACTATCTCTACCTGACCTTCGGATTGACGCTGGCATCGATCCCCGTACTGCTGGTCACGTTCAGCGGCATCGGCGGATGGGCCCTTTTCATGTTGGTTTTCCTCGCCGGGTTTCTGATCTCGGGGTTGTTTCCGACCATCCTGTCGTTTGCAGTCGAAGCCAGCCCCGAGTACAGCGGTCCGATCAGCGCGATGACGACCGGCGGGACGTACACGGGAATTGCGCTTGCCCCGCTCGGTGTCGGCGTCGTCGCTGAACTCGTGGATATTCAGACCGCGATGTATCTGACCCTCGGTCTCGCTATTGCATTGCTGATCGGGACGGTCGTGACGTGGGCCGCGACACGTGGCTCCGGCAGGGCCGGTATCCCCTCGGAGTGAACCGGGCAACAGGATCAAGATAGCTCGGAAACGTGTTTGCGTATATGTTCCGACGTGCCCGCGAAAACGGACCAGCACTGCTCGTGCCGCTCGCCTGGACGTTCGTCACTGCAGTCCATCTGGATCTGGCGAGCGAACACGCACTGCTGATCGCTCACCTCGTGATGGCGACGATTATCGCCGGGTTCACGCTCCTCTCGTGGGGCGAGATGACGGAGGGCGTACTGTTGCTCTGGCGACGCGTCCTGCTGGTCGGGTTCCTCATCACGCTGGCGGGGATCGTCGGGTTTGCTGTCGACAGCCTCGCTGCCCTGTTGTTTACCGCGAGCCTCATCGGCTGGATGATCGTCCCCGGTGTCGCGCTGGTGGCGACGGGCAGACAGGTTCAGCTAGCCCCTCGGCCCTACGTGATCGGTGGGGTGCTGAGTCTGGCCGGGGCAGCCGTGTACGCCGCCGGACCGCTGATTGGTGGGGGCGTCTGGCTGTCCGTATTCTGCCTGACACTGGTCAATATCGGCCAGACTGCAGGGATCGTCAACGCGGTTCACCGGTACTGAGAGAACTGCACGAAGGGTTGGCTTTATAGGTCGACTGACTGATGTATACGTATGAAAGAACGACTCAACCTGATCTTCAATCGAGCGAAGTACGCGGCGATCGGTGCGGCGGTCGGCGCAGCAGTCGGTGGGATCATCAGCAAGAACGGCGCGAGTACCGGCGGCGCGATCGGCGGCCTCGCTGGCGCGGTTGTCGGCGAGACGCGTGTCAGTGCCGAGACGGCGTACGAGCAGTTCAAAGATGCTCTGTCCGACTACGAACTCGGCTCCGGAAGCGAAACTCCCGAGGCAGAGTAACCACGACGTTTTCTCGGAATTGCCGGGTTACCGGTCCCCGATCTCGGCGACGCGATCGGCGATATCCGTCCCGCTGCTTTCGCCGGGCAGAATGTCACCCAGCGACGCCCCCAGCGCTGCGGCTGCCCAGATAACGGTGATCCGTGCCAGCATCTCGAAATTCGACGGTCCCTCGGCAGTGAGCCGCCCCCACATGAGCATCGTCCCGGCGGCGACGAAGAGGGAAATCAATAGTACGGCAGCCAGTCGTTTTGGCAGGAAGCCAAACAGCAAGCGGACCTGTACGTTGCGGATGTCGGTGAAATAGAGCAGCCCGCTCACCAGTCCGACGATGAACAGGACGTTGATGACAAAGAAGACTGGAATGGACGCCACGGTGAACTCGACGAACCACTCGGCGATCTCGAAGACGCCGTCCTCGACGAGGAGCGGGAGCGAAAAGATAATTCCGCCGACAAACCCCTCTGCGATATCCCTCGACGTGTATTTTCTGATCCGGTCACTACCCGGCACTGATTCGAGCATCCGCCGCGTTCGACGGACTTCCTGGCGCTCTTTCGAAGAATCTACTGTTCCCTCCAGTTCGTCCAGTTGCCGCAGGACATCGCCGATATCGTAATCGGCCGGTGATTGTCCGGAATCTCTCCCCTCGGAACTCATATCCGCTACCAGTTATCGGTGCTATAAAAAAGGATAGAACTCGACGGGATCCCACCGATACTCAGGGTGTGATCCGCATTCGGCTGCTGGGCCACAGGCACGAATGATTAAGTGTGTCGACCGGAAACAGATCAGTAACATGGGGAACAAAAACAAGACGATCTCGTTCCGGGTGAACGAGGACGCCTTCGAGACGCTCCGGGAGATCGCCGAGGAGCGGGATATTTCGCTTTCGGCCGTCTTCCGGGATTACGTCGACCAGCTCGTTGCCCACAACGGGCAGGTCCAGGTCGTCCCCGAGGACGAACTGGGCCCGACCGTCGAGGACGGCGAGTTCCCACCGACCGTCACCGTCCCGAAGAGTTTCATTCGGGAACACGAGCGGCTGGAGCTCGAAGCCGAGCACCTCCGCGAACAGCTGGACGAGTACAAAGGCTACGTCGCACATCTCCGCGAGCAGGTCGATGACGAAGAAGCCGAGGACGTGATCTATCTCGAAGACCTCGATGACGAGAGCGGCGAGTCCGACGAGACTGTCCGACTCGGCTAGCGCGACAGCTCCCGTTTTGCCGTCCGGGCGGCCTCCTCGGCCTCCCTGTTTCCGTCGACCTTTGCCAGCTCCTCGGTCGCTTCGAGCGTTCGGACGCTCTGGTCGAGAAAGGACAGGACGTCGCCCGGATAGGCGTACAGCATGTACTCGTCACTCATCACGTCGACGATGGCGTCCGGCCCGAGCCCATCGGCCCGGAGTTCGAGCAGATAGCGAATGAACTTCCGTTCGGGACAGCCACAGTAGGGGTTGTTGTCGCAATCACAGTCCAGAAAGTCTTCAGCGAATTCGAGCACTCGATCCCGGGTCGCCTCGTCAAGTTGTTCGAGGCCACCGCCCTGGAAGAGGATATCGAGTGTCGCCCCTTTGAACGCCCCCTTCGGAATGCTGGTGTCGAGCTGGGAGCTGAGCTGGCGGTGGTTCTTGACGTAGATCTTGTCCGTGATCGCCACAGTTAGGTTCCTCTACGCCGGTGTGGGGCAAAAGACTCCCGATGTTTCAGAGCTCCGTGTGAATACCTCGCGTAGCGCTCCCGAGGCGTAACCTATTTTAACGGAGCGTGGACTATTTCGAGGTACGTGTCCGGGTTGGGGTAGTGGACTATCCTTCAGCCTTGTGGAGGCTGAGACGCGGGTTCAATTCTCGCACCTGGACCTTCCTGCGACGAACGGACGTGAGGAGCGGACGGTGTGACGTGCGAGATTGAATCATGCCAGTCGCGCGCAGCGAAGCGAGCACGTCTGGCTCGGGTTCAATTCTCGCACCTGGACCTTTTCGCTGGGAACGGACGTGACCAGCGTAAAGTCCAGCCAAGAGAATTGAAGCAGGGAGTGGAGCGCAGCGGAACGACCGGGGTTCAATTCTCGCACCTGGACCTTCTCTCGAACGATCCCCAGTGAGCGTGTGCTCGGTCAGGAGCACCGCGAACACACTACCAGTGAGAGAGAAGACCATCCGGGAGAGAATTGAACCTCGCGAGTCGAACGGAGTGAGTCTCGCAGTCGGGTTCAATTCTCGCACCCAATACACCCAGTCCCAGTACTGTGGTTAGAAAAGCACCGCCAGCGCCGCAACGATTATACTGGCGGCCCGACGACACGGGATAATGGCTACTGGATCCCCTTCCTCTATCGAAGTTCTCATCGTCGATGACAATCCCCGGTTCGGCGAGCTGGCGGAGATGTTTCTCGAAGACGAGTTCGACGATTTCGCGGTCACGACTGCGACGAGCGCTGACGAGGGCGAGCGGCTGTTAGCCGAAAGCGATATCGACTGTATCGTCAGTGATTATCAGATGCCCGAACGCGATGGAATCGAGTTTTTACAGGCCGTTCGAGAGCACTCACCGGAGCTCCCATTCATCTTGATGACCGGGAAAGGTGACGAGACGGTCGCCAGCCGAGCGATTACGGCGGGCGTCACCGACTACATCAGGAAGGAAGCCGGGAGCGAACACTACGATCTGCTGGCTCATCGAATCCGGAACGTCGTCGAGCAGCGACGGGCCGAAGCGGCAAAGCAAGCGCGCAATCGTCGGATTCGGCGTGTCTACGAGCGGATCGATGACGGGTTCGTCGCACTGGATACGGAGTGGCGGCTAACGTACATGAACAGCCACGCGAGCGAGTTGCTCGACAGGGACCGCGAGGAGCTACTCGGTCAGTCCATTGCGGACGTGTTCCCGGGAATCGAAGAGACCGAGTTCTACGATGCGGCGAGGGATGTCCTCGCCGAAAAGGAGGCATTCACGGTCGAAGAGCACTACGACCAACTCGACGCGTGGATAGAAGCGAGGATCTACCCGGATATCGACGGGCTTTCCGTCTACTTCCGCGATATCACGGAGCGAAAGGAACGCGAGAAGTCGCTGGAACGATCTCGAAAACGGTATCATGCGCTCGTTGATACAGCCCCGACCGCGATTCTGGTAACTGATGCGGAGACGGGTGAGATCGTGGAGGCGAATCAGGCCGCAGAGAGCCTGATCGGCCACTCTTCCGAAGAGTTGTCCGGAGAACACCACAGCAAGATCCATCCAGAAGAGGACAGGGGGCTGTACGAGTCTCTCTTCCGTGAGCGTCTGAATAGCGGGTCGGGACTGGTCAACCGTCACGTCGACGGCTCACAGATATACGTCGAGCGGGCGGACGGCGAGCGGATCCCCGTCGAGATCTCCGCACAGGTCATCGAACTGGCGGACGAGCGACTTGTCCAGAGCGTCATCAGGGACGTGGTCAAACGGTCCTGATCGGGTTCATCGGATCGGCTCAGTCTGGTCCCCAAGTGATTCCGATCCGGACGACCGAATGACATCCAGCGCAGTCATCAGGTCGGTACGTGAGACCAGCCCGACAACGGTACCGAACCCGTCGACAACGAGGAGTCGGCCGATATCGTCCTGCTGGAGGGTCGTGATCGCCTCCATGGCGTCGGCATCGGGCGAAATCGTTCGGAGGTCTCTCGTCATGATATCATCGACGGTGTATGCGTCCCGTTCGACGGGCTGGACCTCTCTGGCGTCATCAAGTGTGACGATACCGACCGGTCGCCCATTCGACATTACGGGGTACCCGGTATGACGTTGTGTGAACATCTTCTGGAGCAGTTCGGATATCGTCATTTCCGGTGGGACGGTGTGAAGTCGTTCTGCGGGCGTCATCACGTCCGCGACGGTTACACCTTCGAGTGCGGCCTTCATCATCACCTGTTTCGCCTCCGTCGACGCCGCGATGTAGACAAAGAAGGCGACGCCGATCATGATGATGTTGAACGAAAACAGGCCGAACAGCCCCAGGAGCACGGCGAAGAACTTTCCGACCTCGGCGGCCATCTCGGTGGCACGCGCGTACGGCCGGTTTCTGGCGAGGAATGCCCGGAGGATCCGGCCCCCGTCCATTGGGAACGCCGGTATCATGTTGAATACGGCGAGGACGATATTCAGGACGGCGAGATAGCCCAGTACGAACAGTGTTCCGAAGGTCACGATGGGGACCGATTCGAACGGCTCGACGAGCAGGACGCCGACGAACAGTCCATAACAGACGAGGCCGACGAGGACGCTGACGATGGGGCCCGCGATAGCGATATTGAACTCCTGTCGCCAGTCTTCGGGCATCTCCGAGAGTGCGGCGATACCGCCGAATATCCAGAGCGTGATCGAGTCGATCGGGTAGCCGTATCGCATCGCGACGAACGAGTGGCCGAGCTCGTGCAGCAGAATACCGACGAACAGCCCTATCGCTGCGACAAGTCCGAGGGCCCAAGGTGTCAGCCCGGTGGTGATCGCATCCACTTCAATGCCCGCGGCGATCGCGTCGTTGAGCAACTCCGCGGTCGCCGTGATCTGAGAGCCGATCAGATACGCGAACAGCGGTAGTACTAACAGAAAGGTGAGATCGAGCTTGATCGGGATACCGAATGCGGTACCGATCCGGAAACTTCGCATACCCTCTCTTGGGGTGGCGCGACCTTGAATCTCCGGCCATCGCCATGACCGGTACTACACCTCGACATCGAGACCGTCGTCCTGTGTTTCGTCGGATCTATCCACTTTCGGGACGTGGATCTCCAGTGTGCCGTTTCCTGTGATCGTTGCGGTTGCTGCGTTCGGGTCTACCTCGACATCGGCCGGGAGCTCTACTTCGCCCGTGAGTGCGAGTCCACGCCCGGGAAACACCGTCTCGAACCCGTCGTGCTCTTCGCGGAACCGGTCGATACGGATATGGAGACTCCCCTCGCTGAACCGTACCTGAACATCATCCCGAGATGTCCCCGGTGCGTCGAACACAGCCAAGACTGCGTCGTCGCTTTCGAGCAAGTCGACCGGAATCGACTTGCTCTCCTGTACGTTACTGGAAACCCGGCCAACGCCACGGAGGAGCGTATTACTGACCGATCGACCGATCTCGCGGAGCGTCATACGACGATCTCCTCGAGTACGGACGAACGCTGACAGTACGGACAGACGAAGTCGTCGACTCCTACGTCGTCTGGCATATCGTAGGTGTAATGCAGTTCAAGCATATCGATCTCGCATTCATCGCTCGTACATTCGACTTCCAGAGTTGGTGGCATATCACCTCCTTGGGGCGTCAGGGAAAAACCGTTTTCGGCGACGGTGGTTCAAACAGGGAACGTCACTGTCCGCGTCGACTCGACATCGTCAGGGTGTATCGTCCGCCCGTCGACCGAGACGGGTTCGCCGTTCGAGAGTTTTCCGAACGCTGGACCGTCGGGGACGCCAGCCTCGCGGGCGAGTGAGGGATCGAATGCCATTGTTTGTGCGACGACTTGCCCGTTCTCACGGCGAACTGTCTCGTACTCCCCGTCGAGCACATCGACGAGCGCGTCGATGAGCGCATCGTAGTCAGACGTCTTCGAGACGGCCGCCCGTCCGCGTACCCGGTTGCCGTTCTCGACAGTCTCGAAAGCCAGTGTCGCCCGCTCGACTGCACTCCGTACCGTCGCGGACGCGATCCCCTGAGCCTCGTCGAGCAGGTCAGTCGGGAGCTCCTGGATAGTGTAGTCGTCCCAGCCCTCAGGCACCGTCCCGAATCGGAGCCCGTCATCGATCGGGGAGAGCGCCGATTCGAGATCGTCTGCAAGCGCGAGTGGAACGTCGTCGACTTCACGGAGCCACGTCTCGCTCACGATCCGGTAGCCCGATTCCGAGAGCACCCGCCTGACATCGTCGAGATCGCGGTCCGTATCCGCGACGAGCGCGAACTCGGCCTCGCTTTGCTGGAACGCTTCGTCAAGGACGTCCCGGTGTCGCTCCGGAGGTCCGAGTTCATCGAGCGTCCAGTCGGCAGCGACGTGGCCGACGTGCCAGTCGGTCTCGCGGACGATTCGCTCGAATCGCGGCGCGTAATGACCGCCCCCGATCCCGACGAGCTGTCGCCGCGGGGGTTCGCCGTTCTGTGTCTCGGTATCACCATCCAGGCGCTTCGCATGTGGCTTCACGTCCCGGAGGTCGAGGATCGAACGCGCGACGGCGGCTGCGGCCGTGGAATCTGCCCACTCCGCTTCGCCGCTTCCCAGTTCGACGAACATGGACGGGACGTCGACCTCGGTCGGGCCGTGATGGGTACACTCGATCCCGGTGTCGTAGTCGGCTGGAGCGTGTTCGTCAAACGCCGAGAGGATTTCCGAGAGGGCGCTCGGACAGGTGGCGGCAAGCGAGCGATCCTCACCCCCGAACTCTGCTGGACCGAAGTTCCCGGTGAAGTGAGCCGTCAGCAGGGGTCCAGTATCCCCAGAATGCCGGGACGCAAAGACGAGGAGGTCTGGATCGTCAAACGGTTCGGCGGCATCGTCCAGTTCGAGATGCCAGTCGTCGAAGGTTCGAAGCTCGAAGCCATCGATCCGGAAGACATCGCCGCCACCCATGCCGTCCTCGCGGTGCTCGTCGACGCGTCTGTCCCAGTCCCGCGCTGCCAGTAGCTGCTCGAAGATGTGCTCGGACGCAGAGTCCGCCCTGCTGACGACGATCGCAATCACGATACGCACTCAATGGACGAGGGGAGTAAAGCGCGTCGTTACTGCTGTGGCCGCACTCCGGCTGAATCCGAGCCCGCTCCGAACTGCTTATGCACCAGGACCGGGTTCTCACGGCCATGGACGTGTACGGACTCCTCGGCAACCCGGTCGGTCACTCGCTGTCCCCGCCCATGCACGAGGCGGGCTACGAAGCGCTCGGTATCGACGCCCGATACGTCACGTTCGAACCCGAGCCCGCAGAACTCGGTCGGGCGATCGATGGCGCGGAGGCACTCGGTATCTCCGGACTGAACGTCACGATTCCGTTCAAACAGGACGTACTGGATCACGTCGACGTCGACGAGATGGCGTCCCGGATCGGCGCGGTCAATACGATCGATTTTACCGGCGAGATGGTGACCGGACACAACACGGACGCGGCGGGCGCGCGACGGGCCTTCGAGCGTCACGACGTCGCTCTCGACGGGGAGAACGCAGTGGTCGTCGGTGCAGGCGGGGCTGGCCGTGCCATCTCGTTCATGCTCGCGGACGCCGGAGCGTCGGTCGCTATCGCCAACCGAACGGAATCGAGTGCGCACGAACTCGCTTCAGTAGTGCCGGGGGCAACGGGCCACGGCCTCGATTCACTGGAGGCACTGCTGGCGGACGCCTCGGTGCTGGTCAACGCAACCTGCGTCGGCATGGAAGAGGATGCAACCCCGGTTCCGGCCGAGGCCCTCCACGGTGATCTGGCAGTTCTCGACGCGGTCTACCGCCCCCTCGAAACCCGGCTCCTGCGCGACGCGGCGGCACAGGGAGCGACGACGATCGACGGCGCGTGGATGCTGCTGTATCAGGGCGTCGAGGCGTTCGAGCGCTGGACCGGCCGGGACGCGCCGGTCGATGCGATGAACGAGGCGCTCCGCACAGCGCTGTGAAAATCGAGCCGGTGTCGGACGGGTTTAAGTAGAACGACTATCAACTATCTTGCAATGTCACTGTTGGACAAGCTGAAGTCGCTTCTCGGGCTCGACAGCACCGACGAGAGGCAGCGTCAGGACGTTGGGGTGACGGTCGAACGAGATGTCGGTGGAGACGACCCAGACGCAAACGCCGTCGATACGGGCGGCGCTGCCGACGTGGAAGCGGACGAAGACACCGCCGAAGAAGACACCGACGAGGAACCCGATGATGCAACGGGGGAACCGGAAGAGGAGATCAACGCGGAGGACGAATCGGTCGATGAAGACGAACTGATCGACGAGGCAGAACCTGACGACGAAGAAGATGTCGCCGAGGACACCGAGTCGGAAGACGTAGTCCAGGAAGGTCACGATCCGGAAGACGATGCAGACGTTGCTGCGGATGACGGCGAAGACGCAAACGAGGACGACGACGAAACAACGGAGGACCCGACAACCGAGAAGGGCGAGCTCGAAGACATCAAGGGAATCGGGCCCGCGTACGCGGAGCGACTCGCGGATGTAGGAGTCGAGTCGATCGCCGACCTTGCCGCCGCCGACCCATCTGCGATCGCGGCCGAATCCGACCTTGCAGAATCCCGCGTCGAAAACTGGGTCGAGCAGGCGAAAGTCCGGTAAGCGACTGCTCGAACCGGAAGATCATTATTCCGCGCGTTCCTTCCGGCAGACATGGACACACCGTCGGTCGTAACTACCAGCGAAGAGTTTCGAGCGACGGCCATGGACGTCACGTCGGGCACACGAATCCCGGTCGAGGTCCGCGTCGATGTCGAGGACCCGTTCGAGGCGTATCGGCGGGCGCGGAGAGGATCAGGGGGTGTCATCCTCGAAACCACCGGCGGTCAGCCCGGATGGGGGTACTTCGCTGTTGATCCGGTTGAAATGATGACCACCCGCCCTGATGCAACACCCTGCGACGAGTCGAACCGGTCAAAAGGAACCGCCGTCTCTGGACACGAATCACCGTCGCTTACCGCTCTGCAAGGCCTGCTCGACGGCGAGACACTCGAGAGAGGGGACTGTTCGGTTCCGTACCCCTGCGGTGCCTTCGGCTGGCTTTCCTACGATCTGATCCGGGAGATCGAGGACCTTCCCGAAAGGGCGGTCGACGATCGATCCCTCCCGCAGCTACAGATTGGCGTCTACGACCGGGTTGCCGCATGGACGGAACCACGGGCGGGTGAGACGACCCTTCGTATCACTGCCTGCCCGCGAGTGGACCCCGACGATCCCGGGACCGCCTACGAAACGGGCCGGGAACGAGCACTCGGGCTTGCGACCGCCGCTACAGAGGGCGATCCGACGGTGGGTGCACCGCCAGTCACAGGCGACACCGCCGAGTTTTCGAGCGATTGTGGACAGGAAGCGTTCGCCGACCGTGTCCGGACGATCAAAGAGTACATCCGCGACGGCGATACCTTTCAGACGAACGTTTCACAACGTCTGACCGCTCCGGCGGCAGTCCACCCGGTCGACACGTACGCAGCCCTCCGGTCGGTCAACCCTGCACCGTACTCCGCACTGCTGGAGTTTCCGTCCGTAGATCTGGTCAGCGCCAGCCCTGAGCTCCTGCTGGAGCGCGAGGGTAACCGGATCGAGACCGAACCGATCGCCGGGACGCGACCACGCGGTGCGACCGAGGCGGAGGACGAGGCACTCGAAGCCGAACTGACGGGCGACGAGAAAGAGCGGGCAGAACACGCGATGCTGGTCGACCTGGAACGCAACGATCTCGGGAAGGTTGCCCGATACGGCAGCGTCGACGTCTCCGAATACCGGCGTGTCGACCGGTACTCCGAAGTAATGCATCTCGTCTCCCGCGTCGGGGCCGAACTGCGGGAAGATGCCACGCTCGCGGACGCCATCGCTGCGGTCTTCCCCGGCGGGACGATCACCGGAGCACCGAAACCCCGAACGATGGAGCTTATCGACGAGGTCGAAGCGACCCGCCGGGGGCCCTACACGGGGTCGATCGGCGTTCTCGGCTTCGACAGTCGGGCGACGCTGAATATCGTCATTCGAACGCTCGTCCGTCACGCCGACGAGTACCACCTCCGTGTCGGGGCAGGGATCGTCCACGACTCAGAGCCCGAGCGGGAGTACGCCGAAACGCTGGACAAGGCACGTGCACTCGTCAGGGCCGTAGACGAGGCGCTTGGCGATCAGACGGCGATGGAACTCGACACGGGAGGTGGTGAGTCGTGATGCTCGTCATCGACAATTACGACTCGTTTGCGTACAACCTCGTCCAGTTCGTCGCGGAGGCCGAGGCGAAAGAGCGTGATGCCGGGGCGACCGACGAAAAGAGCGTTATCGTCCGACGGAACGATGAGATCGACGTAGCGGGGATCCGGGCGCTCGATCCCGATGGTATCGTCATCTCGCCGGGCCCCGGCACGCCGGCGGACGCGGGCGTTTCGATCCCGATATTCGCAGAGACAACGTATCCGACGCTCGGTGTCTGCCTCGGGCATCAGGCGCTGTGTGCGGCCCACGGTGCGCCAGTGGTCCATGCGCCCGATGTCGTCCACGGGAAGCCCTCAACGATCGATCACGATGGGCGTGGAATCTTCGACAACATGCCCGAACAGTTCCGGGTCGGACGCTATCACTCACTGGCAGTCGAACGTGAGGATCTCCCGGACCCGCTCATGGAGACTGCTCGAACTGCGGACGAGCGATCGATACTGATGGCCGTCCGCCACCGGGAGCGCCCCCACATCGGCGTCCAGTTCCATCCCGAGAGCATCCTGACCGGGACGGTCACACGAGACGACGATCGGGACGGCCTCGATCTGTCGGTCGGTAAACGCCTGATCGAGAACTTCTGTTCGTTCGCGAGATGCGTCGACGGGGGAGCCAAATCATGAAGTACCACGTTGATGGCGAGCTCGTCCCGGAGTCGGAGGCGACGGTGAACGTCCGCGATCGGGGCTTCATGTACGGTGATGCTGCGTTCGAGACCGTGCGCGCGTACGGCGGCACCGTCTTCGAGTGGGAGGCTCACGCGGACAGGCTGGCGAACACCTGTGAGACACTCGGGATCGACCACGGGATCGACGACGAGGAACTTCACGAGCGCGTACTCGAAACGCTCCGGGCCAACGACCTGACCGATGCGTACGTCAAACTCTCCATCTCGCGTGGCGTCCAGCCCGGTAAGCTGACCCCCGGGCCGACAACCGATCCGACCGTTGTCGTCATCGTCGCAGAACTCCCACGCGGGGGAACGGAGGGAGAACCCGTCTGGGACGGTCCCGCGACCGTCCAGACGACGATGACTCGGCGGGTTCCGGACGCCGCGATCCCGGCCGACGCGAAGACACACAACTACCTCAACGGGATCCTCGCACGAACCGAGTTGATCGAGGACGCCGACGAAGCGCTGTTGCGTGATACTGACGACTACGTCGCGGAGGGAGCGACGAGCAACGTATTTTTCGTTGGGGAGGACGGGCTTCACACACCGAGCCTCGATGGGCCGGTATTGCCGGGGATCACGAGATCGGTCGTCATCGAACTCGCTGATGAAGCCGACATTCCGGTCTATACGGGCCAGTACACACCCGACGACGTTCGCTCGGCAAAGGAAGCGTTCCTGACGAACTCGACGTGGGAGCTCCGGCCGATCGAGACGCTCGACGGCATCGAGATTGGCAGTGGGCCGGTGACCACGCTGCTCTCACGGCGGTTTGACGCGCGTGTCGAACGGGATCACTACGAGTGATGGGTGGAATCCAAGCGGCCGGCCGCGTAACGTTTAATCCCCTCGGCCGAGCACTCGGAGATAGATGCAGGACGACCGGATAGCGCTCGGCCTCGACCTCTTGCGCTCGCTGGAACACGATGAGCTAAGCGTCGCCGATGCCGTCGACAGGCTGGAGACCGTCTCCACGCATCCCGCAGTCACCAGAGAGATCCTCGACACTGCAGAGAAACGCGGGATTATCGAACGCAAGGACGGGATCATCCGCCCGAAACACAGCGAGTTTGTCAGCTACGAGAGTCAGGTCGTCCAGAAAGACGGCGAGTTCGAGTGTCAGCGCTGTGGGGCGGGGCTCTCGACTGGGCACTTCATCAAGTACGATGCGGGCGAACTGGGTCCCTTTGGCTCCTCTTGTATCCGGAAGGTCACCGGCCGCGACTGAGCTCTTCGATTAGTCGCTCGATCGCCTCGCGCTGTTTGTCGAGCCGTTCGTTCTGATGCTCGACGACCGCCCGCAGTTCGGCGAGTTCTTCGGCGATCGCCTTGCTGTCAGGATCGCTCTCTGCCGGTTCGAAGCCGACATCCTCAAAATCGAACCCGTCGTCATCGGCTGTGTTCCGTGACGATTCGTCGTCAGTCGTTTGTCCCCGCTCGTTAACCGACTGTGAGCGGTCTGTGCTACCCTCGGAGTCAAACTCGGTCGCGTCAGTATCAGGCGCTCCGCTCTCCTCAGGATCGTTCGATGGCTCCGCTGTCTCTACTGCCTCCGTTCCACCCGAGTCCTCGATCACCTGTTCAGCAGAGAGCTCCTCGTCACCCTCGGTCGACGGTGGGTTGGCTTCAAGCGGATCAACACCTTCGCCGAAAGCCACGCCACCAGCACCCGGCTGCTCGGCTGGCTCCTCGTCTTCCGACTCGTTCGCGGTTCGTAGCTCCTCGATCGAGTCGACGCCGTGGTACGCGGTCAGCGCGTCGGACAGTTTGCTCTCGACGTCCCGTGCCTGATCGTTCGGTGCTTTGATCCGCTGCTGGCGGCCGTCCACGTCGAGGACTACCTGTGTTGCGACGCTACCCTTCTCGAAGGTTAGATCAGTTACGTCGTCGTAGTGGAACTCCTCGTAATCGGTGTCCCAGACGGCTGCGCCGATGTGTTTGACTAGCCGCTCGCTCGTGACGATCAGCGTCAGCTCGCTGAATCGATAGGTCGACAGGACTGTCTCTCCTGGTTCGGTGATCCCTGCGGCATTTATGATCCCAGCGACGACAGGATGGATCACGTCGTCAGCACACTTCGATGGAATCGTGAACTCGCGGGTTCCATCAACCGGATAATCGAGACTGAACCGCGTTTTGCGTCGGCCCTCCGAGATAGTTAGCCGCTCCGCATCGTGTGGGTACTCTTCGACCGACTCGTCGCTCAACAGGCCCTCGGCCCGGTAGATCAGCGTTCGGGTCGGCGTGATATACAGCTGGTCCTCTCCGCCTAACGGCACCGACGCGGCGACCGTCTCTCCGTCAAGAGCGGATTCTACGACACCGGGTTCGCTCATGCACGTGTGTTCTTCCCCCATGGCTTAAAACTGCAGGCTCCGATCGTAGTGTGAACGAATAACACACGAACTCGGCGTAGATGAGAAGCTTAAAGATAATCAGCGGACAACTCGCAGATGAGCCCGGGTGGCTTAGCTGGACATAGCGCCGCACTCATAGGGTTCAGAGATTCGGTGCGGTACCTTGGAAGCCTCTCATGTCCACACGAGGACTGCCGAGCCTCGAACCTGGGACATGCGGAGATCGAGGGTTCGGAGCCCTCCCCGGGCACTGGCTTTCTACGCGACGTCACGAACGTAGTGAGTGACGAGTTCCGAAAGCCAGTGCCACATGTGGGCGGAGAACCCGTAGGCTCTCGTGAGTGAGTGCAGCGAACGATCGAAAGTACGGGAGAGCATAGCTCTCCCGGTTGTTCGGAGCCCTCCCCGGGCATTTTCAACTGTCACGAACCTCGTGTGAGTGACAACTCAGGAAATCCCGGGGTGGAGAACCCGTAGGATCTGCACGAGCGAAGCGAGTCCAGAGGAGAGAAGCGCCTGCTCTTCTCGTCGTTTGGAGCCCTCCCCTGGAACTTCCAGAACGACACAACCGTCGGCGAACGTCCGTCCCGAAGGATTTTTTGTCCAGTGTATACCTTCCAGCGTATGTTCCGATCAGGCAGGTTTGTCGCCGAACAGCTTTCTTCCGTTACCGACGAGCAAATCCAGCCGAACGGGGTCGACCTGACCGTTGCGAACGTGTTCGAACAGACGGAGTCAGGACGGATCGACCGGGACGGAAAATCGATCGGCGAGCGACAAGAGCTAGCCACGTCAGCAGGGGCATATCACCTCGATCCCGGACACTACATCGCGCGGTATGGGGAGACGATTTCGATCCCCGAGGGACACATTGGGTTCGTCCTGCCACGCTCGTCGCTCATGCGAAACTCCGCGATGCTGCACACTGCGGTGTGGGACGCTGGCTACACAGGCCGCGGCGAAGGACTACTCGATGTCAACTACGAACTCGAACTACAACAGGATGCCCGAATCGCCCAGCTCGTCCTGTCCCGTGCTGAACACGTGGGGTCCTATGACGGATCGTATCAAGAAGAGAACCTGTAGGAGGTGCTTACTCGGATCGATTCGGGGTGAACAGTTCGGGACGGTCTCACATTTTGATTAGCTAGACTGTCCGCTACTCTTTGACATTCGCGGCACTCACTCGAAGAAAAATCTGCTTAAAAGAGAGAAGTCAATGACAATCCGTTCGACATCTCTGTGAACGGTTATCCGTCATTAATAGGCCTGCGGTGATAGCGTACGTCGGCACAATATGAGCCAAACAATGTCGTCAGACGAGACAGGTTCCACGATGGAGGCCGGTGCGGACACGGCCCTCATTGCATCGGTAGTATCGGTCGGGCTAGCACTGTACGCCTATTTTGCGCGTGGTGACCGCGAGTTGGGGATCTTCGTTGGGCTCTGGGCACCGACGATACTGACGCTCTCGAATCACTTCAAGCAGCGCGACATCGAACAACAGCTGCAGTCGATGCCCCTGGCGGGATCGACCGGGAACGTTCGTGAGACGATCGAAGAGCTGATTCAGTCCCGGAACTGACCGTCCCGGACGTTTTTTCGCCAACTGTTTGAGCACTTTGTGACCAGAACTACTGTAGTGCTCCATCCTCTACGATTCGAACAAGTATGCTTGTAGGCGTCATCTCGGACACGCACGACAACGTATCGGCTGTAAACCGCGCGGTATCGGTCTTCGAGAAACGAGGTGTCGAGACGGTCATCCACTGTGGCGACGTGATCGCACCACCCGTCGTTCCCCATTTCGATGGGCTGGAAGTCCACGCCGTTCTCGGGAACAACGACGGCGAGCTCGACGGCCTGGAGTCCGCTTTCCGTCAGCTCGGGAACGGAAGCAAACTCCACGGGCGGTTCACCGAACTGGAGTTCGACGGGATGACGTTCGCCGTGCTTCACGGTGAGAGCTTGGACGACATCGAGGCGCATGCTGCGTCGGGCGAGTACGAGTACGTCTGTTACGGCCACCACCACGTCGCCGAGGAACGCGAGGTCGACGGGACCACGGTGCTGAACCCGGGTGCTCACTTCCCCACGGTGCCGGACGAACACCGCAGTATCGCGATCGTCGACACCGAGAGCGACGACGTCGAGTTCGTCGCCGTCGAGGAGTGAACCACTGAGTGTCATCCCGAACACAATGGACAAACAGGACCTCCGCGAGTGCATCTGGGACGAGCTAGAGGAGAGTGGCGACGCGCGGTTCCCATTTCCGCCACATGGCCGGATTCCCAATTTCGCGGGCGCTGACGAGGCCGCACAGCGGCTCTCTGAGCGACCCGAGTGGAGCGCCGCCGAAACCATCAAAATCAATCCCGACTCGCCTCAGCGTCCGGTCCGACAGCGAGCACTCGAAGCTGGGAAGACGCTGTACATGGCGGTCCCGCGGCTCCGCGACGCCGACTGTTTTCTCCGACTCGATCCGGACGAGATCGACGACTACCATCGGGCGACGACGATCGCCGGATCGAGCGAACTCGGCATCCAGATCGGTCCCGACGCAGTCGAGTCGGTCGACCTGATCGTCTCCGGGAGCGTCGTCGTCAACGAAGCAGGGGCACGGATCGGCAAAGGTGAGGGATACAGCGACCTGGAGTACGCACTACTGGATGCGCTCGGGCTCGTCGACGACACGACGCCGGTCGTTACGACCGTCCACGAGTTACAGGTCGTCGACGAGGCGGTTGCGGTCGACGAACACGACGTCCCACTCGATCTAATCGTGACGCCGGAACGAGCTATCGAAACGAACACGAGCTACGATCGATCGGACGGGATCGACTGGTCGGCGCTCGACGACGACCGGATCGAAGAGATGCCGGTCCTGCAGGAGCTCCGGGACGGCTAGCAGGGGTGGCCACGGTTGGGCGAGCAGGCGACACAGCGCGTCCCGATGTGATGTGTCGCGCTACTGCAGTCCACAGCGGGTGAGTTGACGGGGAATACCGAGGGATTGCCACGGTTTCATATATATACCTGTGTGCGCCGATTGTCAGGGGCTACAACGGCGTCGCCAGCGCCCAGCAGTCGGTCGTCGGATCGATCCGGTGGGGTTCCGCGCCACGTTCGGCGAGGATCCCCGCGTGGTAGAGCAACGCTTTGAGCTGGAACGTCGTCGCCGAGTGATAGACGTTTCCGTCGGCAAGGGCTTCCCGGTCGAGCGTATTCTCGTCGGCGAACACTCGCTCGCGGGCGTCGTCGGTCCCGCGAACGAACAGCTCGACCGCGAAGGCTGGATGGTGTTCGTGCAGGTGGACCACCAACTGGCGCAGCGATGGGGCGGATATTCCGTCGTCGGCAAGTGACTGTAGCTCCTCGACCAGCAGGGGCGTCGCGGGGTACTCGGAGAGCACACGACGGGTGAGCTGACCCCACGCTGGCGCCTGCTCGGCGAATCGCTGTCGAGTCCGTCGCCAGTCGTCGAACTGAGCCAGGGCGTCACCCAGTGATCCATCGGCCCGTTCGAGCGCGAATCGAACGACTTCACGCCCGAGTGGTGTGACGTGAACGTCACCGTCAGGAACTGACTCGATCAGACCGAGAAACCCCGCGCCGGTTCGGGCACTGTCGACTGCTCCGACAACGTATTTCTCTATCAACTCCGCGGTGGGACCGTCGTGATGGACCGCCAGCGGGTATGCGAGGTAGTTCTTCGGGTGGTTCAGACCGAACGACTGATCGGCAACACCCTGTGCAGTTGTCTGAAACCGGATCGCGCTGGCGGTCGTCGGTGACTCCGCACCGACGAGCCGTGGCGCTTCGAGTACATCGACGTCGCCGCCCGCTGCGACGCCGAGCACGCCGACGTTCAGGTCCTGCGCAAGGGATTGTGCTGCGGCGCTGATCGCGTCCTGTGGCGCGGCGAGATAGGCGGCATTGGCCTCCGCAATTCGGTCGTGAGCCTGTACGATTCCCTGTTCGATGTCGACGTAGTCGTCCTCACGATACCCCTTCGCCTCGACCGCGATCAGCGGCGGGTGGTCACGCGTTGGCTCGCCAAAGACCCATTCGTCGTCGAGCCACCCCACGCCGACGAGATCGGGATAGCCCGTGCCGATTTCGACCCTGTTGAACGGCGACAGCGACTCGGTGATTCGGGGGTCGACGCGTCGCTCGGCGAGCCACCGGTCGGTCGCGAACTGTGTGTCGACGACTGCGTAGCCATGCTCCCGATTATCCCCGGGAAAGAGGGCGCGTTTCGTGTGGGCGAGTACTTCGGGTTCCGTTGGCCCGATCTCGCCAGTCCGTACTGGCATCTCGTGTTCGGTTTCGGCCTGTGGTAAGTATAGCTGTCGGCTAGCCGAACTGATCGAGACCGGTCTGGGGGTCACTCTCGGGCGCGTCTACCGGCTCGATGATCCCGGGAGAGTCGTTTCTGGGATCGTTCACCGCAGCGGAGATCGGGTACCTCTCGAAGTCGTCACCCGAGTGGGGGTCGAGCAGTTCCGCTTTCGACTGTGGCGACTCGCTCAACCACGTCCGCTCCTCGTCGGCGTCGAAGACGACAGGCATCCGGTGGTGGAGCGGTTCCATGAGCGCGTTCGGGGTTGTCGTCAGCACCGTCACGGTGGTCGTCGAGTGATCGCCGTCGCTCCAGCGTGACCAGAGACCGGCCATCGCGAACGGCTCCCCATCTACCCGTTCGACCCGGAACGGTTGTTTGCCGTCGGTACGCTCCTGCCACTCGTAGAAGCCGTCCGCAAGCACGAGACAGTGTCCCCCGGTCGGGCGCTCCGCGTCCGCCTGTCCGTTCCGGGTAAACGCGTCGCGGAAGGCCGGTTTCTCGTCCACAGTCTCGGTGCGCGCGTTGATCAGGCCGTTCCATTCGCCGGGGTCGTCGGCCCAATGTGGAACAAAACCCCACGAGCAGAGCTTGACGTGTCCCGAGAGTTCATCCCGGATGACCGGTATCTCGTCCTCCGGAGCGATGTTGTACGACGGCTGGAAATCAGCAGATATCGACACTTCGAAACGTTCTTCGATCGTTGAGGGCGCCGCGAAGAGGGAGCTACGGCCACACATGCACGACCCTACGGTTGCGGATAAGGAAAACCCTCGCCCAACGGGTGGTTGCTGGGCACGCCCGACGTGGACCAGCTATCGAGTCGCTCGGACGCAGCCTGAGAGCTTCTCATCCTGAATGTGGACCGAAGCTCCCCGCTCCGGAAGCGCCTTGCCAACGTCGCCCGCTGCGACCGGGAGTTTATTCGCCACTTCGGTCCGTTATGGATCTATGGGACGACCTGTAGCAAAGTCGGATTCACCCCACGGCTAAAGCCGTGGGCTCTCTCCTTCAAACTCTGTAGTTCGCGACGTGGTGGCAGCTTCGGGAACGATAGTGACATCGCCGGCAGACTAATGTTTTGGGAACCTCTAGCATAGAGTATGGTGCCCGACGACTCCGAAACGGGGTTTGTCCTGGTGGACGGCGAGGAATCGACCGATTTCGTGCTCCTCGAGGACGAACAAGAGGAGACTGGGCTCGTTGCCGTGCCGGACGCCGATGCACGGTATCCCGGGCTTCAGCCAGTCGAATCGATCGGCGAAACGGGCTTCGTGATCGTCGAGGAGCCGGACGACATCGGAGAAACTGATTTCGTGATCGTCGAAGACGACGGGGAATCGGATCTGCCGGCCCGCCATCCCGACAGGTCGTTCCCCGGGATCGACACCCGATAGCTTACTCGGCGGTTACTCCAGCCAGCACGCCGCCGACAGCCCCGAACAGTACCGGAAAAACGAGACCCGCGAGGAAGACCCCTGCCACGAGGTCGGGTGCTGCGCTCGCGTCGCCAAGCGTCACCTCGAACAGGAAGATGCCAGCGATCGAGAGGAGCAAGTATCCGGGGACCACACTTATCCCGGCGATCGCCCCGTCGTTGGCGTTCTGTGCTGCGCTGTAGCGTGCGACTGCCAGTCCAGCACCGATCAGGAGTAGCGGCGGGATTACGTAGAGAAGCATCGTGAACCCATCCTCGCCGCCGATGAATGCTTCGGACCCGAAGAATGGGACGTTCTGGAACGTGGTATCGACGAAGTGGGCGTTGTAGAACACCCAGCCGACCATCTCGTAGGTCGCTGGCTCCTCGCCGATGAACTCGAGGAACTGGTTGATCTCTGACTCCTGTACCTCGTCACCTGCGATCAGGTACGTGAACAGATAGCCGAGGACCCATGTCAACAGCCCAGCGACGCTTCCCTGGACCAGCGGTACGTTCTGGAGGCGGCTGTCCGATTGGGACATATCTACCCTGGGTCGTTCCGAATAAAAATACCTGTTGGCCGGGACCGAAACCAATGTGACGTGGGGCCGACAACGCTCGACTATGGACGTCGAAACGTATCTCGACCGTTACGCCGAGACGCAGGGTGTGCTACCCGAACGGCTCGACGCCGTTGGCGAGCAGTTCCGCGAGCAGGGATATCTCACGCGTGACCAGCTGTACGATATCGCCTACGAATCCTCGACTCGAAGCGCGTACCACGTCGAGAAAAACCCGGAAGAGCGCTGTGAGACGGTGACGGCAAACGTTCTGGCACTCGACGACGACTTCTCACAGATCCAGCTTCTGACCGGACTCTCGGGCTTCAAAGCGCCCACTGCCTCCTGTATCCTCGCTGCGCTCGATCCGGAGCGTCACGCCGTGGTCGACACCCGGGTCTGGGCGTCGCTCGACCGGCTTGGCTATCTCGACGGGCGCAAGGAGTCCTTCGATGCCGACGACTACGTGACGATGATCGGCCCGATCCGCGAGATTGCAGCGGACACTGGATACTCGCCTGCAGAGGTCGGATATGCGCTGTTCGCCTACGACGTCGAGAAACGCGAGGGGACGCTCCACTGACCAAGCACGTAAGACGCGAGAGAACGTCCCCGACAGTATGCATCCGTATCTCTCGATCCCGTCACTCGATTCGGCTGCCGACGAGCTACTCGAGGATGGACACCTCTGGATTCAGGAACTGATCGACGGGGACTTGCTCCGGTTCCGGATTGACAGTTCGGGTGGTCTCCAGTTCGGCGATCAGTCCCGAGTACTTTCGCCAGACGACATCCCGCTGGAGTACCGGTACGCCACACAGTTCGTCGAACGATCGCTCGACTACGAGGCTGCCCTGAGCGCCGACCTCGACGGGGTCGTCTTCTACAGTGTCGCGACCTACCAGCGGACTGTTCCGTACGACTGGGACAGGATGCCGCCGGTGCTGGGTATCGACGTCTGGGACGGCGAGCGGTTCCTGCCGCCGGACGCCGTCGAGCAGGCCTTCGAGCGGCTCGACCTCGACCCAGTCAATGCGTTCGCAAAGGAGATTCGGGCCACCGACTTCGATCCCGAATCGTACACCGTTCCCGGGTCGAACTGGTACGACGGGCAGGCCTACGGCGTCGTACTTCGCTCGAAAACCGGTAAACGCGCAGCGATCCAAGCCGAACAGTTCCGTGAACCGGAGGAGACACCACCGACTACCGCGGACCCTGCCGAAGTCGTAGACGAGTTCGCCACGCCGGGGAGACTGGAGCGCGCGGCAACGACGCTGTCCGAGCAAGGAGATGCTCCCGAGTCCGACGCTCTGTTCGATTACCTGTTCGACCGTCTACTGCGGCAGGAGCATCAGTCGCTAGTCGAGGAAGGTGTCCACCTCGGTAGCGTCCGGGCAAGGCTTTCCGAACGGATCAACGACTCGATCACAGACTGAACGTCGACGCGACTACCGAAAACAGAGGGAGGCCGATCAGGGCTGCTCGCCGGTCTCGATTGAGAACTCACCGCGGGGGTACGCGACACAGGTGAGCGTGTAGCCGTCTTCGAGCTCCGCGTCACCGAGCATCGACTGGTCGTCGTGCTCGATGAAGTCGCTGGTGTTGCCATCGATCTGGCCCGCACACGAGACACACGAGCCTTCACGGCAAGCGTAGGGCAGGTCCCAGCCCTCGTCCTCGCCCGCTTCGAGGATCGTCTCGTTGTTCGCCACTTCGATCGTCTCCCCTTCCTTGACGAACTCGATCTCGTAGTACTCGATCTCGTCTTCGGGGATATCGCCCGGTCCGCTCTCCTCCTCGGCCTCCTCGCCACCCTCCGCGAGTTCGCCACCGGCCTCGCCACCACCGATCGCACCCGTCGGTGCGCCGCCGCCGATCGACCGGTTCATCGGCTCGGGGAAGTCCGTCTCGGGTACCGATTCCGCGCGTCGTTCGAGAACTTCCTGGGAGATATCTTCGTTCGATGTCCATCCCGTCCCACGGGAGAAATGCATGAGCACGGCGATCAGGGTCAGACTGAACCCGATCGCGATCCCCAGCTCGTTAAACATGAGAGGGGGTTCGGATTGCGGGTTTAATTGTATTGTGATTGTTGGCGGATCGTCCGCCAGATGCGGACTTTGATATCGGCTGATAACTACGGCAGCATATGGACGTCGACAGCCCCGCTACGATCGAGATCCTCTGTTACGACGGGTTCGACGAACTCGACGTGATTGGACCGTTTGAGGTGTTCACCACGGCCGCGGATCACGGATGTTCGATCGACGTCCGGCTCGTGACGCTCGCATCGGCCGAGCGGATCACCGCCAGCCACGGACTGACGATCGAACCGGATGGCCAGATCGGGGACGACCCCGACCTGCTCGTCGTTCCCGGCGGTGGTTGGAACACGCGCGGCGAGGCAAGCGCGTGGGCACTCGCTCAGAACGAGACAGCGATCGATGCGGTTCGACGTCGCCACGCCGCCGGAACGACTATCGCAGCCGTCTGTACCGGCGGGATGATCTTGGCAATCGCAGGCCTGCTGGATGGACGCCCGGCGACGACGCACGCTTCAACCCACGGCCAGCTACCTGACCACGGGGCAGTGCCGGTCCACGCGCGCGTGGTCGACGACACCGACCTCCTGACTGCAGGTGGTGTGACCGCCGGGATCGACCTGTCGCTGTGGATCGTCGAACAGCTCTGTGGTGCCGATGTCGCTGACAAGGTTGCAACGACCATCGAGCACGAACGGAGCGACGACGTTCACGTTACCGGACGGGAGTGACCTCAGCAGCCGAGTAGAGGTGCTACTCCTCGCGTGCCACTTCGTGTCGCCCGAACCCGTACCGGAGCCGGTTCGCCAGCCGTCGGGAGAACCGCTCGGAGCGACTGCCGAACCGCTCGGCGAGCGCCTGATAGATCAGCGGCGTCGGTACTTCCTGTTCGAGTGCTTCCTGTACCGTCCACGTCCCCGTCGACCCACCAGCGACGTGATCTGCTACGTCGCCCAGTTCGTTACCCTCCTCACGGAACGCCTCCTCACACAGTTCAAGCAGCCACGAGCGGATGACCGCGCCGTTGTTCCAGGTATTCGCGACCGCTTCGAGATCCAGATCGTACCGGCCGTTCGCCAGTAGCTCGAACCCCTCGCCGTAGGCCTGCATGAGCGCGTACTCGACGCCGTTGTGAACCATCTTCACGTAGTGGCCGCTTCCGGCGGGCCCCATTCGGTCGTGTCCCGCGGGACCCGTCGCGATGGCGTCAAATACGGGTGTCAGCTCCTCATATGCCCATTCGGGGCCGCCGACCATCAGCGAAAATCCCAGTTCGGCACCGGCAGGGCCACCACTCGTTCCACAGTCGAGATACGCCACCTCCGTGGAGTCGGCGCGGCGCACGGAATCCTGGAAGTAGGAGTTCCCGCCGTCGACGACGATATCGTCGGCGTCCAGATACGGTTCGAGGTCGTCGAGCGCGGCGTCGACCGCCGCTCCTGCGGGGACCATCAACCAGATCCGCTTTTTCGAGCCGAGCTGTTCGGCCAGGTCGACGACCGACTCCGCTGGTTCCGCGCCCGCGTCGACAGCTGTCGCGACGGCTTCCTCGTCCAGATCAAAGGCTACAACATCGTGGCCCGCATCGAGCACGCGGTCGACGACGATCTGCCCCATACGCCCGAGACCGATAACGCCCAGTTGCATACTACCCGATCCATTGCCGGGGGGCCTATGCGTTGCGATTCGATTGGACGAACTATGACGGACCCACTGTCCCGGTGTGTGCAAAACAGAAAAAAGACGACCGGGCTACAGCTCAGTGAACCAGTCGCGCTTGTCGAACAGGTAGACAGCGGAGCCAGCGAGCACGATCAGCGGAATCGCCCACCGAACGACGCCGTCGGCGTAGCTGATGGGCATGCTTTCCCCCATGAGGACCCATGCGATCAGCCCGGCGAGTATTGCGATCTGTCCGACCAGCACGACCATCATGGCACCCCACGCCCACGATTCGATGTTCCAGACCCCCTGGATGACGTACAGCTGTACCGCGACCAGTGCCAACATTCCGAAAATGAACCATGTGATACCATCAACTCCGGCAAGGCTGAAGTCCAGCCACGCCGTTCCGTCCATGTCCGCGATACCGAGCATTGCAAGCGCCATCCCAAGCAGGACGAGATAGGCGTCCAGCACACAGATGCCCCGGATACCCGATGGAATCGACGTAACGCGATCGTGTGACGACATACCGCGCTCTACGATCGTTTGTTGTAAATATTTTTCTAACTTTATCTGACCTTCCTCATCAGACGAGCGCACCCGAAGACAGTAGCCCGGCAATGACCAACAGGAGGACCCCAACCACCGACGCGGCACGGAACCAGCCAAGCGTCTCGTGAGCGGGTGCGCGAACCTTCTTCGCCTGCAGTCCGTCGACGAGACGACTGCCGCTCACTTCGATCAGTCCCATCAGGACGAGCCAGAGTCCAAGCATGGCGAGGACGAGCCAGCCGTTCGGCGTTCCGGTGAGGTCAGCGACTGTATAGAAGCTTGCAGCCATGTGACTGCCGGTAAGCAACAGGATCACGGCACTAATTCGGGAGACAGTTCGAAGCGTCCCTGTCGCCATCTCGACCGGTTCGGGTTCGAGATGTCCCTCCTTTGCGAGCGGTAACACGCCAGCGGTCATAAACACGACACTACCGACCCAGACGGCGGCGAACACCTGATGAAGAGTGATCGATACCGCGTCTACCAACGTCATGAACGAGATGTATTAATCGGGGGGCTATCAGGCTTGCTTTCCTGAGTCGCTACTCGGGAAGGCAGTCCTCACACACCAGATTGACCCGTCGATCGTCGCTTGCCTCGGTGGTCGTCTGGAGGTCGACGACCGAGTACTGTTCGCCACAGACCTCACAGTCGGTCGCCGCGCCGTCAACCAGCGACTCGATGCCGATTTCGGTGAGCCCGTTCGGCCCCGTAAACAGGTTATCGATGCGTTCGTCGACGCTCTGGACGGCCCCGCCGTCGCTCGCCATGTCGTCGGCCAGCCCCTCGGGAAGCGCGCTGCTCCCGCTACCGAGGTCAAGCGGCGACTCGGGCTCGTCGGGGCTGGTGGAGCTGTCCGTTTCCGAGGGCCCAACATCAACGGCCTCCTCACCGACGAGTTCGACTGCCGAGAGAACATCGGTCTCCGCACGTTCTAGACGCTGTTCGACCTTGGCAAGCGCCTCGCTGAAAAACTCCGATGCCAGCTCGCCCGGCAACGTGTCCGCACCGTAGATATCGTCGACGATCTCCGTTCTGAGCTGCTCGGGCGTCGTCCCGTGTCGTGTAGCCGCAGCCGATAGAGCGGTGTTTTCGCGTTCGAGGCGGGTCGAGCCGTCGGCAGTGAGATAGTGACGCACGACCAGCGATAGTCTGTCGGCTGTCTCTTCGTTTGTGGCCCAGTCGGCCGGAAACACGTCGTCTATTGCGTTTCGAACCGTTCCCGGAGAATCCATCGCGGAAGGCTCCGGTTCGGATGGGGCGTCCTTCATCGCATCGGTCGCCGTCTCGTCCGTTTCGCGAGCCGATGCAGTGGTTGGTCCAGCGCCCGCCTCCTCTGGTTCGAGTTCGGCTTCCGCCAGATCACAGATGACGCTTAGACTCTCCTGGACAGAAGTGGGATCGTAGCCCCGATACTCGCGGAACAGTCGCTCTACACGGTCATGTAGCTCTCGGGGTATCCTCGCCTCCACGTACGGATCGCCCCCTCCAGACTGGTCCCGCTTCATACACTATTACAGGATTCGCCACGTACAAATAAATTTCCGTACGCGTGTATCCGGCGTTTTGTCGCCTCTCGTCCGGTCACACGTAACTGGATCGACAGTGCAGTTGCGGTCCACGATTCGTTTGCACTCACTCAAGCCCAGCGACAGCGTTGCCGATCGGTCGGCGAAAGACGGTGTAGACCAGCGAAACCGCGATCCCGGTCAGCGCCAGATATCGGATCGACCCATCAAAAACGACGAGTCCCGGTAGGGCGAAGACCGCTCCGAGGGCGAAATCCTCGGGTGCGCCGTCGTATCGAATCCATCGTTTCGCCGGAAGCCACCGATCCGCCGCGTGGAAGTAGACCCCGTGATCGAGATCCGATTTCCACGGGGCTGCCGAGGGCGTCCCGCCGAGGGCATCGCTGAGGGAGTGAACTGCGGCGGCGACCAGAAACGTTGCTACGCCCACAGTAACGACATCGGTGACGACGTACGCGAGCCCCAGTGCGGGGAGTGCGACCATCGTGTAGTAGCCCGGAAAGTGCAGCGTCCGCCGGTGTTCCGCGAGGACGTCCAGATCGGGGAAGATCCCACCCGCGATACCGCCGATCGCCGCGGCGACGGCGAGCTCGGGAGCGATCACGGCGACGGCTGCGGCGATCGCGAGGCCGACGAAACCGTGGGTGGTCGCCATCATCGACCGAGCGTATGTCGATCGGCGATATATGCCTTGTGACTCGTGGAGTAACTTCTTTGATCCTCCCCCCGCAACAGGGGTGTATGAGTGTCACGCTGTACCAGCTTGATGGCTGTCCGTTCTGCGAGAAAGTCGCCGATCGACTCGACGAGGTCGGCGTCGACTACGACTCGGTCTGGGTCGACGCGATGCATTCGGATCGAAACGAGGTAAAGCGCGTCTCTGGCCAGCGCGGCGTCCCAGTGATTGTCGACGAGGAGAAGGGAATCACGATGTCCGAGTCGGAGAATATTCTGGACCTGATCGACCGGACGTACGCCTGATAGTGTTTACTCGCACTGGTTACCGGTGATCGCCAGTACTACCCTGCCGATCACCGGTAATCGACGAGAATCAACACTATGTGATGGACACGGAAGCCGTCTCGACACGCCGACGGAACACCACACTGATACTACCCCCGTGATAGCTTGAGGTATGCAACTCGAGGAGTACTGGGGCGTCGGGCCGAAGACCCGCGAGGCGCTGATGGACTCGATCGGCGTCGAGGACGCGGTCCGGGCCATCGAGAACGGCGACGTACGGGCGCTTACCGAGGCGGGGCTTTCTCGTGGGCGGGCGACACGGATCCTCCGCCGGGCCAACGGCGGTGAGGGGATGGACGTGCTCGCCACTGGCGACGCCCGGGACGTGTACAGGGAACTGCTCGATCTGATCCAGAGGCACGCGGTGACCCACGGTGCAGCCGACCGGATTCGGGTCCTGACGCCGCTGCTCGATACCGACGAGATGACGGCCCGACTCGATACCGTGCTGGCGACACGGGACGCCTGGACGGCGCTCGACGAGGGCGACCGCGAGCGCGTCCTCGATGCCTTCGCGGCGTACGACGAGGCCCAGGAAGGCGAGCGTGCTGCCGTCGACGCAGCCCTCGCGCTGATCGACGCGGGGGTCGTCGCGGCGAGCGAGGAGGCGACCGCAGGCGACGGCGAAGACGTTTTCGCACCGCTCGGGCGCCTCGACCGTGACGCGCTGGGTGACGCCAGCGCGGCGCTTGCGGGACTGGATGGCGCAACCGTTATCGAGGGCGTCGACGACGAACTGGACTCGCTCCGGGACTCGCTGGCCACCGTCGAACGACTGGACGCGAACGCACTGGACGTCATCGAGCAACTCCGAGACGGCGGTGTCGGCGGAACCGAGGAGTTCCAGACGGCGTTCGTCGAACACGTCCGATCGGAAGCCGACGTGACCAACGATCGGGTTCGGGACGCGATGCCCGACGATGCCATCGATGCGACCGACTTCGTCGGGACGACCCTGCGGGAGCTCTCGAACGACCTCCGGAGCGCCGTCTCCGAACGTCGCGAACTGGTCGCCAGCGACCTCCGCGGCGACGTCGCGGCGGCCCGTGAGGACGTCGACGCCGCCGTCGAGACCGTCGACGATATCGCTTTCTATCTCTCGCTGGCCCGGTTCGCGCTGGCCCACGAAATGTGTCGTCCAGAGTTCGTCACTGCCGACCGCGAGACGGTCGCCGTCGTCGACGCCAGTAACCTCTCGCTGGCCGCCGAAAGCGAGTCCGTACAGCCGATCACCTACGCGATCGGCGAGCATACGCTCGGGGAGTACGACGACGTGCCGCCGCGGGCCGACGACCGGACGCCGCCCGCCGAGCACCGCGTCGCCGTGGTGACTGGCGCCAACAGCGGTGGGAAGACGACGCTACTGGAGACGCTCTGTCAGATCGTTCTGCTGGCCCAGATGGGGCTGCCGGTGCCCGCCAGTCGCGCGCAGGTGTCGACGTTCGACTCCATCGTCTTCCACCGCCGACACGCGAGTTTCAATGCGGGCGTGCTGGAGTCCACTCTGCGGAACATCGTCCCGCCGCTCTCGACAAACGAGCGAACGCTGATGCTGGTCGACGAGTTCGAGGCGATCACCGAACCGGGCAGCGCCGCCGACCTGCTACACGGACTCGTCCGCCTGACCGTCGACCGGGGCGCGCTCGGCGCGTTCGTCACTCATCTCGCGGACGACCTCGAACCACTCCCCGAAGCCGCACGGACCGACGGTATCTTCGCTGAGGGGCTCTCCCCGGAGCTGGAGCTGGAAGTCGACTACCAGCCACGCTTTGGCACCGTGGGACGCTCGACGCCGGAGTTCATCGTCTCGCGGCTGGTCGCCAACGCCGACGACCGGAGCGAGCGTGCGGGCTTCGAGACGCTGGCGGAGGCGGTCGGCCACGATGTCGTTCAGCGGACGCTTGCGGACGCACGCTGGAACGGGTGAGCACCGGGGATATTATCAGGGATCCGGTAGTACCGCCACACATGTCTTCGGACCCGTTCGACACGTCCTCCACGGAGCCCAACACGTCGACTGACGACTTCTCGAATCCGATCGCGAACGCGATTCTCGGGGCTGTCGTCGGAATATTTCTGTCGTTTATTCCCTTCGCCCCGCTGCTGGGGGGTGGTGTTGCCGCGTACCTTCAGGGTGGAACATCGAGTGATGGCCTTCGAATGGGGCTGGCCGCTGGACTGATCATGCTGCTCCCATACCTGTTTGCGGCTCTGTTCGTGACTGTGCTCCTGACTGGTATGGCCGCGCAATCGGCGTTCGGCCTGGTCGTTCTCGGTGCGCTCGCGCTGGGGTCCCTCTATACGGTCGGGCTCAGTGTTGTTGGCGGCTACCTCGGGATTTATCTTCGGCAGGAACTGTAGAGGCTCAGGCGTCGCCCTGTTTGCGCCCCTCGGCGCGCCCGATACCCGGAACCGCGACCCGGGACTCGACGCGATCCATGAGCTTCGTCGCCGTCAGCACGATACCGAGGTAGACGACCGCGAGAAGACCGAAGATCGCCGTGTACTCGAATGTCTGTGCCGCAATATCGCTCGCCACGTAGTAGAGTTCGGGCACAGTAATGAACGCCGCCAGCGAGGAATACTTGATCAGGTAGACGACCTCGTTCGTCCACGCCGGAATCGCGTACCTGAGCGTCTGTGGCAGGACGACGTAGCGAATCCCGTCATACTGTGAGAGTCCGACCGCGCGCGCCGCGGTGAGCTGTCCCTCGTCAACGCTTTCGAGCGCGCCGCGGATATACTCGGCCTGATAGGCCGAGCCATTGATCGTAAAGCCGATAATGGCGATCCAGAACGCCTGTTCGGGGATCGACCCATAGCCGACAAGCGGCGCATCCTGTAGCCAGATCGCAAGCGGCAGCCCGTAGTACAGCACGAACAGCTGTGCAAGCAGCGGCGTCCCACGGATCAACTCGGTGTACGCGAGCGCGAGCCATTTCAGGGGCCCACCGTAGACGCGTAACACCGCGAGCGGGACGGCGATGAAGAAGCCGAGAATGATACTGACGCTGGTCAGAACGATCGTGTACCACGCCGCGCCCGCGAGTGCTGGTGCGAGATCGATGGCGATCGCCACTGTCGACAGCAGCGTCGCCGTCCACTCGATCGGAAGCCCGACCACACCGAGCCCCGCGGACACGTCGGCGACTGACGCCGCCGCGGCATCGAACGGTCCCCGAGGAACGAAGTTCTCTCCGGCCCCTGGCCCCACGCCGATCCGGGCAAGCACCCAGTCGTTGAGCCAGCGTGTGACGAGCCAGCCCCAGAAGGCGACCCCTGCGAGGACGGCAAGAACGGGCCCGGGCTCCGCAGACGTTGTACGGAACCGCCCGGTCGGTGACTCTGTCGTCTCCGCCCCACTCATCCGATCTCACCAGGTTCACTCATGGCTGATACTCTGGAAGAACTGTGCAGTTCGCTCCTCTTCGGGGTTCTCGAACAGCTGTTCGGGTGGTCCACGTTCGACAATCTGTCCGTCGTCCAGAAACGTGATCCCGGTCGCCCCGCCGCGCGCAAAGCGCATCTCGTGGGTGACGACCAGCATCGTCATTCCCTCCTCGACGAGCTGGGCCATGACTTCGAGTACGCCGCTGGAGAGTTCCGGGTCGAGCGCGCTCGTGGGCTCGTCGAATAGCATCACTTCGGGGTCCATCGCAAGCGCGCGGGCGATTCCGACACGCTGTTTCTGTCCGCCCGAGAGCTGGGCCGGATACGAATCGACCTGATCACCGAGCCCGACCCGATCGAGCTCCTCGTTCGCTCGCTCGCGAGCGGCCTCCCTGTCCATCCCCTTGACCCGCCGGAGTCCGAGCATCACGTTCTTTCGGGCAGTGAGGTGGGCAAAGAGGTTGATATCCTGGAAGACCATTCCGATCTGCTGGCGGATATCGTTGGGGTCGGTGTCCGCGGCACAGATGTCGACGTCGCCCAGATAGATATGGCCGCTGTCGACCTCGGTGAGTCGGTTGACACACCGCAGGAGCGTCGACTTGCCGCTCCCGCTGGGGCCGACCAGTACCTCGACGTCGCCACGCTCGATGTCGAGACTGACACCACGGAGCACCTCTTCGTCTCCGTAGGATTTCCAGAGGTCCTCGATACGGAGGAGTGGAGCTGTCTCGGAAGCGGTACGACTGGATCGGTCGGTCTGAGAGTCTGTCACGACGATTCACCTGGGATTGCGAAGTAATTCTCGACGTAATCGAGCGTGCGGTTCGTCCCGAACGTCAGCACGAAGTAGATGAGACTGGCAAAGAGGAAGACCTCCAGTACGGCGGTCGTCTGCTGAACGAAGAGATCGTCGCTCCGTTTCAGCAGTTCGCCGAGACCGATAGCAAAGGCGATCGAGGTGTCCTTGAGGACGATCGTGAACTCGTTCTGAAAGCCGGGCACGGAGCGGCGGAGTGCCTGCGGAACCACGACATGTCTAATCGCCTCGAACCGGCTCATGCCGATCGAGCGTGCGGCCTCCATCTGCCCGTCATCGATACTGCTGAGCGCACCACGGAAGATCTGTGACTGGTAGGCCGCACTCCGGAGACCGAGGGCGAGCGTCGCGGCAAAAAACGCCGTCCCGATCCCGTCGGGGGCAGCAAAGGGCGTCGGACCGAGCAGGATGTCCAGTCCACCGAATGCCGCGTTGATCGGACCCAGCAGATACTCGATTGGCATGACGAAGTACATGTAGATCATGATTACGAGGATCGGCGTACCACGGAGCAAAATCCCGACGTTCCGAACGGCACTTCTGAGATAGCCATCCCCGTAGGTCTCGACCGCACCTGCCGGGAAGCCGAGTACAAACCCGAGAAGGATGCTGACGACGGTCAGCACGATCGTGATGACGACCCCACCAAGCAGGTAGTCGGCGTTCCGGAAGACGAACTGCCAGTCCTCGATCGACAAGACCGTCTCGACGACGGACCAGACCGTCTCGACGACGAGGGGAGATGCGTCTCCCGCTATCGCCCACAGGACGGTCGAAAACAGCGCTGGCAGATCCATCTATAGGTGCGTTTACTCGCCGAACCAGGTCGAGGTGATCTCCTCGTACTCGCTGCTTTCCTCGACTGCAGCGACACCGTCACTCAGCGCGGCCTGCAGATCCTCGTCCTCCTGTCGGATCCCGAAGCCGTACTCCTCGCCAGTCTCGTAGACGAACGCGACCTCGACGTCTCGCTCGGCCTCGAACGTCGCTGCAACCGGCTCGTCGAGTACGACCGCGTCGATCAACCCGCTTTCGAGGTCCTCGACGGCGAGCACGTAGTTGTCGAAGGACGTGTAATCATCTTCGTCGACGATCCCGGCCTCGATCAGATCGTCGCGAACGACGGTTTCGCCAGTCGTCCCGCTCTGTGCACCGACAGTTTGTCCATCGAAGTCATCCAGCGACTCCGGCTGGAAGTCTCCGCCCGACTGGACGAGAATCGACTGATCCGCGCTGTAGTAGGGATCGCTGAACGCGATCTGTTCCTGCCGCTCCTCACTGATGGTCATCGCTGCCGCGATGACGTCGATGTTCTCGTTTTCGAGCGCCGGGATCAGAGAATCGAACTCCAGCTGTTCCCATTCAGCCAGTTCGTACTCGGTCTCGTCGACGACAGCTTCGAGCAGATCGATGTCGAAGCCGATGAGTTCGCCGTCCTCGACCATCTGGAACGGCGGGAAGCCGGGAGCGGTCCCAGCGACGATGGTGTTCTCGCCGTCGGCTTCCTCGCCGTTTTCGTCGTCGCCTTCGAGACAGCCAGCGAGTCCAGCGATGCTGGCAGCCCCCGCCAGTTTCATGTAACTTCTCCGATCAACGAACCGATTTTCTTGAGTCATGTGTAGTTACAGCGTCGCCGTCCGTCTTAGGAGTTAAGATATATATCTACATGTGTTGCTATTATTTACACAACACTTTCTTTCGTCATAGCTTCATCAGATACTGAAGTTGCACGGAAGCCAACTTACTTCCTATTCGGAATGCGAGACCGAATCATGCCCGCAATCGCCGATCTGTTCGTTTACCCCGTCAAATCCCTGGATGGCCACCGAATCGAGTCGGCACGACTCCGCGAGAGCGGCGCGCTCGATGGCGACCGACAGTACGCAATCGTCGACGAGGACCGCGAGTACGTGAACGGCAAGCGGGAACGGGCGGTCCACCGCCTCGAATCGACGTTCGATCCGGCCGCGCGAGCACTGACGGTGGGCGCGCCCGACCGCGCGGAAGCGACGTTCAGCCTCGACGCCGAACGAGGTTCCCTGAACGCCTGGCTCTCGGAGTACTTCGGCTACCCGGTGAGCGTGATCCGCGACCCCGGCGGGATGCCGGACGACACCGATGCGTCGGGGCCGACGGTGATCAGCCGGGAGACACTCGACGCTGTCGCGGACTGGTTCGACGGCATCGATGCGACAGAGATGCGTCGCAGGCTCCGCCCAAACATCGTCATCGAGACTGGCGAGCCTTTCTGGGAGGATCGGCTGTACGCCGATCGTGACTCCGTCGTTCCGTTCCGACTTGGCGACGCCGAACTCGCTGGTGTCAACCCCTGCCAGCGCTGTGTCGTGCCGACCCGCGATCCCGATACTGGCGAGGAGACCGAGGGATTCCGGGAGCGATTCATCGAGCGCAGGAAAGCGACGCTTCCGGAGTGGGTCCACCGGGACTGGTACGACCATTACTTCCGGCTGATGGTCAATACACGTCTCACAGAAGATGCTGCCGGGACGACACTCCGAATCGGCGACGAGGTAGCAGTACTCGACTGAGGGCAGGCTACTCCAGTTCCGCGCTGGCGTCTCGAAACAGGCCGTCGAGGATCTCCGGTGTCGTCGGGTGGTACGACCGGTCGGGGATCTCCCGAACATCCAGTCCCATCTCGACGGCTATCTGCATCGTCTTGGCCATCACATCAGCGTGATAGTGTAGCCCCTGATACCCGAGTACGGTCCCGTCCTTGGCAACGACAAGCGTGGCTCGCCCCTCGGGAACTGCCTTCGTCTTGAACACGCCGTCGTCGCTGGCGGATCGCGTTACCGTAACGTGGTCGATCCCTGCCGCTGTTGCGCTGGCTTCTGAGTGGCCCACTCGGGCGTACGGGTAGACACCCAGCCCGGAGAAGACGACGTGATGATGGACGTTTTCGTACTTTTCTATCGGCTCACCTCGTGAGTGGGCCAGGATGTTCTCGGCGGCTTTGAACCCCTGTTCCTTGGCGACGTGCAGGATCGGCTCGTGGCCGTTGGCATCCCCGACGACGAACACGCGCTCGTCGTCGCGAGCCTGCATCGTCTCTCGCACCCAGTCCGGCCCCGGTTCGAGTGCGGTGTGTTTGAGGCCGAGTCCATCGAGTGCAGGCGTGCGACCCGTAAAGAGGAACAGTTCGTCGGCCTCGATGATCTCCGTCGAAGACGCTCCGTCCGGTGGGTCGTGCTCGACGTGCAGGCGAACGCCGCCGTCATCGGTCGGCTCCAGTCTACGGTCGTCAGTATGCGTCCTGACGTCGATATCGAAGTTTTCCTCGTAGATGTCGAGAAGCTCCGCGCCGTACTCGGAATCGGCTTCGTCGAGTGGGACGGCGTCGTGTTCGATCACCGTGAGATCGGTCCCGCCCGCTTCGGCGATGTAGGGGGCCAGTTCCAGCCCGACATACCCAAAGCCCATGACGATCCCCGAGTCCGGGAACTCGGTGGCGTCCAGCACGTCTGCGCTGGTCGAGTAGTCGATCTCCTCGATGCCGGGCAGGTCGGGCACGTTGACAGTCGAACCTGTCGCGATCACGAGGTAGTCCGGTTCGATGACGCGGTCACCGATCTCGATCGTCCGGTCGTCGACCAGGCGTGCGGTATCGTGGATGAACTCGACGCCCTCGCGTTCGGCGAGATCGTGGACCGCAGCGCGGCGGTGCTCGGCGAACCCGAGGGTGTGCTCGTCTTTCGTGGCGACGACCCGATCGAGGTCGACCTCGGGCACCCCCTGGACTCTGTCGTCGTGTCGTGTTTTGAACCGTGCTTCTCCGGCCGATAGCACCTCCTTTGAAGGCATACAGCCCTCCAGTATGCAGAGCCCACCACCAGGTTCGCCATCGTCTATCAGAGTCAACTCGACGCCGTTTACGTCCACCAGATCGCCGGCTACAGCTACACCGGCGCTTCCGTACGCGCCGATGATCGCTACGTGTACCATGTCCGAAAACGAGCACCAACCGGCTTAGTAGTTTGTCCGATATGGCGATGCTATGCTCAGCCAGTAGCCGCCAGTCAACGCGAAATATCCTGCATGTCGTCGCCGATCACTGCCTCGACTTCCTGTTTCGTCACGGTCGCGATATCGCCCGCGATCGTGCGTTTGAGTGACGCCGTCGCGGCCGCGTACTTGAGCGCTCGGGGGACATCATCACCCGACAGCCGACGCGCCAGGAATGCCCCGACGAACGCGTCCCCGGTCCCGATGGCGTCGTGAGTGTCAGCCTCGTAGATGTCCTGTTCGTAGACGGTGTTACTGTGCCACGCGAGCGATCCCTTCTCCCCGTTGGTGACGATTACCGTCTGCAGATTGTATTCGGCTGCAAGGTGATGGGCCAGTTGCCGAGGATCGCGTTCGAAGTTCAGCACCTGCTGGGCATCGCGGAACGGAACGACGAGAATATCGACGGCCGGAAACAGCCGGGTGAGCGTCTCGCGGGCTTCTTCTTCCGACCATAGGCTCGACCGGTAGTTGACGTCGAAGGCGGTTTTCGTTCCCGATTCTTTCGCAGTTTTGAGCAGTTGTGCGGTCGTCTCCCTGAGGCGGTTCGAGAGTGCAGGAGTGATACCGCTGGTATAGAACACACGCGCCGTGCGAACCGCATCGAGATTCAGCTCCTCGGGACGAGTCGTCTGGACTGCCGCACCTTTCCGGTCGTAGATGACGTTCGTCCCCCGTGGCTTGCCGCCGTATTCGAGGTAGTACGTCCCCTGTCGTCCCTGATCGCTCCACGCAACGTCGACATTGATGCCGTGCTGGCGAAGCCCCGAGACGACCCGCCGACCCAGCGGCGAGTCAGGGAGTTTCGAAAGCCACGTCGCGACCGCGCCCAATCGCTCGGCCGTAACGGCGACGTTGCTCTCCGCGCCCGCGGCGCGAAATTCCAGTTCACGCGCCGTCTCGACGCGATCGCCCTGCGGGGGCGAGAGCCGAAGCATCGTTTCGCCAAAAGTGACGAGATCGCTCATGGGTCGGCCAACGGTCGCGTGTAGTATAAGTTAACCTACTTGCGAAATCCGGGGGTGTGGCCCCCCACCCGACAGGTAACCAGTGGAGGGCGCATGCGGCGCAGCGGACACCGCCGCACGCCAGTTTCCGTTGGCAATCGCCATATGCTTTTCGCCGTCGAGGACAGCCAGCTATCCGTTGTGGCCCGGATAATCCCGCTCGAACCGATCTTCCAGTTCCTCGCTGTCGATCTCGATAACGACCGGTCGTCCGTGCGGGCACGCGTAAGGGTTCTCGCACTCGTCGAGACGGTCGAGCAGGTCCATCACCGACCCTTCCTGAAGCGAGGTATTCCCCGTAATCGAGGGATAACACGCCAGATCGGCGATAAAGCCGTCGGCGAGTGACTCGACTGCTTGCTCGCCCGCGCTCTCGTCGGCGTCGATGACCGACGACAGTACGTCTCGCAGGCGCTCGGGTGCGAGCGTCTCGTCGAGGACCGCGGGGACCGTCGTCACGCTGACCCGGTGTCCCTCCCGGTTCGCATAGAAGCCGAGCGACGCCAGCGCTTCCCGGTAGTCGTCGAACAGCGCCGCCTCGCCCGCAGTCAATTCGATTTCTACCGGCTGGGCCAGTGACTGCGCAGTCGTATCTCCTGCAAAGGCCTCCTGCAGGCGCTCGTAGTTCACCCGCTCGTCGGCGGCGTGCTGGTCGATCAATACCAGCCCGTCCTCCGTTTCGGCGACGATGTAGGTGTCGTGTAACTGACCGAGCACTCGCAGTCGTGGCAGGCTGTCGTAGCTCGCCTCGGCGGTGGCGACGTCACCCGATAGCGTCTCCTGATCGTGCGGGCCGGTGAACTTCGTGGTGTCGGTGCTTGCGGAGGGGTACGGAGGGCTGTCCCGTGGTTCCGATCGATCCGTGCACCCAGCATCTGGGTCCACCGTCGATACACTGCCGGACTTCGAATCGATGACGTGAGACGTCTCGGTGTCTGTCGGCATCGAATCAGCTGTCGGACCGGGTTCCACAGTCGTGTCGGTGTCGTCGGTCGAGCTCTCGGTCGCCGATCCCGCCGTCCGCGAGGAGCTATCCGATCCCGAGCGCGCTCTCGCACCGCTCGGGTCGCCCCCGTTAGTATCTGACCCTCCTGTCGTCGCCGAAGTCCCGCCAGTCGATGCCGAAGTCCCGCCAGCCGACGATGTAGACTCCGTATCGTCGACTCCCGTCCCGGACTCCCGCTCTACTGAGGGGTCCGACGCTGATTCGCCATCCGACGAGCCAGTGCTGGAGAGCGTCGTCTCCGTACTCGGAGTTACCTGCGTCTCATCGGGGGCTGAACGCCCGCGCGGGGCCGACGACCGGACCAGCCCGTGTTCCAGCAGGGCGTCCTCGACTGCAGTTTCGAGTTGCCGCTTGAATCCCGCCTCGTCGTCGAACCGGACTTCCATCTTGCGGGGATGGACGTTGACGTCGACGGTGTCGGCGGGCACCGACAGATCGAGCACGACGAAGGGATATCGGCCGTTTCCTAACTGCCCGTCGTAGGCGTCCATGATCGCCTCGCGGGCCGCCCCTGAGGTGACGTATCGGCCGTTGATGAACGTCGAGACGTACTCGCGAGTACTCCGGTTGGTCTCGGGATGGCTGACGTACCCCGAGATTCCGTCGAGGGGGCCCTCCGGGAATTCGGAGCCGACTGCCGGTTCGGCATCGACTGCGATCATGTTCGTGGCGACGTCTGTGCCGTACACCGAGAGGATCGTCGACTGGAGATCACCCTGTCCGGTCGTCGAGAACACCTCTCTGCCGTCGTGTTCGAGCGAGACGGCGACGTCCGGGTTCGCCAGCGCGTACTGGGTAACCACGCGGTTGACGTGGGTGAACTCCGTCGTCTCGGTCTTTAGGTACTTCTTCCGCGCCGGCGTGTTGAAGAACAGATCCGTCACTTCGACGGTCGTTCCCTCGGGGCAGCCCGCTGGACCGACCGATTCGACCTCGCCGTCGACGAAGACGAGTTCCGTGCCCGCGCCCTCTGCACCACGGGGCTTCGTCGTGATCGTCAGCCGGGCGACCGCGCCGATCGTGTGCAGGGCCTCGCCCCGAAACCCGAGCGTGGCGACGCCCGCTTCGAGGTCGGAGACATCGTCGATCTTGCTCGTGGTGTGTTCGCGCACCGCGGCGCGGACGTCGACCTCGTTCATTCCCTGCCCGTCATCGCGGACCCGGATCGACTCGGTGCCGCCCGCTTCGACCGCGACGTCGATACGCGAGGCGTCGGCGTCGAGGCTGTTCTCGACCAGCTCTTTCACGGCGGAGGCGGGTCGCTCGACCACCTCGCCCGCGGCGATCCGCTGGACGGTTCGCTCGTCTAGCTGCTTGATATCTGTGTCCGTCATGGTGTCATCGACGCCGAGAGGGCGTCGTTCAGTTATCACGTTGGTTATGAGCGGGGGATCATGAAGCCTGTTGGTCCCAGCAGTATCGAGGGCGTCACACGATGGGCCAAGGCTTCGTCCAACTTCTAGTGTGGCGTCACACTAGGTTTTTGTCAGTCCCGCCCCAATCGACGAGCATGAGCAGCGACAGGATCGACGCGGAAAGCAAGGTGTCGGGCAACCAGGCCAACATTCCTGCCCGGATCCGGCGCGAACTGGACATCGACGATGGCGACCAGCTACGCTGGCAGATCGAGGACGACGGCAGCCTTCGGGTCGAGGTCGTCCAGCAGCAATCGGGGACGTTCGCGTCGTTCGACGGGTACGACGGTGAGACCGAGACCGATGTGACGACCGACCACGACGCCTGGGGGGTCGCCCCCGAGTAAATGGCCCGGGCACTGCTCGATACGACCGTTCTCTTTGGGGCAGCGTATCGACGCGACAGCGCTCACGATACCGCACTTCCGATACTGCGAGGTGTCGACGACGGCTCGCTCCCCGAAGCGGTGGTCCTCGATTACGTGCTCGCCGAGACGCTGAACGGTCTATCCACCCACGCCGGTCACGGGGCCGCCGTCGATCTGCTTGATCGTATCGAGGAGAACGCCAACTTCGAGATCTGCTCGCTCAGCACGGATGCCTTTGCGGCCGGAAAGGCGCTCTTTCGACGATACAAGCAGCTCTCCTTTGTCGACGCCTGCATCGTGGCGTACATGGGGAGTGCCGATATCGAGTACCTCTACGCTCTCGACGACGACTTCGATGCAGTCGAGGACGTTTACCGGCTCGATACGGCCACCAACCCGTACTCGCCGCGGTGAGGCGGAATCGAATAGCAATGCTGGTCGGTTTGTATCAAACGCAACTTCAGGGGCCTCCTCAATTACTTCGAAAAGTGTACCATAAAACTTCAGTTACTGTAGTATGATTATTCGAAAATTGTAGTAAAGAGCAGAGCGCTCTATCGGCCGCTTCAGACCGTCTGCGGGACCTCCTCGCCGACCATCGCCGCGAGATCCTCCTCGGGCTCACCAGTCGGCTGCAACCCGAACTCGGCCTGGATCTGCTCGACGAGAGTCGGCGTGAGGAACTCGGGCAGGGTCGGGCCGAGGTAGATGTCCTCGACGCCAAGCGAGAACAGGCCGAGCAGGATGGCGATGGCCTTCTGCTCGAACCACGAGAGCACGATCGACAGGGGCAGATCGTTGACCCCGCAGTCGAGTTCCTCCGCGAGCGCGGTCGCCATCGAGACGGTCGAGATGGAGTTGTTGCACTGGCCGAAGTCGATGTACCGTGGGATATCGGTGCCGGGCACAGTACCGTAGTCGATGTCGTTGAACCGGAACTTCCCACACGAGGTCGTCATGATGACACAGTCATCTGGGATCGCTTTCGCGAGTTCGCGGTAGTACTCGCGGCCGGGCGTCGGGGCGTCACAGCCAGCGATCACGAAGAAGTGACGGAGCTTGCCCGCCTCGATGGCGTCAACGATGGCGTCGAGCTGGCCGAGCAGTGGTTCGTGGTGGAAGCCGGTCGAGATCGTCCCGTCGCCCTCCCAGTCCACTTCGGGGGATTCCTTCGCCGTCTCGATGACTGGGCCGAAGTCGTCGGTATCGACCTCCTCGACGCCCGGGAGGCCGGCGATCCCGCTCGTGTAAAACCGATCGACGTACTCCTCTTTGGGCGGCTGGACGCAGTTCGAGGTGCCCAGGATCGCGCCGGGAAACTCGGCAAAGAGGGTGCGCTGGTCGTGCCACGCTTGCCCGACGTTGCCTTTCAGATGGTCGTACTTGGCGAGCTCGGGGTAGCCGTGGGCCGGTAGCATCTCCGAGTGCGTGTAGACGGTGACGTCCTCGTCTTCGGACTGTTCAAGCAGTTGCTTGAGCGCGTAGAGGTCGTGGCCCGTCACGAGGATCGGGTGTCCCTCCACGTCGTTCTGCGGTACCTCGACAGGTTCGGGAATCCCGAGTTCGGTGGTGTGGGCTTCATCAAGCAGTTCCATCGCGCCGACCGCCGCCTCGCCGACAGCCATCGCCACGTGGAAATGGGAGTCGGGGTCGAAGTTGACGTTGGTGAGTGAGGTGTACAGTCCCTCGTGAAGCACCTGATCAACCTCGGGGTCCTGATAGCCCATATCGCGGGCGTGGGAGGCGTAGGCGGCGACGCCTTTCATTCCGTAGGTGATCAGCTCCTGCAGGCCCTGAATATCCGGCTCCTTGCCACAGACGCCGCGAGTGGTACAGCCCCCAACAGGGGTCTGCTCGCATTGGTTACAGTGCATCGCCTGAAGCTCAACGCTACACGATCCTAAAGGGCGAAACCGGATCCTGCGTACTGGGGACGGGCCCGAACATGTTCGTCAGACGGACCGGTAGCTGGCCAGCTCAGTCGTCGAGGCGGTCGCGCCACTCCTGGACCGCGCTCATCAGCTCGATCGGTGAGGTCTCGGCGATATCGACGGCGGCGAGTTCGTCAAGCACATCCGCGGCCTCCTCACCGAATTCCTCGGTCACTGGATCCGGATCGTTGCCGATGCTCGTCCCCGCCATGTCGTCTTCGTCCCCGCCGTCAGCCGATGCCGTGGTCATCTGCCCGCTACCGACGTCGAAGACGACCTGTTTCGTCCCTGCCGATCGACCACCGCTGCCTTTCGCCTCGATTGCTTTCTCCTCGCGCAGGCGCTGGAGGACGGTGTTTGACCGGTCCACTACTGGACCAGGAACCCCCGCGAGATCTGCGACGTGGATCCCATAGCTTCGATCCGTGGGGCCATCTCGTACGGTCCGCAGGAAGGTTACCTCGCCGTCCCGTTCGTCGGCGGCGACGTGGACGTTCGCCACCCGATCGAGGTGGTCCGCAAGCGTCGTCAGCTCGTGATAGTGTGTGGCAAAGAGCGTCTTCGCGTGGACCTCGTTGTGTAGATACTCGGTCGCCGCCCAGGCGATCGAGATGCCGTCGTAGGTCGCGGTTCCCCGCCCCACTTCGTCCAGAATCACCAGCGAATCGTCGGTCGCGGTGTGGAGGATCTTCGAGAGCTCCTGCATCTCGACCATGAACGTTGAGCGCCCCTGTGCCAGCTCGTCGAGCGCGCCAACCCGCGTGTAGATCCCATCGACCAGCCCGACCTGTGCCGCGTTCGCGGGCACGAAGCTCCCGATCTGGGCCAGCAGGACGATAAGCGCGGTCTGGCGCATATATGTTGATTTACCCGACATGTTGGGGCCTGTGACGATCAGGAACGATCGCTCCGTAGACAGCACGAGGTCGTTGGGCACGAAGTCGGTCGTTTGTTCGACGACTGGATGTCGGCCCGCCTCGATTTCGATGTTCTCACCCGATGCAGCGAGCGTCGGGCGCGTCCAGTCGTTCTCGACGGCGTGGACCGCGAGACTCGCCAGGACGTCGATATCGGCGAGCGCCCGCCCGACGTCCTGTAGCGTTTCCGCACAATCCGCCACCTCCTCGCGGAGGTCGCAGAACAGCTCGTACTCCAGTTCGCCGCGACGTTCTTCGATCCGCATGATTTCACGTTCCCGTTCGGCGAGTTCGTCGGTACGAAACCGCTCGGAGTTTTTCAGCGTCTTGACGTTCTCGTAGTGATCGGGGGCGTCGTCGGCCGCCGACTTGCCGATCTGGATGTAGTAGCCGTCGGTCTTGTTCCGACCGACGCTGACGTGACGCAGTCCGTACTGGCGGCGCTCGCGTTCGTCCAACGTGTCGAACCACCGTTCCAGTTCCTCGTGGCGCTCGATCAACTCGTCCAGTTCCTCGTCGTAGCCGCGGGTAAGCAGGCCACCTTCCTGTACCGTCTTCGGAGGGTCCTCCGCAAGTGCGTCGTCGAGAGCGTCGTGGAGCTCCGCGGCGCGCTCGCGGTTCGGTCGATCGGCGATAGCCTTCAACGGCGAATCAGTCAACCGTGGAGCGTTCTCGATGATCCCTTCGACGGTGGGCAACACGGCGAGCGTGTCACGTACCGCCAGCAGGTCGCCAGCGTCAGCGCTTCCGGAGGTTGCCTTGCTTGCCAGGCGTTCTAGATCGTAGGCGTCCCCGAGGACCTCCCGGAGCTCTTCTCGTGCGAGCGCTGCCCCAGTCAGCGCGTCGACCGACGCGAGGCGCTTATCGAGGGTATCGCGTGATTGCCGAGGTCGCTGGAGCCACGATTTGAGCCGTCGCCCGCCGGGGCTGGTAACGGTGTGATCGAGCACGGAGTACAGCGATCCCTCGACCCCGCCCTGCATCGTCTCGGTCAATTCGAGGTTGCGCTGTGTCGTCGAGTCGAGTTCAGCGAACTCGGCGTCGCCGTACCGTTGTAGTCGTGTTATCGATGCCAGCAGGCCGGTCCCGGTTTCCTCGACGTAGTCGACGATCGCTCCCGCAGCCCCGATCGTGGCAGCCGCCTCGATGTCGACGCTCTCCAGACTGGTCGCGCCGAACTGCTCTTTCAGGACGTGCCTGGCCTGCCCCGGCGCGAACGCGCCCGCCTCGTGGAGTGTGAGCGTCGCATCCGTTCGTTCGCGGATCGTCCCGAGCAGGTCGTCGTCCTCACGAACGGTCGGCCCCGGCAGCACTTCGACGGGATCGAATCGATATAGCTCGGTGAGTGTACCGTCGCGAGCGTCGTCGCCGCTGACCGTCGTCACGGAGAACTGTCCGGTAGTGACGTCCGCAAAGGCGAGCCCGTACACGCTGCCGTCCTTGACCACCGCTGCAACGTAACGCGCGTCAGCGTCGGTCACATCGAGCAGGGTACCCGGAGTGACAACGCGACTGATCTCACGGATATGTCCGGATTCAGTTTCACGCTGATCCGCCACTGCGACCCGGTACCCCCGCTCCACGAGTGCTTTCAGATACGGTGTCAGCTCCGATACAGGCACCCCTGCCATCGGATACTTGACGCCCCCAGAGGACTTCTTCGAGGTCTTGAGATCGAGTTCCTCGCCAACCAGTTCGGCGTCGTCATCGAAGAACTCGTAGAAATCGCCGACCTGCATCGCGAGCACGTCGGCGTCGCTGTCGGCTTTCAGCGACTTGAACTCGCCGACGATTCCTTCGGCTCCGGTCATGCTCGTAGCACGTCCCCTCGTGAATAAAATACTGCGGTTCCGAGGGCAGGGGTTACGCAAACATACGATTTTTATGAAATTTGGTGCGGTGTGGAGAGACAGACCCTACAACTACTCCTGTTGTTACCGAATATATCCCGAATGAATCCTGTCGGTAACTAATGCATGATTTTATATTACTTCAGAGAATTGTAGCCGACTATGCTGGATTTACTCCGCCGAATCGTTCCTAACCGGATACGCAGTAGCTACGCGGCGAAGTTCGCCATCGTCGTGATCATTCTTGGCATCTCCGTGGCTCTCGTTGGTGGCGTCGCCACGGCGCTAATGTCAGATCAGGTCGAGCAGAGCGCAAAAGAAGATCTCGAAGCGACCGCCCAGTCCGACGCACAGAGCGTCGATAACTGGCTCGAACAGAGCGCGATAGAGGTGCTTTCGCTGTCACGGGAGGACCGTCTTCAGGCTGATACGAGTGACGATGGCGTTAACACCTATCTCGAGGAGTTCCGGGGAGATCGAGGTGCCGACACCAGCGCTAACACGCTGACAGATGTGCATCTGGTCGATACCTCGACCGGCGAGATTGTCGCCTCGTCCTCGCCTGGAGAGCGTGGTGAGAGCTACACCGCCGAGGATCGGCCGTGGCTCGACGAGCCCGACTTCGAGCACAGAAACGTCGATGTGTCAGAACTGTACGAGCTAGACGATGATCCGTATGTGGCGTTCTACCGCAGTGTTTCGGGTGACGACGATCGTATCGTCGTCGGTGTCCACAACATGGAGCCAGTCGGGTCGAACATTCTCTCCGGGGATCGGATCGGCGGTGCAGCCGGTAACTCGTACTCGTTTGCCATCGACGAGCGTGATACGATTCTGATGGACGACGTCAACGTCGGTGAGGATGTCGGCGAGACGTATCCGAGCGATAGCCCGGTACTGGATGAGGCACGTGATCTAGACCGTCGTGAAGCAGCATCGATGGAAGTCGACTCGCAGTTCGTACCCGATAAATCCGGTGTCGGCGACGAGGACCATGTCGTTGGCTATGCAGCATCTAGCGATAGCGACTGGATCGTCGTGGTCCACTCCCCACAAAGTCAGGCCTACGGCTTCGCTGACACGCTGACGACGTACGGAGCGTTCGCGACCGCTGGAGGTGTGCTTCTCATCGGTATTATCGGGCTCGCGCTCGGTCGAAACACGGCCGTCGCGATAGACCGTCTGACGGCCAAAACCGAGGAGATGGAACAGGGGAACCTCGACGTCGACTTCGAGACCAAGCGGATCGACAACATCGGCCGGCTCTACGCAGGCTTTGCCAACATGCGCGACGCGCTTCGCGAACAGATACGCGAGTCTCAGCAGGCCCGTGAAGAAGCCGAGTCAGAACGCGAACGCGTCGAGCGGATCAATCAGGACCTGCAAACGTCCGCCGCCGAATACCGTGCAGTGATGGGTCAGGCAGCAGATGGCGACCTCTCCGTCAGGGCGACCGTCGACGCCGACAACGAGCAGATGCGTGGGATCGGCGAGGACTTCAACGCCATGCTCGACGAGATCGAAGCGACCGTCGAACAGCTCAAACGCTTCGCGACCGAGGTCGCTACAGCCAGCGAAGAGGTGACTGCCTCCAGTGAGGAGGTTCGCAGCGCGAGCGAGCAGGTCACCGAATCGATCCAGGAGATCTCCGACGGCGCGGAGCGACAGAACCAGTCGCTACAGTCGGTCAGCCAGGAGATGAGCGGTCTCTCGACGACGACCGAGGAGATCGCCTCCTCCTCGAACGAGGTCGCCGATATCGCCGAGCGAACGGCACAAACTGGTCGTGAAGGGCGCGAAGCCGCCCAGGAGGCGATCGAGGGGATGAACCGGATCGAGGCAGAGAGCGAGGTTGCCGTCGAGGAGATCGAACAGCTACAGAAGGAGGTCGCCCAGATCGACGAGCTGCTGGAGTTCATTACCGAGGTCGCAGAGCAGACGAACATGCTCGCCCTGAACGCCAATATCGAGGCCTCTCGGTCGGGCGAGTCGGGTGAAGGCTTTGCCGTCGTGGCAGAAGAAGTCAAAGAGCTGGCGGCCGATACGAAGGACGCCGCCGAAGATATCGAGGATCGCCTCGAACGGATCAAGGCACAGACCGACGACACCGCCGAAGAAGTCCGGAAGACCAGTTCCGAGATCACCGACCACACAGAGTCGGTCAGGGATGCCGCGGAAGCACTCGGCGAGATTGCGGACTACGCACAGGAAACCAACACTGGTGTTCAGGAGATCTCCGCGGCAACCGAGCAACAGGCAGCGTCGACACAGGAAGTGGTCGCGATGGTCGACGAAGCCGCAACAATCTCCGAGGAGACGACCGCAGAATCCGAAAACGTTGCCGCTGCAGCCGAACAGCAGACGACTGCGCTCACGGAAGTTTCCCGATCCGCGTCCGATCTTGCGAATCAGGCATCGCAGCTCTCCGAAGCACTCGATCGCTTCGAGACCGATGCGGATGCAGAAGGCGGACTCGGAGACGACGGTGAGAGCGCGCTCCCGGCCGCCGACGACGAGACCGTTGACCCGTCCAGCGACGATGGGACGTCCGATCCCGAGGAATCCGGCACGGACGACGGTGGCGACGACGAACCGCTCGACGCAGGCGAGGAGTCGCTAGAATCTACTGAGGAACCACCGGAGTTCGATGCGGAGCCGGAGGAGGATAGCGGCCCGGATCCCGCGTCGCTGAACCGGACTTCCTCGGCCGACGATGGGATCAACTTCGGAGCTGATGATTCCGAGGCGGACGATGGGATCAACTTCGGAGCTGATGATTCCGAGGCGGACGACGAGCAAGTGAGTGAATCTCCGACCCAAGCGGATCCACTCGCCGAAACAACACCGCAGGACGCCGTGGCAGCGCCGGCAAGCGAGCAGGACGCCGAAGCGGAGCCGGAACAGGACGTCGAGGCAGAACCGGCGCAGGACACTGAAGCGGATGACGAAGAAGAACCACCGGCCGAATCGGACGACGAGGAAACCGAGGATAGTACGAGCGACGATATGTTCTCGTTCGTCGAGTCCGGTCCGGATACGAAGCCGTCCGACGATAGCTGAACACCCGGTCTACTGATTTTACTGCTCTTCGTGTTCGAGTTCACCGATCCTCTCAGCGACCGCGTCCACTGTCGAACCGCAAACGGAGTACACTATGGTCTCGCCGCGTTCTTCAAGAATAATCGGATCTCCAGTAGCCCCTGCTGCACAGTCCCGACACGCCGATCGAATCTGTGTGTCTGCGCTGTAAGTGTGCCGTGAAGAGTGTATGTAATCCTGACCCTCGGAGAGCGTCACCGAGACAGCAAACCGGACAGTCGGAACCGCATCCCGGACGCCGAGGAGCCGCTGGACGACTCGCTCGTCGGCAGTGTTCGCCGATCGATTCACCCTGTCGGACGCCATCGTTCCGGTTACGACGTCCGCTTTGGATTCTGCGTACCGACTGGCGGCGGCGAGACGCACCTGCGACCCATCAACGCCGATCTTCCGGATTCGCTCCCCAAGCGTTTCGAGTCGCCGATCGAGATATTGTCGATCCGCGCGGTTTCGAAGGTCGACCAGATGGTTTACGGCTCCGGGCCCCTGCCCGACATCGTGGTGGTAGCGGACTGCGCTGTGCATGAACTCGGTCCCCCACTCGACAGCGTCGAGAACAGAGTCACCGTCCGCAAGTCGAGCAGCGATCGCACTCGACAGGGTACAGCCCGAGCCGTGCGTCGCGTTCGTGTCGATTCGCGGATGTTCGAACTCCTCGATTCCCGTTCCAGTAACGAGTACGTCGACGACCGTCTCTTCGTCCTCGTGGAGGTGGCCTCCCTTGACCAGCGCGGCCTCTGCACCCATACCGACGAGCCGTTCGCCCGCAGCCCGAGCGTCTGCGGTGGTCTCGATAGTTTCATCAAGTAACACCTCGGCCTCGTCGGCGTTCGGTGTAACGAGCGTGCTTTCTCCGATCAATGTCTCGTAGGCGTCCTCGGCGTCGGCGTCGAGCAGCCGGTCGCCGGAGGTGGCGACCATCACCGGATCGACGACAGCAGGGGCGCTCGCAGTCGCCACACGATCGGTGACGAGTTCGATCACCTCGGCTCTCGCGAGCATCCCCGTCTTGATCGCTGCTACCTCGAAATCGTTGAAGACGGCGTCACACTGCGCGTCGATCTCGTCGATCGGGAGGACCTGTGAGCTGGTCAATCCGGTAGTGTTCTGGGCCGTTACAGCGGTAATCACGCTGGTAGCGAACGCCCCGGTCGCTTCCATCGTCTTCAGATCGGCCTGAATGCCTGCGCCGCCGCCGGAGTCGCTTCCGGCAATCGTCAACGCCACAGGACGGTGCTCGGGAGCTGCGGGTTTCATGCCGTGTGATATAAGTTCAAGATATAAATGGGTGATGGGGTTTTGGGGCTGTCGCAACCTACAGGCTGAGTCCGGACGAAATATTATCCTTCGAACGTACGATCACGTATGCGAAACTTCACGATCGGATCGATCACGAAGATCCCGATCCGTCTGAACATCACGCTCGTCGTTTTCTTGCCGTTGCTCGCGTATCTGATCAGTCGACCCGAACAGCTGGCGGCGTACGCGACTGCCGTCGAACTGGTCTCGCCTCATGCCGTCGATCCCGACGCGCTCGCGAGCGGCCAGACACCGATCTTGCTCGGCATCACGGCCGCAGTCGGGCTGTTCGCTAGCGTGCTGGTCCACGAACTCGGTCACTCATGGACTGCACGCTACTTCGATGTCGGGATCACGTCGATCACGCTGTGGATCTTCGGCGGGATGGCCCACATGGAAGAGCTTCCGGAGGACTGGAACGTCGAGTTCTGGATCGCCATCGCCGGGCCGATCACGAGCCTCGTGCTTGCCGGGGGGTTCTTTGCGGCACTCCAGGTCGTCCCAGCGTCGGCTCCGCTCGTCCTCTACGTCGTCGGCCTGCTTGCGGTTCTGAACGTCTCACTGGCAGTGTTCAACATGCTTCCTGCGTTCCCGATGGACGGGGGGCGGGTGCTGCGCGCGCTCCTCGCGAGACGACGCCCCTACGCATCCGCAACAAGGACTGCGGCCGCCGTCGGGCAGGGCTTTGCTGTCGTGATGGCGATCGTTGCCGTCCTCTCCGGGGCACTCTTGCTCCTCCTGATCGCCATGTTCATTTACGTCGCCGCCTCCGCGGAGTCGCGGACGACGGTCGTGCGTGATCTGCTTCGCGGGATCACGGTTCGGGACCTCCTCACCGACCGTGGTGACGCGGTCGATGCGGGCGACAGCGTCCAGACGCTGCTCGAACGGATCGTCACCGAGCGCCGGAACGGCTACCCCGTCGTCGATGGAACCGAGCTCGTGGGGCTTGTCACGCTGGCGGAGCTACGTGACGTCGAACCGGACGAGCGCGACAGCCGCCGCGTCTCGGACGTAATGCGTGCGGATCCACCGACTATCGGTCCCGATGCAGACGCCTTCGAGGCGCTCATGCTCATCAGTAAGGAGCGAACGGATCGGATCGTCGTCACTGAGAACGGCCAGGTGTACGGCACGATCTCCCAGCGCGACCTGATGACTGCCCTGGAGACGACACAGGGGCTGGGCGACATCTCGAAGACGGATCTGGACGCGGACGGCTACGCCTGATCGACCCGCTTCTCGATAGTTCAGTACTCGGTATAGACGCCCTCGATCAGGTGTACTAGCTGCTCGGGCGGAACCGCACCGCGTGGGCTGTAGCCGTCGCGTGCGAAAGCCGGGACGCCGGTGACGCCACGGCGATGGGCAGCCTCGACCCGCTCGGAGACCATCACGGCGAGCGCCTCGTGGTAGGACACGGGTCATGCTGTAGGCTTGGGCAAATATGGTCAAAAAGCCGATGTTAGAGTAGACCGGCTGCTGGTGGACGCTGCGTCGAAGAAAATAGACGTCGAAACGCGTCTACTTGCCGCGGTTGCGGTCGCCGCTGATCGATGGTTTCGTGTGCTCGGTACCCTTGCCACGACCCTGCTGGCCACGACCGCGCTGACCGGCGCTGGTCTTGCCACGGTAGGACCGACCCTGATGGGTATCGTCGCAGATCCAGTTGAGATCGTCGTCGTTCTGGATGGCGGGGTGGTTGGGGTCGATGAGGATTACCTCGAACCACTTCTGGCTGCCGTCCTCCCCGACCCAGTAACTGTTGAGGACGCGGAGGTTCTGGAACTTGCGGCCGGAGCGCTCCTCGGCGATCCGCTGGAGGTTCTTCCGGCGGGTGACGCGGTTGACGCCCTGTCGCTTGGTTCGGCGACCGGCCTTGTGTCGCACCTTGCGGGCCGATCCTTTGCGGACCGACACGCGGGCGACGACGACGCCCTGCTTGGCCTTGTAGCCGAGTTCGCGTGCTTTATCCAGACGGGTGGGTCGATCGACGCGCTCGATCGCTCCCTGATCCCGCCAGTCCTGTTTGCGCTGCCACTGGAGTTCGGCAAGTTTGCCGTCGCCCGGGTTCTTCCAGGCTTCCTTGATGTGTGAGTAGAAACTTCGTGCCATATGTTTCACCACGGGCGTTGGGTGGTTCAGCCGGGAGCCCGGCCACATTCCGTCCTGTCGATGACAGGTGCCCGCTGGGGCCCGTCGTCCAGCGAGTTACTCTGGAATACCGCTGTTCGGAGTTTAAGACCTTCGAAAGCACCTGCGAGACTCCTGGCAGGATCCGAGTAAGTTGAAATTTCGCCGGGTAATACCGTAGTGTGCCACTGAAAGCTCGCGGTACTGCTAATAGCAGTATCATTACAAAGAGGCCGATCGTCTTACGGGAATCTATGTCATACGCCAATCTGCTCGGCTATACTGGCTGGGAATCGATAATCGAGAGTGTTCAGTCCCTGCCGGTACAGCTGACCGGTGATTTCCTCCAGTGGGCGATCCTGTTTTTCGTCCTCGCGATCATCGCCGCTGCCGTTGGTGCACGCGGCATCGCAGGCGTCTCCATGGAGATTGCCCGGATCTTCATCCTGATTTTCCTCGTCCTGGCGATTATCTCGCTGTTGCTATGATTTCGCACAAAGAGCTGTGATCTGTGAACCGCATCGGGGTCAGCCCCGAAGTACTCGGCCTGTCAGCTTGTAGAACTCGATATTCCGATCTCCTGCAACATGCAGTTTTGATATAGCTTTATGCAGTTTATTATGGAGGTTACTCTCCTCTCGATGTCGGTATCACTTCTTTAGGGCCGCCGGTCACTGCGTTAGTCCGTAAGCGAGGTCAGACCGAGTGAGCTTCGACCCGGTCGAACTCGTTTTTTTCGATCGAGTGGGCGACTGCCCCAACGTCGTACTCCTCGACGTGCTGGGGATACTTGCGCCTGAAGTAGTTTACAATGTTTTCGACATCCCGTTCGAGGAACTCCTCGGCGTTCTCGTGGTCGGCTGGGATCGCCTGGGGCCAGTCGAATATCGTGATTCCCTCAGAGCCGACGAAGACATTGTACTCGCTCATGTCCGCATGAACTCGCCCCTCGCGGTAGGCTGTCTGCATCTCGCGGAGGACGAGATCCAGAACTGGGAGTACCTGTTCGTCTTCCAGCCCCGTGCGCGAGAGCTCGACACCGTCGATCTTCTCCATCACGATTGCGTGGCGGTTGTGATCGATCGGCCGGGGAACCGAAACATCCGGATACAGGGTTTCGAGCGCCTCGTACTCGCGCTCCGCTGCCTTCCGTGCGGTGTAGAGCCAGGAGACGTGCTGACGATCCGAGGTGTAGTCGCGTTCTTTCATCACTTCTCGGAAGTTTGTATACCCCTCACGGTGGAACTTCAGTGCCATTGGCTCGTAGGACTGAACCTCGAACACGTCGCTTTCTTTGCCGACACCGAGCGACGCGCCGAACCCGGTGATCGTCTCCCGCTCGGCGAACGTACGCAACGCCAGCGCATCGTACCCCTCGAAGGTCAGCGTGTACCCCTCATACTGGATCGTCTTCCGTTCGATCAATCCGCGGTCGAGGCAGCGATCGAGTCGGTACTCGACCTCTTCGGGAGTGAGATCCGCAAAGTCCGGAAGCTTTTCGCGCGATACCCACTCGGAAAATCGCATTCCCTGCTCGACTCCCGACAGGAGATAGAAGTCCTCGGGGTCGAGCTCCGGAAGGATCCCGGCGACGTTCTGTACCATAGGGACACGTATCGCCTGCGCGTGTATAAGCACCATGCGTTGGTCGATATGCAGTTAGTAAACCACATATTGCGATATAAAATCGGTGCGAGCCCTGAGGAGATACTGACACTGTAAGAACTACAAATGTGATTCGATCAAACAGGTGGTTTGGAGTTGTGAGGTACGAGCAGCGTGGGGACAGCGTCTCGAAGACGACAGTCAGTACTTTGGCTCCGCGCCGGTCGTCTCGTATATTTCGTCCATCAGTTCGTCACGACGGCCCCGCCAGGCGTCGAAGCCATCGGGGGAGGATGGGTAATCGTCGTAGTGGTCCAGTAACTCGTCGGCGAGTTCTTTGGTCTGATAGAGCTTGTAGATGCTTCCCCAGTGACCGAAGCTCTTGTAGGCGGTCTTGAGCTTCACGGACAGCGGGATCGACGTTGACCCCGAGTACAGGGATTCAGCGATCTGCTCGCCCGGCAGGGCCGCAAGCAGGCTCGTTAGCTCGTCGAGCTCGCCACCAGTAATATGGATGTTGTAGACATCGAGTGCGGCGTAGCGTCCGCCGAAATGGTCCATCACCCGTTCGTTGTACTCCCAGAGTGCATCCTCGGTCGGGCCGCCGTTCGAGAGGGCATCGACGATCGTTTCGGCCGCGTACTGGCCCGCGTATGCGGCACCGGCGATCCCGCCGCCAGTCGTCGGATTGACGTGGGCGGCAGCATCGCCGACTGCGACGTAGCCCGGCGCGACCGCAGAGTCGTACGGGCGTCGCGTCGGGAGCGACGCACCGAGTTTGTCCTCGACTTCCGCGCCCTCGAACTCCTCGCGGTTCTCCAGGTCGTCTTTGAGATCCTCGACCAGTGTCATCGGCTCCTCGTTCATCTGGAAGCCCAGCCCGGCGTTAATCTCGGTCTCGGTGCGTGGGAAGTACCAGAGATAGCCCGCGGCCCGCTCGGTCGGTTTGAACACCAGTGCGTCCGACCACTCAACCGGCTCATCGACGTGGACGATCTCGCGGTAGGCCGAACAGAACTGCGAGTATCTGACGTTGGTGTCGAAAGTCGCGTCGTCTAGTTCGGCGAAGTCCTGAAGGATCGACAGCGCACCTGCAGCATCGACGACGACCTCGGCCTCGTAGGTTCGTGGCTCGCCCTTTCGGATCGTTTCAATCCCCGTTACCCGCCCGTCGTCGTCCTGATTGACGTCCTTGACGACGGTGTCGTAGTGGACCTCGGCATCGGATTCCTCTGCGCCCTCGATGAGCAGGCGGCCGAACTCCCAGCGGTCGATCACGGCGAGTTCGCCGGGTACGGGAATTTCCAGCACCTCGTCTTCCTGTGGAATCTCGAAGCGGCCGTGGTCGACATCGGTGTTTGTGAACGCTGGTTCGATCTTCGAGCGCGGGATCGATTCCGGGAAGTTTGATGCCCCTTTCAGCGCGTCACCGCAGGCGATGTGTCCCGCTTCTTCGGCGTCTTTTCGGTCGACAATAACGACGTCGAGTCCGGCGTTTGCGGCGGTGGCCGCGGCGTAACAGCCCGAGGTCCCCGCTCCGACGACAACGACGTCGTGCTCCGATGTGGTCATAAAGACGGGTCGTATCCCCACGGTCAAAACGTTTTACTTGTCGGATACACTCGTCCGGGCTCATCGACGACAACCTATTAGTTCCGAACCGTCCTCTCCGGAGACGTGAGCGACTACGAGTACACGGCGACGATCGAAAAACGCTACAACGATTTCGATACCTACGGCCACGTCAATAACGCGGTGTATGTCACCTATCTCGAATCGGCACGAATCAAGTTTTTCCGAGACGTGATCGGTAACCGAGATATATCAACGGTCATCGCCCACGTCGAGGTTGATTACGAGTCGCCGATCCTCGTCGACCACGAGGTAACCGTCGCCGTGCGCGTCGCCGAGATCGGCACGACGAGCGTGACACTGGACTACGAGATCCGCGCCGACGGCGAACGCGCTGCGACTGCCCGGACGACGCAAGTCCTTCTCGACGAGGACGACGAACCACGGCCGGTAGCCGAGGAGTGGGCGGAGCGGTTTGATATCGAGCAGAACCGTGCCGGGTGACCAGACACGGCCGCAACGAAACAGGTGAATAAAGAGTTTTATCAGGCTCGTTCGTAGCATGGAAGTATGACCGAGTACACCGTCGAGTTCGTGGGCCGGGACGAGTCGATTACAGTATCGGATACGGAGACGATTCTCAGCCGCTGTCTGGAAGAGGGGATCGCCCAGGAGTACTCCTGTCGCGTCGGAATGTGTCTGGCCTGCACAGCCGAAATCGTGGAAGGCGAGGTCACTCAGCCCGCCGCCCGCGGCTTCACCGAGGCCGAAGCCGAAAACTACGCACTGACCTGCATGGCTCGCCCGCAGTCGGACGTCAAGCTCGATCGCGGGAAGTACCCGCCGAGCATCGACGACGACGTGGCCGCCGAGGCGGGCGCGGGTGACGCGGCCGCCGACGACTGAACCGTGCAGGTTCGTCACGAGTACGATGGCATCTCCGAGATACTGGCCTCGAACGTCGAGCGGGCTACTGGCATTCTCTCGCGCGGTCGGGGACTCATGTTCCGCTGGTCGATCCCCGACGACTACGCGCTGGTGTTCGAGTTCGACGGTGTCGCCTCGCGGAGCCTCCACATGCTTTTCGTTCCCTTCCCGATCGACGCGATCTGGATCGCCGACGGCGAGGTCACCCGTGTCGAGACGCTGTCTGCGTGGACCGGCCTCGGAAAAGCGAAGGCAGATCTGGTCATCGAGTTGCCCGCGGGTGCTGGGGAGGACGTCTCCGTCGGTGATCGGGTCTCAGTGACCGACTAATCATTCAGCGACCAATACTACAGTCTTCGAAGTGTATTACTTCACTAATTGAAGTTATCCGTATTCGCCGCTGCTGCGGTCGTGATGGGTCGAGACGACCGGGGGCTGTGGAACCGTGAGGTTTATTTGCCGTGTGCGCCTGTTTCATGATGGATATGACACGAGAGGACTCCTCTCAGTCGGATTCCGAGGATAGAGGAAGTCGGGGCAACCCGGCTGGGCGCGAAATTCTCGGGGACGAGTGACCAACACGTGAACCCTGGAGATTCGCGCGGCTTCTTCGGCGGCGATCCCGCCACGAATCCGCTGTACGACGACGAGACAGATGTATCGCTACTGGACACGACACTTCGGGACGGCGAACAGGCACCGGGCATCTCGTTGACGCCCGACGAGAAAGCCGACATCGCCCGGGCGCTGGATCGAGCCCGGGTCGACGTGATCGAGGCGGGAAGCGCCTGTACCGGCGAGGGCGAGCGTCGAACGATCAAACAGGTAACCGACCTCGATCTGGACGCGACGATCACGAGCTTCGCTCGCGGCGTGCAAAACGACATCGACCTCGCGCTCGACTGTGATGTCGACGGTGTCACGATCGTGGTGCCGGGAAGCGATCGTCACATCGAGACGAAGGTGAACACGACCCGCGAGGAAGTGATCGCCGACACGGCCGAACTGGTCGAGTACGCCCGCGATCACGGCCTCTGGACCGAGGTGATCGGAGAGGACGGCAGTCGCGCCGATCTCGAATTCCTCGAAGAGCTCATGGCGACGGCCTTCGACGCCGGGGCGACCCGCGTCTGCTACGCGGACACCGTGGGTCACGCCGGGCCGGAGAGATCTTACGAGATCGTTTCCACGCTGGCCGAGTACGGCCCCGTCAGCGCCCACACCCACGACGACCTCGGGATGGGCCTGACGAACGCGCTGGCGAGCGTCGCCGCGGGCGCGGATCTCGTCCACGGCACCGTCAACGGCCTCGGTGAGCGCGCTGGCAACGTCGCCATCGAAGAGGTCGCGATCGCGCTCGATCACAGCTACGGGATCGAGACGGTTGACACGACGCAGCTGTACAGCCTCGGACAGGCCGTCGCACAGGCCACGGGCGTCCAGCTCCCGCCGAACAAGGCGGTCACAGGTGAAAACGCCTTCACCCACGAGAGCGGCATCCACACCGACGGGACGCTCAAGGACGACCGGATGTACGAGCCCTATCCACCGGAGAAGGTCGGCCGAGAGCGCCGGATCGTGCTCGGCAAACACACCGGTCGCGCCGGGGCCCGCGCCGCGCTCGAAGAACACGGCGTCGAGGTCGACGACGAGGAACTGACGCGCGTCGTCAAACGCATCAAGGAGATCGGCGACCGCGGCAAGCGCGTCACGGACGCCGACCTGCTCGCGATCGCGGAAGACGTCAAGGGGACCGACCGGGAACGCCGCGTCGAGGTGCTCGATCTCACTGCAGCGAGTGGGGGCGGCATCCCAACAGCGAGCGTTCGGCTGCGGGTCGACGACGAGGAACGCGTCGCCTCGGGCACCGGCAGCGGGCCGGTCGATGCCGCAGTGACGGCGGTTCGCGAGGCGATCGGTCAGGTCGCAAACGTCTCACTGGACTCGTACGAAGTCGATGCGATCACCGGCGGTACCGACGCCGTCGTCACGGTCGAAGTCGAGATGAGCCGTGGTGATCACTCGGTAACTGTCGCGAAAAGCGATACTGACATCACTTCCGCCTCGGTCAGCGCGATGGTCGATGCGATGGATCGGCTCCTGACTGTGCCTGGCGAGGAGCCGGAAGTACTGGCCGACGACTGAGTACGGGCACCGACCTCCGATTTCTTCGATTGTCAGGGCACTGAAGTCCATCAGATCGGCCGATCCTCGACGTAGGGGCCGACTACTATTATCGGGGTAGCCGTCTGTTGAGACGATGGCTGCAACTCTCACCATCAGCATCGAACTCGAACTCGGCTGGGGAGTTCACGATATCGACGAGTGGGACCACCTCAGCGATCGCGGCCGAGCGGAACGCATGTATCTCCACAGACTGCTCGACCTCTGTGATGAGGTCGACGTACCGATCACCTTCGACGTGGTCGGGCACCTGTTCTCTACTTCGTGTAACGGCGAGCACGGCGGCCCAGCGCCGGAGGGCTGGTTCGACGCCGATCCCGGGACCGACGTCGCGGCCGATCCGCTGTTTTACGCCCCCGACATGATCGAGGCGATCCGGTCTCGATCTGTCGATCACGAACTCTGTACACACACCTTCTCACACCTTCCGGCCGCGAAAGCAACGGACGCAGAGTTCCTCCGTGATCTCGTGCTCGCACAGCACCAGCACGAGGAGCACCTCGGCGAGCGAACGCCCTCACTCGTCCCGCCGCGTCATTACGTCCCTTCGGCAACCGTGATGCAGGAGGCTGGGATCGAAATCGTCCGTGAGAGCGCCCCCACTGGGACTACCGGTATCCGGCGAGCGACGGAACTGCTCTTTGCGCCACCGCCGACGATCGAACCGACAATCGAGGACGGCATCGTCAGAACATACTGTTCGACGCCAGCGACGCTGACGGCTCCGGCGCTCCCGTCCGGCCAGCGATCCACTCATCCGGTGTTTCGACCGCTTCCCGTGCGCCTGCGCCAGCGGCTTCACGCTCGCGCGCTCGATCAGGCGACCGGTCGTGCGATTGGCGAGGACGGCCATCTTCATCTGTGGTGTCACCTGTACGACCTCGCCAACGACGCCCAGTTCGAGGTCATCGCCGCCTATCTCCGCCGACTCGGCGACCTCGTTGACAGGGGCCTACTCGACGTCGCTCCGATGGCGACGCTCAACGAGCGGGTGCGGGACCGACATGGGCTGGTCTCGACGACCGCACCAATGGGGAATCCGGGGTCGGAGCAACCCTAGCTCGTATCCCGTTCCGCGAACGTGATCGACCAGTTAGAACGTGTTCGTGCGGGTTGGAGTCCGGGTGGCCAGACATCACCGTCACGCGTAGCGGGGCGAGCGACGAGCGTCGTCGGTGAACTGACCACGGACAGCGGGAGCCGCGTGTCCGATAGAAATCCGAATCTGGTACAGACGTTCCACGGAAGCGTCGACGGCGCGAGGATCGCATTGGCATCTTGATTGTCGTCGATTATCGCAGCGAGCAGGGCCGCTGTTGCATCGTTTGTCGGTGTGAGCGGAATTACGTCGGTGATCCGTATATGTCCCGCCTCCCTGACGTTCTGTCCGACGATCGCCCCGGCGATCGGTTCGCCGCGCTCGTGGACGAGGTAGTACCTGTACGTCCAGTCCGGATTCTCGAACCGCCATCGAAAGAACGGGTCGTCCCTGAGTACGTGTACACCTGACGGAGTGGCGCTTCGGTACAGTGTCAATAACTCGTCGAGAGGGGAACTCTCGTGCTTCGAGACTGTCATGGCCCTCGGCGTCTGTGCCAGTCTATCGAGAATGCCCAGGTAGCCTCGCTGTACGACGTTTGCGACCGACCCCGCGATATTCTGAGTCGTCGATCCCCCTGATAGCTCGTCCGAGGGTTGGTGGAGGCGATACCGTGTCCTGACCTGTCCGATCGGTTCCCACCCTACCTTCTCGTAGCCAGCCCGCGAGTGCTCGTTGGGGAAGTTGAAAAACAGCGCAGCCTCGTGGTCGGCGTATCGTTCAATAGCACGTTCGGTCATTCGAGTGAACACCCCCTGTCGGCGGTGATCCGGATGGACCATCGTATCGCAGGGCTGTAACGCGAGCTCACGGCGTCCCCCGATAGCCAGGGGAAGCGCAAGGAAGGGCCGAGCACCAATAATCCGCCCCGAGTCGTCGGTCGCAACTAGCATCGGAACGTGATCGACGTACGGGTTCTGTCGGTATTTCCAGTCAAACCACTCCTCGTCACGGTCGTCATCGAAGACAGTTTCGTACAGGTCAAGGAAGGGAACCAGATCCCGTGACTCGTACCGCCGAATCGCGTGGGCTGTGCTCTGCACTATACTGTACTACGACGATCCGTAATGAAAGCGTTCGTGCGGATTGCTCCGCCATGACTGGCCGGGTCAGGCCACCAGTTCTATATTCACGCAGCCGTTGTTGTTTGAGTACATATCGGTATGTCACCCTATAGTCCTCTCTGGGACGACTCGATGAATGAGATTGCACGGGAGGCCGTCGAGCCAACAGCGTCTGCGTTCGACCTGATCACGCATCTCGGCGACGGTGCGTTGCTTGTCGTCCTCGGCGTTCTCATCTACTGGTTTGGCGCGCCGGACAATCGCCGGGATCGGGCGTTCGTGATCGCGGTCGGTATCGCCGCGCTCGCGCTGTCGGCCGGACTCAAGGGAATCTTCCAGATCCCTCGGCCCGAGTTGGCGTTCTCGCCCGAAGCCTACCCGGGCTACACCTTCCCGAGCGCCCACGCAATGGGTGCAGCAGCGTTTTACGGTGCACTCGCAGTGACGATGGAGTGGGGTCGCCGCCGCGTCCGGTACGTCTTGGCGGGCATCCTCATCGGCCTTATCGCCCTCTCGCGAGTCGTCATTGGCGTCCACTACGTCGGTGACGTCGCCGTCGGCGTCGCACTCGGTCTCGCGCTCGTTGCTGTCGGCGTCTGGTTGGCACAGGAGGGCGTGTTCGACCCCGGGCCCACGTTCGTGCTTGCAACCGGCATTGCGGTTGGAGCGCTGTTGCTCGGCTCGCGACAGTTCGTCTCGCTCACGCTCGGTGCGTCCTTTGGCGGCACCATCGGCTGGTACTACGTGCGTGACAGACCGACCACTGATACGGGTGCGGCAGTGCTAACAGTGGGGGCCCTCGCCCTCATCGGCATCCTGTTCCTGCGCTTACTGCCCGAGCTGCTTGGCCTCTCCGCTCCGAATGTGGCGTTCAGTCCGCTCGTCGTCGGTCTCGAAATCGTCGGATACAGCCTGTTGACCGCGATGACGATTGCGCTTCCCGCGTTCGCTATTCGGATCGAGGATCACCCGACAGTACAGCGACTACAGCGGGTGCTTCCCTTCCGGGGACGCCGGTTCGAGGCGGAGGACACCCCACTCGGTGACGATTGAGATACTCATCTACGAGAGATCGGCTTCTGCCGGTTCGTACACCTGAACCCAGCCATCGCTTCGTATCTTTATCATATATCCGTCATACTGAAATTCGACGGTGCCGACACCCTGACGCGAATCATCGGTCACGTCCGGGCCAAAGAACGCCGCTTCGATCGCTGGTACGTCCACGAAGTCGTACAGCGGAGGCGATTTAATTTCGACTGGCGGGCGGTCTTCGGCTTCCGCGAGCGCGTAGATAATTACGGTAGTGAGTTCTTTGTTTCCATCGGGCCTGTAGTTGTGCTGTGATACCTGTGACCAGTGAGTGGCTCCCTCAGTGGCTGGGTCGTCGTCGCTCATCGTCCCGCCGCTAATTTCTTTGGTCATGCATTTCACTCCGTGCGTGCGCTTCCTGATTTGCGTCGAGGCTGGCACCGATCCCTTCGAGCGCGGTCAGGACCTGCTCGGCGTGCTCAGCGGGTCTGATCGTTTCCCTGGCATCGTCGAACGCAACTACGCCCTCGTCAACCAGCTTCGGGATGTGTGCGTGGTACAGCGACACGCTCACCGCCTCACGCTTGCGGTCGCTTACCTCGTTTTCGGGGATGTCGTTCTCCCACGCCGCGATCTTCGTCGCCAGCTCAGTCAGTGACCATTCGGTATCTTCGAGCAGCGTGTAGCAGAGATACCGACGTCGGGGATGGCCCAGTGCCTCGTACGCGGGGTCGATTTCTAGGACGTCAGACGGCAGTGATCGGCCATCAGGCGATGTGGACGTATCGAACCGCGTCTTCTCGTTCGGATCTGGTTCACCAGCCATGCGCAAATGAGGTGACACATAGATAAAACATTTTTCCTAAAGCTGGGCTAGAGCGCCTATAATGTCATTTACGGGCGTTTGCTTGCCAGCAAGTTACGTATCAGCAGCTATTGAGTTCACGTTCACGAGTGCGAGCGACACGAAGGTCTCTCGCCGTCTTGCTTCGTGAAAACGCCGAGGAGGAGATTTGAACAACGCGAAGACGGTCGCTTCCGTCGGTCGTGCTGCGTCTTCTCTCGTTCAAACTCCACAGTGACGTTCTATCGACACGGGGTGAGAGACACAGAGGTCTCTCACCAGACGTTGCGTCGATAGAAGCGCCGAGGAGGAGATTTGAACTCCTGTGTCCGGATGGACAGTTGCTCTCGAAGCAACCGCCTTGGCCAGGCTAGGCTACCTCGGCTCATCCGTTCATTCCCGGCGGGACAGTTTATCGGTTTCGGTTCGGGCGTCGAATGGCATCGGTACACATATGTGGGACGACTGTCCCTACCAAACCATGGACGTAGCTGAAGCGAGCGAGGAGTGTGAAGCCGTCCTCGACTCCATCTCCGAGGCCGTTATCGCTGATCGTGAATTTCTCGAAACCGTACTGCTGGGCGTCGTTTCCCGCGGACACGTGCTGTTAGAAGACGTTCCGGGGACCGGAAAGACGCTTACTGCGAACAGTTTCGCGTCCGCCCTCGACCTATCGTTTTCCCGTGTACAGTTCACCCCCGATCTTCTGCCGACCGACGTGACCGGGACACACATTTTCAACGAGCAGGATGGAAGCTTCGAGTTCAGCAAGGGGCCGATCTTCGCCAACGTGGTGCTGGCTGACGAGATCAACCGTGCGCCGCCGAAAACGCAGGCCGCGCTGCTCGAAGCGATGGGCGAGGGGCAGGTCACCGTCGACGGTGACACTCACGAACTGCCGGACCCATTTTTCGTTATCGCGACACAGAACCCGGTCGATCAGGAGGGGACGTTCCCGCTCCCCGAGGCGCAGGTCGACCGCTTCCTCGTCAAGAGCTCGATCGGCTATCCCGACGAAGCTGGCGAAGAAGAGCTCTTGCACCGCCGCCTCGGGCGTGTCGAACAGGTTCCGAGTGTCGAACGTGCGATCTCCGAGGAGGCGGTATCGGAACTCCGAGAGGTGCCCGAAACCGTCAAGGTAACCGATGATGTCGTCTCCTACCTCGTGGAAATCATCGGACGGACCCGTGCACTACGGCAAGTCTCGGTCGGCGTTTCGCCACGCGGGACACAGAGTCTGCTCGAGGCCTCACGCGCTCGCGCCGCGATGGTTGGCCGTGACTACGTTACGCCCGACGATGTGGCCGAAATCGCGAAACCGGTACTGGCTCACCGCCTCGTCTTGACGCCCGAGGCGAAAGTCGACGGCGTCTCGAAGGGTGCACTCATCGATGACGTGCTCGACGCCGTCCCCGTACCGACGGTCGAATAGCGCACCGGGTTACCACTCGTCACCGATCTGTTTTCGTGCCTGTTCGTACCCCTCGTTCGTCCGCCACGACCGACCGGTAGCGACGTGTTCGACGCGATAGCGCGCGCCACACACCCCACAGCGTCGCGTGTTCGGTTCGGTTACCGTCACCGACGCGCGAAACCGATCTGCCGACCAGTCACAGTCCTCGGCGGTACAGACGAGTCGCAGTCGGGGCTCGCTGAACGGGCTGCAGTGTCGCGGTGCATCGATTTCGTCTGCTTTGTCCCGAAACCGCGCGCCGTGACCGGACTCGCCGAACTGCTGGAACTCCCAGGCGTGGACGAGTTCGTGGCGGATCACGGCCGCCATCTCATCCCAGCCGTGCTCTCGGTAGGCGTCCCACGCGAGCCTGACCGTGACCGCTCCGCTATCGCTATCGTACCGACAGGAACCGGCGCGGCGTCTGGCGCGATGAGAGACCGTCCACTGGATCGCGTCGAGATCGACGTCGATGGGGATGTCCTGGGCATACGCCCGTGCTCGATCCAGGAAGACGGCTTCGGACCGGTCAGCCCGGTCTGTCTCCGAGTGCATATGAGTTTGAGCTACGGTTGGTGTTCACCGTGTATAGTTTCAGGGGACGAAACGCGGTGCCAGTGCACCGGAATCCGGGTCGGTCCCTCAGACGTCGAACGACGGAGCTGAAATATCCTCGTCTTCGGCAGTCTTCCAGGACTGTTCTGGTTCCCAGCCCAGCGTCGCCGTCGCCTTCGCGTTCGTATACGCGGGCTCGTCGTCCTCCAGCCAGCACTCTTCAGGAAGCGAGTCGTATCCCGCCTCGATCGCATCGGCCGTATCGACCCCGAGGAAGTTATCGGGACCAAATACGTTGTACACCTCGTGTCCTGCTGGTGCCTCGTCGATCGCCGCCTCGACAAAGGAAACGACGTCCCGGATGTCGACATAGGACCAGAGGTTACCGAATCTGCCCGCACTCTCGAAGTCGAACGACTTCCTGATCGGCGTGATCTGATAGCGACCCGGATACTGGATCCATGTCGGGCGCATCGTCGTGACCGACACGTCGAACGCGTTCGCAATTCGCTTTGCAGCGGCTTCGCCAGCGAGCTTCGAGGTCTCGTAGCCGTTCCAGGGGGCGACGGGATGCTCCTCGTCTACGGGGAGATACTCCGGTAGTTTCGGTTCCGGCCAGTGAGTTCCATAGACGGTCTCGCTCGACGCCCAGACGATATCCGCCCCGGCACGCCCGGCCGCTTCCAGTACGTGGAACGTACTTACGGCGTTGTTCTCGTAAACCTCGCCGCCTGCGTGGTTCTCCTGATGAGGAATATTTCCAAAGTGGACGACAGTCGAGGGATCGGCGTCGAGTATCATCTCCCAGACGGGCCCCTGCTGGGTTAGATCCACCTTCTGAAAACTCACGTCTTCGATCCCCGTGGTCGTCGGAAGTCGCTGATCAAGCGCGAGGACCTCGTAGTCGGCTCTGAGTCGATCGACGATCCATTTCCCTGCCCCTCCGAGTGCGCCCGTAACAACGATGGTCTCCGTCATACCTGACTATTGTACTCTATGTGTATAATCATTCATTTCAATATGGCTCATGCTTTGGTTCTATTCTTTGTACTTCGGTCACGAATGGATATTCATGGAGTACACTACGCTCGGCTCCACGGGTATGGAAGTCTCGAAGATCTGCCTCGGCTGCATGAGCTTCGGCAGTGAAGAATCGTGGATGCTCGACCGGGAGGAAAGCCGCGAGTTGATCGAACGGGCGATCGACCTCGGGGTGAACTTCTTCGATACCGCCAACGCCTACTCCGATGGGGAATCCGAGGAGCTTCTTGGCGATGTTCTTGCGGAGTATGATCGGGACCGACAGGTCGTCGCGACGAAGGTCAGGTTCCCGGCGGGGGATGAGCACCCGAACGCCACCGGGCTGTCCCGGAAGACCATCGAGCAGGAACTCGACGCCAGTCTCGATCGACTGGGTATGGAGACGATCGACCTCTATCAGACCCACCGTGTGGACCCGAACACCCCACCGAAAACGACGCTCCGAGCCCTCGATGACGCGGTAGAACGTGGCGATGTCCGTCACGTCGGTACCTCATCGATGTGGACACACCAGCTCGCACGTCGTTTGCGGATCAGCGAGCGTGAGGACCTCGTCCAGTTTGAGACGATGCAGAACCACTATCACCTCGCGTACCGCGAGGAGGAACGGGAGATGTTACCGCTGTGCGACCGTGAAGATATCGGGGTGATCCCATGGGGACCTCTCGGTCAGGGATTCCTCACTCGCCCGTTCGAGGCGCTCGAACGGACCGACCGTGGTGATCCCGACAACTACCACAACCCGACGCCAGACTACGTCCGTGGTGGCGGCCGAGAGATAAACGAACGTGTCGAGGAGCTCGCCGCCGAATACGGTGTAACGATGGCACAGATCGGTCTTGCCTGGCAGTTTCAGAACGAGTACGTGGACGCCCCCATCGTCGGAACGACCTCGATCGAACATCTCGAACAGGCAGTCGAAGCACTCAAGATCGACCTCTCGGACTCCGATGTCCAGTATCTGGAGGAGCCATACGAACCGCAACCGATCGTCGGCCATAAGTAAGACTACCAACACCCTGATTGTGTCCCAGTCAGCAGTGGTACCTGTGAGCAATTCTGAATCAAATTAATAAGAATTATTTTTATTGTTGTATTTTTATATTTTCCAGTCGAGGGTAGGTGTGCTCCCTGTAGAAGAAGTGTGAGCATACAGAAATTAACTAAAAAAGACACAACGACGGTTGTCGAGTACAGCGACATCCGTACCTCGGGTTGTACTGGTGGTTCAAACCGATAATACGAAATATAATCGTGCCGAACATATCCGGTCGCTGGTTGGTCGATCTCGTGTGCGCCACCCTGGGCCGAACCGAGAATGTGGTGTTATATTGTTGTATTCGTACAACACATGGTGGGTCTTTCGCTATGTCGTGGCATAAGCCTCTGGACAGAGATGTATGGCGGTGTGGCGATAGTATCGTCACCGAAGTAACGGGAAAGAATAACCTGTCTCGTCGCTCAGGTACGAACCATTGGGGTTGTTTAGCGATGTGACTCTCGGAGTCCAGTGTCGTCTCAACGCTATCTCAGAGGGGGATTAACCGTCTCGGTATGAGCTTGACCCTCGTAGCTATTGGTACTATTGCAATAATCATACAACTGTCTGTGCTTTCAGCTCCTGCCCATGCCACATAATAGAGAATTGTGAATTCCAAAGACTAATACTTATATTGACGTTTTACTACCGGTGATCCTTCCGTGTTAGCGCGCGTCAGCTTGCCGATCATTGCGCCGAATCACGAGTCCTCCGGAGCTCGATCGATGGTATCAAACTCACCGTAACGGGAAGAGAAGACATATGTACATATGTAAAATAGTGGCTCGGCGAACGGACCACCGGGCGCGGCCTGTGTTTACACGCATATGTTTGTAAAGTCCCTGTCTTTGCGGCCAGCAGATCTGTCGCGTTGTCTCCCGTCTTTGTCAGTTCGATGGACGGCCGCACGTGTGAAATAGTAGGATCTGGAGTGTGGTCGAAACCTTGCCCCGGACTGTTGGTGCGGTAGGCACCAATACGTTGGGATAACAGGCGAATGATTCGGACGGTAGTTGAGTGGTACACCCTGTCCCTGGTCCAAACCACTATCGATAATTATTATATATGAGTTCCTAGATTTTGAGATCATTCCTAATCTGATCAAAAAAGACAAGACATGGCTCCGAGTAAACTGTCCAAAAAAATATGTGTTGGCCGTTATTAGACATCTATAGTAAAATACCGATTTGCTTATTGCTCCTGCCAACAACTGTATTTAAACGCTCAAAAACTCCGTCAAGCCACGATTCAGTATGACAATAGTATTATTCTTATGCACCAATGTATTGGCGGAATCCTCGCCTTAGAGGAGAAAAATAATTATATAGTATGAATAAGTACGTATACATGCAATGTCAGACCATAGTACGCCAGTCGATAGACCAGTTACATCGAAAAAACGCAGAAGGATTCTCCAAGCTGCTGGACTTGTGGGCGTTTCCAGCCTTGCTGGATGCTTCGGAAACGGTGACGACGAATCCACTGAGGGAGAGGAGCTCCCGGACCCGTCGGAGACCGAGTTCGTCGACACGGCGTTCGTGACACCCGTTGTCGTCCCGCCGGAGAACATGCAGTTCAACCCGTACAACGACAGTAACTACCCATGGCGCCCGGGCCTGGTGCTGTTCGACGACTTCGTCTACCAGGAAAAACTCGACAACACGTTCCAGCCGGGCGTCGTCACGGACTGGACTGTCACCCAGAACGACGCCACGCTGGAGATTCGCGAGGGAATGGCCTGGCACGACGGCACCGACATCACAGCCGAGGACGTGGTCCGCAAGCTCAAACTGGAACTGTACGACGGCAGTAATCTCGGGAACTTCGTCGACCTGGAGACGATCGCAGCCGTGGACGATCACACGGTCGAAATGGAGTTTGAGCAACCGCTCGGCGAGGAGATGTTCCTCAACTTCCTGATGGAGATTACCCTGGATACACCCGCCGAGTACTACCAGGACTTCCTGGAGGACTTTGAGGACGGCGGCGAGGGGGAGAACGCCGATGGTGAAACACTCGGCGAATTCACGATCGAAGATCCGATCGGAAGCGGGCCGTTCGCCTTCGAACAGACAGTCGAACAGGAGCTCCACCTCGAACGGTTCGAGGACCATCCCGATGCCGACAACATCAATTTCTCCGGCTACCACTTCCGGTTCCTCGATACGAACGAGGGACGCTGGCAAGAAATTGAGGCGGGCGAGATCCACGGCCTCCATACGGTGTTTACGCCGCCCCATATCGTGGAGGGATTCCCGGGCCACGTCCGTGAATACCTGCTCGATGCGAACTTCGGCATGGGGATCCTGTTCGACCACGATCATAAACACTTCGGCCAGCAGGAGGTTCGGCAGGCGATTGCTCACGTCATCGACCGAGAGACGGTGGCGTCGAACGCCGGCCCCAACACGGAAGCGCCGGTAACAACGCCATCGGGGATTCTGGGTAATCACGACGGGACGGCCGACGAGTGGCTCGGTGATCACGCTGATGAGTTCAACCAGTACGAAGTGGACACCGACCGTGCAGCGGAACTGCTCGAAAGTGCCGGGTTCGAGCAAGAGGATGGCACGTGGGTCGATGAGGACGGAGACGTCCTCGAGTTCCCCGTGAAAGCGCCGTCCGGCTACAGCGACTGGGTCGACGCGATTCAGACGTTCAACGACGCTCTCAACGACTTCGGGATCGAGGCGGAGTTCATCTCCCGGGACGAAGCCGCGTACTGGGGGCAGGATATCTACGGGGACGAGGGCTTCGACGTCGCACTCCACGAGTGGGCAAACGTGCAGCGCCACCCATACTTCAGTCTCGAATGGCTACTGGATAGCTGGGATACCGAGAACGTGCGGAACTACGATGCCAGCGAGATCGAACTGCCGCCTGTCGGCGAGGACAGCGGGTCTGAAACGTTCGTCCCGGAAGAAGATCTACAGAACCTCGCCGTAGCGGAGGATCAGGAAGCAGAACGCGAGTACGTCCAGCGGCTGGCCTGGGTTGTCAACCAGGACCTCGTGATGTTACCGGTCATGGAAAAGCAGGACCAGTCGTTCATCTCGACGGATGAGTTCATGGCTGCCTCGACGGATGATCCGGACGCACACGTGGACTTCCCGACGACGTACCTCGTTCGGCAAGGAAAACTCGTTGCCAGAGAAGAATGAAAATCCAGCCTACTCCAAGTAACGTATGAAACGATATCTCGTGGAACGCACCGGTCAACTGGTCATCACCATCTTTGCAGTGATGTCTCTGACGTTCTTCTTGATTCGGGGACTCCCGGGTGGACCTGCGGATGCGATACGGGCCGATCTCATTCAGAACAACCCGGAGATGAGTACCGATCAGATCAACAGACGAGTCGAGGCACAACTGAACGTTATGCCCGACGAGCCGCTCCACGAGCAGTACATCTCGTATGTTGCTGCATTGCTCCGTGGAGACATGGGGCAGTCGATTTCACAGGGAACACCGGTTACTGAAATAATTGCGAACGCCGCTCCCTGGACGATCTTCATGATCGGGACCGCAGTCCTGATCGCGTTCGTAATCGGGATCTCGGCCGGTGCCATCATGGCCTATCGCGAAGGGACGAGGTTCGACACCAACTCGACCGTCCTTGCGATCCTGATGAACTCCATCCCGGACTACATCTACGGGCTGATCTTCCTCTGGGGGCTCTCCTACCAACTGAGCATCTTCCCGACCGGTGGGCGGTTCTCTAGTGCGACCGAGCCGACGGTCAGTCCGTTGGCGCCGGTGGAAACGCTGACGTTCTTCGGTGATGCACTCTACCACGCGGCGTTGCCGATAACCGCGATCGTATTCGTCGCCTGGGGCGGCTGGGCTCTCGGGATGCGTGGGAACAGTATTCAGGTTCTCGGTGAAGACTATCTCCGGGTCGCTCGCCTCCGTGGGCTCCCACGGCGACGGATCGCGTTACGATACGTCGGCCGAAACGCCATCCTCCCGATGTACACGTCGATGCTGATCACGATCGGGTTTCTGCTCGGCGGCTCGATCATCATCGAGCAGGTGTTCTCGTATCCGGGAATGGGCTACTACATGATCGAAGCATTGGAGCTACGCGATTACCCGTTGATGATGGGCGTGTTCCTGATCATTACGATAACCGTCGCGCTCGGCGTGTACGTGGCGGACCTCACGTATGGATTGATCGATCCGCGTGCAAGTGTAGGTGATTCAGAGTGAGCAATCGGACTGACTCAGTCGACCTATTGGAGAGCACCGAGGCGATCGAAACGGTCGCCGACGAAACGTTGGACAGGCGCGAACGGTGGGTACTCACCATTGAACGGGGAGTTCTGGCCCCTGCTCGGATCGTCTGGGCAGATCTCCGGGCTCGCGTTGGCATCCTGATCATCTCCCTGTTCGTCGCGATGGGTGTGATCGGCCCGCGTATCGTCGACCAACCACGAACCAATCAGGGAGAGCGTCTCGAACCAGCGTTTCAGAGTCTCGCACATCCGCTGGGAACTGACGCAGTGGGGCGTGATATCCTTGGACAGATCGTCCACGCCACACCTAACATGTTGTTGATGATCCTCTCAGGTGGACTGTTCGTCACGGTGATGGCGACCGTAATCGGGACGGTCTCGGGCTATCTTGGCGGAAGCACGGATCGAGCCATTATGGCGGTTACCGACATCGCGATGACGATACCGGGACTACCTCTAGTCGTCATTCTGGCAGCGGTGCTGACACCGACAAACCCGATCGTCATCGGTGTGATCCTGACGATCAATGCGTGGGCGGGACTGGCACGAGCCATTCGGTCACAGGTGCTGACGATCCGTAGAACCTCGTACGTCGAGGCATCGAAAGCGATGGGGATGTCGACGGCGTCGATCACTCGACGTGACATCCTGCCAAACATCATGCCGTACGTGCTGATCAACTTCGTCACGGCGGCCCGGAACGTCATCTTCGCCTCCGTTGGTCTGTACTTCATCGGTGTGCTCCCATACGACGATGTCGTCAACTGGGGCGTGATGATCGATCTGGCCTATCAGGGCGGCGGGCTACAGTCGATGGCGGCAGCACACTGGCTGTTCGCCCCGCTGATCACGATTACCCTGCTTTCGTTCGGGTTGATCATGTTCTCACAGGGGACCGATCGGATGTTCAATCCTCGCGTCCGTGCACGCCACTCAACGACAACCGCTGACGAAGATGGTGCGCCGTCCGCACCCGCAGGTGATCACAAATGAGCTCACAGGAAGAACTCGATCCGACGACTGGTGGTGCAGACCCGATTCTGGAGATCCGCAATCTGAACGTAACGTTCGAGATGGACCGCGGGACATCGCGGGTCATCGACGATATCGACCTCGATATCCGTCGCGGTGAGATCATCGGGATCGTCGGTGAATCCGGGTCCGGGAAGTCCATGCTTGCCTCGTCGATGCTCGATGCGGTCGTCGAGCCCGGCGTCACGACCGGCGAAGTGACCTATCGTACGACGGACGGTGATGAAGTCGACGTGCTCGACCTCTCCGAGGAGGAGCTCCGGGAGTTCCGCTGGGAACAGATCTCGATGGTGTTCCAGGGAGCCCTCTCCTCGTTCAATCCCACGATGGCGATGCGCGAGCACTTCGAGGAGACCCTCGAAGCGCACGGGTACGCCGTCGACTCGGGGATGGAGCGTGCGGCCGACGTGCTGAGCGATCTGTATCTCGATCCGGACAGAGTGCTGGACTCGTATCCACACGAGCTGTCCGGCGGGATGAAACAGCGGGCACTGATCGCGCTGGCGCTCGTGCTGGAGCCGGAGGTACTCGTGATGGACGAGCCCACGGCGGCGCTGGATCTGCTCATGCAACGCTCGATCGTGAGCCTGCTATCGGAGATCCGTGACAAGTACGATCTGACGATGGTGTTTATCACCCACGATCTGCCGCTGGTCACGAAGCTCGCGGACCGGATCGGCGTCCTGTACGCCTTCGAGCTCGTGGAGCTCGCGGATACGGAATCGATCCTCCGGGACCCAGCACATCCGTACACGCGAGCGCTGTTGAACGCCACGCCGAACCTCGATGCGCCGCTCGAAGAGATGCGGCCGATCGAGGGCTCCGCACCCGATCCGGTGAACGTCCCGGCGGGCTGTTCCTACCACGAGCGGTGCCCGCTGGCCACTTCCAAGTGTGAACGCGATCCACCGTCGTTCGAGCGGATTAACGAGACTCAGGAGGTCGCCTGCCACCACTGGGAAGACGTCGACGAGATCCCGCTGACCACGGAGGTCGACCAATGAGCTCGGATGAGACGGTAGTCTCGCTGTCCGGCGTGGACGTCCACTTCGAGTCCGAAAGCGGCAGCCTCAACCCATTCACAGATTCACAGACGGTCCGGGCCGTCGACGACGTCGATCTCGAAATCGCCGAAAACGACGTCATCGCCATCGTCGGGGAATCCGGCAGCGGCAAGACGACGCTCGGGAAGGCCGCCGTCGGGCTCCAGAAACCGACGAACGGAACGATCAGCTACCGGGGACAGGACATCTGGCAGGCGAAGAAACGGTTCTCGAATCCGGACATTCCGTTTTCCGAGATCCGTCGGTCGCTCCAGATCATCCATCAGGATCCGGAGTCGTCGTTGAACCCCCACAAATCGGTTCGATCGTCGCTCGAACAGCCCCTGAAGAAGTGGCAAACGCATCTCGGACCGGAAGACAGGGAAGCCCGGATTCTGGCCATGCTCGAAAAGGTCGGCATGTCGCCCGCACACGATTATGCGGAGCGATACCCACACCAGCTGTCGGGCGGCGAAACCCAGCGCGTCGCTCTCATCCGGGCCCTGCTGATGAACCCCGATCTCATCCTGGCCGACGAGGCAGTGTCGGCGCTCGACGTGTCCTTGCGTGTAGAGATGATGGATCTCATGCTGGATCTGCAGGACTCGTTCGATACGTCGTACCTGTTCATCAGCCACGACCTCTCGAACGCGCGCTACGTGGCCGAGCACGCGGACGGGTATCTCGGCGTAATGTATCTCGGCGAACTCGTCGAGTTCGGACCCGCGGAGGAGGTACTGCAGAACCCACAGCATCCCTACACCAAGGTGTTGCGGTGGGCGACGCCGTCTCTCGAGATCACGGATGCGACGGAGCCACCGGTTCGGACGATCGACATCCCGGATCCCGTAGATCCTCCCTCTGGCTGCCGGTTTCACACGCGCTGTCCGCACGCGACCGCACACTGCCGTGACTCCACACCGGAGAGCCGTTCGACCGACGTTCCGGATCATCGCACTGCGTGCTATCGCGTCGACGACCACAGCGAGTACTGGAATGCGGAACCGCTGGAGGGTGCCAGCCTTGACCGATAATCACGGCGCTTCGGATGTCGGACGGATGCCGGATACAATCCGTGGCCCCCGAGGCGACGTACAGCCTTCCGAACACTACATACGGTAAAACACAATGAATACCAATACCCAGACCAGACAGAATCGAACCAGTATCGATATCGAGGAAGAGCTCGATCAGCTCAGCCTCCGAGAAAAGGCCGGACAGCTTGCGGGAACGTACGTCGGAACGATGAGTGAAACGCGAACCGTAGAGGACGTCGCCGAGCTGGTGAGAGAGTACGGACTCGGATTCGCAACACCATTTGGCTACGGAGCCTCGCCGATCAGAGACCCGATCGAGGCAGCCGAAACCGTAAATAGGCTTCAGCGGATCGCTGTAGAGGAGACCTCCCACGGGATTCCGCTTGCTATACCGGTCGACGCGATTCACGGAAACGCCTATCTCCAGCAGGCGACGATCCTCCCCCACAATGCCGGGTTGGCCGCGACACGAAATGTAGAACTTGCCAGTGAGGTTGGAGAGCTGACAGCAACTGAAGTAGCAGCGACTGGTGGAAAAGTCACGTACGGGCCGACCTGTGATGTCGCACTGGATCCACGCTGGGGCCGAACGTTCGAGAGTTTCGGCGAGTCGGCATATCTGTGTGGTGAGTTTGCCGCGGCAAAAGCTCGTGGCGTGTCCACAGCAAGTGAACCGGTCGCGGCCATGGCAAAACACTTCCCGGCATACGGCGACCCCAGTCGGGGAGAGGACGCAGCGCCGGTCGATAGGTCAGTGTCTTCGATCCGGCGGGACTTCCTTCGGGCGTTCGAGCCCGTGCTCGACGCCGAGATCGATGCGGTGATGCCGAGTTACAACTCGATCAACGGTGTCCCCTCCCACGCATCCTCGCATTTCCTCCGTGACGTCCTTCGCGATGAGCTTGATTTCGACGGTTACGTGGCCTCAGACTGGAACGGAGTGAACATGCTGCACGAGCATCATGGCGTTTCCAGTGATCTTCGCGGATCGATCAGACAGTCGATCGAAGCAGGCGTCGACGTCCATTCGCTCGGCGAAGACGACCATGTTGAACAGGTCGTCGAACTCGTCGAATCGGGCGAACTCGACGAATCGCTTGTCGACGAGGCCGTCCGCCGGATCCTTACCCTCAAGGACGATCTTGGCCTCTTCGAGGACCCGTACGTCGATGTCGATCAGGTTGCGACCACGCTCGGATGCGAAGAACATCAGGAGATCAGCCTCGAAGCCGCCCGACAGTCGATGACGCTACTGCGAAACGAAGACGAGGTACTACCCTTCTCGCTGGATCTCGACGAGGTGCTGGTAACCGGTCCGAACGCCGACGAGCTTGCACATCAGGTCGGTGGGTGGAGTCTCAAGCCAGATGAGGGACTGGAGGGAGAGACAGTGCTTGACGGCGTCGAATCCATCGTCTCCGATGACACGACGGTCACGTACGAGCGCGGCACCGGGATTCGAGCGGAAGATGACATCGAGGCGGCCGCGGCCGCTGCGTCCGACGCCGACGCCGCGGTCGTCGTCCTCGGAGAGAACTGGTATCTGCACGAGTTTGGGCCACAGGACGTGACTGGCCCCACCGATGCGTTTCCCAAACGGAGTACGCTCTCGTTACCGTCCGCTCAGCGGGAGCTACTCGAAACAGTCGTCGAGACGGGAACGCCAGTTGCCCTCGTGATTATCGCCGGTCGCCCGCTTTCGATCCCGTGGGCGGCAGAAAACGTTCCAGCGATCATTCAGGCGTACTACCCCGGTAGTGCGGGTGGCCGTGCAGTGGCGGAGACGGTCTTCGGGGAGGTCAACCCGAGCGGTTCGTTGCCTGTTTCGGTTCCCCGATCAACCGGCCATCTTCCAGTGCGGCATAACTACCTTCCCGGTCCAACACCAATCGGAGCTGACGAACACGAGTCGTCTTACGACCCGCTGTGGCCGTTCGGACACGGTCTCTCGTACACCGAGTTCGAGTACCGCTCGCTTGAGACTGACAGCCCGACCGTCAGCAACGATAGCACCATTACGGTCAACGTTACGATCGCCAACACCGGTGATAGGGCTGGCGCGACGGCAGTCCACGTCTTCGCTAGCCGCCCCGTGAGTTCGGTCGTCACCCCAGCCAAACAACTGGTCGGGTTCGATCGTGTCGAACTGGAATCCGGCGAAGAGCGAACGACCTCGCTTGAAGTAGATGCAGAACAGTTCTCGGTGGTCAGACCGGATGGGACGTCAGTGCTCGAACCGGGTCGTGTCGAACTGACGTGCGGTGAGATGGCCCGTACTCTCGAAATCGAATAGCGGTTTGTACGGGCGTTTTCGTGTTTTTCGTGGAGCGATCCGGACGGAGCCCATCGTTCTCAACCGGTATATTCGATGTTGAGGACATCGACCCGCCGCGCGTTGATATCCTCATAGACCGCAGCCCAACCACCGACACTAACCATCTCGTCACCGGTATCGAGGACCATTGTTGCATAGGTCGCCAGTTCGGTGAGTGACGGCTGGGGGTCGTGGAGCCGTTGCTGTGGATACGTCATTGACTCCACCCGTCCAGTGATCGTGATCTCGGAGTTGGTGCGAATCTCTGATCCACTGACCTGAATTATCAAGTCGAAACCGTCGGCCTGTACTACCGAGTAGAAATCGCGCAAGAACTCCTTGAGGCTCACGTAGGCGATCGTCGTCGGATCATCTCGATACACGGTTGGGTACAGGTTCCAGAGACAGGTCAAGAAATACCAGTGGAAAATGAACGGGAGGATGCGATCGTGAATCAATACTCCGTAGGTCTCGTCGGACCGACTGTTAGGTGCGAAACAGACCCGGTGTCGATCGAGAATTACCAGGAAGGGTCCGGGGATCGAACACAGGCGCAGTTCTGAGACGGCCCCGTCCAGCATCCGGTCGTCGATCGGTACGTCGCTGTGATCCTCAAGATACAGTGTCGTTCTGACGATGACACCTCTATCCCGGGCGTCCCTGAGCTCCGGGAACAACTTCCGGAGTTGGGACGGTGTCGCAGCGATCTCGACGACTGTATCCGCATCTTTGACTCCGGCGAGTGCCTGTTCAACTGCGCTTTTGGGATGTTTTGTGACACTGATTCGATAATCGACCGTATCCGGCTCTCGGTATCGTTCCTCGATCTCTTCGGCTGCGTCAGCCAACAGTTCTCCACGGGCGGTAAGATCCTCAAACACCGTTTCCGGCGGCTCCGGCTGGGCGTACAGCTTCTCTTGGTCCATCGTCTCGATATACTCACGATCTTCAAGCTCACGCAGGACAGTGTATATTTGAGATGACGGGACAGAACACTTCCGGGCGATTTCGACCGCCGGTGCCGTACCCAGATCAAGAAGTGTCAGGTACGCATCCGCCTGATACTCGGTCAGTCCGGCATACTTCAGCGCTTGCCTGACGCGTTCACGGTCCATATCGTGCTGTTGTCTCCGTGGGGGAAAGTTTTATTGCATTTTTTCATACAAACGCTCTCGCATGACTCTCAGGTCGGCGATTGTTTACTATCCAGACACAGTCTCACCGCCGATACTACACGACATCTATACGTCGCGAGTACTGCACCGATACACGACGTACAAACAGAGGACGGTTGTTGGTCCGATAATGAGTAGATTGAGTATCATAATCCCTCGCGTATATTCATCGTAGGATCCAAACACCAACGAGAACGCAGCCAGAGCGAGAAGAATCACGTTTACCCCGAGGAGCCCAAACCAGATCGGTTTGTAGGCACAGACGTGTTTCCAGAAACGCTCGCCGAATGAGTCGGCTGTATCCATTACCACCGCGTTAGGAGTAGCGGCATTTCGTTTTATCGCTTCGCCCAGACTGTGACTGACCGGCCGCTGTGTTACACTGAGTGAGTGTAAATAAAATATCCCCCACGGTCTGGCACTGCACATACTGTCGGTCCATCTCACTGTCGCTCGTCCTTGCAAAGTCAAGTATCCGAATGTTTTATTATGTTTTGTTTAGAACATATTATTAGATGTTTAGAGCCATTAGTCGCCGTTACCTCTTGGGAGCCAGTTCTATTGGGCTAATAAGTACGATTGCCGGTTGTTCGAGCATCGAGACCGACGACAGTGAACCAGATGAGCAGGAGTCCGAAGGTGAAACGGACGAAGAGCCCCATACAGCTGATGAAGAGATCGTCTCGGTCGGTAACGCCAGCTACCGGACGACAAAGCCCGAGAACAGGAACCAACCGCCGACGGACGTGTACGTCAGTGCGGACCGCGAAGGGGATCCGCTACCGACGAACAACTGGTGGGGATCGCTCATGTGGGAGGGACATTTGCTCGATACTGACGCGTTTCTCTGGAGCCACCCACTAGTGAGCTCAACGGGCCAGCAGGGGTTCGTCTTCGGCAGTCAGGGTGACTGGCACGTCGGGGACGGCCCGGCCGGTCCGAACTTCGCGACGCGTCAGATCGAACTCGCAGGGACTGTCGGCTTCGAGGGCGCGGAGTTCGAAGAATCCGTCGTGACCGACTGGACGGACTGGTCAGTCTCGTTCGCGATGGAAAGTCCGAAGGGTCGGATCGACATCACCCTAGTCCGCGGGTCGCCGTACGTGTACCTGCGCGCAAACGGGGACGATCTCACGATCGAATTCGACGAGGCGGATTCCGAGCCGGTCGTCTGGGCAGACACTGATTCAACAGTCGGCATCAGCGTCGACAACGCCCACTACGGGCTGTACGCTCCCTCCGATGCGGACTGGACGTTCGACGGGGACGAAACGTTTACCTCCTCGCTCGGCGGCGGCGATTACCTGACGATCGCGTTGCTGCCCGAGGGGAATGAGGACACGCTCGAAACGTTTGGTGAGTACGCCCACGCACACGTCGTCGATACACAGCTAAAGTGGGAGTACGACGAAGACGCGAGCGAGGTTCACACGACCTACCAGTTCGAAACAGAAGCGATGGAAGGGGACGTCTCGGGGACGATCACGGGCACGTTCCCGCACCAGTACAAGTACACCGACGAACCGTCGCTTGGCTTTACATACGAATCGCCACGTGGGACGATGCAGACGATCGAAACCAGCTCGTACCGCGTCACGCATACGTATCATGGGATCCTTCCGCATTTGCCGGATGTCGGCGGGCACGACAGCGAGCGTCTCGCCTCGTATCTCGACGAAGAAACCAGCAAAGAGATCATCAGACCCGGTCAAGAAGGCGACGGGCAGGGGGCCTACTGGGCGGGGAAGAACTACAACCGCACAAGTGATCTAGTCGGTATCGCACAGCACCTCGACGACGAGGAGGGGTCTCAGCAGCTTCTGGACGCGATGCGGGAGCATATCGAGGACTGGTTCAAAGCAACTGACGAGGACGGATCGCTTGCCGACACTCGCGTTTTCTACTACAACGAGACATGGGGGACGATGATCGCGTATCCGGCCCTCCACGGAGCGCCAGAACTATTGAACGACCACCACTTTCATTACGGCTACTACGTCCGTGGAGCGGCCGAGATAGCGCGAAATGACCCTGACTGGGCTCGTGAGTCTGAGTGGGGTGGGATGGTCGACCTCCTGATCCGGGACTTCGCAAATCCCGACCGGGACGACGATACTTTCCCGTTCTTGCGAACGTTCGATCCCTACAGTGGCCATTCTTGGGCCGGCGGCCCATCCGGCGATGCCTTCGGAAACAATCAGGAGTCGAGTTCCGAGGCAATCAATGCATACGCGGCGATCATTCAGTGGGGCGAGTACACGGACAACGAGGAGCTTCGCGACCTCGGTGTCTTCCTGTATACTCGTGAGGTAACCGGCGTTCGTGAGTACTGGTTCGACGAGGACGGTGACTCCTTACCGGAGCTGGACGACTGGCAGTTCGACCAGGCGACGATAGTCTGGGACCGAGGGGTCGCATACACGACGTGGTGGACCGATCATCCCGAACCGATTCACGGCATCAACTGGTTACCGATCGGCGGTCACTCACTCTATCTCGGACTCAATACGACGTACGCTGATGCCAACTACCGGACTGTCGAGGACGCCGTCGATGGTAGTTTTTCCTACTGGGAAGACCTGATGTGGAAGTATCGGGCGCTCTCCGATCCGGACGATGCAATCGCACAGTTCGACGCCAATGAGGACGAGTACGATCCCGAATTCGGCACCACACGGGCCCAGACCTACCACTGGATCGCTACGCTGGGAGAGATAGGATCACCCGATCCGACGGTCACCGCTGACACTCCCCTGGCAGCGGTCTTCAGCGAGGACGATGAGCGCACGTACGTCGCGTACAACGCGGGCCAGGAAGACAGAACAGTTTCGTTTTCGGACGGAACGACAATCGAAGTCAGTCCACACGAACTGAAAACCAGCCAACAATAGGCTGCAAGCCCCACCCAGTCCAGTACCAAGTACGCATGCTGGCTACCAAATCCTCATCTCACGATAGGTATTCGATTGAACAATTATCAGACACAATATAAGTTTATCTGACCCGGACGGGAAGATCACAGGGATAATATCGTAAATCGACAGAAAGCAAGCAGAGTGCTGCTACGGTGATGTTGAGGAGGGAAACGTACGTTATTGCTGTCGACCGAAGGTCAGACAGAGGCAACCGCCAAAAAGAGGGTTTAAGCCCGAAAACTGCATTATTGGTCCAGTACGAGGCAGTCTGGCGATCACCTTGTACGTGGTCACCGTGAGGTGAGGACTCGCGGGGTTGCCAAATCATATAATAAATTAATATAATATGGAAAAGGCATATTTAGATGGTGGCTCGGAATCTGGATCCTGACTGGAATCAACTCCGTACCGGTGGGATACCAATCGCAGACGGCGCGGGGTCGTGATATGGCGACAGTCTCGTATGAGTAGAAACCCGATATGAGCAGTGCCAACCAAATAGAACAGGGCTACTTTTATTATCAACCAGGCGGCGAAGATGAGAGCGGCTATTCGATATCTGGGTACCGAAGCCGATCAAGCCATCTCATTGATAGTACTAGTTGTCGAAGATCATCTTAGTGGTCCTTGTACACCCGTATACCTTTCAACCACTATATGAACTCCAATTCAGGTCTGGTGCTACCATGGAGCGTACTCGGGGTCGATGGTTCGACGACCCTCATCCAGTGTTGCGATTGTTTGATGATCTTCGTCCGTCAATTTCACCTCCAGTGACTCGTAGTTCTCCTTGATGAACCGTTTTGTCTGTGCCATCGGAATCGGGGTGATATCCTGCTCCCGCAACCAGGCGAGGCTCACTTGCGCCGCTGTACACTCGCGGGTCTCCCCAATATCTCGTAGCTCCGGAATATCGATGACCCGCCCGCGAGCCAGCGGTGAGTACGCCACGACTTCGATATCGTTACTCTTGCAGTATTCGACGAGCTCGCGTTGCTGGCAGAGAGGATGCACTTCGATTTGATTCGCATACAGGGGTGCGTCTAGCTGATCGATTGCCTCATCCAGCAGGGGCTTCGTGAAATTAGACACACCAACGTTTCTGATCTTGCCGGCGTCGTACAGTTCATCGAACGCCGATAGTGTTTCTTCGGCGTCATAAGCACCCGCTGGCCAGTGGGCGTACAGCAGGTCCACCTCCTCAAGTCCAAGCCGATCAAGGCTTTCGTCAAACGAATCCAGTACATCGTCATATCCTAGGTTCTCGTTCCAGATCTTCGTTGCAACAAAGATGTCTTCGCGATCAACTGACGATGATTCGATGGCTTCACCGACGAACGGTTCAGTGTCGTAAACCTGCGCCGTATCGATATGGCGGTATCCTTCGTCGAGTGCAGTTACGACGCTCTCTACACATTCGTCACGATACGTGTTCTGGAACGTACCTAGCCCTATGTCTGGCAACGTCTGCATACATCAAGGTTATAGCTACTGTCTTATTAATCCTTACATTATCTCTTCTGACAGCAAACGATCAAAGACAGAACACACGGCTGTATAATGACTTCACGACGAGTCTCTGTTCATATGGTTTTTCCACCGCAATGACGTCCGGTCACGGACTTTGTGAAGGCCAGTAAAGCGCCGTATCTTTCCACCGCGAAACCACACGGATACCCCCACAACGTCATAGTCCGTTGATATTATCTCCCGGCTTTTCGCCTTCGAGCGCCTTTCGGACGTTTTGGGCCGCTGTCCGCCGCCTTTCCGGGTCCGCTTCTTCGGAGTACCAGGCAACATGTGGTGTTGCGACGACCCGCTCGTGCCTCCGGAGCAGGTCGTCAGCGGCTGGCGGTTCATCAGGGAACACGTCGAGTCCGGCACCTGCGATTTTGCCGTCTTTGAGCGCGGTTCGAAGGGCATCGCCATCGACGATAGGGCCGCGTGCGACGTTGACGAGGAAGGCGGAGTCTTTCATAGACTCGAACGTCGTGTCGTCGAACATTCCACGCGTACCGTCAGTCAACGGCGAATGAATCGTAACGGCATCAGAACGCTCTAACAGCTCCGCAAACTCTACCAACTCTGCACCGTTCTCAACTGCAGTCTCCTTGTCGATGAACGGGTCAGCCGTCACGATATCGAACCCGAGTGCCCGTGCCCGCGCCGCGACAGCACGGCCGGTTGATCCGAATCCGACGATTCCAAGAGTCTGTGTCGAGAGTCGGTGGACGGGTGCTCCGGCGGTGTGGTCCCACGCACCTGCGACCATAGAGGTATCGTAGCGTGTAATACCGCGGTACAGCGACAGCAGAAGGGCAATCGTATGCGTCGCGACCTCCTCTTTGCAGTACTCCGGAGCGTTGGTCACGTAGATTCCCTGTTCGGCGGCTACGTCAGTGGCGATATTGTCGACACCGATACCATAGCGAGCGATGACCTGACAGCCATCGAGTCGGCGGATCAACTCTTCTTCAATTTCGTATCGGAGGTTGAGAATTGCATCGGCAGAAATCAGTTGGTCGTCGATGCTGGGATCACTTTCGAGATGGCCTCCTGCGTCGTGCACTTCGGCGATATCGGACAGCTCGTCCCGCTCAATCGAGAGGTCCTCAAATTCGTGGTCGGTAACCACGACCCTATACTCAGTCATAGATTAACATATAGCGCGACCAGTTCAAGAAATTATCGATTGGGGCCACAATCTTCCCGACCTTGCCACTCTCCAGACGATATCAAACTCTCTCAGCACATCATTCTCAAGCAACGTGTCGCATTCAGATCTCGTGAGGAGGAAGGGGATTCGTCGCTTCAGTCTGCCTTCAATTCTGCTGCAGATTTCCCAGTCTTGATCATATCTGAGAGCTCGCCTCGTGTGACAGCATCGGCATCGACAATATCTGCGACGTTCCCCTGGTATAATACGACAATCCGGTCGGCAACCGAGATCACTTCCTCAAAATTGTGACTAACGATGATCTGGGTTTGACCCTTGTCCTGAAGCGTCTCGATCGTGTCGTACACTAGCTCCGTACCCGCTACCGAGAGTGCACTGGTGGGTTCGTCAAGCACCAAGACATCAGGGTCGAACGCAAGGCTCCGTGCGATAGCGACGAGCTGTCGCTGCCCGCCCGAGAGGAACTCTACTTCGGTCTTCGGATCGATGGCCTGGTTCAACTGCCCCTCCAGGAGCTCTGCTGCCTGAGCGTATGCAGTATCCCAGTCGATAATGTTGAAGGGTCCAAACGAGAACCGCATCGGGAACTTCCCGAGGAAAATATTAGTTGCTACATCCAGGTCGTCCATCAACGCGAGGTCCTGATACACCGTTTCGATACCGCAATCACGGGCTTCGTTTGGACTGGCAAACCGAACGCTTTCGCCTTCGTAAAAATACTTACCGCTTGTCGGCTCATGAATCCCACACAGTACGTTCATGAGCGTTGATTTCCCAGCTCCATTGTCACCGACCAGAGCAAGGATTTCTCCGTCGTGCACCGAAAAGGAAATATCGTCGATGGCAACTACGCGACCGAATTTTTTGGTGATCTCTTCGAAGCGGATCTTCTCCTGGGACTGTGCGGATTCTGGGTTCATCCTGACACCTCGTTTGTAAGGATTCGATCACGGATGTTTGTTCGAGTGTTATACAGCAGGATAGCAATCAACAGGACGATCCCGTTGATAGTCTGGATCTGATTCACGCTCATACCGCTGATATTCAGTGCAGACTGGATCACACCCAGTAGCAGTACCCCACCGAGTGCTCCTGCAATCTTGCCCCGGCCACCGAACAAACTGATCCCTCCAATCACGGCCGCTGCAAATGCGGGGAACAGCAGATCATTCGCCAGTTGGGGCGAGACCGACCCTACGCGCCCCAGAAGGATCAGACCTGCAATACCGCTCAAAAACCCACTCAGCGCGTAGACTGTGATAATAAGCTGGTCTGTTTTGATTCCAACCGCCCGTGCGGAGTCCTTGTTGCTACCGACGGCATACACGGCTTGTCCGAATGAGGTGTACTTGAGCAGCAACCCCATGACGGCAAACGCCGCAATCATTAGCGTGATGGAAACTCCCGAGCTCCCTCCAGTTGCGGTGAACCCATCCGGTAAATTCGAGACCGGAACTGAACTCAACCACACCTGCGCTCCTTCAAAGATGATCAGGAACGAGAGTGTCTGAAGAAACGGGTCAACACCAACTTTGCTGATCATCACACCGTTTACAACGCCGATGAGGGTAGCGACGGTGAGAATTATGACGACCGCAAGGACTGGGCTCTGGATCACGCCCCATTGGTCAGGCGATAGTAACATCGCTGTGAACATCGCGGAGAATCCGGCAATCGCACCAATCGATAAATCGAAGTGACCGGATAGCAGACAGATACCCTCCGCAAGGACGAGAAAGCCCAGTGCAGCCGATCCGTAGATGACCAGCTCTATCATCCCGAGCGAGCCGAACGTTTGTGGGACCAACAAGAATACCCCAAGACAGACGACTAGTAGAATCGGCCAGATCATATGATCGAGAACTGCCAACATTGCCTTGTGTTGGTCCATTTCAGTACGATTCAACATGGTAGAGATGCTAGTGCTCATGATTAAATATAATTTGAATTACGTGGCGTGGTTCGATCCTGAAGGTACCTGGGATTATCCCCAAATGTTCCCCCAGTGGAAGTCCTCGTTGGCGTTTGTATCGTCGACGAGGACTGGGCTGGTCTGGAAGTGAATGTGTCCGTCTTTCTCGATTATCTCAGCCGGTGCCCAGATGGGTTCTGCCCACAATTCGACTCCCATGTGCTCCGAGCTTGGAATCTCTAAGTCATCTTCAGTGATTGTGTCTCCGATCTCCGGGAGTTCGTCCATTCCGTCACCCTCGACATACCGCTGCATATATTCGAGCGCGATCGGCCCGTAGAAGTAATTCGGCTGATCGACCGCCGCATCGATGATCCCCTCGTCGACATACTCGATAACTTCGGCGTCGGCATCCAGTGTTACGAGGGTGATGTGGTCGTCCTCACCCTTTGGATAATCCAGGTCCAGGTTCTCAAGTGCGGCTACCGCACCCAGCCCCATCTCGACCTGCGACGTATAGATTGCGTCGGGTGCACCGTTGGCATTGATCCACTCTTCGACCGCTTGCAGCGTGGAATCTCTCAAAAACTCCCCTTCAACCGTGTCGACAATCTCGAAGCCGTCTTCTGCTTCGAGCGTTTCGACGAACAGCTCGGAGCGCTGGTCCGAAATTTCCTGCTCAGGTGCACCGAACACCTCCAGCACCTCAAAATTGTCCTGGTCCGGATGGTTTTCACGGGCACGCTCGATGAGCTCCTCGCCTGCCATCTCCCCGGCAGCCTCGTTGCTGAAGGCGACGTACATGGCTACTGCCTCAGTCGTGGCGTCGACATTGACTGTGAATACTGGTATTCCCGCCTCGTCAGCCTGTTCGATGGCTGGGTTGACCGACTCTGATCCCCATGTGTTCAACAGGATCGCCTCGACACCCATTTCGATTCCCTGCTGCAAATTCTGCAACTCTTCGTCTTGATCTTCGTCGTTGCCCCACTCGTCGAGATCCATCCCCATATCTTCAGCGTAAAACTCGATGGCCTCAAGGAACGCTGTGTTCCACGCTCCGCCTTGATAGTAGGTTGAGAACCCGTATGTTGTACCCTCATCATCGTCACCCAGACAGCCGGCAATACCGGCCAGGCCAGCTGCGGTTGCTCCCTTCACGAATTTGCGCCTATCGATGGCATTGCTATCCATGGTCCAGTTGTACACAAAGATCCATTACTAATAAAATTTTTCATTAAGATTTGGAGTGTTATTCACTATAGAGACGTGCGCGATGCGATTCATTGTGCGTAAGCTCGTTTACTCGTCACGAGGTCGCTGTAGACCAACGGACTCTGTATATGTGCCGGAGGCCCGGTCCCGTGCCAGTTAGTATACCGTATCGTATCATCCACAATGAAAGCATTGTACGTAATGTATATTGGTAGTTGATTCCCAGTCAGTCCGTCCCATATAGATGGGAGAGAGCACTACTATCGGTCGTTGCTGGTTAGTAACGATCCATTCAACGATGTTGGACGCTATTGTATAACTAAGTGTCCTGCTCTGGATCCTAATTATCCCAAACTTATAAGATACTCATTGCGGGATGTAGATACATGCCCAACTCATCCGACTCCGAAAATGGAACGTCAATAAAAGGTGTCGAAAAATCATTCAGAATCATTGAATCGCTCGTTGAACTCCGGAATCCAAGCCTGACAAACATTTCATCTCACCTTGGAATTCCAAAAAGCACCGTTCACGTTCATCTCCAGACCCTGGAGAAAATCGGCTACGTGGTCAATCAAGAAGGAGAGTACCGCGTGGGACTCCGCTTTCTTGAACTCGGAGAACACGCCAGATCACACTACAGCGTGTACCAGACGGCTCAGAACGAATTGGTTGACCTGGCAAACAAAACAGACGAAGCCGTCAACATCGGTGTTATCGAAAATGGTGAACGCGTGCTTATAAAGAAGCTTGAGATGTCGGATGCAGTGTACGACAATGCCATGACGGGGGAACGGACACACCTCCATTGGACTGCGCTCGGTAAGGCAATTCTTGCTGAGCTTGAAGACAACCAGATACGGTCAATAGTCGAACAACACGGGTTGCCCCGTGCAACTGAGAATACGATTACCGATCTGGACGAGCTGCTCGAGGAATGTGCCCAAACTCATTCTCGAGGATACTCAATAGAGGACGAGGAACGTCGTGAAGGTATATTGGCAGTCGGTGTACCGATACTGGACCGGAGTACGGATGAGGTACTTGGCTCGATATGCGTTTCCGGCCCGAAAAAACGCCTGGTATCCAGTGGTGACATTGATGAGTCGATTATCTCGGCTGTTCAAAGTAGTGCAAATGTGATCGAGCTCAGATGCAATCATTATTAAACATCCCAATCATCCCACAGACAAGTTCAATATTGTTGGATGCAGCACTACTCGATTATGAACAGCAATAAATAGTAACAACAGCCATACCAACTACATACAATGGATGCTATAGATTACAAGCCACACAACGGAACAGTACGGTAGTCTCCCGGAGGTTCGCTGAAATCGAAGTCCCACAGATTTACAACAGTACCATTGTAAATACAGGGCGACAAGCTCGTTGGTCAATCCGTTGGAGATACTAAGTAGACATCTGTTAGACTACCACCTCTAGGCTTGTACCTGGTGGATCTGGCCGAGGTCAAGACCAGAGGTATTCTCCTGTGCCGCTAATATAATGGAGTATCGAATTGTTTTACGAAATCCATTGTAGTGCTACTAGGAGGGCGGAACAAATCACGGTGAATGGGAGATATGGAAGCCAGCAGTCCGTAGTTTCAACACCGCCCAGCGTACATAATAATATTTACTGGAAGCAAAATTTATAAGTTATAATATATTTATTGGTATCCTACTATTCCTCCCAGAAATCACTACGGCTGAGACCATGGCGTGAGCTGATCATATAGAACACAAGCGTATTCCCAAATGTACTCTCGGCGATCTCAGCATAAGAAAGACATTAAATTGTCAAGATATAACCGAGAACTATATAAAGTTTGCATAATAAACGGTGATTTTGACATAATTAGCCAAAATTTCCTGCAGCCGGACACAACATCAATTTCGAATCACCAGACACTATACAGCGCTACGATCTCATGGCCAACAACACAGTCTGCGATTTGTTGATTGACCTACCGTAGTGGAATGTTGTATTCTGTGTAGAAAGACGCTTGTCATATTACAACACATATTTGAAATCAATATATTATATAAAATTAACATTTGAGAGGAAGTGCCGTGAGTGTGTAATCCAACGTCGCAAGTCATCTGGAGTCTGGTGTTGTCGATTGTTTCACGGTCCTTGTCGTGAAAAAGTCGTTCCGTTCCACGAGGAATTTGTTTCAGTTCACACGTTTCCGGTTATAGATCTCCCCGCCGACGGGTGATTCCTTCTGATCAATCTCCGGCCCGCTAACGGAGTAGTCCCGAACAACGAGCATCAGACGAGTCCGACAGCTGTCCTATATACGGACATCCACGATTCAGTGGCGGTCTCGTTCTGTGATCCACTCGATCGTGTCGGTCTACGGACGATCCCCTGCTGGCTTCGTCGGATGGGTCGGTCACGTGGTATAATTGGGTGTTGGTGACGGGGAGAAGTGTTGAGAGTGTGGCTTCCAAGCTAGTTAAGGATAAAATGAAAACGGAAAAATTTAAATTACAAGAGTAGATTGCAAAATCTATGTACGATGGTGCATCGCTGGAGTTGACGACCGATCCCGCCAGATCAACGACTCGCTCGGATGGGACCATTCCCGCGCCGCTGTCGCCCGATGACCCGGAGGCGTGGTACGCCCCGGACGTTCGGGAACAGTACGAGATCCATCCGGGGGTCGTTGCAACGATCCGGGAGCACAGCAACGAGTTCACGTACGAGATCCGAGAGCCGTTACTGTCAGAGACCGACAGGAAACAGCTCGAAACCGTTCGATCCCATTTCGAGGATGCGAACCTCGCCCGTCCATTGACAAGGGAAGGAACGATTGAACGAATGGACCAGGGGTTCGATCCGAAATATCGTGACGTCCTGCAACGATTGCTCGACTGTTCCACTCCGGCACGACGCCGACTCTCCTACTATGTACTCTGTGAGCTTCGGTGTCTGGATGATCTCACGCCGCTCGCGCTGGATGATCGGATCGAGGTGGCCGACAGTTCAGGTGAGCAACTCGTCGTCCACACCGAGAACTACGCGCCTGCAAGAACCACATTTTCCCCGAACCCGGAGTATATCGATCGGTTCGTCAGCGAACGGCTCACGACTTACCACGTCGAGTTCAGCGGGTTCGAAATACCAGTCGTGATTTATCGGGAGAACCTCCTTGGGCGAGACTCGTTTACGACGAAGTACGCCGTACAGGAGCCAGATCTGCTACCGAACGACGAGGCACTGGTCGCGGAGTGCAAAGAACGGATCTGGGAGGCAAACGTCGACGGCTTCGTCGAGGATCGAGAATCGTTCGTTCGGGACCGCGCCCGGCGGGTCCTCTCCAGATTACTGGCTGCACGGCGCACACGTGCATGGCCTGACGCCGTCCGCTTTCGTGCCCGGAGCGCGCTCGCCGAGTACGACCTCGCAGTCCCGCCGGTCGACGGCCGGTACTCCGACGATAGGCTCTCGGATCTGATCTACTACGTGCTCCGCGACTATGTCGGCGAGGGGAAACTCACGATTCTAATCCGCGACCGCAATCTCGAAGATATCGAGGCCAACCGGGTGGGCGAACGGATCAAAGTCGTCCCCCGGGCTGACGTGGGTCACGGCGACCGGATCCCGACTAACCTCCGATTCGAGAACGAAACGAGCTTTATTAATGTCGTCACGCAGTTGGCGGCCGCGGACGGAACGGAGCTAAACGCCTCGAACCCCAGCGCGAAAGTGAACCTCTCACCCGACGGGGTTGACGATGACGTGACGATCCGGTGTGCGGTCGCTCTCGGCGTGATCAGCGAAGACGGTCCCCATATCTCGGTTCGTAAACAGGCCCCCGAGGCGATGACGCCGATAGACCTGATAGAGCAGGGCAGTATCTCCACCGAACTCGTCGCATTGCTGTGGATGCTGTACGAACAGCACTCCGTTGTTATTTTTTCCGGCCCGACTGGGGTTGGAAAAACAACTTTGATGAACGCACATATGCCGTTCGTTGACTTTCGGGATCGGCCGATCAGTATCGACGAAGGCTCCCGAGAAGTCCGATTACCACACGAGACCGGTGTCTCGCTAACCACGCGAGACCACGAAAACGAGTACAAGCAGGTAACGATGGCGGACCTGATGACCGAGTGCAACTATCTCAATCCCGACGTCGAAGTGATCGCGGAGATCAACACCGCCGCGAGCTTCGAGACCTTCGCCGAATCGTTGAATACCGGTCACGGGATCATCGGAACCACTCACGCCGAAGACGTCCAAAAGCTCGTTAATCGGGTAGTCGAACAGGGACTTCCTCCGTATCTACTTCGCGAGATCGACCTCGTCATCTTTCCGAAACACGTCGACGGTCACCGATATGTCGGTACCGTTATCGAGTTTCTGTCTCCCGACGAGTACAAGCAGGTCGGCGGTGAGTGTGGCGTCATTGACAAGGAGGGTACGGAAGTCCACTGGAACCGGATCGGGGGTCGAAACGAACGGGGGGAGTTCACCTTCGAGTATTCACATCCGAAACTGGAGACAATGAACGAGGAGCCGCCCGAGGAGTGGTCACATCGCTCTGCACGCGAGCAACCGATCCTTGACGACTCACGATTCGACGGCGACACGTTCGGAGGTGCAACGTCTTCCGAGACTGCAGATACACGAGAATGTGGGCTCCGGATATTCCATTCTATTGCCAACAGATCCGATCGCCCGGTTGCGGCCGTCGAGGCGGAGTTTCACCGAAAGCACCGGTACGTCCGCTATCTTCGAGAAGACGGCGTTGACGATTTCACCGAACTGTTCGAGTTCCTCGCGGATCTCCATACCAACGAGGCCGCAACGGTCGAGCGAGCAAGTGCCAACGCCCATGGGAATACCAATGGGTAGTTCGGCAGCAGAGTCAGAATACCGGTCTCAGAGTGCCCGACCGGTTCCGACAATCGACAGTGGACTGTACGCACTGTTCTCTCGGCATGCGGATAGTCACCGGCACAACGCCGATCGCCGAAACTATCGCGGGACCGATATCCGGATGAGCTTCGGCGTATACCTTTCGCGAGTATATGCTGTCTCTTGGCTCGCATTTGTAGTCGTATCTGTTTGTGCAACGCTGGTCGTTCTCTCGGTTTCGTCGTTCCCCATCGAGATCGTCGGATCACCACCAGCGAGTTCTGTACTACCGAATATCCCACAACCGTATCTCGCAGTCGGGCTAGGAATCCTCGCCGGAGGAGCCGCAAAGTACGCCGTTGTCCGTCTCGGCGGGCAGTACCTCCGCTGGATCGCGAGTTCACGACGGGCGGAGATCAATCACACGCTACCTGGTGCCGTTCGATATCTCCGTGTTCTCTCGACCGGGAGTGACAATCGCCGTGGTATGCTCCGGAAAGTCGCCGCGAACCGGGAGGCCTACGGGCAAACGGCAGTCGCCTTCCGGAAGGCGTTGAACAGGGCAGCGTTGACCGGAAGCCTTGATCGAGGGCTGCGAATCGTCGCTCGCGATACGCCGTCCAGAAACGTCCTCGCCCCGTTCGTTCTGAAGTTCAGGGAGCACGCCGAGCAGGGTGATGAGGAACTAACGAGCTATCTCCGTATGGAGAGTCGGATGCTATCCCACCAGCAGTCCCGAGCACGGGACCGCGCCGAATCGTTTCTGGAGCTACTGGCGGAACTGTTCATCGTTCTGCTGGTACTACCGGCACTCCTCGTCATCGTCGTTACCGTGTTGAGTGTTCTTTCACCGGGGCTCTCCGAACCCATCGGCGCTCCTGTAGTCACGGTCACGGGCCAGCAGCTCCTCATCTATGGGAGTGCTGGTTTCGTTATCGTCACTGGACTGCTTGCCGCGTCACTGGTGTCGCAGGTTCGTCCCCACGACCACGCCGAACCCAGTTACAGTCGCCCCCCGGAGATTGTCGGACAGTTCGTTACTGCAGGATCGAACCCGGCGAGTGCATCAGTCGTCTGTGCTCCCATCGCAGCACTGGTTGGAGCGACGCTCTATCTGAGCAGCGTAGCGCCGATCAATGTCGTGTTGTTGACCTACGTTTCGTGGACCGCCCCGGTCGGGATCGTTGCAGTGCGCCGTGCACGCCGTAACGAGGCGAAAGATCGGGAGATCAAGGACTTTATACACGCGGTTTCGGGCCACGTCAAACTCGGTCGTCCGTTTCCGGAAGCCGTCGCGCGCGTCGCGGCCGATGTCGACCTCGGCGCGCTCGACGACGACGTCAAGACCCTCGCGTTCAACGCGAACCTGACGACCAGGGATGGAAACCTTCGAACGGACGCGCTCGACTCGTTCGTCGCCCGAATCGGGACACCGATGGCCGAGCAGACGATCGGGCTCGTGACTGGCGCACTGGAAGCCGGTGGCGATGCGGAGGATATCTTCGAGACGCTACAGACCGAGGTTGGGCGGCTCCATCACGAGAAGCAAGCACTCCGCAATGCGATGCTGGTTTACGTGACTGTCGGGTGGACGACGGCGTTATTAATTATCGGGATTATGGTCGCGGTAGACAGCTACGTTATCGACGGGTTCGCACAGCTATCCGCAGTTTCCGAGCCCACCACGGGCGTCGCTATGGACGCCTCGACGATCGACCCCGAGCGCGACCAGTTCCGGTTTTACGTCGTGACACAGGCGACGATGCTCGCGTGTGGCTGGTTCGCTGGAATGGCCAGCCGCGGCCTGTACGAAGCGTTGTTGCACTCCGGTGCACTGGTGTTTATCGCATATCTGGTATTTTCGGGGGTCGGAATGGCATGAGATCGGTAGTACCGGGGGATCGCGGACAGTCCAACGTCATCGGCGTCGCGCTCTTGCTTGCGATCACTGTGATCGGTATCGGGGGGATGGCTGCCGGGATCGGTGCAGTTATCGACGAGAACGCCGACGCCGCCGACGCGACGACCGTCGCGGACGGCTTCGACGATAGCCTCCAGCCGACATCGACGACGGGCCATCGGACCGGAGACGTACGGTTCACCAGCGGACAGGTCGGGGTCGAGCCCCGACAGTTGCGCGTGCTAAACGAGACCGGTCCGATCGAGACAGTACCGGTCGACGCACTGGTTTACGAGTCCGGAGAGACGCGCGTGGCGTACCACAGCGACGCTGTTGTGCGCGGGTCGCCCGGAAACGCGTGGTTCCGGACCGAACCACCGATCACGATCGATCAACGATCGGAGGGCCCGGTCGTGATCAGCGCAGCACAGTTGAATGCGAGCCACATCGGCATTGGTGGTAACTCCAATCGCCCAGTACAACTGGAAACGGATGTCTCGCATGAGCGCCACAACCTCGGTACGGACAGTTACCGGATCGCGGTCGAGACGTCTACGCCGGGCCCATGGAAACGGTATTTCGAGGAGATCGGAGCGACGGTCGAGACAACTGATCGAAAGTTCGCCGGTGACCGCGAAACGAGCGTCGTTGCCACAATCGATGGGGAACGAACTGCGTACCTGGTTACTCACGACCTGCGACTGGAGGTGAGTCATGGCTGACAGAGCGGTGTCGGCCGTCGTCGGCAAAGCGCTGGAAGCCTCGATCGTGATTATCTACATCGGTCTGCTCACGACGACGCTGTATGCAGGGGTGCTTCCCGAGCACCGGACGGCCGCTGCGACGGAGGTGGCGGATCGGACTGTCGCTGACGTGAGCGGTGATCTACAGACGGCAGTTCCGTCAAGTACAGCCACAAACCGGACGGAACAGCAGGTTGATCTCCCTGCTACGATTCGGGGCGAGACATACTGGATCCGGGTACAGAACGATACACTCGTACTCGAACACCCTCATTCGGATGTCGGTGAGCGAGCACCGATCGTCTTGCCTCGATCCGTGACGTCGGTCGAGGGGGAGTGGCGAAGCGACGAGCAGACTGTCATCACCGCCGAGCGGTCGGACGACACCATCGAGATACGGCTCGAAACAGGTGAGCGATAATGGGGGCCGACTCGTCAGGGCGTGGCCAGGCTAATCTCGTGGCACTGGCGGTTGCCATCGTCGTCCTTACTGCCGCACTGGGTGTCGGGCTCGCGATCGCCAACGGTGCGTTCGGCGACGCGGAGCGGGACGCGACCGAACGGGCGACCGCAGCGAGCCTTGCCGAGACGCTGGTGCATCCGGACTCCTCGCTCTCCGCCCGACACAACGTCCTGAACGCGAGCGCTGTGGAGGTGTTCGAGTCACAGGATCTCGATACCCGCCATACAGCACTCGAAGCCTACGACGTTACAGTACGACTGGACGACGAGACCCTCGCAACGACTGGAGATACGACTGCTGGCACGACGATCAGACGGGTCGTGCTCGTCGAAGAGCGACAGTCGGCCATACGGACGCCGGGGCTATCGGGGACGGCTGACCCCACCGTAACGCTGCCGCGTCGTACAGATCGAGTCGTTCTCGCGTTCGATCCGGACGACGACACGACAGTGTCCACCGTGCGGATCGATGAACGGGTCGAACTTCACAACGAATCGGGACTTGTGGGCGAACACGAGGTAGCGGTCTCGCCGCTGGAAACCTCGAAGGTCGAGATTGAGGCGGACGGAGAGGTAGTTGAGGGCGATGTCCGGATCGAGTACTTCCCGGTTCGGACCCGGTCCGCTGTGCTGGAGGTGACAGTTGATGCGTGACGGTCGGGGGCAGCTCTCGACCCCGGTCGTCGAGGCGGGTCTCGGTGTGATCCTGATATTCGCCGTTGTCACGACGTTTGCCCTCGGCGTTCCCGGAGCCGACACCCAGCAGGCACAACTCGATCTCTACGCGGAGGATACGGCAGCGGTTCTTTCGGGAGAAACACCCCGTCATCAGGATGCGACGCGTCTCACCGAACTCGCCCGTAGCGAGGACGCATTCGAGCGCGAGCATGAACGCGCTGACCGGCGGCTCGACGAGTTGCTCCCTGACAACGTGCTGTATCAGATCGAAACCGATCACGGTATCGCCGGAATGGAACGCCCCGGTGGCGTCCCTTACGGGAGCGCGACAGTACCGACCGAACACGGCGACGTGACGATCAGGGTGTGGTACGCGTGACTGGTCGCACTCCGGACACACGGGGACAACTCGTCTTGCTGGCCGCGGCCGTGATCGCGTTTGCGCTGGCGACCGGTGCGCTGGCATACCTGCAGGTCGGTTCACATCCGGATATCGAGCCGAGTAGCGAGGAAGGCTCCCCAGAGCGCATTGTGAGCGCGTTAGATCGGAGTGTCCACAACGCCACGGCGTCGGCGACGGACCGGTACGACTGGGACGACCGCGAGTTGGCAGTCGAGGAACTTGAGGACGACCTCGAACCTCGCGTCCAGACACTTCGCGTCTCCGAACTTGAGCAATCAGTCGTCCACGAGATTGCGTACGATGAGAGTGACGCGGCTGCGTGGGCGGCTAACGACTGTCCCAGCGACCCGGATCGACGCTTCGGTGACTGCGAGGTGATCGGCGGCGTCGTCGTGCAAGAGCGTGCCGGTGAAACGTACATACTTGGAGTCGCATTCGAGCTCCGGACGACATCCGAACGGACAGCCCACGAGACGAGCGTTCGAGCGACCGGCCGGCAGTAGACAAAGACGGTTCGCTCAGCGCGGATTCCGATCTCCGTGGTCGTATCGAGCGCCACTCTGATCCGATAGACGGCCGAAGTGCACCACGGGTCATCGCCAGTCTGGGCGGATGTCCTGACTCGGGATGTAGTTCCCATGATATGTATGCTGCACGTCAAAGGATGTGGTAGGGTGATGACGAACTCGCTGGCGGCGAAACTCGGCCCGGAAGACATCCGGATCAACGCGATCCATCCGGCAGTGATCGAGACGAAGATGGAGACGGAAGACGTCGCAATCCTCGGAACGGAGGCAGAAGACGACTTTATCGAGGGTATTCCGCTGGGACGTGCCGGACAACCGGGTACCGTCGCGGGTACCGTCGCCGACATCGCGCTGTATCTCGCCAGCGACCTGTCGAGTTGCACCAGCGGGGAAGCGCTCTTGTATATGAGACATGACAAACAGGCGGTGAGCCGGAGGTCGCGCAATGAGGTCAGTGACCCGACAGTTTCCGCGCACTGGATTGATATGCCGTGCGCCCGGATAAAAGGCTGTGACAGACTCGTACGGCCCCGGATTTCGCACGCTGACGACGGAACTCCATGATCACCGGCCGACGATCGAGGGTGAGATTCCCGGGTGGCTTTCGGGCACGCTCGTCCGAAACGGACCGGGCCGCTTCGATATCGGAGAGCATCGCGTCAACCACTGGTTCGATGGGCTCGCCATGTTGCGACGCTACGCGTTCGAGAACGGAGCCTTGCGCTATTCGAATCGGTTTCTGCGTACTGAGGCCTACGGCGATGCGATGGACGGACGGCTTACTGGCCAGTTCGGGACGGATACCCGCGGCTGGCGGCGTATCGTCGAGACGATCCGATCGCTTGGGCTCCCGGAGCCGACCGACAACGCGAACGTCCACGTTGCAGAGGTCGACGGCGAGTACGTCGCGTTGACCGAGGCCCCGCGTCGGATCGCGTTCGATCCAGAGACCCTGGAAACGCGTGGGGAGTTTCGGTTCGAGGACGATTTTCCGGAGCATCTGACCGCAGCCCACCTCGTTGACGACCCACACCGCGAGGAACTGGTCGGATTCACGACCGAGTTCGGCCGCCGTCCGACGTATCACATCTATCGCGTGCCTGCCGGAAGTCGCAGTCGCGAGCGTATCGCCTCGATCGACGCGAACGGCCCGGCGTACATCCACGACGTGAGCGTCACCGGCGAGCACGTCGTCCTCGTCGAATCGCCGCTCGTCATCTCGGTCCTGCGCGCGCTGAATCCGTTCTCACAGGGTGTCACCGACATGCTCGACTGGCAACCGGACCGGCCGATGCGGGTGCTCGTTGTCGACCGGGAAAGTGGCGAACTCCTCGCGGAACCGACCACGGCTGCCGCGTTCACCTTCCACCACGTCAATGCCTACGTCGAGGACGGCTCGATCATCCTCGATCTGGTGGAGTTCTCGGACGACAGGATCGTCGGTGCGATGGCGATGGAGGAACTCGACGGTGTCGGCTTTCCGTCGGTTCCGGACGGTCGACTTTTCCGGTACGAGATCGACCTCGAACGGGAACGGATCGACCGCTCGCGGCTGTATGACGGCGGGATGGAACTCCCACGGATCGTCCGGCCAAAGATCGGCCGACAGCATCGCTACGCCTTCGGACAGGCAACCGATCGTGATGGTGCGAACGGCCTCGTGAAAGTCGACTGCGAAACCGGGGCTGCACAGGAGTGGTGGGAGCGATCCGTGTTCGTCGAGGAGCCGATCCCGATCCAGAAGCCCGACCCGGAGGCCGAAGATGACGGCGTGGTACTGGCGACCGCGCTGGACGTCGAGCGCGAGCAAACGATCCTGCTCGTGTTCGATGCCACGGTGCTCACTGAACTCGCCCGGGCGTACCTTCCACATCCCGAGCCGTTCGGGTTCCACGGCCGCTTCTTTGAACGCTGATCATCGTGCAAGCGCAGCAAGCGTCTCGGCGGTGATGGGACTTGCAGGTGGGTCGTCCGTGACTGCGAGTTCATAAATTGCCCGGCCGGCCATCTCGACCGAGAATGGTCTGTCTTCTCCGAGACGGCGCGCGATCGGTTCCAGCTCACCGACCGCGGTGAACAGGTAGTTCGCGAGCGCCGGAAAGTGTGGCTGGTCCGGACCGTACACCGGTCCGAACCGCGGAATCAGGACGTCCAGTTCGAGGTCGGCGACGGCGGCCTCGGCACGGCGTCGGGCCGTCATGTATGCGTCCCGGACCAGCGGCGGCTTCGTCGACGAAGAGACGTACACGAAGCGGTCAACGCCAGCCCGTTCGGCCTCCAGTGCGGCGACGATCGCGGAATCGCCGTTGAGACGCTCGAACGTCACGCCCGTCTCGGGTGTCTCCGAGATGGTGCCGATCGAGTGGACGACGCAGTCGACAGTAGAGAGGGCAAAGCGCCACTCCTGAGGTGAAAACACGTCAGCTTCGATCCAGTCGACACGGTCAGCCCACCCGGTACTCCCACCGTCTGTCGGGGGGCCGCTTCGTGCGACGCTCGTCACGTCGTGGCCTGCAGCGATGGCGTTTGCACAGACGCGGCGGCCGATGAAACCGTTACCGCCGGTAACGAGTATGTGCACACGTGTAATCCGTGTCGGCAACGGAAAACGGCGTCGCCGATGTCAGCGGTCGGTCGGTGGGGGGCCGCTGTACTCGCTGGCATCTTCGTCAGCGTCGAGATGGATCGTTTCTATACGTTCGACGCTCGCCACCGACTCCGCGCCGTCGATCTCATCGCCAACAAATCTGGGGAGCCGACCGTCCGCTTCCACATCCTCACGCGCGACCGCCAACAGCGCGTCGATGGCTTCGGTCAGCGGGATGCAGGCCCGGTAGCCGTCTTCCCCAGTGACCAGAAGATGTGTCGATCGGTCGTCGGCCTCGACACGTGAGAGCAGCGTCTCTATCAGGACGCCGCGCCACTGTCCCACCTCGTAGTCGCCGGTAGCACAGGTCACTCTGTGACGTTCGGTCTGGAGGTCGAACTCACCGAGATACGATGGATCCGTCGGCAAGAGTAGCTGGCGTGTGCTAGAAATTAACACTCTCCCTGAGTCGTCGTCAGTACGTACAGCCACTGTGTACGTACCCATAGCCAAGTGGCTGTTAAATCGCTATGAAAGTAGACTGAAACGAACGAGCGTATCTGTCCGCTTGTGAACGATTTTGTTCAGTATCTCGTCGCCTGAAGTTCCGAAAAACGGACTTCCACGTCGATCATCGGCTCGGGGTAGTCGACGCCGAGTACCACATCGTACGACGATTCCTCGTCGGCATTCATTCGCCACGGTCGGTGGGCGTACTCGGCGGGCAACGCCCGCAGTTCCGGAAGCCAGGTTTGGACGTACTCAGCGTCGGCATCGTAGCGTTCGGCCTGTGACAGGACGTTGAAGAAGCCGTCACGCGAGTCGTTGCCGACCCCCGCCTGATACGCCCAGTTCCCCCAGTTAGAGGCGACGTCGTAGTCAATCAACTGTTCCTCGAAGTACGCCGCTCCCCAGCGCCAGTCGACACCCAGTGCGTCGACGAGGAAGGAGGCGACGTTCTGTCGCCCCCGGTTCGACATGTATCCTGTCTCGTTCAGTTCGCGCATGTTGGCGTCGACAAAGGGTACACCGGTCTCACCTGCTGCCCACTGATGGAACGCGGTCCGGTCGTGTGTCCACGTTTTATCCACATCCCGGATTCCCGTCGGAGTAAAGAAGCTCTCACCATGTTTGAGGAACTGAAACTGGAAGAAGTCCCGCCAGCGAAGCTCGAAGAGTAGCCAGTAGGTGTCCTCGTTCGAAACCCGTTCGTCCTCGTACCGCTTCACCTCGCGGTGGATCCACCGTGGCGAGAGACAGCCTGCAGCGAGCCACGGGGAGAACTTCGAGGAGTAATCCGGGCCAAGCAGCCCGTTGCGCGTCGATTTATAATCCCGGAGTCGGTCGGCGTCCCACAGATAGTGCTGGAGCCGTTCTTGCCCAGCGGTCTCTCCGCCCTCGAAAGAAAGGGCGGAGCGGTCATCCCGTGGCGGATCGTCGAGGCCCAGCTCTGAAAGCGCAGGAACAGCCCCGGCGTCGAGATCGGGCGTCGAAACGCTCTCCGGGGCAGCAACTGGGTCGCGGACCGTTGCGTTGTCCTCGACCTCCTTTCGCCACGGGGTAAACGTATCATCGATCCGGTCGTAAGGCGTCGGCAGGTCGTTGATGTGATAGAGTGTGTGAGTGAATCGGCGCTGGAAGTCGACTGACTCTGAAAGTGTCTCTCGAACCGCTTGCTCGCGTTCGATCTCCTCGGTCGCGGGCTTCGTCTGGGCGAAGACGGCGTCAGCGTCGAGCGCCTGGACGATCGACGGGACGACCTCCTCGACGAGTCCTTCGCGGACGGCCAGGTCCCCGCCACGCTCCCGAAGCGAGTCGCGGAGGTCTTCGACGCTTGCGCGACGGAACTGCGCTCGATGAGTCCCCATCTTAGCCGGCCCGTACTGGCTGTCTGCGCGACGACGTGGATCGAAGACGTACACCGGCACGACGTGTTCGGCCGCGCCTACAGCGTCCGCAAGCGTCGGGTTGTCCTCGACGCGCAGGTCATCACGGAACCAGACGACGGCAGTTTCCATACACCGTATAGCGACGCCAGCGATAAATATCGATTGCCGGAGAGGTCACCGGTAGGAGGGTCGGTCGTCGCTACACTCGGATCGCGAAGACGAACTCCGTCGAGCTACCGAGCGGATCGTCGGCAGTCGTGGTCTGTAAGTTCTCGAACCCTGCCGCACGGAGCTGATCGAGCGTCCGGGTCCGTCCCGGCGCGGAGAAAAACATCGTTCCATCCATCCAGCCGCGTCGCACCGTCTCGAAGCGACCAGCCGGAAGCGTCATCAGGAGCCGACCGCCGGGTCGGAGGATTCGGGCGAACTCCTCGTACACTGTGGGATGCGACTCCCGCGGGACGTGAAAGACGGCGTGATACGCGGTGATCGCGTCGGCGACACCGTTTGCGATCGGGAGCGTCTCCATTACTCCCTGCACGAGCCGGGCGTCCGGGACCGTACCCGTCGCTAGCGCGAGCCCCACCCGGGAGATGTCGACGCCGACGGAGTCCGCTGGCAGGTTCGCAAGCGTCCGCGCGCCGTCACCACAGCCGATATCGACAACCAGTGGATCGTCTGGACAGCCGTCAAGCAGGTCGTCGATAAGCTGGGCGTCCGATCCCGAGGGGTTTCGCCGGGTCGCGTACGTCTCCGCGATTTCGTCCCACGCCCGCCTGATCTCGTTGCGATCCATACCTCAGTCAAGGTCGGATCGCTCATCACTCTTTGCCGGGCGGTCTCCGACTGCTCCGCGCCCCGACCCAGTAGCTTGCTCCGGAACAAACCGTTTTCACTGGGCGCACCAACATCCGAGCATGCGCGCAGCTATCTACCAGAACCCTCGCGAGATCACTGTCGAAGAAGTACCGGACGTCACAGTCGAGTCGTCGACCGATGCCGTCGTCCGCGTGACACACACGGCTATCTGTGGCTCAGATCTCTGGTTCTACCGTGGCGAGAGCGACCGCGAGGCGGGATCACGGGTCGGCCACGAACCGATGGGGATCGTCGAGGCGGTCGGCGAGGACGTCACGTCGGTCGATGTCGGCGACCGGGTGTTTGCCCCGTTCGTTATCAGCTGTGGCTACTGTGAGTTCTGTCGAAAAGGCCTGCATACCTCCTGTTCGAACGGGGACTCCTGGGGCGGCGAGAACGGGGGCTGTCAGGGGGAGAAGATCCGCGTCCCGCAAGCCGACGGAACGCTCGTACGGGTCCCGGACCGGCACGCCAACGACGAGGATACCCTCAAAGCGCTGCTCCCGCTTACCGACGTGATGGGGACTGGTCATCACGCCGCGGTGAGCGCGGGCGTCGAGGCAGGCGATACCTGCATCGTCATCGGCGACGGCGCGGTCGGGCTCTGTGGCGTCCTCGCGGCCCGCCGACTCGGCGCGGAACGCATCGTCGCGATGGGCCACCACGAGGATCGACTCGAACTCGCCGAGGAGTTCGGCGCAACAGAGACGATCGCCGCCCGCGGGGACGAGGCCGTCGAACGCGCAAAAGAGATGACCTACGGCGGCGCGAACCACGTACTGGAATGTGTCGGCGCGGCATCGGCGATGGACACCGCGATCCAGGTCTGTCGCCCCGGTGGAACTGTCGGCTACGTCGGCGTCCCCCACGGTGTGGACGACGAGGGGCTCGACGTGTTTTCGATGTTCAGTGACAACATCACGCTACGGGGTGGCGTCGCGCCGGTCCGGGCCTACGCCGAGGAGTTGATGAGCGACGTGCTGGGCGGCACGCTCGATCCGTCGCCGATCTTTACGAAGACCGTTGATCTGGACGGCGTGCCGGAGGGCTACCGGGCGATGGACGAACGCGAGGCGATCAAGGTGCTGGTCAAGCCCTGAAAGCCAGGCGACGCGCTAGAAGAACTCCCGCAATCCGACCGCTCGGGGCTCGAAGACGGCTCCGAGCGCCGTCCGAACCGACTCATCGAGGATTCGCAGGTCACCGAGTCGCCTGGCCTCATCGAGCCCGTACGTACCGACGGCCAGCTGGGAGAGCGTCCCGATCCCGATGGTTGCGTCGGCCGTCCCAGTGGACTGACCGTTCACGCTATCGGCGACGCGATCGATGCTCGCACGTCCGTCCGATACAGACAGCTCGAACACGCCCTCGTTGTCCGCGACGAGCGGATCAGACACCGCCAGCGTGCACTCTATCTCTTCGGCTGGCCATTCGATCGCTTCTAGGGCCTCGACGTCGGTCAGTCGGACCATCGGTCCCGGCTCGACGGTACAGTCGATGGCTGCCGGATCCTCGACCCGGGAGAGCAGATCTGTGCCCAGCGCGCGCTCTCCGACGATCCGCTCGATCTGTGCGCCGTGACCAGAGAGAAAGTCGAACAGGGCACGATAGGCCTCTTCGTCTGCCGCGACGAACCCGCTGACCGTGAGCGTCCGCTTGTCGTCGTCACCGACGGTGTAGACCAGATAGCCCTGTAGCTGTCCGTCCCGCTCGTAGCCGTAACAGAACGGTGCGCCATCACCGGTCCAGTTCGCGAGGGTACGCTCACGCCACCACGTCTCGGAGCGTCGCAGTGCAAGCGACCGATCCCCGCTGGAACGGCGCTCGACCGCTCGTAGCTCTTTCCAGTCATCGCCGTCGATCCGTCGCATTCGCCCGGCAGTATCGGCCATCGGGAGCGCCCGCGGGGGAAGTTCGTACCGTGTCACCTTGTTGGCCGTCCCCCAGCCCATCCGTCGGTAGAACGGCGTCGAGAACGGCCAGAGAGCCACGAGACCTATCCCTCGTTTACGGTACTCCGAGAGCACCTGCAGACACAACTGGCGTCCGTAGCCCTTCCCGCGGAACTCGGGGAGCGTGGCGACCGCACCCAGTCCGCCGATCGTCGTGATCTCGTCACGGATGCGGGCCTCCGGTGTGTACAGTTTACAGCCGCTAACGAGGGTGTTGTCGTCGTACAGGCCGTACCGATCGAACAACTCGGTCTCCTCACTCTCGGTCTCCGCCGCATCGAGCGGACCGCGTTCGGGGGTGAACGCATAGCGGAGCATTGAACGGAACTGCTGGCGATCCTCGGCAGGTAGTGAGCGAAAGTCGGTCATGGAGCTCCGTTTTTCTCCGAGCCGTATCAGTGTATCCGATCCGGACCGAGGCCACCGTGTCGGCGACGGGGGGCGGTCAGTCCAGCTTCCGGTACTCGCGCGCTTCCTCGGCCCGCTCGACGACCGAGTCGAGTGTGGCTTTCCCGCTGGTCGTCTCGACGCCAGCGTTGACAGCACCCTCCAGCACGGGTGCGTCGGCGATCCGTACCTCCGCGTCGCTCATCTCGATCGCCAGCTCGGCGTTCATTACCGCGCTTCCGAGATCGACGAGGACGACGACTCCGTCCCCGTCATCGGCGCGCTCGATAGCCTCCCGGATCCGTCCCGCGTCGGTTCCGAGCCCATCGTCTTCGCCGCCCGCAGCTTCGATTCGGGCGTCACCAGCCATCTCCTGTGCGACCTCACAGACCCCTTCCGCGGCGCGGGCACTGTGTGAGACCACAACGAGTCCGATCATTCCTCCTCGCCCTCCGCTACCTCGTCGGGCATCTCCTCGGGTGCTGTTTCAGCCTCGGCAGTCGCTTCGACCTCACCGTTGAGATACGTCTGGGCGGTGGCAAGCAGTTCCTCCATGATGTACAGTGTTGACGTCGCGCCGGGGTCCTGATGGCCGACCGATCGCCAACCTAGATACGATGCCCGTCCCTTTTTCGCCCGGATCGGCGTGGTGAACTCGACGCCCCGCTCGGCGGCGTCGACCGCCTTTGCCAGCGCTTCGAGGGGCTCTAGATCGTCAGTCTCGATCGACTTCTTGTAGGTGTGGACGGCAGGCGTAAGCGCGTCGACCATCGTCTTCGATCCGATCTCCGCACCGCCACGGTCCTGAACCTTCTCCAGATACGCCTCGGCGAAGGCGACGCTGGTCTCGGCGGTGATCCCCTCCTCGGAGAACGCCTGACTTGCAGACATGATCGAGCCGCCGTAGAGCGGACCGGACGCGCCGCCGACCTCCGAGACGAGCGTGACGCCGATCGTCTTCACAAGCTCGGCGGGATCGGCCTCGTCCATGTCCTGTACTTTCTCGTTTGCCTTTCTGAACCCCCGGGTCATGTTTGCCCCGTGGTCGGCATCGCCGATCGCCGAGTCCAGGTCCGTCAGATGTGACTTCTCTTCGTCGAGCCGCGCGGTAACGTTTTCGAGTGCCTCTACGACCGCCTCTCGCTGTCGTTCCGTATCACTCATATTGAACTAGGTGGTGGGAGACCGCAAAGCGTTTGCGCCGACTATTCCGTCACTGTCAGTCCCGGTGTGTCCGCTGGCGCTGACAGCAACTCTTTGAGTTCGTCATCGACCGCACAGACAGTGATCGACGCGCCGTCCATGTCTAGTGAGGTCATGTAGTCGCCGACCCACGCGTCCCAGGTCTCCAGTCCGTGGTCGTCGATCAGCTCCTGCAGACGTTTGTTGACGACAAACAGTTCCATCAGTGGGGTACCACCCATCCCATTGACGATCGTGACGACCTCCTGGCCGTCGTCCAGGTCGAGATCGTCCAGTACGTTCTCGGTGAGATGCTCGGTGATCTCGTCGGCGCTCATGATGTCGGTTCGCTCGGTACCCGGCTCGCCGTGGATGCCGATTCCGAGTTCGATCTCGTCCTCCCCCAGATCGAACGTCGGCTCACCCTTGTCAGGGGTGATACAGGAGGTCAGCGCCGTCCCCATCGTGGCGACGTTGTCGATGACCTTCTCTGCGACACGCGTCACCTCGTCGAGGTCGGCACCCTCGGCCGCCTTCGCACCAGCCGCCTTGTGGACGAGGATCGTCCCGGCGACGCCGCGCCGACCGGACGTGTACAGCGAGTCCTCGACGGCAACATCGTCGTTGACGACGACTTGCGAGACATCGACACCCTCCATCCCCGCCATCTCCGCAGCGGTATCGAAGTTCATCACGTCGCCCTCGTAGTTTTTCACCACGGCAAGGACGCCTTCGCCGCCGTCACACGCTTCGATCATTGACCCAAGCTGGTCCGCGGTCGGCGACGTGAACACCTCTCCGGCCGCTGCGCCATCGAGCATTCCGTCCCCAATGAAGCCACCGTGTGTCGGTTCGTGACCGCTTCCCCCGCCCGAGACGATCCCTACCTTCCCGTCGACAGGCGCGTCCGCTCGAACGAGCACTTCAGCATCGTCGAGCCGCCGGAGTCGATCAGGGTACGCCGCTACCATTCCGTCGAGCATCTCGTCGACGACGTCTTCCGGGTCGTTGATGAGCTTCTTCATAGTTCATAGTGTACTTTATTCGGAGAGATTAAATATGTGCGTGCTCGTTCTGGGGAGATATATAGAGGAGCTGTATGTATCGATCCCTGTCATCCGAGGTAGAACCTGTTGGAGATAATTAGCTTGCCTCGGAAGGATCGAAATCCCGGCCAAAAAACGTGTTGAGTGCCATTTTCGCCCCGATATACGATCCGACAACAACAATTACAAATCCGATCACGATATTGAGGGCAAGTTCAACTATCATATGACAGATATACAGTCGAGCAAAAAAAAGACTTCATCGGTTCGATAGGCTCATGTAGTGAACGAATGGTTCTCATCTTGGGCTTCAACGGACCCTAACAGACACAGATCGATCGCGAAATACCGATGCCTTACAGGCAGAGCAGGGCGAGTGCGTCGGGGTTTACCGCACACTCACTCGCTTATAAACTTGTTATCCCGCCAGTTGACGCCACCGCCGTTCGAGTCGTTGTCGCCCGCACCCTCGACGACTTCGATCGAACTCGGGCGGGGGTCGCCGTCGACGATTCGCGTCGCTTCGAGGTCGCCGTCCCGTTCGGTGATCGCAGTGAGCGTCCCCTTTTCGGATTCCTTGGCGATCTCACAGAGTACCTGGAACATCTCGTACTGCAGGGTCGTGTTCTGCAGAACGGTTTCGCGATCCCCTTTGAACGCAGCAAACTCGACGAGTTCGGACTCGGGTTCGTCCTCTTCTTCGTCACCCCACTGTGGGCCGCTCTTTCGTCGACGCACCTCCTCGGGTTCTTCGTACACGCGGTTTTCCGTTACGCTCGCTTTCAACTGTGCCGTCGGAGTGTACTTGCTCAACGACTTGTCGGTCGCCACCGCTTTCAGAATGAGCGTGTTGTTCCGACGGGTGATATCTACGTCGTCGATACCGTCGGGCAGTGATGGGTCGTCGAAGAAGTCGTGGACGTCTTCGAGTGGCAGTTCCAGTGTCGAGTGGAGCCGATAAACGTGGCTGGAATTGTCTGTTGACATGATTGTGTCGAGGGGGTACGACGGCCGCTCGGTTACCTGTATCTACGGCCCCACGGCTTATATGGCCTTTCGTTTCCTTCTTTCGCACCTTACCGAAAGGAACAATCGGGCACGGACCAAAGAAAAGCAGTTATCCCACCGGATCGAGAACTGGCTGCCATGAGCACGCACGAGAACATGCAACAGCTAGTCGATAGCGGAGTAATCGCGGTGCTGCGCGGCGTCGACGAAGCGGACGTCGAACAGGTAGCCGAAGCCCTGATCGAGGGCGGCGTGACGACGCTCGAAGTTACCGCCGACACGCCGGGTGCGATCGACATGATCGGCGATCTCGCAGCGGCATACGAGGATCGCGAGGACGTCCTCATCGGTGCCGGGACAGTGCTCGACGCCGAAACAGCACGGTCCGCCCTGCTCGCCGGTGCGGAGTTCGTCGTCTGCCCGAGCTTTCACGAGGACGTCGTCGAGACCTGCAATCGCTACGGTGCGGTCGTCGCGCCGGGCGTCGCCACTCCCACCGAAGCGATCGAAGCCTACGAAACTGGCGCGGATCTCGTGAAGCTGTTCCCCGCCTCGGATCTCGGCGCGAGCTATCTTGGCAGTATCAAGGGACCACTCGGCCAGATCCCGATCGTCCCGACCGGCGGTATCGGGCCGGATAACGCCGGAGAGTTCATCGAGGCCGGTGCCTGCGCCGTCGGTGCTGGCGGGTCGCTGATCGACGCCGAAGCGATAGAAGCTGGCAAGTACGACGTACTCACCGAAAACGCAGAAGCGCTCGTTGCTGCAGTCGAAGACGCCCGATAGCCCGCAGAAGACTGCGCCTGTTCAGCGCATATAAAGCGCTAGTATATGTGCCCCAATCCTCACTGACGATCAGTGCAATTTCTGTATTGTGCAACAGAGCCCACTACTCGGATTGGGTACCACCGACCCGAACGATGCTGTCCAGCCTCCGGACTACACAGAGCCGCGCATGACGAGTCGAGGAAGGTGGCATGTCTGTACTTGATTCGAGCCGAAGTCCGGGGCCAATTGAACTCACGACGAGCCAAGAGACTGTCCTGCAGGAGCTGGCTCGGCAGTATCACCAGCATGGCGAGCCAGTAAAAGGAAAGGAGATCGGGGAACGGATCGGACGGTGTGCAGGAACGGTGAGAAACCAGATGCAGAGCCTGAAACGTCTTGGTCTAGTTGAGGGGGTACCAGGTCCGGACGGCGGCTACGAACCGACCACAAAGACACTGGAAATACTCGGAATGAAATCCCCAGAGAAAGGTACAATCGTCCCTGTGTTCAAGAACGGTGACCCAGTCAAAGATGCAAGCGTTATCCGCATCGATATGTCTGCCGTCTATCATCCGACCACCTGTCGGGCGGAGCTACAGGTGACGGGCGAAGTCGATACGTTCGAGCGAGGAGATCGGATCACAGTCGGCCCCATGCCCGTGTCCGGACTCAGGCTTACCGGAACTTTCTCCGGCACTGACAGTACTGGTACCAAGCTGATGGTATCTATCGAAGAAATGGACACTGAGTGATGGCTCACTCTTCGCCGACGCTTATGACCTTCAGCAGCGAGTAGACCGGAATCCCTTCGATCTCGTCGATCCCCTGTTTATCGGCCAGTACGATGCAGGCGACAGGCTCTCCACCTTCATCTTCTATCGCCTCGACAGTTTCTCGCATCGTGGTTCCGCTGGTAATGGTATCGTCGACGATGTAACACTCGCGGTCTCGAATCTGGGCGAAGTTTCTAGAGAAGGTTCCACCGAGATCTTCGATATCGCCCTCTTCCCACTGGTGCTTTCGCGGTGCGTACGTCCCCAGATCGGTATCGAGTTCGGCCGCAACTGTCGTCGCGAGTGGAGCCCCTGCTTTTTCTATACCGATCGTGAGGTCGACGTCGTCGCCGTGTTTAGCGAGCATATCAGCCATCACCGCACCCATGTGGGTGAGCCGGTTACTATCACGCCCGATCGCGCTCCAGTCGACGTGAATATCGGCCGGGCCGCCAGCCGCCTGTGATGGGGCGGTCGTGTCGGCTGTCTCCGATCCTGCGCCGCTCCGCTCGACCAGCCAGCTCGCCGTCTCCCGCGAGACGTTCAACTCGTCCGCAATCTCTCCCTTCGAGAGACCGCGGTCCGCGAGCTCCGCGGAGCTCTCGATGAGATCGTCAACGTTTTTCATACCTCTCCGTTCGGGACCTGTTTTTATAAAGACTGCGAGAGGGTAGCCTATCGACCAGGGTGTTTCAGCGTGGGCAAAAACGGTGGCGGCGAGTTCACTCGATCCGCGATAATTCCGTTCTCTTCGGATTCCAGGCCGAAGAGGACTCCTCCCTATTGCTCCTCGTCGCTGTCGTCAACATCCTCGAAGTCGGCGTCAACGAACTCCTCGCCCTCGGCGTCGGCACCGGGACCGGCAGCGCCACCGGGACCGCCCGCCGCTCCGCCCATGCCGCCGGGACCTGCCGCACCGGCCTGAGCTTCCTGCTGGTACATTTGCTTGCCGATCTCCTGAAGCGCGTCGCTCAGACTCTCGGTTGCGTCCTCGTACTCCTCTTTGCCGGCGTCTTCGTCTTCGAGCGCCGCCTCTACGTTCTCTATCTCGGCCTCGATATCCTCGACCAGCGCCTCGTCGAGATCTTCCTCGTTCTCTTCGAGAAGGGTGTTCGCACGCTGGATGGACTCCTCGGCGGCGTTACGGGCCTCGATTCGCTCGCGGCGTTCCTGGTCCTCCTCGGCGTGCTGGGCCGCCTCCTGTTGCATCCGTTCGATTTCCTCGTCGGAGAGGCCAGCACCGCCCTCGATCGTGATCTCCTCGGCGTTACCGGAGCCTTTGTCCTCGGCCTGTACGTTGACGATACCGTTCTCGTCGATGCTGAAGCCGACCTCGATCTGGGGGGTTCCGGCGGGCGCTGGCGGGATCCCTGTCAGGTGGAACTCGCCGAGCATCTCGTTTTCGTTTGCGATCTCGCGTTCACCCTGGAAGACGCGCACCTGTACGGATGTCTGGTTGTCAGCGGCCGTGGTGAATATCTTCGACTCCTCCGTGGGAATCGTCGTGTTCTTCTCGATGAGTCGCTCGAAGAGGCCGCCTTTGACCTCGATACCGAGCGAGAGTGGCGTCACGTCGAGCAGGACGATATCGTCGACCTCGCCTCCGAGCACACCACCCTGGATCGCCGCGCCGAGTGCGACTGCCTCGTCGGGATTGACGTTCTTTTTCGGCTCCTTGCCGGTCATCTCCTCGACTTTCTCCTGGACCTGCGGCATCCGCGTGGAGCCACCAACCATGAGCACTTCGTCGATATCGTCTTTGGATTTGCCAGCGTCGTCGAGGGCCTGCTCGGTCGGCTCAACAGTTCGTTCGACCAGATCGGCAGTCAGGGACTCGAATTTCGCACGCGTAAGACTCTCCTCTAGGTGTACCGGGCCGCTGTCGGTGGCCGTGATGAACGGGAGATTGATCTCGGTTTCTTTGCGCGAGGAGAGCTCGATCTTGGCCTCCTCGGCAGCGTCTTTCAGCCGCTGGAGCGCCTGTCGGTCCTCAGTGAGATCGATCCCGTGTTCGTTCTCGAACTCCTCGGCTAGCCAGTCGATGATCGCGTGGTCCCAGTCGTCACCACCGAGATCGTTGTCCCCGTTAGTGGCGACGACCTCGTAGACGCCACCACCGAGGTCGAGAATCGAGACGTCGAACGTTCCGCCACCGAGGTCGTAGACGAGGACAGTCTGATCCCGATCCTCGTCGATCCCGTAGGCCATCGACGCGGCGGTCGGCTCGTTGACGATGCGTTCGACCTCGAAGCCAGCGATCTCGCCGGCGTCCTTGGTCGCCTGACGCTGGCGGTCGCTGAAGTACGCCGGGACAGTGATAACGGCCTTCTCGATCTCGTCGCCGAGATACTCCTCGGCGTCGTGTTTGATCTTCTGGAGGATCATCGCCGAGACCTGCTCTGGCGTATACTCCTCGTCGTCGATCTGGACAGTATAGTCCTCCTCGCCCATGTGGCGCTTGATCGACTCGATCGTCCGGTCGGGGTTCTGGATCGCCTGATTCTTCGCCGGTTTACCGACGAGTCGCTCGCCGTCATCCGTGAAGGAGACCGCAGAGGGCGTCGTTCGTTCCCCCTCCCCGTTTACGATAATCTCGGGATCTCCGCCTTCCATGACCGCGAACGCGCTGTTCGTCGTACCGAGGTCGATACCGAGAATCTTGTTACTGGCCATCTTGCAAGAGGATTGTAGGCTGTTCCGTATAAACCTTTCTACACACCGAGATGCGAACGAATTAAAACCAACGGTAGCGGCCACGATGCCGTGGTTTTCATTCCGGTTCGAGCTCTTCTTTTATTGTGCATTCGGGACTCCATCCGGGGTGAGCACACTGCCGATTACCTCTCACGGCCAGATCGTTACTCGTCGTTGTCGTCGTCCGGCTCCCCGGTTTCCGGATCCGCCTTGACGTCTTCTTCTGGCTCGTCCCCTTCGTCGTCTTCATCGCTTTCTTCCTCCTCCCCTTCGACGTCCTCCTCCTGACCTTCATCGTCATCGGCTTCGTCTTCTTCGGCGTCGTCCGCTGGTTCATCTCGTTCTGCGTCGTCGCCTTCACCGTCTACTTCGCTGTCCGTTTCCTGCCTTTCGTCGTCCTCGGCTCCCTCCGCCTCAGCGCCTTCGCTTTCGGCATCCGACTCAGTATCTTCGGGTTCGGCATCGTCGCCAGCGCTTTCGGCGTCTTGCTCCTCGACGTCCCCGTCTTCTGTGTCCGTTTCGGCATCTTCGTCATCGGTATCATCGGTTTCCTCGGCTTCGGCTTCAGCACCGGTGCTGACGGTGACCTGTGCCGACTGGATCAGTTTGTCCGCGATCTCGTAGCCGGGGCGGTACAGCTCCGAGACGGTCCCCTCTGGCTCGTCGCTGTCGACCCGCATCATCACTTCGTGTTTGTTCGGGTCGACCTCTGCGCCGGGCTCCGGCTCGATCGGCGAGACGTTCTCGTCTTCGAGGATCCGATCGAACGATTTGAGCGTCATCTCGACGCCCTCACGGATGCTCTCGACGTTGTCGTGGTCCTGATCCGCGGCCCGCAGCAAGTTGTCCCGCACCTCGACCAGCCGCTCGACGAGATCCTCGGCCGCGCGCTCTTTGATCCGTTCTTTCTCTCGCTCCTGACGCTGCTTGTAGTTCTGGAACTCCGCTTGCTTCTGTTTGAGGCGCTCCTCCAGATCGTCGATCGTTGCCTCGCGCTCGTCGAGGTCCGCCCGAGCGTCCTCCAGTTCAGCCTCGGTTTCGGCCAGTTCGTCCTGTGTCGATTCGAGGGCGTCCTCTAGTTCGTCGACCGCCCCGTTGAGCTGGATGGCGATCTCGGCCAGCGACTTCACCTCCTGGCCGAGCTCCGGATCCCGGTCGGCGACCTGTGCGACCAGATCCTCCCGGATCTGTAACTCGACGTCCTCCTCCGGATCCGGCGCGACGGCCTCGGCTCCCTCGTCTTCGGTCATGGCCGGTACAAGCCGTCCGGCAAGTATAAGGGTTCAGGAAACCGGTCGCCGCGACCACTTTCGGGACCGTTTTTGTAGCCTCCGTGTCTACGCGGGGACGTGACGACGAGACTCGGCTTCGAGGACGGGACGATCCAGTTGACCGGCGAGGACGTCGCTAACCTGCCGGACGTCGAGTACGACCCGCGCTCGGAGACCTATCGCGCGCCGGGACATCGGTACGCGGCGCTCCGTGACGCCCTCGACGAGCGGGGCGAAGACGTCGAGGACGACGTGCTGAACCTCACAGCCGTCCCTGATCTGTCGTCGAGCTACCAGCTCCGCGAGTACCAGCGCGACGCGCTCGACGCCTGGGAGGGGGCCGATCGCCGCGGCGTCCTCGAACTCCCCACGGGGAGCGGGAAGACGGTCATCGGCGTCGCCGCCATCGCGGCCCTGTCGACGCCGACGCTCGTCGTCGTGCCGACGATCGACCTGCTGGAGCAGTGGCGTGACGAACTCGCCGAGGAGTTTCCCGACGTGAGGCTCGGCCAGCTGGGCGGCGGGGTCCAGCAGGTCGGCCCGCTGACGGTCGCCACCTACGACTCGGCGTATCTCCGGGCGGGCGAGATCGGCGGCCGGTTCGGGCTGGTCGTCTTCGACGAGGTGCACCACCTCGGCGGGGAGGGCTTCAGACAGATAGCCCGCCTGCTGGCCGCGCCAGCGCGGCTCGGTCTCACTGCAACGTTCGAGCGCCCGGACGACGCTCACGAGGTCGTCGAGACGCTCGTGGGCGAGGTCGTCTACTCGCTCGAACCGGACGATCTGGCTGGCGAGCACCTCGCAGCCTACGAGGTCAAGCGCCGATCGGTCGAGCTCCCGCCCGACGAACGTGCCGAGTACGATGACCAGCAGGGAACCTTTACGGACTATCTCAAACGCTCGAACATCCAGCTCCGGAGCGGCAGCGACTATCAGGAGCTCGTCAAGCGCTCGGGACGTGATCCGGAGGCGCGTGAAGCCTTGCTGGCGAAACAGCGCGCCCGCGAAATCATGATGAGTAGCGAGGCGAAAGTCGATGCACTCGCGGATATTCTCGATCGCCACCGCGGCGAACGCACGATCGTCTTTACCGCCCACAACGACTTTGCCTACCGGATCGCCGACCGATTTCTGATTCCACCCATCACTCACCGGACGTCGACAGGAGAGCGCCGTGAGATCCTCGATCGGTTCCGCGAGGGCGAGTACACACGCGTCGTCACGTCGAACGTACTTGACGAGGGGATCGACGTCCCCGATGCCAGCGTCGCTGTGGTCCTCTCGGGCAGCGGCAGCGAGCGCGAGTTCACCCAGCGCCTCGGCCGGATCCTGCGCCCCAGCGAGGAGAGCGACCGTGCCCTGCTGTACGAGGTAGTTGCTCGGGATACTGCAGAGGAAGGTGTGTCCAACCGGCGAAAATGAGCTAGTTCGCTGTTAGCTATTTCCCACAGCCTGTGGAGATATAACACGATGGCAACCGAGCACACGGACACGCTCGAACCGCTTGACATGTGGATCGACGTGGACGGTCGACACCTCCACTACATTACGGCGGGCAGCGGGTCGACTCCTGTCGTGTTCCTGCACGGCGGTATCGTCGACGCGGCGACGCTCTCGTGGGGGGGCTCGATCGCACCGTTTGCCGACGAGCGCCGCGTTATCGCACTCGATCTGCCGGGCTATGGAAGCAGCAGCAGCCCGGAGACTGCCGAGTACACGACCGCCTACCACACTGACGTCCTCAGAGACTTTCTCGACGCGCTCAGCATCTCTCCAGTCACGCTGGTCGGCGTCTCGATGGGCGGAGGTATCGCACTCAGATACGCGCTGCACAATCAGTCGCGTGTCCGAAAGCTCGTACTGGTCGGCAGCCACGGGCTCGGTCGAGGGCTGCCACATGGCTACCTGACCTACATTCTCTCGCGGCTCCCCCAGCTGAACGAGCTGTCGATCTCCCTGCTCAGGCGGAACCGCCGGATCGCGAAGCTCGCACTCGAGGGGATCGTCCACGACGTCGACTCACTCTCTCGGTCGGTCGTCGACGAGTTCTATCGACTGTTACAGCGTCCTGACGCTGGGATGGCGTTTCGCCGCTGGCGAGCGAACGAAATCAGCCGTTCAGGGTATCTAACCGACTTCTCGGACCGCCTCGGCGACCTCGGCGTCCCGACGCTGCTCGTCCACGGTGCCGAAGACCCGATCTTTCCGGTCGAGTGGTCGCGACGAGCGGCTGACCGAATCCCGGACGCAACACTTGCTGTCCGACCGGACTGTGGGCACTGGCCCCAGCGCGAGCAGACCGAGGTGTTCAACCAACGGGTGCTCTCCTTCCTCGACGGCGAAAGGTAAGTCCGTGCAAGCGTCCCGAACGGATTTTATCACGTCCAGCCGTAGTCACCGCCGTGCTGACAAAGGACCTGCTCCGCGTCTCACGTGCTGGCGGGGGATATCATCCGCAGTTCGCCGGACGCGAGCATCGCCCGCTGGCGGCGAAAGCGATCGGAACCTATCAGGGCCACGTCGATCATACTGCGGGCGACCTCGACGACGCGCTGACCGAACTCGAACGTGAGGCCGAGGATTTCAAACTCGTTCGGGGATTCGCCAAACTGCTGGAGAACGATGCGGCGTTTGAGACGCGCGCACCGGTCGATCCTGAGCGAGCGCGCAGGTCCGCGTTCGAAGCCGCTGAATCAGTGGGCGTTGTCACGACCGAGGAGCGCAAAGAGGCCCTTGGACGGGCAGCGTCCGGACTTGCGGTCTCGCCCGACGAAATCGAGACCTCGCTCTTTGCCGACCTCGACGATCGACAGGTACTCACGTCGTTCGACGCTCGCTGGAGTCCGGAGGAGCTGATCGCACAGTACAACCTCTCGCTGGCCCAGACCGCGCTGTTCGACGCGACGGAGATACGGGTGCAGTCCTCCGATCCGAAGGGGCTGGTCTCGGCAGTGAAGCGGCTCGGACTGCTCTACGAGGTGGAGAAAACGCCGGACGGCCGCGAACTGGTCGTCACCGGCCCGACAGGACTGTTCCGCGCGACGCGGCGGTACGGAACGCAGTTCGCGCGCCTGCTCCGGAGCGTTGCCCAAACCGATGACTGGACACTCTCCGCGCGGATCGACGACCGCGGCACCGAACGGGACCTGCATCTCTCCGACGACGACCCGGTACGCGTGCCGGGCGTCGAACCGCTGGTCGAGGACCGCTACGACAGCGGCGTCGAAGCCGACTTCGCCGCCCGATTCGAGGCGCTCGATCTCGACTGGGAACTCGTCCGCGAGCCCGAACCCCTTGCGGCCGGAGCGAGCGTGATGATTCCCGATTTCGCGTTCGACTACCGCTTTGCCGACTTTCGCGTCTTTTTCGAGATCATGGGCTTCTGGACGCCCGAGTACGTCGAGACGAAGCTCTCGAAACTCGATACCGTCGAGGACGTCGAACTGCTGGTCGCCGTCGACGAGAGCCTCGGTGCTGGCGAGGCAATCGAGGCCCGGGATCATGGGGCGATCCCGTACTCCGGCTCCGTGCGGATCAAGGACGTACGCGACGCCCTGCGCCGGTACGAGGCCGATCTGGAATCAGCCAGCGCAGCCGACCTCCCGGCGGAACTCGCGCCCGAAGCGGACGTCCTGACGCTGGCCGACCTCGCCGAACGCCACGGCGTGAGCGAAAGCGCGATCGAGGACAGGGACTTTCCCGACCACGAGCTGATCGGTCGGACGCTGGTGCGGCCGGACGTGCTCGACGCGCTTGCCGAAGCGATCGAAGACGGGATGGACTATGCCGATGCCGAAGCGCGGATCAGCGAGGCCGGGATCGACGATGCCAGCACCGTCCTCTCGCGTCTGGGCTATCGGGTGGCATGGGACGGGCTGAGCGGCGGGACGGTGCAAAAACAGTAGAACGCCACCCTAGCAAAAATACAGACTTCGAGATCCATTGCTATAGTTTCTATAGTATATTACTACAGGTTTCGAAGTGTGATACTACAATATTCGAAGTGATGTCGGGCGGCTCGGCGGAACCGTTAACTGCCGAGCGACTGAGAACCTCCGTATGACACTGCTGGTTCCGTTCGACGGCTCCGACCTCTCGACCGCCGCCTTGGAGCGCGCCAGGGAGTTCGGGGACTTCACTGGGGAGGAGGTTGTTGCCCTTGCGGTCGTGCCGCCGGACACCGAGTTTGCACGCGACCGTGGCTGGCTGGCTCCCGACGAGGCGTTCGACGCCAAGATGATCTGTACGCGACTCCGCCATCAGCAAGAGGACGTGGCTCCCGAGGCGACGTTCCGTTGCGAGGAAACCGAAGAGACCGACTACCGAGCGACGATCACGACCGACATCACGCGGACGATCCGACAGGTCGCCGCCGAGCTACAGGCGTCGATCATCTTCATCGGCAGTGAGAACGCGGGCCGCGTCTCGACGCCGCTGACCAGCGTGGGGAATCCGCTCTCGGAGGATCCACGATACGATATTCACATCGTCAGACACGCCGACTCAAATCAGTAACTGCACGTCGGCGTCGGCCATGTGGTTGAGCGCGGTTGCGGCTCCGACACCTGTCGTCACGCCGTCGAAAAAGTCGTCCTCGTCGTAGTCCATCAGCTCGATCGTCATCTGGCAGGCCTGCAGGTCGACGCCCTGGTCAAGGGAGAGATCGATCAGCTCGCCGATCGTCGCGGTGCCGTTCTCGTCGATCTTGTTTCGCATCATGCGAGTCGCCATCGCGTCCATTCCGGGCAGGGCCGCGACCGCGTTGGGCATCGGCATGCTCGGGTTGCCGACGGCGCTCAGTTTGAGGTTCTCGGATTTCTCTTCGTGAAGGATGTCTAGTCCCCAGAACGTGTGGAAGACGACGACGTCCCAGCCGAAGGCGGCAGCCGTGCTCGCCAGGATCAGCGGCGGGTATGCCATGTCGAGGGTCCCCTTCGTGGCGATAATCGTCATCCGCTTCTGGTCGTCGCCGTCGTCGAGCTCCGCGAGCGATTGCTCTAGCTCGTCGACGCGCTCGCGGAGAGCCGCCACCTCGGCGGGGTCAGGTGATGCGTCCTCGTCCGTGGACATGGAGCTGTCGGTGCTCATGCCGTCTTCTGGACGTAGTGTCTGTAGACGTCGTCGCCCTCGACCTGCTCGAGGAGTTCGACGCCCGACGTTCCCTCGGCCCAGCCCTCGATGTCACTCATACTGCCCGAGTCCGTGGCGACCACTTCGAGGATATCGCCCTCGGCTAGCTCGTCTGCAGCCTGTTTGGTCTTGACGACGGGCATCGGGCAGGACTGTCCTTTTACATCCAGGGTTTCGGTAATATCGTATTGCGAACTCATTGTTAATCTGCTCTATATTGGAGCTAATACACAATATTAGGTAAAGGGACATAAACCCACCGATTATTGTAGTGGTATTGAAAAGCCGCCATACAAAGCCACACCAAATATTGCTTCTCTTCCAGTCTATCACTGCCCCGGCCGCATCTGGAAATATTGAGCGGTTAGTATATTGCATGATAATCGCAAAACCATGCAAACTCTTATGAGGGATCACCCAATATTCTACGGTGTACAACATGGACGACATGGACTTTCCAACCCCTGACGTCGACGTCGAATCGATCGACCCGAACGAGCTAAAAGCACAGGTCGATGCGGGCGAGCCGGTTACGCTACTTGACGCGCGTATGGAGGGCGACTACGAGGAATGGAAGATCGACGGCGAGAACGTCGACTCGATCAACGTCCCCTACTTCCACTTTCTCGACGATGAGATTCCCGAAGACGTGCTCGATCAGATTCCCAAGGACCGCGAACTGACGGTCCTGTGTGCCAAAGGCGGCGCAAGCGAATACGTGGCTGGCTCGCTGAAAGAGCTCGGGTACGACGTTGACCACCTCGAAGAGGGCATGAACGGCTGGGCCCGCGTCTACGAGGCCCTCGAAGTGACCGGGTACGACGGTGCAGGGACGCTGCTGCAGTACCAGCGCCCCTCTAGCGGCTGTCTGGGCTATTTCGTCTACGATGACGGGGAGGCAGCCGTCATCGATCCTCTTCGTGAATTTACCGACCGGTATCTGGACGATGCCGAAGAACTCGGCGTCGAACTACAGTATGCAATCGATACGCACGTCCACGCGGACCACATTTCCGGGGTTCGAAACCTCGCTGACGAGGGCGTCGAGGGCGTCATCCCAGAACCGGCTGTCGACCGTGGGATCACCTATGCCGAGGACATGACCCTCGCCGCGGACGGCGACGAGTTCGCAGTCGGCGACGTCACCATCGAGACAGTCTATACGCCCGGCCACACGTCCGGGATGACCTCGTATCTAATCGACGACTCGCTGCTCGCGACCGGCGACGGTCTCTTCATCGAGAGCGTCGCACGACCGGACCTCGAAGAGGGCGACGAGGGGGCACCCGAAGCCGCAAGCCAGCTCTACGAGTCGCTTCAGGAACGCGTCCTTTCCCTGCCCGACGAGACGCTCATCGGTGGGGCGCACTTCAGCGACGCCGCGGAGCCCGCAGCGGACGGCACCTACACCGCGCCGATCGGTCAACTCGTCGACGAGATGGCTGCACTGCGGATGGACGAAGAGGAGTTCGTCGACGTGATCCTCTCCGATATGCCCCCGCGTCCGGCCAACTACGAGGATATCATCGCGACCAACCTCGGCCAGCGGGAGGCAGACGACGAGGAGGCCTTCGAGCTCGAACTCGGCCCGAACAACTGCGCCGCGAGTCAGGACTCACTTGCGGATGACTGATCGGGTATGATTCCCGAACTCGTCGTCCCGGCGCTTCTCGAAGCGCCCTTTCCCGAGGGGATCAGCCGGTACGCCGTCGGTGGGCTGTTCGTCGGTCTGGGAGCACTCGTGATCTATCTCGGAACGGGCATCAGCGCCGGTGCAAGCACGTTCCTCGAATCGACGCTCTCGTACGTCTCCGACCGGCAACGGTTCCAGCAGTACCGGAGTTCGCGGGACTGGCGGATCGTTTTCACCCTCGGAATCATTTCGGGGGCAGCGGTCTACGCGCTCACGTTCCAGTCCGGGCTCGTCACGAGCTCACTGTACACGCCGGGAACAACCGGGACCCTCCGTGAGATCGGCGGTGTGACGATCTGGCTCACCGACGTCCAGCCGTGGCGGCTGTTCCTCGGCGGCGTCCTCGTCGGAATCGGGACCCGGATCGGCAAAGGCTGTACCTCCGGCCACGGCGTCTGTGGCGTCGGCTCTGCCTCGAAGACATCGCTCGTCGGCGTCCTGACGTTCATGCTCGTAGCAATTGGGACCGCACAACTGGTGATGGCGCTGGGGGTGAACCCGTAAATGAGTGGTACTCGCCACCCGCTGTTCATGCCGCTGATCTACCTCGGCGGCCTCATCTTCGGCTTCGGCCTCGGCTTTAGCCATATGGCACAGCCGGAAGTGGTGCTGAACTTCCTCCAGTTCGAGGACTTCGGGCTGGTCTTCGTGATGTTCGGGGCTGCGATCGTCACGGGACTCGGATTCGTGATCGTCCCACGAGTACTCGACAGCGCACCGCTGACCGGTGATTCCTACGGTCGTCGGCTGAAGTCGTTCGACCGGAACGTCCTGATCGGCGGCTCGATCTTCGGCGTCGGCTGGGGGCTTTCGGGGATCTGTCCCGGCGCGGCCTACGCCAGCCTCGGCGTCGGCAACGTGACGATCCTCTGGGCAGTTGCCGGGATGTTCGCTGGTGCGTACCTCCAGGGAGTCTGGCGCAGTCAGCGCGCCGATTCGGACGCGACGGTGGCCGGTGCGGACTGATCGAATACAGGAGAACGAATTCCGAAACTGCTGCGGTCAGACTGCTTCGACGGCGAGATCCAGCGACGTCTCGTTTTCGACGTTGTCGGTCACTGGACAGCGATCTTTGACCGCCGCGAGCCACTCTTCAAGCGTCGCCTCGTCGGCGTCAGCATCGATGGAGATGGTGACGTCGAGTTCCTGCAGGCCGGGGCGGGCGTCCGATTCTTCGCCACGATAGCGGGAGTAGTCGACACCACCGCTGATCCCGACGGTCATTTCCTCGATGTCGATGTCCATGTCGCGAGCTACCATCGTTCCGGTCGAGTTCAGGCAGCCGAGGATCGCGCCGAGAAAGTACTCGACGGGATTGACGTCCTTGCCGACAACGAACTCCGCATTGCCGGTGTCGATTTCCATGCGCTTCGGGCTAATTCGCGTGCCAGTCATTTCGTACGTCGAGAGGTCGTCGGACATAGCTAGACGTTCGTTCGACCTCGGCTTAAGTCTTGCTGGACTTGTGCAATAAAGGCAATATAGGACTATACCAGCGTGATCCCTCCGTCGACCACCAGTGATTCACCGGTGACGAAGGCCGCTGGCTCGGACGCCAGATATACGATCGCTGCTGCCAGTTCATCGGGATCACCCTGTCGGCCGACCGGCGTCATGTTCACCGCTCCCTGAATCTCTTCGTCAGTCGAGACCTCCTCGGCTGCGCCGGTATCGATCATCCCCGGGACGATGGCGTTCATCGTGATCCCATCGGGTCCGAGATCGATCGCGGCGCTTCGGGTGAAGCCGACGACGCCGCCCTTGCTGGCGGCGTAGTGAGAGAGCTCCCCCGACCAGCCGATCTTGCCTCCGGAGGCCGAGGATATGTTGACGATGCGGCCGTACTCCTGATCGCGCATCACCGGCAGGACTGCCTTCGTGCAGTTGAACGTCCCTGTGAGGTTGATATCGATCACCCGCTGCCAGTCTTCGGGAGTCATCTCGTCGACCCCGGCCGTCGGGAAGATCCCGGCGTTGTTGACGAGCACGTCGACCCGGCCAAACTCATCGACGGTGTCCTTGACGACGGACTGGGCCTGCTCGTAGTCGGTGACATCGAGTTCCCGCACGAGCGCCGACCCACCTGCGTCCTCGACCGCCTCACCGACCGCCTCGCGCTCCTCGACGACGTCCGTCACCACGACGTTGGCTCCCTGCTCCCCGAACAGCGTTGCAGTCGCTGCGCCGATTCCCTGCCCGCCACCCGTTACCATGACTACCCGGTTTTCGAAGTCGAACATAGCGTGAGACGCTACCACGAATCGAGTAATAATCGGACGGGGGTGCCGGCAGTGGTGGGAGTCCGATACTGGAGCGGCCCCTCCGATCAGGCAGTTCGTTCCGGCGGCACGAGCATCACGTTCCCATCGGCGCGGGCGACCACATCCTCGGAGACGTTCCCGAGCAGCAAGCGGCGCAGGCGGCTGTGACCCCGTGACCCAAGCAGGATCGTCGTCGGGCGGAACTCCGCCTCGGCGGCGAGGATCTCGTCGGCCGGGTCCCCCTGTCTGACGTCCGTCTCTGTCTCGATCCCCCAGTCCTCGAGGCGGGCGGCGAGCGCGTCGAGTTCCACTTCCGGATCCTCGCCCTCACCGAGACCCGGATCTTTCGGCGTCCCGACGTGGACCAGTGTCGCCTCCTGGGTCGCGTGGCGCAGGTAGGAAAACGACTCGAAGGCACGCTCGGCGTTCGCCGAGAAGTCCGTGGCAAACAGCATGCGCTGGAAGAGATGCTCACGAATTACCTCGGGATCGTCGGCAGCACGTTCGATCCGGTTGACCACCAGTGGAACGACTGTCGTCCGAGCGAGGTTCCGGGCCGTCGACCCGATCACCCGGTTCTCAAGTGGGCTCTTCCCCCGGGATCCGATGATAGTCAGTCCTGCCCCGACAGTTTCGGCGACACCGTTGATTCGCCGGTGTGGCGTCCCCCGCACGACGTGGGTCTCGACGTCCAGTCCGGCCGATTCGATCACGTCGCGATACCGATTCAGGCCCTGTTTCCGTCGCTTCTCGAAGTCGATGCCGGGCATCCCGGCGTGGACGTTCGCGGGAATGACGGTAACGAGGTGAATTTCCTCGACGCCGATCCGGCCGAGACAGTTCAGGCAGGTTTCGCTCTCTATTGTCGCCTCGCTCGCCGCAGAGAGGTCCGTCGCAAGTACCGCTTTCATATCAAGTGGTACGTCGGGATCGTATAATATTGTTTGGTTTATCCATTATCGTCATCTCAACTTCGTACAGAGGGATCGAAACCTTTGTGCAGTGGTATCGTCACACTGGTGGTTCCGCCGCGTCCGTTGGATAGGTGCGAGTGAGAAGTGGGCTGATTCCGGTCTGTTCGTCCCGCTATATTTAGATAAGTTATGGAAATATGTGCGTTGGTTAGGTGTTAGGTAGGCTGTTGTAATATTGTATAGCCGTCCCACAAGCGTTATACACTCACTCCGAGTAGAGGGTATTGAACACAATGGCCCAAACACGCGGAACACAGAGGTGGATGCAATGATCGAAGTACTCGCACTCCCGGGATACGTGCAGGCGGCAATCCTCGTGAGCGTCGTGTTGGTCGAGGCCGTCGTCTTTTACGTCGGTTACGGGGTACTAGAGGAGAACCTCGCTCCAACCGTAATCGAACACATCCAGCAAGCCTGAACCATGGAGGTGCTCGGACTGGGAATCGAGTTACTGGTGCTGTTCGTCGGCTTCGGCTTCATGGTCGGGGTTTTCTTCGGCTTCTTCGGAATGGGCGGCTCGTTCCTCGTCACGCCGGCGTTGTTGATTCTGGGCTATCCCGCTCCCGTCGCGATCGGGTCCTCGATGGCGTTCGTCTTCGGGACCGCCGTCATCGCAACGATGAAACACCACGACGTTGGGTCGGTCGACTACAAACTCGGCGCGCTGATGTTCGTCGGTATCGCAGTCGGCATCGAGATCGGCAAGTACGGGGTGCTGGCACTCGATGCGCTCGGACAGGCCGAGCTGGTCGTCGGCACCGTCTATGTCCTGCTGCTCGCCGCAATCGGCGGGCTGTTCGTTCGCAGTGCACTGCGTCAGGACGCCGCCGATGACGGCACTGACGCCGATCCCGACGAGATCCCCGAGATCGCCAAGAAGATCAAGTCGTACAACGTCCCGCCGATGGTGACGCTCACCGACGGAAGCAAGGCCTCTATGTGGACGATTTCGGGCGTCGGTGGTGGCGTCGGCGTGGTCTCCGGGTTTCTCGGTGTCGGTGGCGGGTTCATTCGGATGCCTGCCATCTACTACCTGATCGGTGTCCCACTGGCCGCCGCCGTGGGGACGAGCCTCTTCGGTGCGCTGATGTCCGGGGCGGTCGGGTCATTTTCGTACGGACTCGACGGCGTCGTCGACCTCGGCGTCGTCACCGCGTTACTCGCCGGCAGCGCACTCGGTGCACGGATCGGTTCCGCGGCCACGGCCTACGTCAACGAAGCTGACGTGACTATCTACTTCGGCATCATGCTGTTGCTGGCAAGTCTCGCCGTGGCGTTCGGCGAGCTCGCAAACTGGCTCGCGATGCCGATCCTCGATACCGTCAGTTTTGTCCTGCTCGTCGGCTCGTCGGCGTTCGTCACGGTCGTGATATTCTACTACGGTGCACGGACGATCCGTACGGGTTCTCATCCGGCCGCAACATCGCCCGAGGGGAACGATTGAAGCCGCTGGCCTCCTCACACACAGCCGATATGTATGCTGACGGGCTTCCTGGGTGCCACACGGGCCGGTTCCGATCAGCCGGAGGTCCGAAATGAGCAACCTCCTCGGTGTCGTTGCCGTCGTTTTGGCCCTTGGAGTCGGCTCTCGTGTCCTTGCTGATAGACTCCGTCTTCCCAGCGTCCTCTTTCTGATCCTCGCGGGCGTCCTCATCGGGCCGGAGTTCCTGGGGATCGTCTCCCGGGAGACGTTCGGCGGTGGGCTCACCACGATGGTCGGCGTCAGTGTCGCAATTATCCTCTTCGAGGGGGGCTACCATCTCAATCTCCAGAAGCTCCGGGAAGCGCCCGGCGCGCTGACCCGCCTCGTGACCATCGGAGCGCTGATCACCTGGATCGGCACCGCGGCAGCAGTGATCGTCTTTCTTGACACCACCATCGAGGTGGGGCTGCTCGTCGGTGCGCTACTGATCGCGACTGGCCCGACCGTGATCGGCCCGATCCTCAACGTCGTGACGGTCCGGGACCACGTCGCCGCCGTCCTCGAAGGTGAAGGTGTCATCAACGACGTCACCGCTGCGATCCTCGTCGTCGTCGTGTTCAACGTGCTCGTCGACGGCGACGGCGGGGCGCTCTCGTTCCTGGCCGAGTTCTCGCTCCGGCTGGCGCTGGGACTTGGCGTCGGCGCGGCCATCGGCGCAGGCATCTGGCTCCTTCTCACCCGGAGCGACATCGCGCCCGGCGATGCAGCGTTGCACTCTCGGCTGATCGTCCTCGCCGGGATCGTTCTCGCGTACGGCGGAGCCGAAACCATCGCTAGCGAGACCGGGATCGCCGCCGCGGCAATGGCTGGCTTCGTGCTCGGCAACGTCGACCTGCCCCACCATGAGGAAGTGATCGATTTCCTCGATGACCTCTCGGTCGTCGTCCTTTCCTTTGTCTTCGTTGCGCTGGCAGCACTGATCGACTTCGGCGACATCATCGCGCTCGGCGTTGCGGGCGTCGCCGTCGTCATCGCGATCACGTTCGTGTTACGACCGGCCGTCATCTACCTCTCGACGACGGACGAACGGTTCACCCGTAACGAGCGGCTCTTTCTGAGCGCGGTCGGCCCGCGGGGGATCATCCCGGCGAGTGTTGCGACGCTCTTTGCCGTCGAACTCCAGACACTGGGGCGACCGCAAGAAGCACAGTTGCTCGCTGGCACCGTTTTTCTGATTATTTTCGCCACAGTCATCCTGCAGGCAGGTATCGCACGACAGATCGCGGACTACCTCGAAGTATCACCAATGCGCACCATCATCATCGGCGCGGGGCGGGTCGGCCTGTCCCTCGCGGAACGGCTCGAACAGGACGGAGAGAACGTACTGATCATCGACAAAGACCCCGAAGCAGTCCAGAAGTCACGCGAACGTGGCTTTCGAACGATCGAGGGCGACGGCACCGACGCCGACGTGCTCGATCGGGCGGGGATCGACCGGACGAAGACGCTGGTCGCCGCGACGCCCGACGACGACGTGAACCTGCTGGCTTCCCAGCTCGCCAAGACGACCTTCGACGTCGAAAAGATCGCCTCGCGCGTCAACCAGCCGAGCAACGTCGACGCCTTCGAGTCGCTGGGAGTCCGGGCGATCGATCTCTCGATGGCGACCGCGTGGTCGCTGGAGAACGTGCTCGAACGCCCGTCGCTTTCCTCGTGGATGAACGAGATCGGCCGGACTGGCGACGTTCAGGAGATCGAAGTTACGGCGGAAGGACTCGTCGGGAAAACTATCGCCGAACTCAATGCCGAGATACCGGATGGCTGCATCGTCGGGCTATTGACACACTCGGACGGCAAAGCTGAGGTCCCCACTGGCGATCACATACTCGCGGAGGGTGACCGAATTACCTTCATCGGACAGGTCGCTGCCGTCGACCGCGCAGTCAAGCGGTTCCACCCCCATGATTGATGGCGCGAAATCGCAACCTGCGGCTACTCAGCGCCATTGCACAATATTCACAAAACCTTATGTCCGTGCGGTCCCTCACCTCTGACATGGCTAACTCGATGGCTGAACAGCTCCAGCGAGATATGCAGTGTGAGGGGCTACTGGAGTGTATTCACGGACTCAAGCAACTCGACAAGGAGTGTTACAGAGTGCTCGTGGAGAGCGAGGAACCGCTGACGATCGACGAGGTCGGCGAGCAGGTCGACCGGGAGCGCTCGACAGCGTATCGGGCGATCCAGCGCCTGCTCAAGAGTGGCTTCATTCAGAAAGAGCAGGTCAACTACGACGACGGTGGCTACTACCACGTCTACTACCCCACGGACCCCGACCAGATCGCCGACGATATGCAGCGGATGCTCAACGACTGGTACGCGAAGATGGGCCAGCTCATCCAGGAGTTCGAGGACAAATACGAGAACGCCGCCGAGGAACCCGTGATGACCGGGGAACCGTAACCGGCTCGGTACGCTACGAACGCTTGTTTCCGGTCCTTTTGCCGACCGAACCGCTCTGGTTAGTCTTGTACAAAACACACAAACACTTATCCGACTACGGATCCTATACGTGAGTGATGACAACTGATACACGAAGTGAAACTGCAGCGTCGCCGAGCGATCCGGTACAGATCGAAAGCGAGACCCACCTCGACGAAATCGTCGCAGAGGGCGGTGTCGTCCTCGTCGACTTCTATGCTGACTGGTGTGGTCCCTGTCAGATGATGGAACCGTCGATCGAGGCACTCGCAGAGGAATCTGACGCGACTGTCGCGAAGGTCGATGTCGACGCTTTGCAGCAACTGGCTAGCGCATACGGTGTCCGCGGCGTCCCGACGCTCGTCGTCTTCGCTAACGGTGAGCAGGTCGACCAGCAGGTAGGAATGCTGGGCGAGGACCGGCTGTTCGACCTCGTCGACGAGTACGCCACCGACTGAGCGACGCCCACGACCGACCGGGGCCCAAGACCCCGACGTGAGCTGAATACCGTCGTTTCGACAGATAGAGTGATTGCGAACACAAAACCAATAGTATGAACTACGAAGCCCTGCGGGCGGAGATCCCCGCTCTCGACCACGGTCTCTACTTCAACACCGGCGCGGGCGGACCAAGCCCGCGTCGTGTCGTCGATGCTGTCGAATCTGCGCTCGAATCCCACGAGTACGAGACGCCAGTCAGTGACGGGATGTACGGCCCGATGGGCGACCGCCACGAGTCGACGAAGACCGCCATCGCCGACTTGCTGGGTGCAAGTCCAGATGAAATCGCGCTCACCGAGAGTACCACCGACGGAATCAACCGCGTTGCGGGTGCGCTCGACTGGGACAGCGAGGACGTGATCGTCAGAACTGATCTCGAACACTCTTCGGGGATTTTACCGTGGCGCAAACTCGAACGGACGCGGGACGTAGGCGTGCGAGTACTCGAAACCGAAGCTGGACGGCTGGATCTCGACGACGTCAGGGCGGCGGCCGAAGATGCCACCCTGTTCGTCGTGAGCTCGATCACGTGGACCCACGGCACTCGGCTTCCAGTCTCGGCAATCGTCGACATCGCTCACGATGCGGGGGCGATGGTGCTGGTCGACGCCGTCCAGTCGCCCGGCCAGACAGCGGTCGACGTCGAGACATGGGGTGCCGACTTCGTCGTCGGGGCCGCCCACAAATGGCTGCTCGGGCCCTTCGGTGCCGGGTTCCTCTACGTTCGTTCCGGCGCGGAGCGCGACCTGATCCCCTCGGCGATCGGCTACCGGAGCGTCACGGAGGCGAACGCCCATGACTACGAGTACGAACCCGGGGCAGGGCGGTTCGAGGTCGGTACGACGAGCCCTGCCCTGTACGCGGGGCTCGAAGCGGCGATCGAGCTCCACCACGAACTGGGTGTCGACGCGGTCGAGGCCCGGATCGAAGGACTGACCGACTACCTCAAGACCGAACTCCCTGACGAACACCTGCTGAGCCCCCGCGAATTCGAGTCCGGCTTCGTGACGATCGCTCGCGAGGATCCCGAGGCGGATGTCGAACGGCTGGCCGAGCACGGGATCCGCGTTCGTGACCTCCCGTATCCCGAGGCGCTGCGGGTATCCGTCCACGTGTTCAATACGCGTGAGGAAATCAACAGGCTACTCGAAGTTCTGTAGCTTCGAGTCCCGATCCGGGATTGATTCCGAAGGGTACGTGTAGCCGGTGTAGCAAATGTGCGTATCCGATGCGCTGGCGCTACCGCGAGACCGTCCTGGCGCTCGTCACGCTCGCCTTCTTCGTCACGATGGTGGGCCGGTTGGCGATCAGCCCGGTCGTCCCCGAAATCACGGCCGAGTTCGAGGTATCGAACGCGTTCGTGGGCGCGGCACTGACCGGGATGTGGCTCACGTATGCGTTCGCCCAGTTTCCCAGTGGGCTGCTTGCTGACCGGTACGGCGAACGCCCGATCATTCTGGTATCGGTCGGCGGCACCGGTCTCACAGCGATTCTGGTGGTCACCGCGCCTTCCTTCGGCGTCTTCTTCCTCGGGACTGTCTCGCTCGGCGTCATGGCCGGACTACACTACTCGGTTGCGACGACCTTGCTCTCCCGTACCTACGACGACAACCTCGGTACCGCAGTCGGTATCCACAACTCGGGCGCGCCCATCGCCGGTCTGGTCACACCCGTCGTCGTCTCCTGGGCCGCGATCCGGTATGGCTGGCGACCCGCCGTCGCGATCACGGCCCTCGTAGCGATCCCAGCGACGCTCCTCTTCGCCCGATACGTCCATCCGACAGAGCCACAGCGCCCCGATCAGCGGGTGCGAGATCGCCTCGAGCCGGGGGCGATGGTCGAACTCCTCTCCCGGCCGAAGATCGCCTTTACTGCCGTCATCGCGCTCGTCGCCGACTTCACGTGGCAGGGACTTGCCTCGTTTCTTCCTACCTTCTTCGCCGCCCACCGCGGCCACTCGGCGACTCTGGCCGGTGTCGCCTTCGCCGCGTACTTCGTCGTGCAGGGGATCCTGCAGGTCTGGGTGGGGTCGCTGGCAGATCGGTATGGCAGGGATCGCGCCATCGCGTTGTGTTTCGGAACGTCGATTCTCGGCCTCGCGTTTCTCGTTGGCGTTCCCGGCCCCGCCGGACTCGTCGCCGGAATCCTCCTGCTCGGACTTGGGATGGGCTGGGGTGCGGCGGTGTTCCCCCGGTTCATGGACAACCTCTCCGCCGACGAACAGGGGGCCGGCTTCGGGCTGGTTCGGACCGTCTACATGATCGTGGCGTCATCGGGATCAGTCGTCGTTGGCCTTCTCGCAGATCTGTACGGCTGGGCCGTCTCCTTCGGCGCGCTGATCGGCCTGCTGGGACTCGTTCTTGTGCTCGTGCTGGTCAATCTCCGCTTCGATCTGGGCTACTGAGAACGTCGAAGCGTTTACATGAAATACCCATTATATCCCAGCTATGCCCCCACACGGCCGCCGCGAGTTCCTCCAACTCAGCCTCGCGGTTGGCGGTCTCGGAACCGCGTCCGGCTGTCTCGACGCCTTCGATGAGAGCGTCCCCGAGCGGTGGCGCTTCGAGACGGATGATATCGTGCTCTCCTCGCCAACAGTACTCGACGGATTGGTCCTCGTCGGCAGTCGGGATGGGAGCCTGTATGCGATCGACATCGACGACGGACAGGAGGAGTGGCAGTTCCAGACGGATGGTAGCATCCGATCCTCACCAGCGATTTCCGGGGGAACGGCCTTTGTCGGCAGCGACGATTACCACGTCTACGCGATCGACGTCGACGACGTGGCGGAACACGAGTCCGGCACCGAGCGGTGGCGTTTCGAGACCGGGGCGACCGTTCCAGCCTCGCCAACCGTCGCCGAAGAGACGGTGTTCGTCGGGGGCTACGACGAGAACGTCTATGCGATTGACGCCGAAAGCGGAGCGGAGCAATGGCGCTTCGAGTCTGAGGGTCCGTTCGAGTCCTCGCCGACTGTCGTCGATGAGCGGGTCTTCGTCGGCAGCGACGACGGGCGTCTCTATGCGCTCGATTCGGTGACCGGTGAGGAGGTATGGCAGTTCGAGACGGACGCCTCCGTGCGCTCGTCACCGACCGTCTGGGATGGGTGCGTTCTGTTCGGCAGTCACGACGGCACCGTCTACGCGCTGGACGCGGCGACGGGCGACCGAGAGTGGGAGTTTCCGGTTGGAACACAGGTCGGCTCCTCACCGACGGTCGTCGACGGGATCGTCTTCGGCGGCAGTTACGACGGCGATGTCTACGCGATCGACACCGCGAACGGCCACTTGCAGTGGCTTGCAGAAATCGAACACCGTGTATATTCGTCGCCGACGGTCGCCGACGGCCGGGTGTTCTTCGGCAGTGTCGACGATACCGTGTACGCGCTCGGGGCCAATGACGGAGAAACTGTGTGGCGCTTCGAGACGGATGGTTCCGTACTCTCATCACCGACAGTGGTCGAGGGGACGGCCTTCATCGGAAGCCACGACGGGAACGTCTACGGGCTGGACCTGGAGATCGAGGGAACGAGTTCGGGGACCCGCACTGCACTGGGTACGCTTGGCCACCACGACCGGTGAGTGGAGATACTACCCGCCGATCTAGAGTTCGCGCTGTCTCCCCTTCGGCATCATCGACCGCAGTTCGCCGTAGACGTACAGGCCGACGCCAAGCGGTTCTCGCTCACCGCCAACGTCGTGCGCCGCGATCAGATACCCCCAGTCGCCGTCCCAGTCGAGCTCCTGATCCTCGCCGGTGAGGAAGGTCTTCGCCTCGCCCTCGGAGAGGTCGATCACGTTCTTGCTGGCGTCTCTTCCAAACCGCTGGGCGGCGTCGGTCGTCGGCTTCCAGTGCTCCTGACGGGTTCGCAGAAACGTCATGCCCAGCCCCTCGATCCGGATGGGTGACGGAATATCGTCCGCGAAGATCCAGATTTTCCCGGCTCCTTTCTCCCAGAAGGTGTAGTTCTCGAACGTCTCGCGTGGGATAGCAAAGCGCTCGTGCCACCAGTCGATCACTTCCTCGCGGGTCGCTCGCCCCTCGATCTCGCGCTCCGCGGCGGTCGCCGGAAGCCGGTCGAAGCGCTCGCCGACGTTCTCGGTCATCGATCCACCTCCAGCGTCGCACAGAAAAAGCCGCCCGTATCGTTATGGTGCGGGTAGATCCGCGCTGCGTTCTCGACGCTGGGATCGAACTCCTCGTCCTCGAACTCGGTGACGCCGGGTGCGTGCTCCAGCGGGACCTCCTGCTCTACCACGCGACAGTCCTCTTTCTCCAGCACCTGATCGAGCACCCGCTCGTTCTCCTCGGGGGCGAACGTACAGGTCGAGTAAACGACGCGCCCGCCGGGTTTCGTGGCCTGTACCGCGCGCCGGAGGATCCCCTGCTGGATCCCGGCGACGCTCTCGACGTGACCCAGCGACCACTCGTCGAAGGTGTCGGGATTCTTCCGGATCGTCCCCTCACACGAGCAGGGCGCATCGACGAGCGCGCGGTCGAAGACGTCGACGCGCCGGTCGTCCTCGCCGCCCTCACCGAAGCGTTTGAGCGAGAAGTTTCTGGCGTCCTGATTCGTCACGGCCATGTTCGTCACGCCGAGGCGCTCGGCGTTAAACCGGAGCGCGGAGAGCCGCCCGAGGTTGTTGTCGTTCGCCACGACGAGGCCACGGTCGTCCATCAGCGCAGAGAGCTGTGTCGCCTTGCTCCCCGGTGCGGCGGCGGCGTCCCAGACTCGTTCGCCCGGCTGTGGATCGAGGACCATCGCTGGGAGCGAAGAGACCTCCTCCTGTCCGTGGATCCAGCCGTGGACCGAGGGCCAGAGGGTGCCCGGCGATGACGTCTCCAGCCGGTAGATCCCCCCGGCCCAGTCGGCCGACTCGTAGCCGATATCAGCTTCGTCGAACGCCCGCTCGACCTGTGCGGGCGTCGCCTTGATCGTGTTGACCCGAACGGCGGAGGGAAGGGGGCGCTCGCAGGCCTCGATGAACGCCTCGAAGTCGTCGATGAGCGGTCGATAGCGTTCCAGTGGTTCCATTGCCGCCCCCTTCGCCCGGGGGGCGCTTGGGGGTTTCGGAGCGGTGGTCGTACTGGCCCGCTTCGTGATTCCGGTCGCACGTCGTCCGCACCGACCGGCGGCGGCTTTACTACCGTAGGAAGTGAACACACCACACATGACACAGATCAGAGAGCACGCCGAAATCGAACTGGACTCGCCGACGCTCGTCGAGGGGATGCCCGGAATCGGACTGGTCGGCAAGATCGCGACCGACCACCTGATCGACGAGTTCGAGATGACCTACTACGCGAGCGTCCACTGTGAGGGGCTCGCACCGATCGGTGTCTACGAGGAGGGGAGCCGTGAGGTTCGCCCGCCGGTTCGGCTCTACGCCGACGAGGGCCGCGACCTGCTTGCGCTCCGGAGCGACGTCCCAGTCGCGGTCGACACGACGTCCGAGTTCGCGGCGTGTCTGACCGGGTGGCTCGACGCCAACGACGTCGACCCGCTGTATCTGAGCGGGTTCCCCGCCGAAAAGACCGACGCACCGCCCGAACTGTTCGGCGTGGCGACGAGCGATGTGGCTGCCGACCGACTCGATCGGCACGAAGTGGGTCATCCCAGGCTGAACGGTGCGATCGCCGGTCCGGCTGGCGCACTCCTCAACCGTGCGGCGCAGATCGATCTCGACGCCACCGCACTGGTCGTCGAGAGCGACCCCCGCTTTCCGGATCCCGAAGCGGCGCGAGTCCTGCTAACAGAGGGAGTCGAGCCGCTTGCGGATATCGAGGTCGATGTCGGGGGGTTGGTCGAGCAAGCCGACTCGATCCGGGAACAGCGAGAACAGCTCGCCCAGCGCATGCAGGAGGCCGACACGCAAGAGAGCTCACAGGCACAGCGCATTCAGATGTTCCAGTAGTACGATCGACCGACCAACACGTTTTTGGAGAGTACGCTCGCAGTTTCTGGTAATGTCGGAGCCGTCGGAAACTGAAGACCGGAAAGACGATCACGTTCGGATCATCAGAGAAGAAGACGTCGAGACGTCCGGGACGGGCTTTGCGGACGTTCGACTCGTCCACGAGGCGCTCCCCGAACTCCACTACGACGAGATCGATACATCTACCGAGTTCCTAGGAAGCCAGCTCGATGCGCCGATCGTCATCGAGAGCATGACCGGTGGCCATCCGAACACGACCGAGATCAACCGTGCGCTGGCGGCCGCGGCCGCAGAGACGGGAATCGCCATGGGTGTCGGTAGCCAGCGGGCCGGTCTTGAACTCGACGACGAGGAGCTGCTGGAGTCGTACACCGTCGTCCGCGAGGCCGGTCCTGACGCCTTCGTCTACGGAAATCTCGGCGCGGCACAGCTCCGGGAGTACGACCTCGGAACCGTCGAACGCGCGGTCGAGATGATCGATGCGGACGCGCTCGCGGTGCACCTGAACTATCTGCAGGAAGCCGTCCAGCCCGAGGGAGACGTCGATGCACGGGAGAGCCTGACAGCGATCGAACGTGTTGCCGAAGGGCTGTCGGTGCCGGTGCTCGTAAAGGAGACGGGAAATGGGATCTCACAGGGGACGGCGAGACGACTCGCCGATGCCGGAGTCGATGCGATCGACGTCGCCGGAAAGGGCGGTACGACCTGGTCCGGCATCGAGGCCTACCGTGCAGCCGCCGTCAACGAGCGGCGTCACGAGCAGGTCGGTCGGCTGTTCCGGGACTGGGGAATTCCGACCGCCGCGAGCACGATCGAGTGCGTTCGTGAACACGACTGCGTGATCGCCAGTGGTGGCGTCCGCACCGGCCGAGATATTGCGAAAGCCATCGCGCTGGGCGCGCGAGCCGGAGGGCTGGCGAAGCCGTTCCTCGAACCCGCGATCGACGGCCGCGAGGCAGTTGTCGACATGATCGATGGGATCGAAGCCGAGCTCCGGACAGCGATGTTCGTTACCGGATCCGGTTCGGTGAAGGCACTCCAGGACGCCGAGTACGTGATCGGCGGCGCGACTGCGGAGTACGTCGACAGTCGACGATAGAATCACTCGGGTTTGTTCGACCCGCAACATCAACAGTTAACCACGACCGCCCCCGTCTCACTGGTATGACGGAGTTTGCAGCACGGGTCGAAGGAATCTCGATCAGTGGCATCCGTGAAGTATTCGAGGCGGCAGGAGAGGACGCGATCAATCTCGGGCTGGGCCAGCCCGATTTCCCGACGCCCGAACACGCTCGATCGGCCGCCGTCGAGGCGATCCAGTCGGGGCAAGTCGACGCGTACACCTCGAACAAGGGAACCGAGAGCCTGCGCGAGGCGATCAGTCACGCCTACGATCGCGATCACGGGATCGACGTCGATCCGGGCAACGTCATCGCTACGTCGGGCGGGAGCGAAGCCCTTCATCTCGCGGTCGAAGCCCACGTCGATCCGGGCGAGGAAGTGATCTTCCCCGATCCCGGCTTCGTCTCCTACGACGCACTCACACGGCTGGCAGATGGCGTTCCAAAGCCCGTCCCACTGCGCGAGGATCTGACCCTCGATCCGGCGACAGTCGAAGAGACCATCACCGAGGACACTGCAGCATTCGTCGTCAACAGCCCGGCGAACCCCACCGGCGCGGTCCAGAGCGAGGCAGACATCCGCGAGTTCGCCCGGATCGCCGACGAGCACGACGTGCTCTGTATCTCCGATGAGGTCTACGAACACATCGTCTTCGAGGGCGAACACCACTCGCCAATCGAGTACGCCGAGAGCGACAACGTCGTCGTCGTCGGTGCGTGCTCGAAGACCTACTCGATGACGGGCTGGCGACTCGGCTGGGTCACCGGCTCGAACAGGCGTGTCGAGCGGATGCTCCGCGTCCACCAGTACATGCAGGCCTGTGCGAGCGCCCCCGCACAGTACGCGGCCGAGGCCGCCCTGACTGGCCCCAGAGAGCCCGTCGAGGAGATGGTCACTGCCTTCGAGGAGCGCCGCGACGTCGTCCTCGACGGGCTCGAAGACGCCGGTCTGTCGGTTCCCAAACCCAGCGGCGCGTTCTACGTCATGCCGAAAGTGCCCGATGGCTGGGTCGACGAACTGATCGACAGCGGTGTCGTCGCGGTGCCCGGTGACGCCTTCGGTGCGAACGGTGCGGGTTACGCTCGTCTCTCCTATGCGACCGGGATGGAAGAGCTCAAAGAGGCACTGGCGATCATCGACGACGTGACGGCGCGAGTTCAGTAGCGAGCCGATCACGGTGGGGTCGCCGTGCGCTGCATATATGATAACGCCCCGCATACTGTGGAGCATGTCGGTTGCACGTCACGACGCCGGACTGGAAGCCGATCTGCGCGCCCTGCTCTCCCAGGTCCACCCCGTGTTCATGCTCCCGCCGATCGCCGCGTCGCTCTTTGGGGGTGTCCTCGCCGGTGCGTTCGATCCCCGGCTTGCCGGGATTCACGCGTTGGCGATTTTCGCTGCGGTGTACACCGCCCACGTCAAGGATGGCTACGTCGACTTCTACAGCCGTGGCGAGGACGACGACCACCCCATGTCCGAATGGGGCTGTCGCGCCGCGCTGGTCGGCTCGACGACGATAGTTTTCGCCTGTCTGGTCGCCCTCGCCCTGCTCGTCGACGCCGTCGCCGCGCTCGTCACCCTGCCGTGCTGGCTGATCGGTTACCATCACGCTCCCCAACTGGACACGAACCCGATCACCACGACCACCGGCTATCCCGCCGGGATCGCCCTCGCCCTCGTTGGCGGGTTCTACGTGCAGGCAACGACGTTTGCACCGGTCGCGCTCGCCTTCGGCGCGGTCTTTCTCGTGCTCCTCTCGGGCGTCAAGGTCATCGACGACATGCAGGATTACGAGTATGACCTGTCGATCGAGAAACGCACTGTCGCCGTTTCGCTCGGTCCCGACCGCGCGATGTCGCTTGCCTACGGGCTGATGCTCACTGCACTCATGCTCGTGCTTGCGCTGGCAGCGCTCGGCCCGTTCCCGCCGAGTTCCGTCGTCGCCGTGCTGGCCTTCGCCGTCGTCGCGGGATTTGCGCGGCGTGCCGACCCTGAAATCGCCACGATGTTGCTCGTCCGGGGCTGTTACGTCTTCCTCGCCGTGCTGGTCGCCGCGGTATGGTGGCAGCCGCTGGTCTGAGACCTACTGCGGTTCTCGGTCACGACCCGTCCTGTGGCGTCGTCCATCCCTCGATGCTCCCTGAAAGAACCACGAACACGATTACGTACAGGGCCAACGCCGCTACAGCACCGGCGATCGTGCTAGCCAACACAGAAATCGGTGGCTCCAGTGCAAACACTGTGCCCCACAGAGTCAGTACGAAGACCACGATTGCGACCGCACGCCCTGCTTCTCCGATACCTCTGAACCAGTTCCCGACCCAGGCACCGGCGGACGACTGTGCGACCGGTCCGAGACCGATCGTTGCCGTAACGAATCCGACGACGAGCCACGACGGCGAAATCGGCCGTTGCATCGGGATCATTGTCAGAACCGACAGGACGCCGAATCCAGCCGATCCAACTTCTGACCACGTTGGAGGACGATCGGGGAACCAGTCTATGAGGGCCATCTCTCGGCTAGTTGTTGACCTCACTACAGTATAAAGTACTACTGGCAGCTGTTCCGGTGAATGCTCGGACTGCCGACATAGGGGAGCCACGTTGTGTACGATGTCACGTTGTATACAACGTTACATTGTGACATCAGAACTGAACTGACTCGATGGCGACCAGTCTACGGTTCGCGGTCGAGCGTCGCCTCTATCTGCTCGACCGTTCGGCGCAAGCTCTGAGCGATCCGTAGCCATAGAGAGACTGGACCGTCGATCCGATTGGAACTAGCTGTCGCTGCGAGCGCTCGGGGAGTACGGACTGTTACTGTTCATCGCGATCGAATCTGTCGAGGCGTCGTTCGAGCTGATCCACCGATTCCTGTAACTCGTGGAGCATCCGGAGGATCCGCACGAGCAGGTAGAGCACGGCGAGGGCGACAACCGGTAGCACCAACCATAGTATCCACGAGGTGACCGCGGCGACCGCAGCGACTGCGGGCAGGGAGATCAACGCGATCAGTCCGAGGACGGCTTCCGCAGTGGACATACCCGACGGCGGCTTCCCGTCGGAGGAGGGGACGCTGCTCATTGGACCGTCGTTCACGTCCCGATGAAATTAAACCTTGGGCAGGGGGTGGTTCAGTTCGTACTCACGTCTTGATCAGTAGTTTTGACCACACACCGTACACGACGTATCAGTCCAGTCTGATTACGTCTACTGTGGGTAATAGAGTATGAGCAGTTGATAGGAAGGATTACACTGAATGGGATCTAAACGGAGGAAGGAATGGCAGACTCGCTCTGGTATCCGTCAGTGGACGACGTTCTCGCCATCCATGACGACATCGTATCAGAGTATTCTGACACGCACGCTGGCGTTCAGAACCGTGGAGATATCGAGTTTGCCCTGAACTACATCGAGAGTGGGAGTTTCGGAACGGCACCAGAGACGATTCACGAGAAAGCGTTTCACCTCATCCGATTGTTGGTGGCGAACCACCCGTTCGTCGATGCGAACAAACGCACCGCGCTCAACACGACGGTCGTGTTCTACTTCCTCAACGGATATCGGTTCATGTACGACAACGAGATCAGGACGATCCTCAAACAGTTCGGCACCGACCAGGCGACCGTCGACGAAGCGGAAACCATCGAATATCTTCATTCTCATACTGAAGAAATCGACCTTGTGGGAGAGATCGAACAGTGGCGTGACGATCTCATTCAGTACGGACTGAACGAACTGACCGATGGTTCGTCCAACCCGAATGATTAACGGCAATCGGGACAATACGACAACTATGGCGACCAAGGAAAGTTCAGAGCCCGAGACTCCACTCGATGAAGTGATGGAGGATATCCGAGGTGAGCTCGTCCGGCGGGTAGCAGCAGCTGATCGGGAAGAAAATCGAGACATCTACAACGCGCTCGAAAACGAGTAACGCGCTACGGTTTTTTCAGTTCGTACTCACGATCTTGATGACATCGCCCTCAGCCAACTCGTAGCTCTCGCCGATCTCCCGGTTGGTCTTCGCGTTGACGGCGTGCAGGTAGCCGTCCCCGATATCGGAATGGACGGCGTAGGCCAGGTCGACCGGCGTCGAACCGCGCGGGAGCAAAAAGGCATCCGGCAGAACGTTCCCTTTCGCGTCGGTCCACTTGGTGGCGTCCTGCACGGGATAGGCGGTGATCCGTTCGAGCAGATCGTATACCGCGTAGTCGAGCGCGCCCTGCACGCCGGTGCCGTCCCAGCGGTCCATCGCCGCACGAAGCCCATCGAGGGCCTCGCGTTGCTCGTCGCTGACACCCTCACCGATCTCGAACTCGGTGTCGCCGGGATCGTAGTCCACCAGCCCGGCGTCGGCAGCGTTTCGCAAGGCGAGTTCGCCCTCCGCCGTGGTGGGAATCACGGGCTTCTCAAGCTCCAGCAATTTCTCGACGTTCTCCTCGGGGGCGACGTCGATCTTGTTCGCCGCGACGATGATCGGCTTCGTGCGCTCGCGGACGTCCCGCGCCAGCGCTTCGCGATGGTCGTCAGTCCAGTCCGCCGGGTTCTCGGGGTACTCGACCTCACGCAGACTCGCCGCGACCTCCGCCTCGGTTGCGCCAAAGCCGGTGAGCATCTCGGCGAGGGCTTCGTCGATGTCAAAGCCGGGCGACCGGGACTGGCGCTCGACAGTCTCCCAGTTGCGGTCGACGATACTCGCCAGCCAGAGGTCCATCTCCTCCTCGATAAAGTCGATGTCCTCGATCGGATCGTGGCTGCCCGTCTCGACCGGTTCGCCCTTCGCGTTCGTCCCGCCCGAGGCATCGACGACGTTGATGATCGCGTCGGCGTTCGTCAGTTCGTCCAGAAACTGATTGCCGAGGCCTTTCCCCTCGTGTGCGCCCGGAACGAGCCCAGCGACGTCAAGCAGTTCGATTGGGACGTAGCGCTTCCCGTCGTGACAGTTCTTCATCCCACAGCGCTCCTCGCGAGTGAGACAGGGACACTCGGTGCGTGCGTGTGTGACGCCCCGGTTCGCGTCGATGGTCGTAAAGGGGTAGTTTGCGACGTCGACGTCCGCCCGCGTCGCTGCGGTGTAGAACGTTGACTTGCCGGCGTTTGGCTTCCCGGCAAGCGCGATCGAGATCATGGAGGCTCTTCTCGGGTCGGGGAAAACTGCCTTTCGGTTCTAGCACTTCCCGTTTGGGTATTACACGTCCGTGATCCCGTATTTCGGGCCATATATGTGAAAGCCTCTGTCGCGCTGGCTAAAGTCCAAGCTGACTACTTGTCTGCTGTAACCCAGAAATCCCCCGTTCGATCCACCCACACAGCCTCGTCCTCCCCAGCCTCGCCGCTTCACTGCGTTCTGCGGCGTCCCTCACGCAGTTTCGGCTGGCGGCAAGCGCCAGTCAGCGCGCGCCACCGCAACCGCCGGGTCGGTCCACAGGTTCAAGAACGATCCCGGGGCCAGACTCGTCATGATTCGCGTCGTGCTCGCGGTCCTGCTGACCGCTACACTGCTCGCTATCGCCGTCCCGGCGATAGACCGCGGGGGCGTTACCAACACCGAGGGGGTGCTCGACCGGGAGGCCGCCGAAATCGAGACCGCTGCCACCTCGCTCGTCGACGACGAGGACCCGCCACCCGTCGGAGTCGACGGCGCACGGCGAAGCCTGACTCTGACGCTTCCGGGAGAGTCGTTTACGACTGCGCCGGTCGACCGGTTCGAGATTCACCGGGTAGGTGACGATCACTCGGTGGTCCGCTACACCGTCGATGGTGGTCACGTACACACAATGCACGTCGACGCGCCGATCGTCGACGCCGCCGATCCGGGGAGTGACACTATCGAACTTCGCGGGACCGGCGAGCGAAGCCTCGTACTCACGCTCACGCGCGACCGGACAGGCGGGAAGCCGGTCGTCGAACTCTCTCGACGGTGAGCTCCGGGCCGACGGTTTAAGTACCAGAACGCGGCGATCTGGGGCCATGGATACCGAAGCACCGGTCGATGCCTGGTATGTCTGGCTCGGCGTCGCGGCGGTCAGCATCGGACTCGCTGGACTGGCGCTTTGCCTCCCTTCGACGCCCGCGCCGGACGCTACCGCGGCGGCGAACACGATCGAGGAGACGGCAGCCAGCCCCCACGAGACGACGGGCCAGTACGACCACGATGCGACCGAGGCGCGGATCGGCGAACACCGCCTCTGGCTCCGGACCGACGGAACGGAGAGCACGGCTCGAATCGCGTTCGGACAGATGGTCCCAGTGTGCGAAGACGAGCAACTGCGGGCCATCCTCGACGGTGAAGAGCCGCTGGCTGTCTACGACCACAACGCCGACAGCGACGCGTGGGCAGCTTTCCACGCGGACGTTGAGGACGCGCGCGACCGGGCGGAAGATCAGAAGTGGCAACCAGCAGAGGGAACGGTACGAGTCCGGGCGATTGACTACCCTGCTCCCGGGGGTGAAGAGCGTGCCACGCTGGTCGCTGTCTGATGATCGCGGACAGGCGGAGCCGATCCCGGCGCTCGTTGCGGTCGCTGCCGTCTGCCTCGGCGTGAGCCTGTACGCGGGCTACGCCGCCGACGCCCTCCCGGGCACGAGCGACCGGGCCGTCGAGGAGACCACCCTCGATACGGTCTGGACTGAACTCGGCGAGGATGGGCTCTACGACCCGAGCGCCGACGTGTTGGACACGCTCTCCCGCGAGACGCTGCCGGACGGCTATCACGTCCGTGTCACCATCTCGGTCGAGGACACACGGGGTGACCGGCGCGTCGTCGATCGCGTGCGGATCGATGCACACGGCGACGGCGATCCCGGTTCACCCTCGGAGGACGCCCGGACCGCGAGCCGGTCGATTCCTGTGGTCGACGAGGACCTACCGGGCGAGATCGATGTCGGCACGCTCAGCGTGGAGGTCTGGCAGTGACCAGAAACCGGCGCGGGGTCAGTACTGTTGTCGACGTTACGCTCTGTCTGGCGCTGGTCAGCGCTGCGGTGGTGACGATCGCACTCGTAGCTGAAACGGACACTGGTGACCCAGAACCGGATCGGGCCGAACGAACAGCCGAACTGCTGGGCGCGACGACCACCTCGGTGGAGTACTCGATGTCGCCGGTACGGGTCGACGACGAGTTTGACGCCGATCCGATCGACACCGAGAGCGCATACGAGCGCACCGATCACGGTCCTGTCGCCGGATTGCTAGCGTCGGCCGCAGTGACGAACACAGAGATCGGCGGGGCGCAGCTCTCCCGTGGTGGCGAGGAGTACGAGGCGGGTCTCGACGGAGCCGTGTCCGAAACGACCACTGAGATCGACGGGAACGCAAACGTCACTGCGGTCTGGGTTCCCTACGAGGGGTCTTCGATCCGCGGTGAGGCGATGGCTGGCTCGGATCCGCCCTTGGACGCCGAGGTCAGCAGCGCCACGATGACCGTCTCCTCAGGGATCGACCAGCCGACAGAATCCGAGTTACGTGAAGCCTACGAAGAAGACTACGTTACGTTCGTCGAGGTTGTCTCGGCAGTGGTCGTCGAGGGATTCTTCCCACCCGAAGCGACACAGCTCGCGCTCGAACGTCAGGGTATCGAACGCCAACTCGCCGCGTACCGCTACGAACGGATGGTCGGGTCGCTCGACGGTATCGAGGAGTACGATATCGACGAGGAGACGGGGCGGTCGGATGCAGATGCGGTAGCGGCAAACGACGAGCTCGCGGCCGTGCTTGCCGACGAAATCGTCGCCGAGGAACTTTCGGATGCGCTCGGCGACGAGCTCGATACGTCGGCCGAGACGAATCACAGCGACGCTGAACGCGTGGCACGGGCAACCGACGAGCTACTCTCCACGGGCGAGGTTCGGATCGTCGTCAGGACGTGGGATCCATGAGTGAGCGACGGTCCGTGTCGATCCGCGTCGACGAGCGCGCACGCGTTCCCTTCGCGATGATCGGCGTCCTGTTGCTGGTCAGTAGCATCGGGGTCGTCGCCACGCTGGAAACGAGACCCGAGCCGACGGTCGACGACGATTCAGCGGTCGCGCTCGATCGGACTGTCGCGGCGTCACAGACAGCTGTTCGGGCCGCTGCCGTCGATGCCACGGAAAACGCGGCACGATCGCCGGTGACGCAACCGGACCCGAACAGCACTGTCGGTGCAGCGATCGCAGACCGGGAGGACGACCCCCTTGATGCCTATCTTGCGCTCCTGATCTATCTGGAGACCGAACAGCGACTGGAGCATACCGGGCAGGACCTCGGCGGCGAGACGAGTACCACTGCATCGCTCCCATCGGTCGAACCGACAACCGAAAGCGTGGAGGCCGCACTCGACCGTGTCGAGATAGCGACACCGAGCGAACACGGGGTCGAGAACGGAACACTACGCGTCTCCGTCGAAGACGTCGCTTTCGAGGCGGAGCAGGGTGGAACGACAGTTGCGGACCGCCAGGAGGATCTGACTGTGACGATCGCTTCGACACTGCACGAACTCCACGAGCACACGGCGGAGTACGAATCTCGATTGAATACCGGTATTTTCGACGAGGGAGCGAGCTACGATGGGTTCGGCCGCCGGCTCGCGGCGCGGCTCTATCCGGTGTCCTATCTCAAGATCGCACACAAGTACCGGAACCCCGACGACTTCGAGAACGTCACGCCGAACGACCACACCGAGGTTCTGGCCAATCATGCGGCGTTCTCGGTACAGGAATCGACGTTCGGGACGACCGACCCGCACGGCGAACGAACGATGCGCGGTGCGTGGGCGTGTATGGGTGCCGACATCGGCGAGGAGTTGCTTGACACCGACCAGAGTGCGGATGACAGCTACGATGCCGAACAGCTCTGTGAGGATCTGGAATACGTCTACGGCGACCACGAAGGAGAGCTTCCTGATGCGCCCACGCTAACCGAGCTTGCGGAAGACGAAATCGTCGATTCGGAGTTCACCGAGGAGACGGTCGAACTCCCGGTAGACGAGTTAGCAGATCTCGCATACTTCGACGTAGTCGGTGAGGAGTTCGACTGGGATGAGGAGGATCCAATGACCGACGAGGCCTTCGAGGATATCGAGGAAGTTGACTCGGAGGACACGCCGGACTCCCTTGATACGTTGATTGATACCGCGAGCGGAGAGATACCGGGAGTCGTCGACTCGGTGTACAGAGCGTCGGTGCGTGCCGAGGACGAGATCGAAACGAGCGGTGATCTACCGAGTGCCGAGCCACCGGACCGTGTCGCGGAGGGGAACTGGACCGAGGTGTACGACGATCGCAAGACGATCGTCAACAGTAGCGATACGACGGTAAATAGCCGGACCCTCTGGCGTGATGATACGACACAGAGTCGTCCGTTGTACAGCTACGAGATCACACTCACAAATGAGTACGAACAGACGCGTACATGGGAACGGAAAGTCGAGGCGGCGAACGGAACGGATGGGAACACCACGTATGGAACAGACGGGAACGCCACGACGAACCGAACCGAATCAGTCACGAGTACGGACCGCTCGACGAAGCGGTTCGAGGTGGTAGTCGAGATCGACGGGCGACATAGCCACGGGGCGGCGGTCGACGCCGCAGGGTACGATCCGGAGATCGAATACGCGTTTCGTTCCGGCGGGTCGACACGACCAGGTCCCGATCGTCAACGTGTCGGGAATTTCGAGGCCGTGCCTGAGAGTGCGGTCGAAGAGGTGTTCAACACGGGCGCCGACCCGGAGACAGTCGTCGATCGGCTCGAACAGCGGGTTCAACCAGATGAGGTGTTCGACAGTGAGCAACTGGTTTCGATGCTCGATTACGAGGACGACAGCTGGCTCGATGTTACGGTAGAGCCGGACGATGACGATGCCCTCGAAGCGTGGCTGGAAGCCGAAACGGATGACGTGCGCAGAGATGTCAAAGCGGAGGTCGGCCCGCTCGAAGTCGAACGCCACGAACTGATCACGGCGGACAATAGCCCGATCAAAGGGTACGTCGACGAACTCCGCCAGGCCCAGGACGATATCGTGTTCGAGGGCGAACCGGACGGCTACGAGAACGCACCCGCGAAGGCACGGGCCGAACTGCGTCTGGCATATATCGAGAGTCTGATCGACGCAATCGAGGCAGTGGGCGATAGCCACGAGGACCTTCGGGATGGAATAGAAGACAACATCGCTGATCAACTCGGTGAGGACGCGACCGCGGTGAACAACGTCCTCGACACGTCGCTGGGTATTGGGCAAGACGCCCTGAACGGCGATATCGAGGAGAACGCTGGCGCGCTCGATAGCTCGCCGCTGACCGAGGAGATGGGATTCGATGTTCGTGGTGCACCGACGTACCTCTCGATCGAACCGGTCGAACGCGACGAGGTCGCTGCCGTCCGACCCGCCGGTGCGGCCCCACTCGATACAGCGGGGACGACACACGCACCGATGACGGCGCGCTACGGAAACTGGATCGGCTATCCGGGTATCCCGGTGATTCCGTTCCCGAGTTTCTGGTACGCTTCGTTCAGCGTCTGGGATGTCGAGGTGAGCGGCGAGTACGCCCGGTTCGAGGTCAGTGCGGCCGACGGTGCCCCCGATTCCCCGGCCGGGACGACGTACATCCGGGAGGACAGGAGCGTTCACCTGGAGCTTGACGGCGAGCGTACACGGATCGGAAGTGTCGAGCCGATACGGTTCGATAGCCGAACCGTGATCGTCGGCGTCGTTCCGGGTGGATCGCCCGGTGTCGGCGATACTGGTTCCTTCTTCAACTGCACGGGGGCGTGGGATAATACCGGCCCAGGCGTTGATTTTGATGAGAACGAAGGCGACTGCAACGGAACGCCAGGGACGGATCAAGCAAGAGACGGGAAGTGATCGCGGCGGAGTATCACAGTTCGATTCCGAGCATCACTTCGTCGATGTACTCACCGTCGATCTTGTAGTGCCCCTCCCTGATCGCTTCCACTTCCCAGCCGTTGTTTTCCAGGAAGTCGATCGCTGCCTGGTTGCTCGCAGGGATACTCTGATAGACCTTTTCGTACTCGTGGGTTGCAGCCCAGTCTAGTCCACGTTTTAGCAGATGATTTCCGATCCCCTGATCGCGATACTCTTCGAGTACGCCAAGCGTTAACTCCGCTGTGTGTCGCAGCTTGGCGATTTCGGGGGCACTGAGATGGACCCAGCCGATGACCTCCTCATCGACGGTCGCGACGAAGAACATCCGCGATTCGACATCATTGTGCCGAAGCAATGCCTCGTCCCGATCGATTTCCCGGGCAACGGTTTCCGCAACGATATGAATGCCTGGCGCTGCAACGGATTTGATCAGGCCGACGATACCGGCGAGGTCTTCCTGACGTGCCGGTCTGATGGTACACTCGACACCTTCTTCGGTCACCCGTGTTTCCCCGCCCGCCCTGACAGCGACGCGCAGATCACCGTTTTCGGTCTGTGCTAACACGCCGTCGCGCCGGAGGATGGAAATGTGGTGACGGAATCCTCGACTATCCGACGGAAACAGCTCCGAGCGTACCGTCTGCGGATCGACGGTTCCGTGTCGTTCGACGAACTCGTAGATTCGCTGTCTGTCCCGATGTTCGAACGACACTGGATCGGATGAAGCCATATCTAGAGGAGTAAGGTGTGCCAATATTTACTACTTTTCCAAAGGCTGGTGCTCGAAACGGCTTGATCATCGGACAATCGGTTCAACAATGACAACTGCCGACTGAGTTCAGTACTTCATCAGTACCCGCTGTCAGATCTCGATCGCCATCATCAACTCGTCGACGTACTCGCCGTCGATCCGGTAGTGATCGCGCCGGATCGCCTCGGTCCCCCAGCCGTGCTGTTCGAGGAACTCCGCGGCAGCATCGTTGGTCGCAGGGACGCTCTGATATACCTTCTCGTACCCGTTTGAGGCCGCCCATTCGAGCCCTCGTTCCAGGAGGTGGCTGCCGAGACCGTTCCCCCGGTATTCGTCGATCACACCGACGGTAAGCTCGGCTGTGTGACTCAGTTTCTCCAGTTCGGGTGAGTGGACATGGACCCAGCCGACGACCTCGTCGTTGACCGTTGCGACGAAGAACATCCGTGACTCCAGTTCGTTTTGCCTGAGCAACACGTCCTGATGGTCGAGCTCTTGGGCAACCGACTCGGCGACGATATATCGTCCCTGCTGGACTACCTGCCTGATCGCGCCGACGATACCGGAGAGATCGCTCTGGTTTGCTGGCCGAACCTCGAAGCTGAACTCATCGCCGCTGAACTCCTCGGCACCGTTCACCTCGATTGCGACAGAAAGCGTCCCGTCCTCGGCCTCCTCGAGGTAGCCGTTTCGCTTGAGGATTGCAACGTGGTGCCGAAAGCCGCCCGGGTCGTGGGGGAGCAGCTCCTTTTGGGCCTCATCTCTATCGATGCTTCCCGATCGTTCGACGTAGGAGTAGATCGCTTCTCGGTCCGAATGTTCGAACTCCAGGCGCTGTGAGCTGTGCATGAGATTAGTTACCACGACAGACTGTATCAAAGTTGCGGTGAGACTGACGGGGACAAAAAATCCGGTGTGGCTAGTCTCGCAGTTCCTGTACGCGATCGATGTTCCACGCGAAACCCTTGCCGTCCTCGTTGGGCGTCTCCAGCACGAGCGGCACGTCCGCGAGGTCATCGTGGTTGATCAGTGTCCGCATCCCCTTCTCGCCGATCAGCCCTTCGCCGATGTGGGCGTGTTCGTCCTTGTTCGTCCCACATTCGTGCTTCGAGTCGTTCAGGTGGATGCACTTGAGGTGGTCGAGCCCGACCACGTCGTCGAATTCAGCAATCGTTTCGTTGACACCCTCTTCCGTCGAGAGATCGTATCCCGCCGCAAAGGCATGGGCGGTATCGAGGCAGACGTCCAGTTCCTGCTCGCTCCGGTCGATCACCTCCGCGAGGTGTTCGAACTCCCCGCCGAGTTTCGTGCCACTCCCGGCGTCGCTTTCGATCAGGACGGTAACGCCCTCGGGGATATCCAGTTCATCGAGCGCGCTCGCCGCGTTGTCGAGCCCCCCGTCGACGCCCGCTCCGGTATGTGCGCCCAGATGAACGTTGACGTAGTCGATATCCAGCGCATCGGCCGCGTCGACCTCTGCCTGCATACTCTCGATCGACTTTCGCCGCAGGTCGTCTTTCGGCGTACAGAGGTTGACCAGATACGACGAGTGGATGACCCACGGCCCGTCGAGCTTTGCAGCCGTTCCCTCGCGGAACGCTGCCGCTTCGTCGTCGCCGATATCAGGGTGCTGCCAGACCTGTGGAGAGGTCGTGAAGATCTGTCCACAGTTCCCACCGACATCCAGCTCTCGTTCGACGGCGTTATCGACGCCGCCAGCTACTGAAACGTGTGCTCCTACTTGCATATCCAGATGCAGGGATCCGAGTGTCAAAGTAACTTCGAACGGCGTCGGTACTGTCGCTACGTCTCTTCAGGATCGACCCGGTCGTGAACCCACATATCGGAGCCATACTTCCGATCGACGAGGGCCGTCGCGTCTTCCAGCTCCGATTCCGACCACTCACCATCGTCTGCATCTGCCCACTCACGGAGCGCGGCTTCGAGGCAATCGACTGCCGTCTCCCGCGAGATGTCGGCGTGTTCGCGGATCCCAGTAACCCGGTCGCTAAACTGTTCATGCGTGGTATCGGGGTTCGAGAAGACGCCGAGATGGCGCTCGGGCGTCAGATCAAACGAGAGCGAACCGTGCTGGATGACTGCGTCGCGCTGTCGATACTGGGCGTTGCCGCTGATCTTCTGGCCATCGACGAGAATATCGTGGGCCGGATCGATCGCCCGGAGATAGCAGGCTGGTCGATGTATTTCGGGGTACTTCCGGTCAGCAAACGCGGCGGAGACGTCCATGCGCTCGAACGCATCGAAAATCGGTTCGCAGAGGAGTTCGTACGTCTCCATCAGGTCGCCCGGTACCTCCTCGGCGGGGGCGACGATCGAGTAGGAGATGTCACCGAACGTGTCGTGGTAGATCCCTCCGCCGCCGGTCTGTCTTCGCGTCACGTCGATCCCCTCCCGGCGGCAGTAGTCCCAGTCAACTGAACCTGAATCCTGTCCATAGCCGAGTGACAGCGTCGCTGGGTCCCACGTATACACTCGGACCGTCCGTACGCCGTCTTCGACTGCTGTCCTGGCCGCGATTTCGTCGAGCGCCATTGCCATCGGGCCGGACAGGCATTGTTCCGGGATCGAACGCCACGTCCGCCCGCTGAGCTCGGTCATAGCTATTGTTGACGTGGAGCGGCCAAAATAATGTCGGCAGTCCACCACCGGTTCGCAACGGAGAGGGTGGTATCTCGGGTGTATCCACCCCCGAGAAGAGACAGGTAATCGAAGACGCGAGCAACTCCCCCGGTAATAGCACCGTGTCGAGACGATCGTCGTGCCGGCCACGACGCTGACATCCTCTCTTGACTGCACAGTAGTTACTCATACCCGACGGTCGTTCAGTCTGACAGACTCCCACGAGCTTGGCGAAACACGGGACGAACTCGGGTTCTCGCTCGCCCAATGAGCAATTCGATCGCTTGGGTGAGTCACCACACGCGTACGAGAGTTTTTCACTTCGCGCTTGCAAACAACCTGATAGATGACCCTGTGTACTCGTCGGGCGGTTCTTGCGATTGTGTCGGTGGGCGGTATAGCCGGGTTGTCGGGGTGTTCGGGCGACGAGGACGCCGAAACCGGAGAGCAGGAAAACGCCGACGGTGAAAAGGAAGAGTCCACGGACGACGATGTGGACGACACTCGCGGGGACGGAGAACCGACCGAGTTAGATATCCCGGAGCCGGTCGACTGGACGGACGAGTCACAGGCTACAATCGAGGTCGGGCCGGGCGGGGAGACGGTGTTCGAACCCGATGCGGTCCGGGTCGAGACCGGGACGACGCTCCGATGGATCTGGCTGGACGAGGGGCACACGGTCAGTCCCACACACCTGCCGGATGGGGGCAAATTCGAGGGGCATGAGAAGGTCGAGGAGGCTGGGTTCGAGATCGAGTTCCTCCCCGAGACGCCGGGTGAGTACCGGTACGTCTGCGAGGAACACGAGGAGATGGTCGGCTACCTCGTGGTCGAGTAGTTCAGTACTTTTCGAGGACGCGCTCGATCCGTTCTTCCGTCGAGGGATGCGTCCCGTAGAGTCGACGTCGGACGAACCGTCTGAGCCGGTCGAACCGTCCACGTTCCTCCCACGGTGGGGGCAAAATCGAGAGCGCGGCGGCGGAGTCGCTCTCCCTGAGATCGGCCGCCGGGCGGATATCCAGCTCGCGGTCCAGCGATTCGAGAGCGCTCGCGAGCGCGGCCGGATCGCCAGTGATCGCCACCGCGCCGTCGTCGGCTGCCCGCTCGCGACAGCGCGCAACGACGGCGACACACCACTTGCAGACCGCGAGCGCGACGAGTCCGGCGACGATCAGGACGTGGACACCGAGCTGTGCAACGATGCGCCCAGCCATCGCCGTCGCCACCGAGAGGCCGGTCATGAGTGCGGTGTCCCGGTGCTTGACGTGGGAGAGTTCGTGAGCGATGACCGCGTCGAGTTCGTCACCCTCGACCGCGTCCAGCAATCCGGTCGAGAACACGACCGTCGAGTCAGCGGTCCGATAGCCGACGGTAACCGCGGTCGGCGTCCAACTGCGTGTTATCTCGACATCGGGCGGCGGAACGTCCGCCTGCTGGGCGAGGCGGGCAACCCGGTGTTCAAGTTCGGTGACGTCGATCACTTTCCCCGATGCGATCTCGATGGTCTCTCCGAGATCGCGCACCGTGGTCGTCTCGATGTCCCGGATCGCCGCGGTGGCTTCGAGATCGTCGACGAACGAGCGGGCGTGATCCGACACTCTCCGGCGGAGTCGGACGAGCAGGTACAGGCCGACGAGCGCGTAGCCGCCGAGGACGAGCGCGGTTGCGACGTCGATGACCGTTTCTGACGTGCCGACCGCACCGAGAACCCCCTCCACGAGGGAGAGTCCCCACGTGCCGAACGTCCAGGCGAAGAGCCCGACGAACAGGGTGGCGACCAGCGCACCGGCGAGCAACACGGGGAGGAGCACCAGAGCGAACAGCCCGCAGGCGGCGGCCATGCGGAGCCAGAGACTGAGGTGGACGCGATCGAGCATGGAGGGTCGCATGTACGAAGTGATGTGTCGTTGAGACTTAATCGGTTCGATGACTCGCTTCACTCAATCGAGTGATCGCCCCCGAGAGGACGTCGACGCCGATAGGCAAACTCGCCTCGTCGACGTCGAACGTCGCGGTGTGGTGGCCGCCGGGATGGTCGGTGCCGATCCCGACGTAACAGGCCTTGCCGCCGCGGTCCTGTACTGCCGTCATCAGATAGGTTGCATCCTCACTCCCGCCGAGGGCATCGTACTCCAGTATCGAGTCGACAGCCTCGACGCCCGTCGCGACCTCGGCGACGATGTCTGCGATCTCGGCGTCACTCTCCGCGCTCGGCGCGCTTGCACCTTCCTCGATGTGGCCCTCACAGCCGTGCATCGTGGCGGCCCCCTCGACAACGTCGTAGGCACGGTCGAGCATGTAATCGCGCAGGGCGGTCGTGTCCCCACGGACTTCGCCCTCGATCCGGGCCTGCTCGGCAACGATGTTCGAGGCGGTGCCGCCCTCGATGACACCCGCATTCACTCGGGTGCCGCCCTCCTCGTGTCGCGGGATGGCATAGAGGTTCTGGACGGCGGCGGCAAGTGCCTGATTCGCGTTCTTGCCGATCTGGGGCTGTGCGCCCGCATGCGCTGATTCGCCCTCGAACTCGATTTCGAGCTGGGTGACCGCCAGGAACTCGCCGATTCCGGCGACGATCTCGCCGGTGGGATGGTTCAGCCCGATGTGGGCCGCAAGTAGGTAGTCGACGTCCTCGATGTGACGGCTCTTTGCCATCGCCGCGCCGCCGCCGATCACCTCCTCGGCTGGCTGGAAGAACAGTTTGAACGTTCCCGCAAAGTCGCTGTCAGCGATCGCTTCGAGAACGCCGACCCCGATGGTCGCGTGGGCATCGTGGCCGCAGGCGTGCATCGCGCCCGTCTCCGAACGGAAGCCCTCCGCCGCCGGATGGTGTTCGGGGTCCTCTGATTCGGGACGCGGCAGGCCGTCGATGTCGACGCGCAGCCCGATCGTTGGCCCCTCTCCGCGGTCGAGCACTGCGACCGCGCCGGTGTAGCCACCACGCATTGGCTCGATAACTGCGGGGTCGCTGCCCTCCCGCTCCGCGAGCAGTGTTCTGGCGCGCTCGAACCACTCGTCGATCTCTGCGTCCGGCGGGACTGCCAGTCGGTCCTCGCCCGAGAGGGCGTCCTCGCCGACGTGCAGTTCGTCGACGCCGATCCGCTCGACTTCCTCGATGATCCGTGCAGTCGTGTAGAACTCTCGCCACGCGGGTTCAGGCTGCCTGTGCAGGTCACGTCGAAGCGAGACGAGGTGCTCGTCTCGGCTGGTCTGACTCATGCCCGTGCCTTGGGGAGCGATCACTTAACTACTACCGGCGAAAGAAACGAGTCTACGAACCGGAGCCGACCTGACTGATCTGCTCGACCTCGACTTCGACGTGCAACGAACTGGGGTACTCCTTGCCCGCGATCTGTCGGGCGATCTCGTCGTGGCCGACGATCTCGATCTTGCGAGTGTAGACCGTGTAGTCCCACGAGGAGAACTCCGCACCGCCGGTCGTCCGCTTGTGCTGGGGAACGCGGAGCCGTTCGGGGGATTTCGAGTGAGGACCGTTCATTTCGACGCCTTTTCGCTCGGTCGTCGAGCGGATATCCTCGACGACGCTGTCGAGGACCGCCCGATCGCCGCTTTGCAGGGTAAGTTTGGTGACGAAGGTCATGGCTGGGGGTTGGCTTGTGTATGCTCGCTCCGGGGGTAAAAACCCCACTCTATCGATTTTGCGTGTGTCAGAGTCTTACTAGGGGACTCGGGGGGCGCCGGTGTCGGAACAACGCGATCGGTCGCTCGTCCGATATTCTCTTAACGGGTGCCCGTTTACCTAACGACAATGACGGTCGAAGCGACGAGCGCGGGCGCGATCCTCTTTCGGGATACGCGGGGCCGCCGGGAGTATCTGCTCCTCAAAAGCCGACCCGGGGACTGGGAGTTCCCCAAGGGCGGCGTTGAGGGGACCGAAGAGCTCCAGCAAACGGCTATCCGTGAGGTCGAAGAGGAAGCAGGTATTGCCGATTTTAGACTACTCGATGGCTTTCGCGAGGACTACGACTACGTCTTCGAGGCCGACGGGAACACCATCCACAAGACGGTCCATCTGTTTATCGCCAAGTCGTTCGAGGCCAGTGCCGAGCTGTCTCACGAACATCGTGACCTGCAGTGGCGCGATTACGAACAGGCGATCAACACGATCACGCAGGATGGTCCCCGGGAGATCCTCGAACAGGCCCACGAGTTCCTGAACGAACGGGAAGAAGACGAGGAGTAACACCCGCGCTGGGAAGGGCAGCCCACACACTGGGACGCGCGTCCCGTAGCGACGTCTCCACCCTCAGTTTTTCTCACTGGGCTCGAAGTCGAGACACGCCGAGTTGATGCAGTAACGCTGGCCTGTTGGTTCCGGCCCATCATCGAAGAGATGGCCGAGATGTCCCTCACAGCGCGCACAAACCACTTCCGTCCGCGTCATCCCGAGGCTTCTGTCGACCCGCGTCTCGACGTTGTCCTCGTCGACGATGTCGTAGAAGCTGGGCCAGCCACTGCCGGAGTCGTATTTGGTATCGGAGTCGAACAGCGTCAGGCCACAGCCCGCACAGGCGAACTCGCCGTCCTCTTTGACATCGAGCAGATCGCCACTGAACCGGGGCTCGGTCCCCGCTTCGCGAAGCATCTTATATTCCTCATCAGTCAGGCGCTCACGCCACTCCGCTTCAGTTTTCGGCAGGTTGTCGACGTGCTGGTCGCTCATACCTACTGCGTGGGTCCCGGCATCAAAAGGGCTGTCGGCGCACCGGGAAAGCAATGGCTCGATGCGGTCACCTGCAACGGCTTACATATAACCCAGATCGCGCAGACGAGCCATCAGATCTTCTTTGTCCTGGGCCCGCCCGGCGCGCTCGGTCGTATCTTCCAGATCCTGTAGCCACGCGGGGTCCTCGGTTGTCTTTTCCGTGCTGATCTCGCTCCCGAGCGACCGGAACCCGGCAAAGTACTTCGGTGAGATCGGGACGTCTTCGATCCCAACGCCCTCCGGAAGGTCGTCCGCGCTCTCCGGGACGAAGCCCTCGTCCGGGAACGCCTCGACGGTGTCCGGAACGACGTAGTGCCAGAAGGTATCCCAGACCGCGCGCTCCTCGAACTGGAGGATGGGCTGGATGCGGTCGTGGGGCGGGTAAATTTCCGGATCGTGCCGCGGGCTGAAGAACGTCTCGTCGGCACGGGCTTCCTGCTCGTCCCAGCGCACGCCGGAGATGACGCCGTCGATGTCGTAGTCTTCGAGCGCGTCGTTTAGCGCGACGGTTTTGAGCAAGTGGTTGCCGACGTAGGTGTCCAGCAGGAACGGGAACGTGTCCTCCTCGTACTCCAGGATCTCCCGGACGTGGTGCTGGTTGTGCTCGGAGAGCTCACTGATTGGAATGTCGTCGCCCGGTTCGAGGCCGTGTTCCTCCACGTAGGTACCCACGTCCTCGTTGCGCGCGTAGATCACGTCGAGATCCCACTCGTTGGCCCAGCGGTCGACGAAGTCGTGGAGCTCGTCGAAGTGCTGGAAATGATCGATGAAGACCGCGGGCGGAACCTCGAGGTCGTAGCGCTCGGCGACCTCTTTGATGAAATACAGGGTGAGCGTCGAGTCCTTTCCGCCAGTCCACATGACGGCGGGGTTCTCGTACTCTTCGAGGCCGCGTCGGGTAACCTCTACTGCCTTCTCGATTTTCGCCTGTACGGTGCTGTACTCCTCGAACGTCTGGTCCGCACCGTCTTCGTAGTCGACGTCGGCGTAGTCGGGAACCTCGTTCTGACTCATCGTGTAATTAGATATAATTACAGCAGGTAAAATACTCGGGGGGTACGGCAGCGTTCGCCGCCGTCACTGACGCTGTTCAGTGGATCTGCTCCAGGCAGTCGTGACAGTACGTTGCTGTCGACTGGTTCGGTGCGCCACAGTGCTGACATCGTGGTGCCGAAGCGTCCATCAGCCGCTCCAGGTTCGGTTCCACGTCGCTGTCTATGACGGTATCCTTCGAGAGGATTCTGAGTAAGTCATCAGTGTCGTCGACACGAAGGTGCTCTGCATCGGTAATCTTGTTTATCAACTCGTCGTCCCGGAGGAGTTCGAGTCCCCTAATCAGACCGAGAAACAGCAGTGTCGGCCCTACGATGACGACCGCGGTAACGGCAAGCCGCCACAGGAGCGTGAGCGTCGACGGCTCCATGGAGGTCTCTAGCGAGACTACGAAAATAGGTCTATGCTAGAGTTGGTGACAGCATCGGCAGTATCATCTGTCTACCTCAGCGAACTCGTCGTTCAGCCCCCACTCGGTTGCCTGTCGTTTGGCGTCCTCGCGAGCCTGCCGTTTGATCGCTTCAATTCGCTCCTCGTCGGACAGAAAGGAGACAACGGCATCTTCATTCGTACTCACATCAGCGACATCGTCGGGAAGCAGCCCGTGTTCGCGTGCACGGGACCGCGTCCGGTCCGCCAGATTGGGGGCCCCGGCGACCCGCTCGGCCGGTTCTCCAGGTCGGACTCGAAGCTCGTCCGCGTCGTGTATTCGCTCGATTTCCTCGTCTGACAGCTCGAACACATCGACCTTGTAGGGGCCAGGAACGGCCAGATCAGCGAGTCCGTCGGCGCCACCACGGTCCGTCCCCGTATGGTACACGAGGACCGGGACGCCGTTCCGAACGGTCATGACACCCCGACCCTGGTCGTCGAGCAACAGTGTGTCCTGAGGCTCGAATACGAGATAGCCGGTCAACGAGTCGTCAAGGACGGAAGAAAATGCGGTCGCTGGGTTCGACACGACCCGCGAGCGTAGCAACCGACCGCGTGGAACCTTCATGGTCTGTCGGGGACGACCGCGCTTTTGAAACGCTCCGCGACAGCCGCTGAATCGCCGGATTCGATCGTCAACTCCGAAGCAGCCTCGGTAAACGCGACGGCTGCGGGTGAGCTGGGTGCGTACGAGAGTAGCGGTTTCCCCGCAGCTCTCGCCTGATGCGGTGCGGAACACTCCGGCACAGTGCCGAGTACCGGTCCATCGAAGTAGCGTTCGGTCCGGTCAACGACGGTGTCCATGCGTGATTCCTCGCGTACCTTGTTGAAGAGGACGCCTCCCGTGCCTGTTCCGTACGAACTCGCGTACTCCTGGACTTTCAGCCCGTCGCTCAGCGCCGGAATGGTCGGAGCCAGCACGGGGAGCACCCGGTCGGCGAGGACGATCGGCAGCACGGCGCTTTTCGAACCAAGTGCGGCTGGCGAATCGAGCAGGAGAACGTCCGTGTTCTCGGCAAGGATTGCGACAACCTCGCGTAGTCGCTCCGGTTCGGCCGACTCGAAATCCGCCAGACTCGTCCCGCAGGGCACGACCGAAAGTCCGTGGCGATCGTAAACCGCTTTCTCGACCGGCACGTCTCGCTCGGCCATCAGCAGGTCGTGCAGGGTGGTTTCAACGTCTTCGAGACCGGCGTGAAAGAGCAGGTTCGCCATCCCGGTATCCGCGTCGACGATGGTCACGTCGTGCTCCTCAGCCAGCGCCATGCCGAGCGCGAGCGTCGCTGTCGTCTTGCCCGTCCCACCCTTCCCGCTCGCGACGGCGAACGCCTCGACCATGCGGAACTCGTTGCGCCCCTCTGGTAAAAATATTATTCATTCGATTGAGAAATATAGGTCGTCAAGGGACCGTCGCGTTCAAGTTCATTTGCAGTAATACACCGGTAATGGCAGTATCGTTCGACCTCTTCGGAACGCTCGTGTCGGTCGATCGGCCGGACTCCCCAGCCGACGCTGTCGCCACAGAGCTGGCGAGCCGCGGCGTCGACGTGCCAGCGGAGTTTGTAGCTGATTACCGGGAGATCCAGATCGATGCTCCCGAGGGCGCGGAAGTTCCGCTTCCCGCACACGTCGCCGCCGCGCTCCGAAGCCGTGGCGTATCACCCACGGACAACGTCGTTCGGCGGGCAGTCGTCGCGGCGTTCGATCCGGCAGTCGAGACGCGTCCCGGAGCTGTCGACGCGGTCGCGGCCGCGGCCGAGCACGGCGCCGTCGGCGTCCTCTCGAACTGTAGCGTGCCCGAACTCGTCCCGAGAGCGTTGCTTCGGTCCGATATCGATCGGTCGGCGTTCGATGTTATCGTATCGAGCGCCGGCTGTGGCTGGCGCAAACCAGATCCCCGTGCGTTCGAGTCGTTCGCCTCCAGGCTGGGTGTTGACGTCGGCTCGGTGATCCACGTCGGAGATGATCCGGATACTGATGCTGGCATCGAGGCGGTCGGTGGGACCGCCATTCTGCTCGACGAGCACTCGCTCGCCGACGTCCCTGCGCTGCTCGACGAGGTGGCGTAGCGTGGCCGTGGAGCTCACGCTCGTGGTCGTGCTCGCGGCCGTCCTCGACCGACTTGTACGTGAACTCCCGGCACGGGTCCACCCAGTCGTCGTCTTCGGACGCCTCGTTGACCGCGCCGACAGGGAATGGTCCCGGCCACGGCTCGCTGGCGTCGCCGTGGCACTGGCGCTTCCCGTGCTCCCCACAGCCGTCGCCTTCGGCGTCGTCTCTGTGGCTGTTGCAGTTCATCCCCTGCTGGGTGTCCTCGCCGCTGGAGCCGCCCTCTTCACGACGACCAGTTTACAGATGTTGCTAGAGGAGGCTGCAGGCGTCATCGAGGCCAGCTCGACGGATCCGGCCGCGGCCCGCGAGCGGTTGCCCGCCCTTGCCGGGCGTGATCCGGCTGACCTTTCGCCCGACCTGCTACGCAGCGCCGCGGTCGAAAGTGCCAGCGAGAACCTCGCGGATGGGCTGGTTGCGCCGCTGCTCGCCTTTGCCCTGCTCGCACCGGTCTCACTCCCACTGGGTGCCGCTGCGGCGGCGTGGCTCAAGGCCGTGAACACGCTCGATTCGATGCTCGGCTACCCCTCGAAGCCACACGGCTGGGCGAGTGCTCGACTCGACGACCTCGTGATGTGGGTTCCCGCCCGCGTGAGCGCCCTGCTGCTTTCTGCGGCGGCGCTCTCGCCCGATCCCGTATTGACCGCGCGACGGTGGCGTGGCGAGACCGCCTCACCCAACTCCGGATGGCCCATGGCGACTGCTGCGGGCGCGCTCCAGGTCCGCCTCGAAAAGCCCGACGCCTACGTCCTCAACGAACTCGCCTCGCTGCCGACCACGGAGCAGGCCCATCGCGGCGTTGCGCTCGTCGGGCGCGCCGGGGTACTTGCGTACGCCATAGCCGCGTTGTCGGGGGTGATCGCGTGGCTGCCCTGAGCTTCGCGGCGCTACGCGGAGCCGTCGGGTTTCTCACTCGCGTTCCCATCGGCCACGACAACACTGGGTGGGAAGCGTTTACCCGCACCCCCGCAACGTTCCCCGCCGTCGGCTATCTCGTCGGCGTGCTCGGCGCGCTCGTCTTTCTGGTTCCCGCCACGCCGACCGTCACGGCGTTTCTGTACGTCCTCGTCCTGTACGCCGTCACAGGTATAAACCACGCCGACGGCGTCGCCGATCTGGGTGACGCCGCGGTGGTCCATGGCGACGCAGAGCGACGGCGGGAGGTGCTCAAAGACGGCACGCTCGGCGTCGGCGGGACATTCGCGCTCGTCGGGCTCATTGTCGGTCTCGTCCTCGTGGCCGTTCCACTCGCGGGAGTCCCCATCGCCGTTGCGGCGAGCATCGTCATCGCTGCGGAGGTTGGAGCACGGCTGGGCACCGCTGCACTGGTCTGTGTCGGCACCGCGCCCCACGAGGGACTCGGAAGCCAACTGACCGGCGTCAACGGCCCCCGAAGCCTCGTCGCACCCGTGCTGATCGCGCTTCCCGCTGTCGTGCTCGCTCGCCCGTCGTACGTCGCCACGGCGGCCGTCGTCGCGGCGGTCGCGGTCGCGGTCGCACTCTATCGCTGGTCGGGCCCCACGCTCGGCGGCGTCAACGGGGACGTGCTCGGTGCGACGACCGAGCTTGGCCGGCTCGCCGGACTACTGGTTGGCGTACTCGCATGGACGCTCTGGACCGGTGACGCGACACTCGTTGGGACGCTCCCGACAGGCGAGGTAACGGAGGTGATCGCGTGGACGCTCTCGTGATGTGTGGCGGCGAGGGGACCCGCCTTGCAGCCTCGCTCAGGGGGGACGCACCCGAAAAGCCGCTGTACCCGATCGACGGCAAGCCGATGGTCGACCGGGTGCTAGACGCGCTCGACGCCAGCGATATTGATCGAATCCACGCGGTGGTTTCGCCCGCCACACCCGAAACGCGCGAGCACATCACCGGACGTGGTCCGCTGATCGAGACACCGGTATCGCTGATCGAGACCCCTGGAGAAGGGTACGTCACAGACCTCTCGGCGGCGCTCGACGATATCGTCCAGCCTGTCCTGACCGTCGCCGCGGATCTGCCGCTGTTGACCGGCGACGTCGTTGACAGAATGCTGGACGTATACGCGATGACCGGAACCGACGACGGGTCGATGACAGTCGCGGTCCCGACCACGCGCAAAGTTCGGCTCGGCGTGTCCGCGGATACCGTGATGGAGACGGACGCGCTGACTGCGGAGCTACTCGACGGGCGGGGTGATGCGGAGGTGAAACCGGAACGAATCGCGCCGACCGGCCTGAACGTGGTCGGCGCATCGACGCAGACTGATACGATGTACCTGACAGACGACGAGCGACTGGCGGTGAACGTGAATCGAGCGCGAGACGCACGGATCGCGGAGGCACTGGAATGAGGTTCGTCCTTGCGGCCGGGACGACGCGGACGGCGACCATCGAGGGAATCAGCGCTGCCGGAGCCACGCCGGAACTGATGGCGGACACCCCTGCGATCGATGCGGAGATCCTCGTCTACGGCCAGCCCGTGTCGAGCGATCTGGTACCCGTGAGTCCGACCGGCTGTCCGACCCCCGCAGTCATCTCACGGGCCGTCCGCGAGCGGGTCGGCTTCGACGTGACGGTGATCGACGCCGGTCTCGCCGCCGAGACCGATGCGCCGACGGTTTCGGTCGGTGCCCAACCGGGCCGGGACATCCGCGAGGAGCATGCCGTCCCACGTGCCGACGCGGTGTTCCACCGCGCCCGCAAATTCGGCCGCTCGCTGCCCGATGACGAACTGTTCGTCGCCGAAACGATTCCCGGCGGGACGACGACCGCAGCAGCGGTACTTCGGGCGCTCGGCGCTGATCTGGGCGTCTCCTCGTCGCTGCCCGAGAACCCCCTCGCGCTGAAAGAGCAGGTCGTCACGACGGCGCTCGACGCGAGCGGGATCGAGCGCGGCGAGCTGGTCGACTCGCCCCTGGCGGCCATCGAGGCGGTCGGCGATCCCGTGCAAGCGACCGTCGCAGGCCTGACCGTCGGCGCGCTCGAATCAGGGAGTTCGGTGACGCTGGCTGGCGGGACACAGCTGGTCGCGACAGCGGCGCTGGTCCGGGCGTTCGGCTGCGGCGAACCCCTGTCACTCGCCACTACTCACTTCGTTGCCGCTGATCCTGCAGTGGATCTCGACGCCGCGACGGCGGCGCTCGAACTCGACGTGACGGTGACCGATCCCGGGTTCGAGCACAGTGAGCACGTCGCCATGGAGCGATACGTCGCGGGTGAAGCGAAGGAGGGCGTCGGGATGGGCGGGGCGCTGGCGCTCGCAGATCGTGCAGCGGTCGGAATGGGAGCTATCAGAGGGCAGATCGCGTCGGTGTACGATCGACTCGATCCCGACTCGACGCCGGAGAGCGAGCCTCCAGTCACTGGAGGTGACCGCTGAGATGGATCCCGATGCAGTACGGGAGGTCGACCGGGTACCCCACGGCGGGAGCGACGAGCGGGACGTGCTGGATTTCAGCGCCAACACGAACACGGAGATACCGCCGGGTGTCGAGGCGGTCTACCGCGAGGCGTTCCACGCATCGCGCCGGTATCCGAACGACGACTACCCCGTGTTTCGGGATGCTGCCGCGGCGTACGTCGGCTGCGATGCAGGGCAAGTCGTTCCCACGCCAGGGGGACTCGCGGCGATTCGGCTGGCGATCGAGACGACGGTCGAGGCCGGTGACAGCGTGCTCGTCCCGACGCCGAGCTTCGGCGAGTACGCTCGCGAGATCGAACTCCAGGGAGCCGACCCCGCGTTCGTCTCTCACGATCGAGTGCTCGACGCCGATCCAGCCGGGCACGCTCTCGCCATTGTCTGCACGCCCAACAACCCGACCGGCGAAGCCTACGATCCCGACCAGCTCAGGGCGTTTGCCGCCCGCTGTCGGGACGCCGACACCCGGTTGCTCGTCGACGAGGCGTTTCTCGGCTTTACCGACATCCCCTCGCTTGCCGGAGAGGCAGGCGTGATCGTCGCTCGCTCGCTGACGAAACTGTTCGGCCTGCCCGGTCTCAGGGCAGGCTTCGCGGTGGCCACGGGTCCGGAACTCGACGCGCTGAAGACGGCACGCCGCGCGTGGAACCTCGGTACTCCGGCGGCGTCAGTTGGCGCTCACTGTCTCCGCGCCGAGGAGTTCGTCGTGGAGACGCGCCAGCGAATCGAGGGAGAACGCGAACGCCTTCGAGAGGCACTCTCCACCCGCTACGACATCCATCCATCGGATGCCCCCTTCCTCCTGCTCGACATCGGCGACCGGGATGTCGACGATCTGCTCGCCCACGCGCGACAGCACGGCCTCGCACTCAGGGACGCCCGGACGTTTCGCGGCCTCGACTCCCACGTCAGGGTCGCCGTGAAGGATAGCGAGGCGAACGATCGGCTACTGGAGGTGCTCGTAGATGGCTGACGTACGCATCCGAGAGGAGGTGCTACAACTGATCGCTCCCGACACGTCGTGGCTCTCGGCGGGCTGGAACGGTGGGCGAATCCGGGCGGACGCCGCGTACAACTGCACGGTCCCCGAGGGCTGGGAGCGCACCGATCTGGACGAGTACATCGCGGACCGACGAGCCGACGCGGGCTTCGAAAAAGAGGGCCCAGCGCTGCTCACGGGCGTCGAAATGCGCCACGCGCGCTGTGGGCGACTAGCGGCGGAGCGCGACACGGGGGAGACAGACCGCGGCGGGGATAGCGTCGACGTGCTCGCGGTTGCCACTGCGGGCGTCTCGAACCCCGCCGTCCTGTGTCCCGGGGCGGACGCCGACGCGGAACAGGAGCACACACAGGACAGCGACGCCGGGCATCCCGAGCCGGGAACCGTAAACGTGCTCGTCCACGTGGATCACCCGCTCGCAGCGGGTGCGCTCGCCAATCTGATCGCTGTCGTCGCAGAGGCCAAAGCGGCCACGCTGCTGCGCGAGACCGGCTTTCCGGGGACCACAACGGATGCTGTGATCGTCGGGGCTACTGGAGGAATGGAATCCGACGAGCCGATACGGTTCACCGGTAGCGGAACACCGATCGGCGCTGCGGTCCGGGCCTGTGTGCGGGACGCCCTCCGCGCCAGTCTCACCGCCAGATACGACGAAACGTCGATTCCCGAAACGGTCGAACGCGCGGAGTACGGGGCGGTAACGACTCGCTCCGCGAACGTTTTCCGTCCCTGATCGGCGTCACGTCGGACCTGCGTTATTTCTGATCAGCGCCACTGTCGCCGACGATCCGCGTCGCCGTGGCCTTCCAGGTGAGCGCGACCCGACAGCCCTCTTTCAGGCCGAGTCGCTGCTCGCTGTCCGACGTGACGAGTGCGTCGAAGGCCGTCCCGTCGACGTCGATACGCACGGTTACCACCATCTCGCCACGGTCGGTCCCGACGAGTTCGCCGGAAACACGATTCCTCGCGCTCGTCGCGTCGGGAGCCGGCTCTGCTGCGCTGTCGAGCACCGTGATCGCGTCCGCCCCGATCCGAACCTGAACCCGCTGGCCTCGCTCGGTCCCGTCGTGGAGGCATCGCAGAGTTCCCACCGGAGTCTCGACCAGCGCGAGTTCGCCGTCGACTTCCATAACGGTGCCGTCGAGCACGGTTTCGGAAACCTGCGCCGTCGCGGCGAGGGCGGCCCGCAGTCGCTCGTAGCGGTTCAGTACGTCCCACCCAGTCTCGGTAAGACTACTGCCGCCGCCGTCGCGACCGCCTCGTTGCCGCCGGACGATCGGGCCGAAGGCCACTTCGAGTATCTCGATCCGCATCAGTGCCCGCGCCCGGGAGCGGTCGAGTTCGGAGGCGGCCCCCGCGACCGATCCAGTTCGGTCGATCGCACGGAGCAACGCGGCGTCACGGCTATCGAACTCGACGTCGTCCTCGACGAGCGCTGCCTCACCCCGTCGGCGCGTGTCAGTCACCCTTCTCACCCGCCGTGTAGACGAGTTCGCCGTCGATGAACCGCCGCGCTCGGGGATCGTCGGGATCACTGAACACCCGTTCTGTTGGTCCGACCTCGATGAGGCTTCCATCGAGCATCACCGCCACCCGGTCGGCCAGTCGTTCCGCCTGGTGCATGTCGTGGGTCGCCACGGCGACGCCGATCCCCTGATTACGCGCCGTTCCGATCGCGTCCTCGATGACGGCGGTGTTTCGCGGGTCGAGATCCGACGTCGGCTCGTCCAGCAACAGGACGTCAGGATCGTACGCGAGCGCCCGAGCGAACGCGACCCGCTGTGCCTCGCCGCCCGATAGGGATCTGACAGTCTGTGTTGCGACGTCCGCGAGGCCGACCGTCTCCAGCGCTTCGGTCACTGGCAGACTCGTTCCCTCGCCGAAAAGCCGGGTACCCCATTCCCGGAGCCGGGATCGCCAGTCGCGCCGGACGTGTAGCCCGTAGCTCACGTTCCGGCGGACGGTCGTGTCGAACAGGTTCGGCTCCTGGAACACCATGCCGATCCGGCGTCGCGCCGCGAGGCGCTCGCGTTCGGACCGGGACCAGACGTCCCCTCCGTTCATCCGGATTTCCCCCTCGTTGGGCGGGTAGAACGCGGCGAGCAGCTCCAGCAGCGTCGTCTTGCCGGTCCCCGAGGGGCCGATCACTGCGAGGATCTCGCCGCGTTCGAGGCCGAGCGAGATCTCATCGAGTACGCCGGTGTCGTCGAACCCGTGGCTCACGTCCGTGGCGACGATCCCATCCTCGACTCGGCGATGTGGGGTCTCGATCACTCGATCGCTCATATCCGCCCACCCCCGAGCCGGAGCACGACAGCGTTGACCAGCAAGACGAGTACGAGCAAGATGGCGCCGAGCACGAGTGCAAGCTCGAAACGGCCCTGTCGGGCTTCAAGCTGGATCGCGGTCGTCAGCGTTCGCGTAATCGCGGTGCCGTCCGCGCCGGCGATATTTCCGCCGACGATGAGCACGGAGCCGACCTCGCTGATCGCCCGCCCGAGTCCGGCCAGCACGCCCGTGGCGATCCCGTAGCGGGCCTCCTTGATCGTGACGAGCGCGACGTCGAGGCGCGTCCCGCCGAGTGCGTAGGAGGCGTCCCGGACACCCTCGTCGACGCCCGTGACGGCGGCGAGGCTGACGCCGGTGATCACCGGCGTGGCCAGCACGAACTGTGACATGATCATCGCCTCCTTGGTGAACACGAGATCGAAGGTCCCGAGCGGCCCCTGATTCGAGACGAGAAAGAGGACGGCAAGACCGACGACGACGCTCGGCAGCCCCATCCCGGTGTTGATCAGCGCGATGGCGAGTCGTCGTCCCGGGAACTCGGCGAAGCCGACCAGCATCGCGACGGGAAGGCTGACGAGCGTGCTCAACAGGACAGCCGTGAGGCTCACGTACAGCGAGACGTAGACGATGCTCCGAACGTAGTTGGACTCGAAGGGGAACTCGACGAGCGGGAGTGTTGCAAGCTCGACGATCGCTCCGACCATCTCTCAGCCCTCCTCCCGCATCCAGTCTTCGGGAACGTACTGTTCGAAGTTCGGCTCCGCGGAGAGCGCGCGAGGAAAGAACAGCTGTTCGCCGTCGACGGTGTAGGACTCGATGACATCCTGGCCCGCCTGTGAGGTGAGAAAGCCGATGTACGCGAGCGCGAGATCGTATGCAACGTTGTCGTGGACTGCGGGGTTGACCGCGACGATCCCGTAGGGGTTCGCCAGCAGCTCCGGGCCGTCCTGGATCGGCCCCTCGACGCGGATCCCGATCGAGAGTTGCGAGCGCATCGAGAGGAAGGAGCCTCGATCGGCGAGCGTGTAGCCGTCGCTCTGGTCGGTCTGCACGAGCACCTGACCCATCCCGCTCCCGGCCTCGCGGTACCATTCTCCTCCCGGCTCCAGCCCGGCGACCTCCCAGAGTTCACGTTCTTTCGCATGCGTCCCGGAGCTGTCGCCCCGAGAAACGAAGACGCTCTCGAAGTCGGCGATCGATCGAAACGCCTCCGTGACATCACTCGTTCCGTCGATCCCTGCTGGATCGTCGTCCGGTCCGACGACGACGAAATCGTTGAACATCAGATCGCGGCGGTTGACGCCGTAGCCCTCGCGGATGAACTCGTCTTCGAGCGACCTGGCATGGACCATGACGACATCTGCGTCGCCGCGACGTCCGGTATCGAGGGCCGCACCGGTCCCCTCGTTGACCACCGCGACCTCCGCGCCGAACCGCTCCTCGAAGGCGAGGGTGAGTTCGTCGACCAGCCCGGTGTCGTACGTGCTCGTCGTCGTCGTGAGCGTCAGCGTCTCGTCGGTGATCTCCGCATCGCCGCTATCATCAGTATCGCCACATCCTGCGATCGCCACCGCTCCCCCGACGCCCAGCGTCGCGACGAACTCTCGTCGATGCATCGTGTATGATACAACGACTATCGGCTACGTACATAATTATTCCTTCGAGATATAACCACTTTCAGTTTCGTGAGGGGTTTTTGCGTCGTTGTGGTACCAGATATCGTATCGTGACCGACTCGTGTTCGCCCCGCAGAGTGGCTTACACGAGGCGTCGAACCCCGTCCGGTAGCGTGCTCTTCTCGTCCGTGAGGATTCGGTCGAGCCGCTCCAGTGACTCGATCAGTCGCGGCGTCCAGCGGTTGAAATAGGCCGCACCGTCGACGCCGTAGACGCGCCCCTGCTGGACGGCGGGAAGTTCGGCCCATCCTTCGCGGTAGGCGAGTTCGTGGAGCCGCGCTTCCGTGCGATCGACGTCGAAGCCACACGGTGCAACGACAATCACTTCGGGGCCGGCATCGAGAAACGTCTGCCAGTCGAGTTCCGACGTTCGGTCGCCCGGCTCGACGAGCAGCGGTGTGCCGCCCGCACTCTCGATCAACTCGGGGACCCAGTTGCCGGCCAGCCGTGGCGGATCCATCCACTCGAAGACGGCGACACGCGGTGATGCCGTCCGACTGGACGCGCGTTGTTCGACCGTTCTGACGCGCTCTTTGAGTTCGCCAACGAGCGATTCCGCGCGCTCCCCGCGGCCGACCGCCCGGCCGACCCGCTTGATACACTCGTACAGATCGTCCAGCTCGTTCGCGTGTAACGCGAGCACCTCCGGGTCGACGTCCAGATCGGCGAGCGTCTCGTCGATCAGGGACTCGTCGACTGCACAGACGCCACAGACGCCCTGCGTAAGGACGAGGTCAGGCTCGACGGTACGCAACACCTCGGAGTCGATCCGGTAGACGTGACCCGACCGTGTCGATTCCTCGACCTGCTGATGTCGATCGGCGCTCGCCTCGGCGTCGACACGCGACGTATCGATCGTCGGCAGCTCCTCGACCCCTGGCGGGTAATCACACGAATGCGAGACGGCAACCGGTTCGACACCCAGCGCGTAAAGGATCTCGGTCCCCGATGGAGAGGTCGAGACGACGTTCATCGATCGCCTCCCACCCGACCGAGCAGGGCGACAAGGGACAGCGCGAGAGCCGCGACGCCGATGCCGAACCCGGCGAGATCGTCGTCCACACTCCCGTCATCCTCGGGGTCGGCCGGATCGTCACTGGTCTGCTCGTCACCATCCTCCTGATCGTCGACGCCGTTTTGTTGGGGATCATCATCAGCCTGTGTGGCATCGTCACCGCCCTCGTCGGACTCGCTCTCTGCCGCATCGACGGCCTCCGCGTAGGAATCCTCGTGGAACGCCTCGGCCATCTCGGTTACGGCGTAGACGACCCGTGGGCCGGGCCGGTTGAGATGGTTAATATCGATGACGATCACCTGATCGTTCTGTACGGCGGTTGTCTCCTCGTACCCCTCGCCGTCCGGAATCTCGGGGGAGTTGGTGTTCAGTACGATCCAGTCGGGATCCGTGTCTACGACCGTCTCCTCGTTGAGTGGCTGGTACTCCTCTATCCCTTCCTCGGCGGCGACGTTTGTACCCCCCGCAGCGACGATTAGTTCGTCGATAAAGGTGTCCTGACCGGCTGTGAAGCCGAAGAAACTGTAGAGCACGTCGGGTGACTCCTCGCCCTCGATCGTGTCGGCGACAATATCGAGCTGTTCGTCCATCCAGTCGGTTGTCTCTTCGGCACCCTCGCAGTTGCCCGAGAGTTTTCCGATCGTCTCGACGTTGCTGTAGACATCATCGAGCGACGACGCTGACTCGAACTGATACACGGTCACTCCGAGTTCACGGAGCTGTTCAACGGTCTCGTCGTCGGTGGATCCCGGCGCAAGCACGAGGTCGGGATCGAGACCGACGACCTTCTCGGTACTGACGGTCGTCTCCTCCTCGGAGATCGACTCGATTTCGTCGGTCCCCTCCAGATTCTCGGCGTGTTTGCTCACGCCGACGACCTGCTCTTTCCCGCCGATCTCCCAGAGTGTCTGTGCAGCGCTCGGCCGCAGTGTGACGATCCGGTCGGGCTGCTCTTCGAGTGTCAGTTCGGTTCCCGTTTCGTCCTCGACAGTTATTGGGAACGTACACTCCGGCTCGGCGGAGGTCGAATCCTGGCTCATCGGCGCTCCAATAGCGCCAGCAGGGGCAACAAGACTGATCACCAGCAATGCCACGACGACGGATACGCGTAGTTGCATCACCCGAAGCGTGCTACTGTTGCAATAAATATTTAACTAATGCAATCTTGGTTGTTTTCAGATGACGAGTGACAGCGGAGTAGGCGGAGCAGCCGGATCGGTCACAGCGGTTGGTATCGGTCCGGGGAATCCGGCGTACGTGACCGGAAACGTCAGGGACGAGCTAGCGCGGGCGGATGTCGTCGTCGGGTTCGAGACAGTCGTCGGCTACGTCGACCAGTTCGTCGGCGGTGACATCCTCACCTGTGGATACGACGACGAGGAAGCAACGCTGGAACGCTTCGGCGAGCGCGTCGCGGCGGGCGAGCACGGCGTTGCTGCGCTGATGGGCGATCCAAACGTGTCGGGTCACCAGTTCCTCGACTCCGTCCGTGAGGCCGTCCCCGGAACGGTGACGGTCCGTCCCGGCATCTCGTCGATTCAGGTCGCCGCAAGCAGGGCGGTTGTCCCGTTCGAGGAGACGACGTTCGTCACTCTGCACCGGCGCGGCCCGCTCGATGACGAGCTGGACCGGATCGCCCGGGCGGCCGGGGATCGACATCTGCTCGTTCTTCCACGCCCGTACGACTGGATGCCCGAAGATATCGCCGCGTTCCTCTTCGACACGGCAGAATCGACGGATCGAACGAACCGAAGCGAGCTTCGGGCAACCGTCTACGAACACCTGACTCACGACGAGGAGCGATCGACGGAGACGACGCTTGGAACCCTCGCTGCCGGAAGCGGTGGGAACGGACCGGAAGACTCAGCGTTTTCGGACCTGTCGGTAGTACTCGTGCGAGGCGATCAGGTGTGAATGGATTCGTACTCGGCGGGACGGCCTCTGGAGTCGGCAAGACCGTCGCAACGCTCGCCACGATCCGGGCGCTCGAACGATCAGGTGAGACCGTCCAGCCGGCGAAGGCCGGGCCGGACTTCATCGACCCGAGTCATCACGAGACGGTCGCTGGCCGTCCGTCCCGGACGCTAGACTGCTGGCTGCAGGGCGAGGTCGGCGTTCGTCGGAACTACTACCGGCCGACTGAGGGTGAGGATCCGCCAACCATTTGCGTCGTCGAGGGTGTGATGGGGCTGTACGACGGCGACGGCTCCTCCACCGCGATGGTCGCAGAGGCGCTCGATCTGCCAGTTGTGCTCGTGGTCGACGCAAAAGCGGGGATGGAAAGCGTCGCCGCCACTGCCTACGGCTTCCAGCAGTACGCAGAGCAGGCGGGCAGGGAGATCGACGTGGTCGGCGTCATCGCCCAGCGCGCCCACGGCGGTCGACACGAGGCAGGAATCCGGGACGCGCTTCCCGAGTCGATCGAGTATCTCGGTCGGATTCCGCCAAACGAGGCGCTCGAAATCCCTGATCGCCATCTCGGACTGGAACTCGGCGAGGAAGCCGCGCTCCCGGTCGAGACTCTCGACGCCGCCGCAGAACATTTGCGAGCGGATCGGCTGCGCGATATCGCACGGACGCCGCCGCGACCGGAGCCCCAGCAGAAATCCAGCGGTGCCCACACCGACGCGACGGTCGCGGTTGCACGAGGGACGGCCTTCGCGTTCGCCTACCCAGCGACCCTCGAACGGCTCCGGGAGCGCGCAGAGGTGGTGACGTTCTCGCCCGCGGCGGGCGACGACCTGCCGCCCTGTGACGGCGTCTATCTCCCCGGCGGCTACCCCGAGTTGCATGCCGAGTCGCTCGCGGCGAGTCCGGCGCTGTCGACGCTGGCCGAGCGAGCCACAGAGAGGCTTCCGATCCTCGGCGAGTGCGGCGGCCTGATGACCCTCTGTGAGTCGCTGACGACGGCGGATGGCGAGCGCCACGAGATGGCGGGCGTCCTCCCCGCCGACGTGACGATGCACGACCGGTATCAGGCGCTCGACCACGTCGAACTGGTGGCTCGGGGTAATACGACCACTGCCAGCAGTGGCGAGCGACTGCGTGGCCACGAGTTCCACTACTCCAGCGCCGATGTTGCGGGCGACGCGCGCTTTGCCTTCGACGTCCGCCGTGGCGACGGCATCCACGACGAGCAGGACGGCCTGACCGAGCACAGAACCCTCGGGACGTACGCCCACGTCCACCCGGAGAGCGGGGCGTTCGACAGCTTTTGCGACACACTCGACTCATGACAGACGATACTCATACTGACAACGACGGAGACAGCGCGGGAGCCACGCTTGGCGGCCGGAAGCCGACCGCTCAGCCCATCGAACCGAGCGAGCCAGAGGAGTTCGGCCTGGTGCAGGCCTGGTGGGGCGACGGGAAGGGCAAGACCACCGCAGCGATGGGCATGGGACTACGCGCGGCGGGCCACGGCTACCGCGTCCACATGCTCCAGTTCATGAAAGGCGGCGCGGAGACCGTCGAGGACGTCCGCGGTGAGTACAACGCGATCGAGCACATTCCCGGCTTCACCTACGAGAACGCCGGACACTACGGCTGGCACGGCTTCGGCGCGGCGGGCGGAGATCCGGACCACGACGAACGGGCGCAGGCGGCGTTCGACCGTGCCGAGGAACTCGTCGCCGAAGGGGTCGACGGCGAGGACCTGCACATGCTGATCCTCGACGAGATACTGTACGCGGCAGACCGGGAACTGGTCGACCCCGACGGAGTGATCGACCTGATCGAGAACTCCCCAAACGACCTCGAACTCGTCCTGACGGGGAGCCACGAGGAGCCGACCTACCTCCTCGATCACGCGGATCTCGTCACCGAGGTCAGCAAGGTGAAACACATGATCGACGCGGGACAGCCAGCTCGGAAGGGCACCGAGTACTGACGATGCGCGAGGACGTCGACGCGGAGCCGGCTGCGGTGGCCGAGGATCATACGAGAAACGCCCCCGACACCCCGACCCTCCTGATCGGCGGGACGGCCAGCCACGTCGGCAAGAGCACCATCGCTGCGGGGATCTGCCGGTATCTCGCCGATCGCGGTGTCGACGTCGCGCCATACAAAGCACAGAACATGAGCAACAACGCGCGGGTCGTGCCACGATCGAGGCAGGATGAGGATAGAGACGACCCGCCGGGAAGCGGCGAAATCGGTGTCTCCCAGTACGTCCAGTCCCGTGCGGCGCGTCGGCCTCCGACCACGGATGTCAACCCCGTCCTGTTGAAACCGCGTGGCGACGGCGAGAGCCAGCTCGTGATCGACGGCCGGGCGGTCGGCCACTACGCGGCCGGAGAGTACTACGACGAGCACTGGGATCGTGCGCGAACGGCGGCGGTCGACGCACACCGCCGGCTCGCCGACGACGCCGATCTGGTCGTCGCCGAGGGGGCGGGCGGGATGGGCGAGATCAATCTCCACCACCGGGATCTCGCGAACGTCGAGACGGCCCGGTTTGCCGATGCGACGATCCTCCTCGTCGCGGACATCGAGCGCGGCGGCGCGTTCGCCAGCCTCGTTGGGACGCTCTCGCTCCTTCCCGAGGACCTCCGCGAGCAGGTTGGCGGCGTCGTCATCACGAAGTTCCGGGGCGATCGCTCGATCCTCGAACCGGGAATCACGGAGTTCGAAGAGCGGACGGGAGTGCCGGTACTCGGCGTGGTCCCCTACGACGACCCCGGCCTGCCCGCCGAGGATAGCGTCTCGCTCCCCCCGGTTGGCGAGCACTCCCTGCGTGGTACCGGGGACGGCGTCCCGGACGACCGCGCGGTGACGATCGCCGTCCCGCGGCTGCCACGGATCTCGAACTTCACCGACCTGGAGCCGCTCGAACGCGAGTCCGGCGTCCGGGTATCGTACCGACCGCTCGATGCAGCCTACGGCGACGCCGACGCGCTGGTACTTCCGGGGACGAAAAACACCGTCGACGACCTGCTCGCGCTGCGGGATGCGGGCTTCGACGAGGAAATCCGGCGTTTTGAGGGCCCGATCGTCGGGCTCTGTGGCGGCTACCAGTTACTGGGCGAGCGGATCACGAACGCGGATATCGAGGGGACGGGCGAGCGAACGACAGTCGAGGGGCTTGGTATCCTTCCCGTTGAAACCGAGTTTTCTACAGAAAAACGCCTCGAACAGGCTACCGGGGAACTCATCGGCGTCGGTCCCCTCGACGGAGCGAGCGGTCCGGTGTCAGGGTACGAGATCCACATGGGGGAAACGACGCTCACGGACGCTGTCGAGCGGCCGTTTCCCGAAGCTGGGGCGGCAACCGAGAGCGTTCTGGGAACCTATCTCCACGGACTCTTCGAGAATCAGAACGTGCGGGACGTGTTCATCGACTCGGTCTTCGACGCGGCAGGGATCGACCGGGCCGCAGACGACCCCTCCGAGCAGACCAGTTACGACCGTGCTGCAGCGTTGATCGAGGAGTTCCTCGCGCTCGACGAACTCGGCGGATTGCAGGTACCGGAAGGGTAATTAAACACCCAGCATTCGACGAGTATCGTGACAGGGAGAGGCCGCAAGCTTTAGTATATTGGATGGGCAGGATAGCGTGTGGTCGTTACGGTCCCGTCACACGATGCGGCCACGCTCCGTATGCTGACCGTTCCCCACGCGGTTTTGCGGGTCGTTGACCCGTGAAACCTCTCCCCCTTTCGAACCTAGTTCGCTAGCCGTGAGAACGCGAGCGTTCCGCTGATGTTTTTGATATAGACCTCGACCACGTCCCCTTCCTCCGCGCCGGGGACGAAGATCGTGTACTTGCCTTTTTCGGCCACACCGTCGCCTTTCCGCCCTGTTCCGGTGATCTTGACCTGGTAGGTCTTGCCCTCCTCGACGGCGGCCGTCGAGACGTTGCTGCTCGTACTGGAGCGTTTCGAGACCGGCCGGAACGCACCACAGGCGTCACAGCGAAGCATCGGCGTCCGGTCCTCGCGCACGAGTCGGGTGTCCGGCAGTCCACACTCGGTACAGGTGACGTACTCGTCGGTATACTTTGCGACCGCGGCGTCGAAGTCGCCGTCGGAGAAGCTGCCGTTGTATCGACCACGTCCTTCCTCGAAGGTTCCGCTGGTACCGAGCTCGCGCTGGACGAACCGGTGGAGGTGTTCTGGGTCCCGGGAGAGCGTGTCCGCGATGTCGGAGAGGTTCGTAAACCGCGTGAATGCACCGTCTTTCTGCGCCGTCGCGTCGGGAATCGAGAGCCGCTCGTCGCTGCCGCCGATATCGGGCGTCTCCTCGATGGCCCGATCCAGACTGTCTTCGTAATCCATACTCGAATCCAGCGTGTCGAAACGTAAAGCGCGTTCGGTACGGGGTATTCGGCCACTCGGGGCACAAGCTCCAGAGAGATACAAGGGTGGTCGAGACGTGTTCGAACCGAACGTGCTCGCGGGCATATCTCAAGGTTTTACTGTATGCTTAGTAAAGCACGGAGCATGGGTGTCAATTACGGCGACCTGCACGATCCGAATGCGGAGTACACGATGCGCGATCTCTCTTCTGAAACGATGGGAGTGACGAATGAACGAGGCGGCGGTCGCGACGTCGAGATTACCGATATCCAGACGACGATGGTCGATGGCAACTTCCCGTGGACCCTCGTCCGAATCTACACTGACGCCGGGATCGTCGGCACCGGCGAGGCTTACTGGGGTGCTGGTACACCGGAACTGATCGAGCGGATGACCCCGTTCCTGCAGGGGGAGAACCCGCTAGATATCGATCGGCTCACGGAACATCTCACCCAGAAGATGTCCGGCGAGGGATCGATCGGCGGCGTCACAGTCACCGCCATCTCCGGCATCGAGGTCGCGCTGCACGACCTCGCAGGGAAGATTCTCGAACTCCCAGCGTACCAGCTTTTGGGCGGCAAGTACCGCGACGAGATGCGTGTCTACTGTGACTGCCACACCGAGGAGGAGGCCGACCCGATCGCCTGTGCCGACGAAGCCGAACGCGTCGTCGAGGAACTCGGCTACGACGCCCTGAAGTTCGATCTCGACGTCCCGTCGGGCCACGAGAAAGACCGGGCGAACCGTCACCTTCGCGAGCCCGAAATCGACCACAAGGTCAGCATCGTCGAGGCCGTCACCGAGCGCGTCGGATCGCGTGCGGACGTCGCGTTCGACTGTCACTGGACGTTCTCGGGCGGGAGCGCGAAGCGCCTCGCCAAAGCGCTCGAACCGTACGACGTCTGGTGGCTCGAAGACCCAGTCCCGCCGGAGAACCACGACGTCCAGCGCGAGGTCACGCAGTCGACTTCGACGCCGATCACCGCCGGGGAGAACGTCTACCGTAAACACGGCCAGCGCCGACTCATCGAGGAACAGGCCGTCGACATGATCGCCCCGGATATGCCGAAGGTCGGCGGGATGCGTGAAACTGTAAAAATCGCCGACAAGGCCGACATGTACTACATGCCGGTGGCGATGCACAACGTCGCCTCGCCCGTCGCGACGATGGCGAGCGCCCACGTCGGTGCGGCGATCCCGAACTCGCTGGCCGTCGAGTACCACTCCTACGAACTCGGCTGGTGGGAGGATCTCGTCGAGGAGGATGTCATCGAGGACGGCTACATCGAGATTCCCGAAAAGCCGGGTCTGGGTGTCACCCTCGACATGGACGTCGTCGAGGAGAAGATGGTCGACGGGGAGGAACTGTTCGACGAAGCGTAAGCCGAAGTCGAGATAGCCACTCTTTGACGTGCAGGGATTGGTCACGAAGCAGCAGAAACTGAGACGACTTCTTAACTACAGCTTTCGAAGTGTTTCACTACAGAAAGCGAAGTAATACAGTACAAGTTTTGAAGTATTGATCGCAAAGGGACCTGACCGTCGAAACAGTCAGTCCGGCACCACTCTTATACAGCCCCCACGGCAATGTGGTAGTATGCCCCGGTCGCTGGATCTGTCCGGTCAATCGCTTCTCGCGTACACGCAGGACAAGGTCGCGCTCGTCGACGAGTCCGGGGAGTTCGGCTACATCAACGATGCGGCAAAACAGTTACTCGGCTACGATCCGGAGTCTCTGGTCGGCGAGGACGCGTTCGAGTATATCCATTCCGACGATCGGAAGGCGGCACGGGCGTGTTTCGAGCGGGTCATTACGAGCGAAGACCCAACTACCGAGACTGTTCGGTATCGGTTTCGGTCGGCAGACGACTCGTGGATCTGGATGGAGAGTCGCTTCTCGAACGTCACGGACGATAGTCTGGGCGGCTACGTTGTGAGTTCTCGCGACGTTACGGCTAAGGTTCAGGCGGAGCACAAGCGCGAGACGGCCGAGAGCCGCTTACGGGAGATCGCCAACACGATCAGCGATCCTGTCTGGATGTTCTCGGAGGACTGGACGGAGCTCCTGTTCGTCTCGCCAGCCTACGAGGAGACCTACGGCCAGCCAATCGAACGGATACGAGAGGACCCACTGGCCTTCCTCGATACGATCCATCCCGACGACGTGCCCTGTGTAGAGGATGCGATGGAGCGACTATCAGCGGGCGAATCGGTTAGCTTCGAACACCGAGTGAATCCAGAACACAATTACGACACCTACGTCTGGGTACAGGGCGAACCGGTCGTCGAGGACGGCGCGGTCCGTCGAATCGTCGGGTTCACTCGTGATATCACGGACCGTCATCGACGGGAACGACAGCTCGCCGTCATGGACAACCTGTTGCGCCACAACCTTCGGAACGATCTGTCGGTCATTCTCGGAAACGCCGATCTGATCGAGCGGGAGGGTGACGAGGAGATGGCGGGTCGTGCGAAGATCATCCGCCAGTTCGGTAACGACCTGCTTGCGAGCGCGGAGAAGCAACGAACCATCATCGACCTCCTGACAGGGATTCAGCGGCCGAAAAGGGTCGACGTTGTTGACGCCATCGAGCAGGCTGTGAGCGTCGTGTCCGCGGAGTACCCGGATGCGACCGTCCGGGTAGCTGCCCCACATGCTGCCGAGGTGCAGGGGCTGTCCGAGTTGAAAGCCGCCTTCATCGAACTACTGGAGAATGCACTGAAACACGACGTGACAGAGCACCCGGCTGTCGACGTCGAGATTAGTGTTGAGGAAGAACACGTCGTGGTTCAATTTGTCGACACCTGTCCGCCGATCCCCGACGAGGAGTACCGTGTCCTGACGGGCGAAAAAGAGATGACTGAGGTCTATCACAACACCGGGCTCGGTCTCTGGCTGGTCTACTGGGCGGTTGATCTCTCCGGCGGGCGAATCACGTTCGAGCGGACGGAGACTGGCAACGGTATCACCCTTCGACTGCCACGGCCCACCGAACGTAGTGACTGACCCCAAGCACGGGTAGGCTTTCCGTTCACCCCACTGTGCTAGAGGGTCGGATCGATCTTCCCGCCGAGATAGACGAGCGACCCAACCAGCAAGACGATCCCGATCGGTAACAGCCACGTCATCGCCGTGAGCAACAGCCCGCTGGCCTGAATTCCGAGAACGATCAGTACGACCGGCGCACAGCAAGCGCTCCCCGAGAGCAGGGCGGGGATCGAAGCGAGCACGCCGGATCCCGCGCCGATCCCACAGGAACGAGGCTGTGTGATCACCAGATAGCTGAGCGCGATGTTGACACCGACCAGTGTGGCGAGACCGATACCGAGTAGCGTGTTCAGCGGCGAGAACAGCAGTCGGAACGGCTCCAGATCGACGAATGCGATGGCCTCGAACGAGGCCGGTCCAGTCCGCGTGAGCATGTGGGTGAGCGGCTCCTCTACCGGCACGTCGATACCGACGCCGACACCGTGCCTGATCGACAGATCACCGATCGCGTACAGGTACCCGAACAGATACACCACGCTGACGGCGAGGGTGACCACCAATGAGCGCGGCCGGGTGAGTGCGGCCCGGATCGCCCCTGCGGTCATCGAGAGCCGCTGGAGAGCCACTAGTCGTAGACCTCCGTCCCCGGGTAGATGCCGGTCCACGCGAACCACATCGCGTCGAGTCGGAGGGACCGATCTAGCGGGAGTTCGTCGGGAGCGTGGACAGTGCCGTCCCCGCGGAGTTCGCCGTCCGTGTACTCGAAGGTCCGTTCGTCGGGGTTCTCGTAGACGTAGCCGGTATCAAGCCGTGGGTCGTAGACGCCGAGGTACGATCCGTCCCCGACGGAAAGGTCGATGAGCTCCTGCTCGCGCAGGAGCTCTTTTCGGATTGCCAGCGGGCCGTCGGGCGTTCGCGCGCAGATGAATATCGTCTTCGCCTGGTGACGATCGTCGCTCACGACTGGCGCGAACATGGGGCCGCCGTCATCGTAGTAGCCAGTTGTCGGATTGTAACTGCCGGAGTACGGGTCGTTGCCATAATCCCGGACGTAGCCAGTGTCATCGGTGAGCACCTGTGTCTCCGGATGGTGATCGCGCCACAGTTCCCAGGTCGTCCAGACGACCGGAAACTCCTGTAATGAACGACCATCGTGGGGACCGTCGATCGCGACTGCCGGGACCTGTGGCCACCAGCTTTCGGCCTCCCGGTCGTACATGATGAGGTTGCTGTTGACCAGTTGCCCGGAGACGCCAAACTCCGTCCCGCCGCGGTAGAACCCCTGTGCAGTCCCGGTCAGCGGACAGTAGGTGACGCTGACGGGTTCGCCGCCGATCTCCGTATTGACGATCTCGTGATAGACGAGTATCTTTCGAGGGTACGCTGCGGTCTCTCCGTTCAGCTCCACGCCGAAGACGATATCTTCGTCCGCCGGCGTCTCATCGCTTCCCGCGTCCGTGTAGACGGGCTCGTCGATCGACGGGATACCGTCCTGTGGGACGCCCCCATTGGCTACCTCCTGACGCAGCGCGGCCGTCGAGTGAGCCATCTCGATAGGCGGCTCGGTTGTCGGGGGGTCCTCGGGTGGGTCCTCATCCCGACTGTCCGGCTCGGAAACGTCGTCCGCGGAGCCGAGGCCGCCGTCTTGCCGGTCCAGACAGCCAGCGAGGGCGGCGACCGCACCGGCGGCGAGGGCACGGCGCCGCGTAAGTTCCGGGGGCATACAACCCACTTTGGGAGACATCACTATCAGCAGTGCCCTCGCGTGCGTATTCAATGCACACCCGAGACCGGTGAGACGCGCCCGGACTGCCGGTTAGCTCTCGCTCGACTCTTCTCCCTCGGTCGCCGCGAGCGAGTCGACGTAGTCCTCGTGGGCGACCCGAATCACGTAGCTTGCTGCCATCTCGGCGCGGTCCCAGCCCTCACCAGTACAGAGCGTATCCAGCAGGGAGACGCCAGTGTGAAGGGTCGCTTCGGTTTCGTCCCGTAGCTCGACGAACAGCGCCGCTCGCTCGCCCTCGAAGTACTCGATCAACCGGGCGTGAGTCCGCAGGCTAACGAGCGACCGGCCGACCATCCCTGTGGCGACCCGCTGAATCGTCTCCTCTCGCCCGCGGAGATACGCATGTAGCGGGCCGCCATCGGCGGGCTCGTAGCCCGGCGGGAGCTCGGTCGCAACTAGCTGGTAGTGGCGTTGCTCCTGCTGGGCGCTATCCTCGAAGGCATCGCGTGCAGCGGCGTCCTGCTCGGTCTCGGCCCACTGCTCGAACGTTCGCTGGGCGGCGTGTTCGCTGTTGGCCGCCGCTTCGAGTAGCGGGGGTGGCGTCGGGTTGCCCTCCGCGAGCGCGACGAGCAGTTCCGGCGAGTCGAGTGCGTCCAGCTTCTCGGCGTGCTCCCGTTCGAGTCGGTCTCGAAAGGCGTCGCCGTCCATGGGCCTCGCTATGGGACAGAATCGTTTGAACGTTCGTGTGCTGCCCCCATGGTTTTGCCAGTGGAGTGTGAGTTGCCCGATATGGCTGCTGTGACGATTCGCGATGCCGTTCCCGCCGATGTCGAGGGAATCACCCGCGTCGCCGAGCAGGGCTGGACGACCGCCTACAACGAGGTGCTCGACGACGCGACCATCGAGGCGGCGCTGGCGGAGTGGTACGACCCGTCGCTGACCCGCGAACGTATCGCGGACGACGACGTGACGTACCTCGTCGCCGTGCAGGGCGATACTGTGGTCGGCTACGCCAGCGGCGCTGCGGTCGACGACGCGGTCGTCGGTCTCGGATCGATATACGTCCTGCCGGATCACTGGGGCGAGGGGATCGGGACCACGCTGCTCTCGGAGTTCGAGACGCGGTGGGCGACTCACGGCTACAACGTGATCCAGCTATACGCCCTCGCGGACAACGATATCGGCCAATCGTTCTACCGGGCCCGGGGCTACGAGGCCGTCGACACTCGTGAGACGGACCTGTTCGGGGAGACAGTGACGGATCGTCAATACCGCAAGGAGTTACAGGAACGAAAGCAGCCGACTCAGTAAAACTCCCGAACCAGGTCCATCGCGCCCTCGGGCGCGCCGTCGGGAATGTCGGCCTTGTTCGCCTCGACGCCGTGGCGCTCGTTGTACGGTACCGAGTTTTCGTCCTGATAGAGCACGCCCATGTACTCCTTGTCGGCGTCCGTGATCGCGTCTTTGGCCTGCTCGCGATCCGTGGGATCGTAGTCGTCGTCATCGGCGACGTCGACCAGCGAGTCGCGGAAGTAATCGTAGGTGTCGACGTCGTTGAACGTCACGCAGGGGCTGAAGACGTTGACGAAGCCGAAGCCGTCGTGTTCGACGGCTTTCTGGACGATCTCGGCGTGACGCAGGGCGTCGGAACTGAACGACTGGGCGATGAAGGATGCACCCGAGGCCAGCGCCAGAGCAAGGGGGTTGACCGGAGGCTGTTTCGAGCCATCCGGCGTGGTCGAGGTCTCGAAGTCCTCTCGACTCGTCGGCGAGGCCTGTCCCTTGGTCAGCCCGTAGATGCGGTTGTCCATCACGACGTAGGTCATGTCGACGTTCCGTCGGACTGCGTGGACGAAGTGACCGGCACCGATCGAGTAGCCGTCGCCGTCGCCGCCAGCGACCATCACTTCGAGGTCTGGGTTGGCGATCTTGACGCCGGTGCCGACCGGCAGTGCGCGGCCGTGGACGCCGTGCAGCGCATAGCTGTGCATGTACGTCCCGATCTTGCCGGAACAGCCGATCCCGGCGACCACGAACGTGTTGTCCGGGTCGTTGCCGGTGTTGGCCAGGGCTTTCATCATGCCGTTCATCGTGCCGAAGTCCCCACATCCGGGACACCAGGTCGGCTGCTTGTCGGATTTGAAGTCTGTGAATCGAACGTCGGAACTCATGCTGTCACCTCCGTATCGGCGGCGAGCGCCCCCTTGATCTCCTCGGCCAGCTCGTCGGCCTTGAATCGCACGCCAGTGTACTTGTTGATCCGCTGTACTCTCGTCAGGACGTCGTGTTCGATCAGATCGGCGAACTGCCCGGTTTTGTTACACTCGACCACGATGACGTCCTCGGCCGCTTCGACCTCCTCCGTGAGGTCCGGCCGCGGGAAGATATACGGCACCGAGAGCACGCGGACGTCGATGCCCTCGTTCTCCAGAATATCGAGCGCCTCGACGAGCGCACCCTCGTTCGAGCCCCACGAGATGACGAGCGTCTCTGCCGCTGGGTCGCCGAACTCGCGGTAATCGAACGTCTCGCGTTCCCGTGCGGTCTCGACTTTCCGCTGCCGTTTGTCGACCTGCTTGACGCGCATGTCTGTACTCTCGGTTCGGCGACCGAGTTCGTCGTGTTCGAGACCGGTCGACATATGCGCGCCGTCGGCCGTCCCCGGGAGCGAACGGGGGCTAATTCCGTCCTCGGTGTCGGCGTGCGCGCGGAACCGGCCCTCCTCATCGAGCCACTCGTCGACGGTTTCGTCGTCGACGACCTTGCCGCGCTCGACCTCGACCTCGTCCATGTCGAACTCCATCGGATCAAACGTCTCCTCGGTGACTGCAAGCGCGAGGTCCGAGACGAGATAGACCGGAAGCTGGTACTTTTCGGCGAGGTTGAACGCCTCAACCGTTTTGTGGAAACACTCGGAGATCGTCGTCGGCGCGACGACGAAACGCGGTACCTCGCCGTGCCCGCCGTACAGCGTCATGTTCAGGTCGCCCTGCTCCTGTTTGGTCGGCATCCCAGTCGAGGGGCCCGACCGCATCACGTCACAGATCACCAGCGGTGTTTCGCTGGTCGCGGCGAGGCCGAAAGTCTCGGCCATCAGGTCGATACCCGGCCCGGACGTCGCCGTCATCGACCGGGCACCAGCGCGGGCCGCCCCAAGTGCCATGTTGATCGCCGACAGCTCGTCTTCGGCCTGAATGACGTGGCCGCCATACTGCTCGATTCGGCCGATCAGATAGTGCATCACGTCCGTCGCGGGGGTAATGGGGTAGCCAGCGTAGAACCGACAGCCGGCAGCGATCGCACCCATACCGATCGCCTCGTCGCCGTTGAGCAGGACGTAGTCGTTGTCGGTCGTCTCCAGCTCGTAGTCGAACTCGCCGTAGTTCTCCCGGACGTGATCCCGCCCCAGACGAGCTGCGTCCTTGTTGTTTTCGACGATCTTCGAGCCCTTGTCGCCGAAGCGTTTTTCGAGGGACTCGTCGAGGTTCTCGATTGGGAACGAGGCGATCTCACAGGCCGCACCGAGCGCGACGGTGTTCGCCATAATTGCTCCGCCAGCGTCCTCGGCAAGCGATTTGAGGGGGACGCTCACACCGGTGATCTCGTCGGGGATCTCCGCCTCCCACGAGCGCTCGCCGTCGTAAATGATGACGCTCTCCTCGTGGAGTTCGTCGAGGTTCTCGTCGATCGTTCGCTGTGTCAGTGCCACCAGCAGATCTAACCGGTCGACGACGCTCTGGACCTTCTCCGTCGACGTTCGAATCTTGTAGGCCGTGTATCCCCCGCGAATACGGGACGCGAAGTCCTTCGACGTAAAGACGTGACGGCCAGCGCGCGACAGCGCCTGAGCGAAGATTTTCCCGGTAGAGTCGATCCCATCACCGGCTTCTCCGCCGATCGCCCAGTTCAGATCTGATGGCATGTATTGAGACCCGAGTTGTCTGCGACACGGCAAAAGCCTTCTGAAACACCTACCCAATAATTTATGTGGAATCGGTCTCTGGCCAGCTCCGTGTTGCGAGAACGGACCGCAACAATGCTTCAAACACAACCCATTAGGACCCGAGCACCGTAGTTTACCCATGGACGAGATCGAGGTCGCGGTTCGTGCAGTCACCACTGTCGGACCGGAGACGATCGCTCTGGAACTCGAAACGCCCACCGACTTCGACGCGAAGCCCGGTCAGTTTGTCAGGCTCTACGGTACCGTCGACGGCGAGGAGATCGCTCGCTACTACACGCTCTCGTCGCCCGATGTCGAGGAGACCTTCGAGATCACCGTCGGAGTCGACCCCGAGGGGGATCTCTCACCGTGGCTGGCCGATCGAGAAGTGGGCGACACGTTGCGGATTGAGGGGCCCTTCGGGAGTGTCGCATACGAGGACGGGGATGTCGTTGTACTCGCTGGGGGTCCTGGTGTCGGACCTGCTGTCGGGATCGCCGAGGCAGCCGTTGAGACGGGCAACGACGCAGCGATCGTGTATCAGGACGACGTACCAGCCCACGAGCAGCGTCTGGACGCGCTGGTCGAGGCCGGTGCGGACGTCACGATCATCGGTGAGGGGACGGAGGCGTTCGCCGCTGCCGTCGCGTCGGTCGTCGACGAGGGGCAGCTGTACGTGTTCGGCTTCCAGTCGTTCGTCGAGGCGGCCCGGGACGCGGTCACCGATGCCGGGGGGGACTTCGATGCTGCAGCGGTCGAAAGTTTCGGGTGACCCCTGGACTGACCGCCCCCATCACACGACAGCAGGTGGCTGACAGCCCGACTCCTCCCGACAGTCCGATAGCTTGGCCCGGATAGCGTCCCTGATATCTGATGAGTCCCCGATCCAGTGCTCACTCCCGATCACCGTCGTCGGGACGGCCTCCCGCTGGATGTTGTGCTCGTCGATGACGTCGTTAAACAGCTCTCTGTTTTCGGCATCGTTGTACACCTCCAGCGCAACGACATCCGTTTCGGAGGTCGCAGCAATCTCGTCGATAAACCCCTTCTGATCGTCACAGACGGGGCAGCCGTCCCCCCAGAACCAGTACACGACCACCGCGGCATCCGCACTTTCGGGCGAGGTTACCGCCTGCTCGGGCGTCTCGCCACCGTCTCCGAGACAGCCAGCGAGACCTGCCCCCAGACCTACCGTTCCACACAGCCGTAACACTGCTCGCCGCGATCGTAGACTGGTCATACACTCGGCTTCGAACATAGCTCATAAATCGATTTCGGCGTCGACCAATCGATTCCGGATGCGACCGTCAGTCGCAGGCGTGCCCACGTCGCTATCATCAACCCGATATGTCGACTACGGATCCATCGATGACGACGATTACCACTGTCAGTAGCACCGATAGGAGGACGACTGAGAGGGTCATGCTCACACTCTCCAGAATGTCAGGATAGACGAGAATGCTGCCACCGAGAAACAGCATCATGACTCCTGCAAACAGTTTGAGAACGCGTCCACGGGATTCGCCGTATTCGACACGACGCATGGTCGTAACTGCGGCGAGAAACACCAGAAGCTCCAGGGAGAGATACGTGAGTACGTAGGTCGACAGGAGTCCGACGTACGACACGCCACTCACGTTCGCTTCGACGACGAGGCTGGACCAGATGAGTGGGAACCCTGCTGTACAGGGCAGTTCGATCAGCGCAACGCCCCCCGCAAACAGCGCAGTGAACACGACAGTGGTTATCGTCCCGTCGCTCCGGATCAGTTCCCGCGTACGGGCGACGATCCGTGGTTTCACGCGATCGGGAATCGTCAGCGAGACCCCCCGCCCGAACGCGATGTACTCTTTGAGGCTCACCACGGCAAACGCGAAGGCAACCGTCGCGACGACGTACCGAATAACGTCCAGATGGGCAACGTAGTGAAACGCACTGAGCAGCCCGGCGATAAACAGTCCGTAGATCCCAGCAGTGACGAGGAGAAACGTCGTCCCGACGAGGACTACCTTGCTCCTGCCGGAGTGGCTAACGAGACCGATCAGAACGACCAGCACCCACAGCGAGCAGGGGTTAAAACCGTCGACGAGCGCAATGAGGATCGTCGAAAGCACGACCGAGTGCTCTTCGAGATCGACCTCCCCAACTATCGGGACGTTCACGACTTCCGCGAGGATCAATCCAGTAACGATCGGATCGACTGGCACTGTCGGAAAGGCGGGCTGTATTCCCACTTAGCGTTACTGGTGATTCTCCCTCGGTGAGACGCGAAGGATCGGGGCCGCCGAACCAGAACATTCAGGGCCGCGACGGCCAACTGACGGGTAATGACCGACCATGCCGACTCGCCGCCGATCCGGCGGCTGGCCGACTGGGACGCCGATCTGCTCACACGGCTCGCGACCGAACACGGAACACCCCAGTACGTGATGGATCTGGATCGCGTAAAGCAAAACTACGCCCGCTTTTCGGCGGCGTTTCCCGGCGCCCACGTGATGTACGCGGCGAAAGCTCACACCGGGAGCGCCGTCCTCGAAGCCTTACTGGAGGTCGGTGCGGACATCGAGTGCGCCGCGTGGGGCGAACTCCAGCGCTCGATCGAGGCGGGCGCTGATCCGAACACGCTCCAGTACACTGCGGTCAACCCGCCGGACCACGACCTCGATTACGCCGTCGACCTCGCCGAGGACGCACCGGGGCTCACGATTACGATCGGCGCAAGAGACACGCTCGATCGGCTGGCCGAGCGGGGCTACGACGGACGGGTCGCCATCCGGATCAATCCCGGCATCGGGACCGGCCACCACGAGAAGGTCGCCACGGGCGCTGACGCGAAGTTCGGTATCCCCTACGAGCAGGTCCCCGAGGTCGCAGACCGCGTTCGAGAGGAGTTTGATCTTGTCGGCCTGCACGCCCACGCGGGCAGTGGTGTTCTGACCGACGGCCTCGAAGACCACTGCAAAGCCATCGAGCGCGTCGGCGAGATGGCGCGACGGGTTGGCGACGACGAGCTGGAGTTCGTCGATGTCGGGGGGGGCTACGGCGTCCCCTATCGCGAGGAGGAACCGCCGCTCGATCTGGACGTCGCCAGCGAGATGGTCCGCGATGCGGTCGGCGAGCTCGATGCGACGCTCAAACTCGAACCGGGCCGCTACATCGTCGCGGACGCCGGGCTGATCCTCACCACTGTAAACACGATCAAGGAAGCGCCCGATACCACAGTGGTCGGCGTCGACGCCAGCCTCGCAACGCTGGTTCGCCCGGCGATGTTCGGCTCGTATCACCCGATGTACAACGTCTCCGCGCCCGAGCGAGATCCTCACGAGGTGACCGTCGGCGGTCCCGTCTGTACCAGCGCGGACGTCTTTGCCCACGACCGACCCATCGCGCGACCCGAGCGCGACGACGTGCTCGCCATCGGGAACGCTGGCTCCTATGGGTACGAACTCGCGAGCCAGTTCCACTCCCAGCCACGTCCGCCCGAGATCGCACTCGAAGATGGTGAGGTCCGCGTTGCTCGCCGCCGTGAGACGCTGGACGACGTGACCCGCGTCGAGCAGTAACGAACGCAAGCTGCTTTTGACCGCGGTGCCAACCGTGGAACATGACTGACTACCGGGCGAACTACGCGCTCTGTTCCATCAACGAGTATCTCGGCCCCGACGAGGGGAGTCTCGATCTTTCGTGGGCGACGTTCGGCGGCAACCGGACGTCGGAATACGAGTTTTCCGTCCCAGTGGAGGACGTGACCGACGTGTACGTCGAGCTACAGGCTTACGACGTCGGAGCCTTCGGCCACGAGATCGTCCTTAACGGCGAGGCCCTCGGCGGGTTCGACATCCCACCGGGCAGCGGGTGGCAGTACTGGATGGATAGTCCCGCAGAGATGCCGCTACAGGCCGGCGAGAACACGCTGCGCATCCGCCGCGACGAGGACAGCAGGGACGCGTTCGCGATCGGGACCGTCGTCGTCAACTGGAAGGAGGTTCGGGAAAGCGAATGAGCTTCGACATCGAACGGTTCCACGCCGACGCAGTACAGACGCCCTCCCACGAGTCCGTCGCCGAGATGCGTGAGTTGCTTGTCGAACAGCTCCGTGTCGCGGGCCACGAGCCCGAAGTAGACGACCTTGGAAACGTCGTCGCGACGCGAGGAGCCGACGCTGGCCCACACATCGTCCTGAACACTCACATGGACACCGTCCCACCACACCTGCCCTACGACCGGGACGGGGACATCGTCCACGGGCGCGGCGCCTGCGACGCGAAAGGCCCACTCGCAGCCCTGCTCGCCGCCTTTCTAGAGGTGAAGGTCGACGGTGGGCGACTCACGCTGGCGATTACACCGGACGAGGAGACCACGCAAACGGGCGCGAAGGCGCTGAGCGAGCGCCTCGACGCGGACGCCTACATCGTTGGCGAGCCGACGGGCCTCGACGTCTGTATCGGCGCGCGTGGCCAGTGCGAGGGTCGGATACTGATCGAGGGGGAGAGCGGACACGCCGCAGATGTCGACCGATCACGAAACCCGATCCACGCCGTTGCGACGGTACTCCGGGCACTGGAGACCTACGACGAGGCCGAGGGGCCGGACGATGATCCGGTGCTCGGCGAGCCGAAACTGACGCCCACGGTACTCGCTGGCGGCAACGCGCCGAACCGCGTGCCCGACCGGGTAACGATCACGTTCGACCGTCGGAACGTGCCACCCGAGACCAGCGAGACGTTCGCGGCCGGGCTACAGACCCACCTCGATCACCACCTCACCGAGCCGATCACAGCCAGGGTCGAGTTGATCCGACCCGACACGCCGTTTCCCGATCCCTTTGTCACCGACGAGGAAGCCCCGCTCGTCGAGCGGCTTCGAGCGGCGAGTGGCGGCGAGGTCCGGGCGTTCGGCGCTGCCACCGAGGCATCGTACTTCGCCCGCGACGCCCCGACTGTGGTGTTCGGTCCCGGCGTGCTTGCCGACGAGGACGGAGCAGTAGCACACTCCGAGCGCGAGTACGTCTCGCTGGAGGAGGTTCACGCGGCGAGCGATGCAGTCACTGAGACGGTCGAGTCGCTTCTCGGCGAGTAAGCCGACGAGAAGACTACAATCAGCGTTTGAGCCTACGGCAGTTTAACTGTGCTACCAGTTCTCGCTACGCGTATGCAACGACGCAAACTACTGCTCGCGAGCGGTGCAGTGGCATCGACCGCGCTTGCCGGCTGCCTCGGCGGCTCCGATGCCGAGGAAGAACCCGGCGACGACACCGACAGCTCCGAGCGAACGATCACGGTCTCGGAATCCGGTGAGGTACATGCCGACCCCGACCTTGCAGTCTTGCAGGTCGGAGTCGAATCTACTGGTGACGACGCCGAGGCCGTCCGGGACGACCTCGCCGAGCGCGGCGACGCTCTCTACGACGCGCTCGTGGCATACGGGATCGACGAAGAGGAGATTACGACCGATCAGTTCCGGATCCGCGACCAGATCGACCACGAGCAGATGCGCGAGGACGGCGTCGAACCGGACTCCGAGGAGGAGGTCGAACCGTACGTCTACTACGTCGGCACTCACGCCTATCGCGTCGAGGTCCACGCGGTCGACGACGCGGGGGACGTGGTCGACACGGCGGTCGACGCGGGAGCGGATACGGTCGGCCGGATCGAGTTCACGCTCTCGGAGGAAAAGCAAGAGGAGCTACGACAGGGCGCGCTAGAAGAAGCAATCGAGGACGCCGACGCGGAGGCCGAGTTCATCGCCGATCAGGTCGACGCCACGGTGGTGGAGGCGAAACACGTCGACACGTCAGGCGGCGACGTCAGCCCGGTCCACGAGGAGTACGACGTTGCGGAAGACGACGACGCCGCAGATACGGCACCCGAAACCACGCTCGAACCGGACGACGTGACGGTAAGTGCGTCCGTCGATATTAGATACGAGATGGAGTGAGCAGTCCGGACGACGGCTCGCTTACTCGACGTCGTCGACGAGTCGATCAGCGATCCCGACGTAGGTTTCCGGCGAGAGCGCCTTCAGCTCGGCCTCGACGTCGTCGTCGATATCGAGCTCCTCGAACAGCGCGCGGAAGTCCTCGATCGTCACACGTTCGCCGCGGGTGAGGGCTTTGACCTGTTCGTAGGCGTCCTCGTGGCCCTCACGCCGCAGGATCGTCTGGACGGCCTCGCCGATGATTTCGGGCGTGTTCCGGAGCTCATCGCGCATGACCTGCTCGTTGGGGGCGACCTTGTCGAGGCCGGTCTGGAGCTTGGTGTAGCCGATCAGACAGTGGGCGAGCGCGCCGCCGATGTTGCGCTTGACGGTCGAATCGGAGAGATCGCGCTGGAGCCGCGAAGTCGTGATGTAGTCGGCGAGAAACTGGAGATCGGAGTTCGCCTTCGAGAGGTTCCCCTCACTGTTCTCGAAGTCGATCGGGTTGACCTTGTGGGGCATCGTCGAGGAGCCGGTTTCACCCTCGGTCGTCTCCTGTCCGAGATAGCGATCGGAGATGTAGAGCCACATGTCGTGATCCAGATCGAGGATGATGGAGTTCGCTCGGCGAAGCGCGTCGAAGAGCGTGGCGAGATCGTCACAGGGGTTGACCTGCGTCGTCGGCGAGACGTACTCCAGATCCAGTCCGGTGACAAAGCGCTCGGCGACCCCACGCCAGTCGATATCGGGGTAGGCCGCGACGTGAGCTGCGTAGGTGCCGCTTGCCCCGCCGAGCTTTCCGGCGAGGTTCTCGGTCGCTCGCTGCACCTCCGAGATAGCGCGGCCGAGTCGGGCAGCGTAGACGGCCATCTCCTTGCCGAAGGTCGTCGGCGTCGCGGGCTGGCCGTGGGTCCGGGCCAGCATCGGGAGGTCCCGGTACTCCCGGGCGAGTTTCGTGAGATCGTTACGCGCGCTCAGCAGTTCGGGGAGCACGACCTCCTCCATCGCGTCGCGGACGAGCAGTCGGTGGGCGACGTTGTTGACGTCTTCGCTCGTCAGCCCGAAGTGGATCCACGGTGAGATGTGTGCAATGTCCTCGGAGAGTTCGTGACGAATAAAGTACTCGACGGCTTTGACGTCGTGGTTCGTCGCGTCGAACCCGGCGTAGCCTTCGGTTTCGAGCTTCTTGATGATGTTTGCATCTTCTTCACTGAACGTCTTATACAGCGACCGGAGCTGCTGGCGTTCTTGTGTGCCAAGCTGGAGATCGATCCCCTCTGTGTCGGCGAGCGCAATGAGATACTCGACTTCGACGCGGACGCGCGCTCGCATCAGGCCTGCTTCGCTGGCATAGGGTGACAGCGGTGCGGTGCGACCGGCGTAGCGACCGTCGAGCGGCGAGACGGCGTACAGGGATTCTGTCATGCGAAATGCTGGCCCGGCCGAGAGCAAAAGCGTGTCGGAACGGAGAGCCACAGATGTGAACAGATCAGGTCTAACATCGGAGGATACAGGCGAAATATATACATGTATATGGATACTCTGGCCGGTCGTATCGCAACTACTTTTGTCGACGCGCTCGCTCTCTCAGCTATGACACGGATCGCGGGCATGGCGAGCAATCGTGGCCGAAACCTCATGCACATCGCGGATATCGCGCCGGGCGGCGCGGAGTTCGCGGTCGTCCTGACCAACGATGCCGACGCGCCGGTCGTGAAAAAAGCCGAGAAACGCGGGATTCCTACCGAAGTCGTCGAACGCGAGGACGGCGAGAGCCGGCAGGACCACGAGGCGCGCATCAACAACGCGCTGGCCGAGCACGAGTTCGATCTCGTCTGTCTCGACGGCTACATGCGGATCCTCACCGACGAGTTCCTCGACGTACAGCCGACGACGCTGAACGTCCACCCGTCCCTGCTTCCTGCATTCCCCGGCATGGACGCGTGGGGCGACGCGCTGGATTCGGGCGTCTCCGTTTCGGGCTGTACGGTCCACGTTGTCACCGACGCGACCGACGACGAGGGCGAGGTCGTCGAGAGCGAGGTCGACGGCGGCCCGGTCGTCACCCAGGAGCCGATCCCCGTCTACGAGGGCGACGACGAGGAGACGCTTTCCGAGCGAATCCTCTATCAGGGCGAGTTTTCCGCCTACCCGCGTGCGGTGCGCTGGATCGCCGAGGGGAGCGTCGACGTCAACCTCGACGCTGGCGAGGTCACGGTAGCCTCGGATACGGCTGAACAGCTCCCTCGGCGTCACGTCGAGACCGCCGATCGGGCGGCCGAACTCCGCTACGGGGAGAACCCTCATCAGGACGCCGCCGTCTACGTCGACAACACCTGCGAGGAGGCCAGTATCGTCGGCGCGCCGCAGCTGAACGAGGGCGCGAAGGCGATGTCGTACAACAACTACAACGATACGGATGCCGCACTCGGCATCGTCAAGGAGTTCGACGAGCCGGCCTGCGCGATCATCAAACACACGAACCCGGCCGGCTGTGCGACCGCGGACTCCCTTGCGGAGGCCTACGAGCGCGCGCTCTCGACCGACGCGAAAAGCGCGTTCGGCGGCATCGTCGCCCTGAACCGGGTCTGTGACGTCGATACTGCCGAGCAAGTCGTCGACTCGTTCAAGGAGGTCGTCGTCGCGCCGGGCTACACCGACGACGCGCTCGACGTCCTGACCGAAAAAAAGAACCTGCGTGTCCTCGACGTCGGCGAACTCGGCGAGGGTCACGAACCGCTCACGCAGAAGGACCTCGTTGGCGGGCGACTGATCCAGCAGCGCGACGACCAGAAACTCTCCGCCGAGGATCTGGAGATCGTCACCGAGCGCGAGCCGACCGACGAGCAGATCGACTCGATGCTGTTTGCCTGGCAGACGATCAAACACGTCAAATCGAACGCGATCCTCTTCGCCAGCGGTACCGAGACCGTCGGCGTCGGTGCGGGACAGGTCTCCCGGGTCGATGCCGTCGAGATCGCCACAATGAAAGCCGAGCGCGACGCCGAAGGCAAGTCCGCCGAGGGCGCAGTGATGGCCTCGGACGCCTTCTTCCCGTTCCCGGACGGGATCGAGAAAGCCGCAGATGCGGGTATCGAGGCCGTGATTCAGCCCGGTGGGTCAGTCAACGACGAGGACGTCATCGAGGCGGCCGACGAACACGACATCGCGATGGTGATGACCGGTCAGCGGTGTTTCCGCCACGATTGAACGGAGTGATTGAGTGCCTACGGCTCGAAAGACGACCGGAGAGAGTCTTTCGGTGTTTCCGCCACGAATAGTTCGGAAACTCGAAATCACCTGCCTCACTCCGATTCGATCGAGAGTGAATCGATTCCGGTGATCTCGAAGCGAGCGCCGCCGCTGGAACTTTCGGTTGCCACAATTTCCCAGCCGTGTGCATCGACGATCTGGTCAACGATTGCCAGCCCGAACCCGCTCCCGTGCTGTGAATCGGTGTGTCCGCGCTCGAAGATGACCTCCCCTTTGCCAGCGGGGAGTCCGACTCCGTCGTCCTCGACGTAGAATCCATCGCCGTCGTCGAGCAACCCAACCGTTACCCTCACACCCTCGCCCCCGTGGTCGGTCGCGTTCCGTAACAGGTTCTCCAGCGCCTCGCGCAGCCGTGAGGGGTCACACTCGAGCGTTGCGCTGCCCTGGATATCGAGGCGTGTTGCATCCAGAACAACGTTTCGAGCCCCCGACTGGACGAGTTCTTCGAACCCGACCTGTGATCGTTCGTCGATCGTCTCGCCTTCCTTTGCGAGCGCGAGCAGTTCGTCGATGAGCACGGCCATCTCGGAGACTGCCTCCGACGCAATGTCGAGATACTGGCTGTCACACTCCTCACGTGCGAGGTCGATGTTCCCATCGGCAATGTTGAGGGGGTTACGCAGATCGTGTGCGACCGTCGAGCTGAACTGCTCTAGCTGTTCGTTTTTGAGAACGAGGCTTTTCTCGTGCGATTTCTGCTCGGTGATATCGCGGGTAAATCCGGCAACATAGTCCAGGTCGCCGTTCTCGTCGAATCCCGGCCGGCATCGTGATTCGACCCACAGACGAATATCGTCGGAGTAGTTCACCCGATATTCAATCTGTAGTGGCTCTCCATCCGAAACCCGGTGCATTGCTCGCTGCACGCGGTCCCGATCGTCCTCTACCACCTGCGCGAGAAATGACTGGGGATCAGCGCGAAGCTCCTCGATCGAGTGGCCAAATGTCTCCTCGTAGGCGGAACTGGCAAACCGAAGCTCCGACCAGTCTGCCGAGAACACCCAGAGAACATCTTCGGTCGTCTCGGCGATATCCCGGAGCTGTCGATTCGTATACTCCGCCGCTCGACGTGCACGGATGTGCTCGACGTGGGTCGTGATCTTGTTGGCAAGCAAAGTAGACTGGTTGCCGATCGTCTCCTGGATGATATAATCGGTGACGCCAGCGCTGATACTCTCGCTCGCAACGGATTCGTCGCCCGTTTCGGTGAACAGTATAAACGGGATCTCGTCGTCCTCCGCACGGACGGTCCGGAGAAAATCGAGCCCGTTTCGGTCGGGCATGTGGTAGTCGCTCAGAATGCAGTCGACGTCGTCGGTTCGAAGGATCGAAAGCCCGTCTTCGACGGATTCAGCCCTGTGGATCGTCAGATGGTCTCGTTCCCGTTCGAGACGTGTGCTGACCAGCCGAAGCAGTTCGGGGTCGTCGTTGACGTACAGAACGGAAATCGGCTCGTTCGTCGTCACTGTGTGGTATTTATTCTGCGTATAGATGAGGTTTTGGTCCGTATAGAGGTGCGTTGGTGCCCGGAGTCAGGGAGGATAAATAACATAAACAATTATTAAGGATAAGCTCACAGTGGTAGATACGATGCTCACGTTCGTAGCAGTACGCGACCACTCCTTCTGATCGACGTCCAGTACCCGACCGATCCGCCGCAATCCGACCAATGCCAGCCAACATGCAGACGACACGACGACCAGTTAGACCGACAAGTGACGCCGCCGATCGGCACGCCACACCGGCTACAGGGACCCCCGACAGCGAGAGCGTCGTTCCCGGGGAACAGACCGGAGCAAGCGCCGATGCCCCGGCGGTGTTTGATAATACTGACGTTATACTGCCGAACCTGTTCGACCGAAACAACGCACTCGTCGCACCCGACACGGAATGATCCAGACAACGACACGGAATGATATAGACACCTCACAGAGAGAGAATTCTCAGTAAACGGCCAGTATATTCATACATAATCATGCAAACCGATGAGATGAGAAATGCCCCCCTTGACGGACGATGGCGAGGAGAACTCTCGAACGAGCCGCAGGGCAGTACTTCAGTCGGTCGGTGGGGGGATCGGCGTCACAGCAGGCATCGGCGCGGGTGGGTACTTGACGGATGACCGATTCACCGACGAGGATGGGGATGGGATCCCCGATAGAAAAGAACGCTCCGATTCGTTTCACCGCAGGCTTACCGACCTGTTTGGTGAAAATCAGTTCGAGGGTCTTGATCCGGATCGACGAGATCTTCTACTCGATATCAGGTACATCGGTGAGGCGTCGATCGACGACAGAACGAAACGCACCATCGAACAGCGGTTCCGCGACCACGGTGTCTACGCGCAGTGGCTCGACTACCCGGGCCGATACGACCACGACCGGATCGAACGCGAGTACGGCTGGAACGCCAAGACGTTGCTCTGGGATCGAACTGGACTATACCGCGAAGAGGTCGAGCCGTTCGTCCGAGATGTTGCGGTGCAGGTCTTCGTCATCCCCGGTCACGAGTTCGAGAGGTACGGTGGACTGGTCTACAGCCCGTGGGCTAACCTGTTCGGTGGCGGCGTCGACGGCCACGTCAACGGCTTCAGTGTCGGTAACAGGGCGGTCGTCTGCGATCGTAACGACAAGTGGGAACAGGAACGGCTCCTCTTCCACGAGATTGCCCACCTCACACTGTGTCACGACGACGACCCCGACAACACGGGCGTGATGGGTACCAACGAGGAGATCGCGTTGACCGACGACGAATGGGACACGCTCCGAACGAACCTCGACGCGGTTCGGGATACGACCGGCTACGATATCGCCTTCCGAAGATGTCTCTGGGAAGGATGTCTCGAGGGAGTCGCCGACCGTCTCCAGTGATACTTACCGGCCGGTCGAGACGTCCGTACTCCCACACTCCGGACAGCGGGTCAGCGTTCCGATCGATACCGCATCGAGTCGGTCCCACTCGTCGCTTCCAGGTGGTGCCTCGAACCCGCAGTTCCAGCAGTGCGACAGCATTGCTGGCTCCGTATTCCGGGACATATGTCGATATTCTACGGACTCGCTCATAACCTTCGAGGGTGTGCTATCGAACCGCTTGATTCACGAACGAGATATCCACCGCCAACGCTTATAGTTCTCGTCGCTGAAAATACGTCCGTGCGCCGACAGACGTTCGACGGAAACTCCGACGACGAACTCGTGTTCGTCCTCGGCTGGGGGAACAGAATCGATCACGAGAACGTCCAGTGGCTGATAGACGAGTTGACAGGGGAGTTTCGTGTCACGGTCTTTGAGCTTCCGGATACAATCAACAATTTCGTCGAGGAGTACGTACTTCCGATAGAGCGCTACGTCGAGACACTCGACTCGTTCCGGCTGCTGGGTCATAGCACCGGCGGCCTGATCGGGCCATATCTCGACGACGCCGAGACCCGGACCTACCTCAGCCCATGGTGGGGGTACGCCGAGAACCACCAGGGGCCAGCACTAACGCTCGTCAGAAAACTGCCGATATCGGTACCGATCGTCCCGACAGAGGTGACCGAGAGAGACGCGATCGGTGAGCTAGCCACCGATCGACAGCTCTCCGAAGGAGCTGGACGCGCCGCTCCGTCGTTCCTCCGGGAGATACGGTATGCCCAGCGTGCGTTGCCACCGATCAGTGACGACGCCGTCGTCTTCTGCACCCTCAGTGATCGGCTGGTCAGTACCCGGGCGATCGGTGATCGGGTTCCCTCAGATCGGATCCGACTGTACGACGGCGGGCACGAGTTGTTCTCCTCACCGGACCGGGATCGACGGATCGACACGCTACTCACCGCCGTTCGTGACGGTCCGGACGCGCAGTAAGACGCCGAGCCGAAACGGTGATGTCGCTCACACGGTTACGCTCTCTCAATGGATTGTACCAAGTGCGACCGCGAGGCCGTGATGCATGCGGCGTACTCGGGATCGCATCTCTGCGAGGAACACTTCTGCGAGTCGGTCGAGAGCCGCGTCCGCCATCGCATCCGCGAGGACAGCCTCGTGCCGCGCTCGGCCACACCCGAGAACCCACAGCGATGGGTCATCGGCCTTTCGGGCGGGAAAGACAGCGTCGTCCTCACGCAAATCCTTGAGGACACGTTTGCCAAGGATCCCCGTATCGAGCTGATTGCGCTGACGATCCACGAAGGGATCGAAGGGTACCGCGACAAAAGCGTCGACGCCTGTGAGGAGCTGGCAGCCGATCTCGACCTGCGCCACGAACTGGTCACATACGAGGAGGAGTTCGGCGTCCAGATGGACGATGTCGTCGAAAAAGACCCGGAGAACATGGCGGCATGTGCGTACTGCGGCGTCTTTCGGCGTGATCTCCTCTCGAAGTACGCCGACGAGTTCGACGCTGACAAACTATTGACCGGCCACAATCTCGATGACGAGGCCCAGACCGCCCTGATGAATTTCCTCGAAGGGAACGTCGAGCAGATGGCCAGTCACTTCCATGCGAGCCTCGGCGACTTCGATGATCGTAACCTACCGGACTCCGAGGACAGGTCGCTCGACTCCCGGTCGGATCAAGATGTGTTCGTACCGCGGGCGAAGCCGCTCCGGGACATTCCCGAGAAGGAAGTTGCCCTCTACGCTCACCTCCGGAATCTACCCGCGCATATAACGGAGTGTCCACACTCCAGTGAAGCCTACCGAGGGGAGATCCAGCAGCTGCTCTACGACCTCGAAGAGAACCATCCCGGAACCCGACATTCGATCATGTCCGGCTACGAGGAACTGGCTGCGCTCGCAGCCGACAGTCACAACGACGACAGCGATGAGGCGAAGGACACCCAGGAGTGTGTTGAGTGTGGCGCGCCGACCACGCGCGAGCGGTGCCGGAAGTGCACGCTGGTCGATGCGGTCCAGTCGGTGTAATACGGGGAGCTGGTCTCACTCGCAATCATCGGAATCGAACATAACCTCGTCATCCCGAATCCAGATTCGTAGCACTTGATCGTCACAGCCCTGCGGAGCAAGTTCATACGTCTCCGTCTCCCCGTCAACCGTCACTTCGACATCGTACTCTGTCCCTGCCAGCGCGTTTTCCTCCCGTAGGGTCTCACCAGAGTCGAGTTCGTACTCCCGAGCGAGAGCCAACTCGTTCCCCGTGTACATACGAAAGTCGATTTCGACCGCTCCGGCTCGATGGTTCTCAATGTCATATGTGGTATGTCCCTCGTCGGCCTCCGTACAGCCAGCTATCGCTCCGAATGCGAGCCCACAACTGGCGGCCAGCAGCTGACGCCGGGAAGTGCTTATCGTCACTGTAGGTGCCAGTTTGTGGTGGGGATAAATCAGGGTTTCCGACCCTCGCCGGTCAAAAAGAAGACGCAACTACCGGATTACGTCGAGACCGTTCTGCTTCTCGACCGTGTCCTTCCCGCCGTCGCTCTGTGCACCGAAGCTGCCTTTGCTTCCCGAGTCGTCGAGGTTCTGGCTAGCGTCAAAGGATGCTTCGTTCGCTCCCTGGAGACTCTCACGGGACTTGTTGGCCTGCTTTTGCGTCGTCGGACCAAGCACTTGCGCGCTCTGGACGCCGGTCATGATCGCCATCACGCGGACCTTGCCCTTGTACTCCTCCTGGATTCGGGCACCCCAGATGACGTTCGCACTGGCTTCCAGACGCTCGGTGATGTTGTCCGCGATCCCTTCGGCCTCCTTCAGTGTGAGGTCGGGCCCACCAGTAATGTGAACCAGCCCGCCGCTCGCGCCGCGGTAGTCGACATCGAGCAGTGGATGGTTCATCGCGTCTTTGACGACCTCCTCCGTCTTGTTCTTGTCCTGCGTCTCGCCGACGAGCATCACTGCGACGCCACCCTGATTCATGATGGTCGTCATGTCGGCGTAGTCCAGGTTAATCAGGCTCGGCTGGGTGATCGTTTCCGAGATCCCCTTGACGGTCTCGGCGATAATCTGGTCCATCACCGAAAACGCCTTTCCGATCGGGAGGTTCGGCACGTACTCCAGCAGACGGTTGTTGTCGAGCACGATGATCGAGTCGGCCTCGTCGCGCAGTTTCTCTAGACCTTCTTCTGCCTTGACTGTCCGTGCGCGCTCGACGTTGAACGGCGTCGAGACCATTCCGACGACGATCGCCCCCTGTTCTTTGGCGATCTTCGAGACGACAGGTGCCGCACCGGTCCCGGTTCCGCCACCCATCCCCGCGGTGACGAACACCAGATCTGCGTTACCCAGCACTTCCTTGACCGTTCCCTGAGCCATCTCGGTAGCTCGCTCGCCCATCGAGGGGTCTCCGCCAGCACCGAGCCCGCTGGTCAGGGACTTACCGACCAGAATTTTCGTGTCGGCCTCGATCATCTTGAGGTGCTGTTTATCGGTGTTGATCGCGATGGTCTCGGCACCCTCGACGCCGATGTTGTACAGTCGGTTGACGGTGTTATTACCAGCACCTCCAGCGCCGACGATCACGATCCGGGGATCGCCGAACTCGTCATCGTCTGCCGCAGCATCCATCTCCCGTTTCTCCTCTTCGGCGTTTTCAAGCGCATCCTGAACAATATCTTGCATAGCTACACCTTCGCCCAGGTTCGTTTACTGGAGTTCTGGGAGGTCTCCTGTTGTTCGTCGACCATCTCCCGGACAGCGGCCCGAATCGCCTCGCTACGATTCGGGTACTGGCCGGTGTCGACCATCTGTTCGACCGCGTCGATCTGCTGTTTCGGAATTCGCAGTGTCACACGCTCCATATGTTGTATTCCCCTGTGTAAGACGGCCGCCCTTCGTGGATACCGATCATTTGTCTTACGCCCCTCGCCACCCGACAACGCCGGATGTGAGGGGTTCCACCCCTTCGTGTAAGACAACCGTCTTACGCGACTGGAACCTCACGGGCATACATAATAAATGTAACGGCGGTTGTGACACAAAGGAGTAAACGCCGTCTTCGGTAGTGTGTGACTCTCTACCGAGTATCTAGCACGTCTGCAGCCGGTGTCCGACGCCCACAGCCTGGGCAGAAGGCCCAGTCCGAACGGAGCTCGTCTCCACATTCACAGAACGAACGTTTGGACGCCTTTTCCCCACAGTTCGGACAGTAAACGTGATCGTCACTCACCGTATCGCCACACTGTGTACACGTCCTGTCGTCACGCTCGACCGACACGTCTCCTGACGACACTGTCTGACGCTCGGCAGTCGCTCGCTCGTCCTCGATAGAGACGTTTACCGTGACGTCCTGTGGCATCGATCCCTGACCCAGCCGCTCGTCCAGCCGTCGGTCGATCAACTGATCGACGCGGTCGGCGACCAGCGCGTCCAGCGAGTCCGCATCCTGTGTCGTCCCCTCCGCCGGCTCGTGTTCCTCGATGTAGCTCCGTAGTGCCTCGCGTAACACCTCGCTTTTCGAGGCGTCGAACGACTCGATCTCCTTGACGAGGTCGTCGTCCGCCCGGAACGTAATCTTACTCATTACCGCTCATCTGTCATTGTGTCGCCATCCCTTATCAACGTTCGGACGTGTCTGACACGTGTCTGTCATAGGCTGGTTCCCACTGGCACGGTGGCCGTCGATAATAACCCTTAAGTCCGACAGTGAACCAGTACTAATCGCACGCCCGCCCTTAGCTCAGACTGGTAGAGCAGTCGACTGTAGATCGACTTGTCCCCCGTTCAAATCGGGGAGGGCGGACTCGTTTTCGAGTCGAACCGGATTGACCGTACAGCGACGGTATTACCCTGTAAACCGCCCATATACGTCGAATGAGTCGAACGGGAATCCCGGTCAACTCTCCGCAGCGCGGGTTCGGTTCGGATATACTCGGGCCGAATGGTTAAGATTTGTCACCGTCGTTACTACGCAGCGTGTGCTGGAGCCTCGGTCGTCAGACTCTGCTGTCCTCGTTACCTCGTAAGACCTCTCACAGGGGCGTCTCTCGCACCTTCGTCGCTCGGCGAGTAGTTTGGGTCCTATCGTGCCTCGCCTCTCTGCTGGCAAGCCCCAGCGACCGTCGCGGGACCTCAGACGTCGATTACGAACTTGCCCGAATAGAACCCCCTCACTCAGTAGCCCGCTGTTGACAGTGTGATCGAAGTCTCAGTCGCCCACGCATGACCGTCCCCATCGGCGCTGTTGTCTGAACCCTCAGACGATTCCTTCCGAGTGGTTCTCTCGACTGTGGTATCCCAACCTCACCCGGAACTCCGTCTGAGGGTTCAGCGTGGGGCCCCGAGGTTCACCGATCAGTTTCATGCCAGTTGGTGACGGTGGTGCCTCCGATCCCGCCTCGCCAGAGACCCTACTCGTAACTCGTCTGCCTGAACCCTCAGCGAACTACCCCACATACCTCACCGATCTGGTCCGTCACTCTCCGGGGATCCCTCCTGATCTGTCGAGCGCAGAGTTCGGGGTTTCGGTGCCACCGGTGATACCCTTCTCTCCCGTCACATCGATTCTCAACTCGTCTGGCCGGTCGTGGACGACTCTGCTCACACTCGAAGCGTTGGTAGATGGTATGGGCCTCGATCAACTCGATCTTCTGCTCGCGGGGACTGGAGAGGCCACTGTACCTTCAGCGTCGACCTCGGGGGAAGGGAGTCTGTGTCGTCGAGATGTCGACCTCGTCATTGTAATCTCGTGGTCCGAGCTGGCCCTCCCCGCTCAGTCGTCCGTCAGCACCTCGCAACCGGCGCTGTCGCCCGACTCTGGGACCTTCAGTCGTCGATGAGTCCGAGGCGAAAGAGGGTGGACCCAAAACGTGGAATACCTCCTGTATGGACTCATAGAAGACGATTAGGAAAATCCTATGGACTTGGACAACGCACAATAATACGACTCATGCTGTCGTAAGACGTCTAATCCCTCTGATTCCGTACACTATGACCAAGGCCAAAACAAATACAAAAACCACCATCACAAGTCCGGCGCTTGCGGACATGGTTGGGTCGTTGGCAGTTTCCATTATAGACACGGCCACCGCTAAAAGAAGTAGGAGGGTGTACGCCAAACCGATTAAGAAGAACGGACGACTCCATATTCTGTCCGGGGGTCCTTCTTCCCAATCGTCTCGGTGCCACGATAGGTCTACACCAGTTTTGTCATGAATCAGAGGAACAACACGGCGTCGTACCCGGGGGATAACGAGCACCCCTGCCAACATAAAAAAGAAGACCTCTCCCGTCCTCGGAACTTGAACCATGCCTGCCCAAATCAACATGATAGCAGTGAAAATCGAAAATATCGGAAACGCTGGGTCCCATCTGCTGTCGTCTGTGCCATCTGCTGCCTCCCTTTGGTCTTTGTTCGTTATGTCCTCAGTGACTTCATCCATTTTGTTGGTATCATGATCACTCTTCTTGACCTCTTCAATATCCGATTGGATTTCATACCCACACTCCGAACAGAAATTGGGGTCCTGCTCTATTCTGACACCGCAATTTGGACATGAATAGTCTGCTAAATTAGTTCCGCACTCGGGGCAATATTTTGCGTCTTTGGCAACTTTCGTTTTACATTTGAGACATTCTTGATTGGTTACCATGTACAAACCATCTAGCCCATTATCCTTGATATTTATCCCCCTCCAGAGTTTCACGAGGCGGCCCCGCTCTCTGCGGAAAGGTCTCTTGTGAGCCCGGTTCACCGTCTCGCGTTTCGGTTCGTCCCGTCTGAACCCTCAGCCACTCGTCTCGTCGCACCCGTTCCCATCTCTCTGACTCGCTGGGAGGGGTCAGACGACGTTTGCTCCGTCGTTTGTCGGGGTCCACTCCCACTCCCGGTCCTTGCGGGATCGGGGTCGTGGTTCGCCCTGTCTCGACGGGTCGAAGCCCCTCCGTCTGAAGGCTCAGACGGTGAAGTACCCTGTCGTGGGTTTCTTATCTAATAAATACTCACGTCGGGTTCATCTGAACCCTCAGACGGACTCGCGGCCTCGGATGCACTGGCAACCTCGTCGACAGGGTGGTGTCGTCTGAACCTTCAGACAGCTCTTCGTACTGTTAGTACCGATCTGTTTTCCCTTCATAATCCCTTTAGTACAGCTACCGTTCTACTACCGACCTACTCCACCTCACCCCCCTCGACCGCGACCGAACAGAACGTTGGCGGCGCTGACGCGCCTTGACCGCCCCGCACCGCACGGGAAGACGGAGACGTCCCTTTGGGGGGAGGGTTCGTCCCAAAAGCCCATTACTTCGGACCTACCTAAGGAAGTGTGAGGGGCCTGACTTCCTCACCTTCCACCTTCCGACGTAGAGGGGCTTTCGTTTCCTGCACTGGGTTTCTCGACCAGACCGGAGTCGTTCCGGATTTACCGATGTCCTGTTCGTATAGCGGCCTTCAGGGGGTTCGGCTTCGCGTACTCGTCAACGAGTGTTACTAAGACCTCGGGGGCCATAAGAGTGTCGAACGTCTGATGGTTCAGACAAGTAGTCGCCATACTGAAACAGCTGGGTGGGGAATCCGTCTGAAGGTTCAGACAACCATAATCGCCCTACTGGTGCCCTCTATGCCAGTATCTAATATCACTTCGTTTGTCTGATCCCTCAGACACTGACTTACGAAAATTAGTATCTCATATATTACTGTATTCTGCCTGAGGGTTCAGACATCTCACTCGATTCTGAACTACGAGTAGATAGGTGGTCAACCGTCTGACCCCTCAGACAGCGGTGTACCTCTGTCTGTACTCCAGCGAGTATCAAGTAATCATCTCGCACTCCAGCCGCTTGGTGTCCGGCCCGCGGCGCGAGAGATTCCGGGGTCCGGTGCGAGATCGTCGAGAGGGTCCGCTACGGGCCTCGTGGAGGCGTCCACAGGAACTCCTTCGCTCGACGAAAGGGATACATCGTCGAGCAGTCCGAGAGCCAGCAAAGTGGCGTGGCGCGGGTGCTCACCCCCCACGAGCGATCCTACACCTCGTCGGTCTCCGGCGACACGCCTGAGGGTTCAGCCGCCCGGACGTGCTCGATCTCCTCGATAGTCAGCCGGATCTCGCCGATGGCCGTACCATCTGGCCCGAGTACGGAGATGTCGAACGTTGGGGGATCACCGAGGGGAACAGCGGCTGGCCGAACCTTGTCAATGTCCTCGGCGATCCAGAAGCCCTCAGGGCTATCGTCGGGCTCGGCGAGTACACTGAAGACAGCGTCGTCGAATCGATCAGCGAACTCTGTCAGCTCGCGCCACGAGTCTGGCTCGATCTCGGGCTTTGCCTCATCGTCAGCGGATCCTCTGACCCCCGAGAGATCGGTCACTGAGGCGTCCCGTGAGTACTCAGTGCGATCCATGGGTTATACCCCTTCGAGGTACTCTCGCCGCTGCTCGACCTTGACCTCCTCGGAGCGCTTATCGTAATGCTTGTCGAGGACCTCCTGACCGACATTCATCCGGTCGGAGACGACCTTCTCGGGGACGTCTTCAGAGAGGTGGTGTGTGATCGATCCCCGGCGAACCGAGTGCGGGCTCACGCTCGACGGACACCGGCTGTAAGAGCCGTAATCCACGCCTTCACACCCGTCGGGATCACGGTCATGTGGACAGTCGTAGCCGTAGTAGCACGGCCTCGTGGCCTTGTAGACCGTCTCGCGGACCGTCGTTCCCGATAGCCGACCGTGCTGAGTCGTCAGCAGCGGCTCACGACCGTTTTCGTCGGTCATCTCCGGACGCTGACGGTCGATCCAGTCGTCCAACACTTCGCAAACGTAGGGATCGAGAGCGACCAGCCGCTCACCTTCGCTCCCGTTCTTTAGACCCGTGTCGGTCTCGGGACGATGACGGAGTTCGAGGCGTTTCTCTTCGGGATCGTAATCGTCGAGATCGAGAGCCACGATCGATCCCAGTCGGATCCCAGTATGCCAGAGCAGTTCAAGGACGACGTGGGTCCGGGAGGCGTACTCGAACCGGCGGAGGTACTCCAGCACGTTCTCGGCCTGCTCCGACCGGAGGATCTCTTCCCGCTGCTCGTCGTCGTTCGAGAGCGTTGGGAGCAGGATCTTCTCGTGGAGGCCGCTCGGGACGGCGTCGATGGTCTCACAGAACCGTATGAATACCCGAAGGGTCTCTAACTGGGTGCGAAGGGATACGGCGTTTAGATCTCCATCCTCCTTCCGCCAGAGCCGATACTCGTGGAGCTTCCGACCCGAGAGGTCGTTCATGTCGTCGATGTCCTCTTCGTCACACCAACGGATGAAGTGGACGAGTCGATAGTGATGGGCCTGAAGCGTTCGTTCCGTCACTTCCCCTTCGCGCTCCCGGTGATACATTTCCTTTGCCGTCTCTGGATCGAGCGGTTCGAGTTCTTGGTTTCCAGTCATGGTTTTGTTTGAACCCGCGATCCACGGAGCGACCGGGATCCGTTGCCCTGTTCGACTTGTCCCCCGTCCTCGTGAGCGAAGCGAACGAGGGCTCGGAAGGCGCGCACAGCGAAGCGAGCACGTCTTCCGGCGTTCAAATCGGGGAGGGCGGACTGGTTTTCGAGTCGAATCGTAGTCGACCTCCATCGACTTGTCCCCCGTCCTCGTGAGCGAAGCGAACGAGGGCTCAGAAGGCGCGCACAGTGGAGCGAGCACGTCTTCCGGCGTTCTAAATCGGGGAGGGCGGACTTTCTCCTGCGAACAACGTGTGCAGTGAGAAATCCATCCTGAGCCGATTTGAACACGAGAGTCGCACGCTCGCGAACGAAGTGAGCGAGACCGTCTCTCATCTGTTCAATATCGGGGAGGGCGGACCTACTTCCTACCCGAATTACAGTAGATAGCCATACGGCTGTTTACACTGTTCTCAGCACCTCTAATCGGAGATCTGGATTTTCGAAATCGCGGCGAAAATCCGGATTTGAACTGGCAACCAGTCGGGGGTCCGTGCCCTCTGTCGAAATCGAGAGTGGAACCGAATCTAGATCGACCGTCAGGAGTGTGATCAGCGAAACACTTTCTCACTCATATCGAATTTCGCCGTCAGAGAGTACGCTCTCCAGCGCGTCCCAATGGAAATCTACCGCCGCTGCCCATCCAACGGGGGGATACTGGGGATTGGTGACCACACCCGACGAGTCCACTGCACTTTCGGCGATCGCTGCGACACGACATGCCGGGTGGATCGACGGATAGCCTCTAACAGCACTGTAGCCACTCCTGAACGCCTCACGGAGGGGGCCGGGATCGTCGACGTACCAGTCGGCCACGAGGTACTCCGACTTCGCTACCGAGAGCTCCGGCGGGGCCGCGAGCGGCGCTTCCCAGTCGAGCACCGCGGTGACTGACCCGTCGGCGACGAGCGCGTTACCGGGTCGGAAGTCCCAGGGGAACAGTCGTGGTGCTGCGTCCGACACCGGTATCTCCTCGAACAGTGCGCGCAGATCGTCACGTAGCGGGTCGAACGCGTCGGGGAGCCGCTCGACCGCCCGAAGACCGTACTGCCGGAACCAGCGGTTCCAGTCCGTGTGTTCGGTCCGAAACTCCCCTTCGGAGACGAGAAGTCGCCCATAGCCGTCGAACTCGAACGCCTCGTGGAGCCGAGCGAGCGCCTTTCCGAACCAGTACGCGAGATCACGTCGCGTCTCCGCGTTGACTGTGGCGAATCGTTCGTGAAGATCCGCTCCGGCCACGTATGCGGTGAGCATGTATGCGACGCCATTGTGTGAGCCAGCCGTGAGCACCGGCGGAACTGGAACGAAGGTTCGCCCCCTGATCTCGCGCAGGAGCGCTGCCTCCGTCCGGAGCCAGGTCCGCTCATCACAGACCTGTAGTACGACGGGACCGCGCCCGGCGAAGCGGACGACCGCGGTTCGCTTGCGGTTGCCGCGGTGGATCGGCTCGACGTCGACCGCCGGTTCCTCGACGCTTCCGAGCGCAGCTTCGGCTGCAGCCCACCGTGGCTCGGTCTCAAACACGTCCCGCAATTTATTCATTGTTCACCCCCAGCACCTCCGGCAGGTCGGCCAGCGAGTTCAGGGTGTACTCGGGGTCGTACGACCCCGGTCCCTGCTCGTTACGGAGCCACGCCGCGGCGAGTCCCGTGTTCTGTGAGCCAGCGACATCGTACTCCACCGAGTTGCCAACGTAGAGCGCGCGGTCAGGAGCCACACCCAGATCATCGAGCGCACGCTCGAACGGCAGCGCGTGCGGCTTCGCCCGCGGGAGTTCCGCGGCAAACACGACCGCATCGAATCGGTCCCCGAGACCGAGCGCGTCGAGTTTCGTTCGCTGGCTGTCGGCTGGTCCGTTCGTAACGAGCCCCACCTGTCCAGCGGCCGCCGCTGCATCGAGCGCTACGCTTGCGCCCGGAAGCAGCTCGACCGCGCTGTCGTCGATCGCCGCGACCAGTTCACGCGCGAGTGCCAGCGTGTCCGCGTCCGAGCGGTCGTGCTGTGCGGCGACCCGGGCGAACCCGGCCCCGTAGTACCCGATCGGATCGTCGTGATCCGGTGGCCCGGAGAGCGCCGTCCACAGGTCGGAAGGGGCGCCGAACGGGTCCTCGCCCACCCGCTCGAAGACGCGCGCGTACAGCGTCTCGGTGTCCTGTGTACGCTGACAGAGCGTCCCGTCGAGATCGAATAGAACGGCTTCGAAGTTCGCCACAGTCGGTAGTTGGTCCTCACGAGCAAAAACCTCGTGTCGAGCCGTCGGGCGGGCACAGATTCTTGCCACCTTGCCCGGACTGCTAGCGTATGACGTGGACGTTCGCCTGCGCGAATTTCGACCAGATGCACATGAACACAAACATCGGCTGGGTCGCGGCCCATCCGGACGCGGAACTCGTCGGAATTTGCGACGAGGATCCCAGCACGTCGACCGGATCGCTGTCGGCGGCGGTGAGTGAGTTCGATATCCCAAAGCGGGACGTGTATGACGACCTCGATACCTGTCTGGCTGAAACCGACCCCGACGTGGTGATTGGCTGTCCGCGCAATTCCGGACACGCGGCCTTCGTCGAGCGCGTCGAGCCGTACGATGTCCATCTGGCTATCGAGAAGCCACTGGCCGCGACACTGGCTGGAGCGGATCGAATACTCGACGCCGTCGACGAGTCCGACCGGCTGTTCGTCCTCAACTGGCCGGTCATGTGGGATCCAGTAATACACGAGGTCCGGACGCTGGTGGCCGATGGGACGATCGGCGACGTCATTGAGGTGCAGTACTACGGCGGGAACTCCGGGGCACCCCCCAGGGGGAGCTGGTTCTACGACCCCGAGGCTGGCGGCGGATCAATGCTGGATTATCTGGGCTACGGCGCGACGTTCGCGACGTGGTTCCGCGGTGGCGACCTGCCCACTGAGGTCACCGCTGAAACGTACGTCCCGGACGGCCTCGATGTCGACGTGCAGTCCTCGACGATCTGCCGGTTCGAAGAGGGGTTGTCTGCGTTTCAGACCTCATGGCGGATGCTTACCGACCCGTGGGAGATCCAGCCCCAGCCGCCGAAAGGCTACGAAATCGTCGGCACGGAGGGAGCGATCAGCACGAGAGAACGGAGCGCGTCGATCCGGGTCACGACCGAGGGGGATCCGGAAGGCTATTCAGTCGAGCCGTCGCCCCTACCCGGGCGGTTCGAGAATCTGGTTGCCTATCTGATCGACCTGCTGGAAACAGACAGCGAGCCGTCGGGGCCTGCAGATCCCGCGTTCTGCCGAGATGCACATCGAATCGTCGAGACCGCACGTCGGAGTGCCGAGCGCGGTGAGACCCTGCGGCTGGTCGAGTAGTGGGTACAGGAGTGCGAGTTAGCACAGCGATCCGCTATCCTCGCGCTGGCGGCGGCGTATACGATCTCAGATCGGCGGTCCGGGGGTCGATGTCCTCGCCGGTTTCGGCCGCCCGGTAGGCCGCCATACAGAGCCGCAAGACCTCCAGCCCGTCGTGCAGGTCGAGGCGGCCGTTCTCGCCACGCTCGAAGGCATCGACGGCGTTGCGGTTCTCGGCGACGTAACCCCCGTCGACGACGCGCTTGCCCGGGATCGGCATCCGGCCGCTCGTGGCGGTCTGTTTCTCCGCCCATCCATCGCCGTTGCACAGCGCATCCGAGACGAAGACGCTCGAGGATTCCCCGTCGGTAACGACCTGTCCGGAGTACTCTGGGCCGAGCAACTCGATCGAACGCCGCACCCCTGCGCCGACGTAACACCACGACCCCGTTGCCTCGGAGATCAGGGGCCCCCCGGCGTCACTCTCGTACCGGATCGTTGCCCGGGCGTAATCGTCCGCGGGTGCGGTCTCGTAATCGACACCGTACTCCTCACGGAGTTCGGCGGCGTACTCCTCGCGAGCCCACTTTAGCGTCTCCGTATCGGCCGAGATCGAGACCGGGTCGAGGCCGCCGTCGGTACGCGCCGGATCGGCCAGCAGGACGTGGTTGCCCGCCAGTGCGTGGCAGAGCATGTCGGTCAGCGCGCCGCCGCCCTGTCGCTTGCCATCCCAGAACCACGCCGAGTGTGGCCCTGCGTGTTCGGCCTGCGAGCGGGCGAGGTAAGGCCGTCCCGCGTCCCGGCCGCGCTCCCAGAGCAGATCGCGTAACTGCTGGATCTCTGGCTCGTGGGGCCAGTTCTCCAGGTAGGCGTGTGGCAAGTCGACATCCTCGATTCGGTCGACGATCCGGCGCGCCTCGCGGAGATTTCGAGCCACGGGCTTCTCCATTGCGATTCCACGCAGTTCCGCGCCGTCCGCGATGGCGTCGACCGCCGCCTCAACGACGTCGACCCGTGTGAAGTTCGGGCTGGTGATCCACAGCCCGTCGACGTCCTCGTCCGCGACGAGTGCGGCGATATCGCCCTCGCCGTAGACGGTCGGATCACCCAGATCCTCGGATCGACACCGTGCTGCGAGCGTTTCCGCAGTCCCCCGTGTACGGTTCTGGATCGCCGCGACGCGGACGCCGGGCAGGTACTCGACGCTCGGAACGTGTGCTTCGCGAGTTATAAACCCGCAACCGACGAAGCCGATACCGAAATTCCCTCCCATATATGAAACGCCGGCTCGTCGCGTATAACTCCCGGTGGTGGGGGGAGCGGGACGACGGTTTCCTACTGTTCGCTCTCGTAGGGCTCGCCGACACGCGAGGGCATCCGCGTCGAGCCGTAAAACGTCAGGACGAGGATCACGACGACATAGGGGAACAGGTCCACGAGACTTGACGGAAGGGGTACGCCAATCGTCTGGAACTGGATCTGGAGCATATCCATCGCGCCGAACAGGAGTGCGGCGAGAAAGGCCCCGATCGGGTTGTAGTTGCCAAACAGGTAGGCGACGATGCCGATCCAGCCCCGGCCGTCGACGACTGTCATCCCGGAGCCGATGAAATTGCCCGTGACGCCGAGGGTCAACACGGCCCCCGCCAGTCCCGCCATCGTCCCAGAGAAGATCACCGCGGCGTAGCGAACGCGGTTGACATTGATCCCTGCCGTGTCGAGCGCTTCGGGGTTCTCACCGGCAGCCTGCAGCCAGTAGCCGTACCGGGTCCGGTAGAGGAACACCCACGCGGCGACGGCGACGATAATGGTCAGCAGAATAAACGGTGACGTATCGAAGAAGACGGGACCGACCACCGGGATCTCCGACAGGAGTGGCAGGTCAAGGTTACCGATCCGACCGACGGTCCCACTGTTACGGCTATCCCAGATCAGGATTGCGGTAAACGGTCCGAAGCCGAGACCGATGAACCAGACTGCCAGCCCGGCGACGATCTGATCGGCCTCGTAGCGGATCATCAAGATCGCAAAGAAGGTCGTGAGGACGGCGCTGATTACCACTGCGACGACGAGTCCGATCCAGAGGTGCATCTGCGTAACCTCGCCGTTTCCGGAGACGAGATACGCCGCGGCGAGCGCGTTGACCGCGCCGAAGATCATGAATCCCTCGACACCGATGTTGAAGACGCCGCTCTTTTCGGCGATCAGTCCCCCGATGGCGACCAGCGCGATGGGCGTTGCCGCCCGCAGGGACCGTTCGAGATACCCGAGCGTGAGTAGTCGAGCCAGCCCCGAATCATGCCACACGAGGACCACCCCCGTGAGTACCGTGAGGGCGACCAGCGCACCGATCCGACTGGGGTGTGTTCTCGCGTAGCTGGTGACGCTCATTCGCCATCACCACCGAGACCGGTCCGCCGTGCGGTCATCCGGAACAGTTCGGGCACGGCGACGAAGAGGACGACGAGCCCGACGATGCCATCGATCAGCTGTGGCGGGACGTCGGAGGACACGTTGATGTACTGACCGCCGGCCTCTAGCCCACCGAACAGCGCTCCCGCAGGAATCACGCCGAGCGGGTGGTTCGCAGCGAGCAGGCTCACCGCGATGGCGTCGAACCCGTACGTGTCGATTCCGTGGGCGTTCGGCGTCGCGTTCGCGTGCATGATGATGAAAAGTGCTCCGAGGACGCCCGCGACCATCCCCGAGATCGTCATCGTCCCGACGATGGTCCGCTTCGCGTCGACGCCGGAGTAGACCGCCGCGGACTCCTGGTAGCCGCTCGTCACCATATCGTAGCCGATCCGCGTGCGCGTGAGCAACACGTAGATCACCACGGCGACGCCGATCGTCCCAGCGAGGCCGAGCATCGAGAAGCCGGAGCCCTCGAACAGCACCGGCGGGAGTTCGGCGTACTCGGGGATGGAGGCGGTTCGGGTCGCCGACTCGCCCTCACCTCGAAACGGACCGTCGACGAGGTAGAAGACGACGCCGATAGCTATGAAGTTCAGCATGATCGTCGTGATGATCTCGTTGGCGTCCGCGTAGGCCTTGAGTACGCCCGGAAGCGCGCCATACGCGCCGCCCGCGAGGACGCCGCCCAGCGTGCCGACGAGCATGAGCCCGACCCCGCCGATCCGGTTGGCGGGGAGAAACGGCGTCAGCCACAGGATCGTCATGGTTGTCGCCAGCATCCCGACGATGAACTGCCCCTGTACACCGATGTTGAAGACGCCCGCACGGAACGCCACCGCGACCGCGACGCCTGCAAGGATGAAGTACGACGATTCCCGGAGTGTGATCGTTAGCCTGCGCTCGGTCCCGAACGCTCCATAGAGCATGTCGTTGATGAACAGGACCGGGTTGTGCCCCGAGGCGGTGACGACGACGAGTCCGATCGCAAGCGCTGCAACGGTCGAGGCGACCGCCAGCGCGATCCGCTCGATCGGCGTCGCCCGGAGCATCCAGTCGGCGGCGGCGTCAAGCGCGGGTCGAATACGGCCGGGATCGGCGTCGCTCATGGCTCCCCCGGGAGATCAGACTGCTGTTTAACCGAGACTCCCGATCGGTCGATCTCCGTTCCGGTCATCAACAGACCGAGCTCCTGTTCGGTTACTTCCTCCGGGTCGACGATGTCGACGATCGAACCCTCATAGAGGACGGCGATCCGGTCCGAGAGCTGCTGGATCTCTTCGAGTTTCGAGGAGACGATGACGAGCGCAATACCCTCCGCACGCAGTTCCAGCAATCGATTGTGGATAAACTCGACCGACCCGATGTCGACGCCGCGAGTCGGATGCGATGCGATCAAGAGGCGAGGATCGTGGTTGATCTCCCGGCCGACGACGAACTTCTGCTGGTTGCCACCCGAGAGCGATGCCGAACGGACGGATGGATCCGGTGGCTGGACGTCGTACTCCGCCACGACCTCGTGGGCCTGCTCGTCGACGGCGTCCCAGTCGACGAACCAGCCGTCGACGAACGGCTCGACTGTCTGATTGCCAAGCAACGCGTTGCGAACCAGATCGTACTCCAGTACCAGCCCTTCCTGCTGGCGGTCCTCGGGGACGTAGGCGATCCCGCGCTCGATCCGCTCGCGCCGGTCCGTCTCCGTGATCTCCTCGCCCTCAAAACGGATTGATCCGGATGTGACGGATCGCAGCCCGGTCAGCGCCTCGACGAGTTCGGACTGGCCGTTGCCCTGGACGCCGGCGATCCCGAGGATCTCGCCCTCCCGGACGCGCATGTCGACATCCGTCACCTGTTCCAGACCCCGGTCACCCTGGACGTGGAGCCCCTCGGTTTCGAGAACGCGTGTGCCCGCCGTCGCCTCGCGTTCCGTTCGGTCGAACAGCACCTCCCGGCCGACCATCATCCGTGCCAGCTCCGCTTTCGAGGTGTCGGCTGCGTCGACCGTCCCCACAGCTTCCCCGTCGCGCAACACCGTGATTTCGTCCGCGATCTCGATGGCCTCGTCGAGTTTGTGCGTGATAAAGACCAGCGAACGATCCTGCTCGGTCAACTCACGCATCAGATCGAACAGCCCGTCGACCTCCTGTGGCGTCAACACCGCTGTCGGCTCGTCGAGGATGAGGATCTCCGCACCACGATAGAGGCTCTTGACGATCTCGATTCGCTGTTTGAGGCCGATATCGAGATCCTGAACCGGCGTGTCGAGATGCTGATCGACGTCGAACGCGTAGCGCTCACAGAGCGCTTCGATATCCACTCTGGCCTCCTCTTCGTCGACGAGGCCACCCGAAACCGGCTCGTGGCCAAGGACGACGTTTTGCAGGACGGTCATCGGCTCGATGAGCTGGAAGTGCTGGTGGATCATTCCGATCCCCGCGTCGATCGCGTCACGCGGGCTGGTGAACTCCTGCGGTTTGCCGTCGACAACGATCTCTCCCTCGTCCTGATCGTACAGCCCGTAGAGGATGCTCATCAGGGTCGTCTTGCCCGAGCCGTTCTCGCCGAGCAGGGCATGAACTGTCCCCGATTCGAGCGTGAAATCGACGCCATCGTTGGCGACGATCTCTCCGAAGCGTTTCGTAATTCCGTCCAGACGAACTGCAGTCTCCCGTGTCTCCTTCCGACTCATGATGTAATACAGGGTAGTGGAGGGCAGCGTCTAGCAGCCGTCCGCCTCACAGGGAACGTCGATTTCGCCGTCGACGATCGCCTGAGCCGCCTCGTCGATGTTCTGGTCGACCTCCTCGGGCAGCGAGCCCTCGAACGCCTGCCCGATGACGGCGTCGACCGCCTCCTCAGCCAGTCCGAGCAGGTTGTGCTCGTCGGCGATGCTGTCGAACTCGTCCTCGTACGTGGCCTGTGCGGCCTCCTCGGTCCCCTCGTCGATGAACTTCACTGCGGAGCCGATAATGACGTCCTGGAACTCCGGCAGGGTACGGGACTGGTCGGCGTCGACGCCGATCGCAAAGCGTTCCTGTTGCTGTGCGGCCTCGATCGCACCTGCACCGGCCGCCGCCGCGGCGTGGTAGACGATATCCGCGCCGTCCTGATACTGCGACGTGGCGATGTCGTTTGCCACACTCGTGTCGCTGAAGTTCCCGATATAGCCGGTGCTGACCTCGACCTCCTCGTTGACCCACTCCGCCCCTGCAACGTAGGACTCCTCGAAGGCGTTGATCAGCGAGCCATCCTCGCCGCCGACGAACCCGACGTGGGCGTTCTCGGGATCGTTTTCGTTCCCCTCGTGTTCGAGTTCGTGCGTCGTCATCGTCCCGGCGAGCACCCCCGCGAGATATGACATCTCGTGGTTCGCCCAGGTATAGGATGCGACGTTCGGCTCGTCGAGCGGATCGTTGATCAGCATCCAGTTCTGGTCGGGATACTCGGGCGCGTTATCCTCCAGCGGCGACGTGTGCTGGAACCCAACCAGTACGATGAGATCCGGTTCGGTTTCGGCCGCCTCAACCTGTACGTCACCGAACGCGGTCGTGTCCGTCTCCTCGATCTGGTTGATCTCGAAGTCGTACTCTTCCTGTGCGTTCTGTAACCCGCTTAGCGCCATATCGTTGAACGCGTTGTCATCGAACCCGGCGTCGCTGGAGATTATCGCGATTTCGTCGTCCTCCGCACCGTTACCGAGACAGCCCGCCAAACCGATGCCCGCAACCCCCGCGCTCGCTGCGAGGAACGTACGCCGATCGATAGCCCCCGCTGGTACTCCCCCAAACTCCTGATGGCTAGTTGACTCTTGCGCCATAGGTAATGTATTTTCATTATAGAATATAACCCTAGTAGTGGCCTTTATATATCCTACAACGCATGACGCCCACTCACGGATCTCAGTCGTCGATTTCGTCAACCCATCCGGGCGTCTCGACGTCCACGTCGCCGTCCTCGTACTCGTACGTGATACGCTGTGTGGTCGTCTCGCCGGCGAGCAGATACTCGGCGTAGGAACCAACGTCGGTGGTCAGTTCCCAGCGCACGTCCGCGTGCTCGACTGCGTTCGTTTCGGCGTCGATGCGGACCTCCCCACTACTCCCTGTGATCCGGTACGAGCGATACTCGTCGAACCAGCTATCGGTCGGGCTGAGTGTTTGGGTCCCATCACTCGTCTCGACAGGATCGTACTCGGCAACGCCCAGCGTCTCGGTGACGACGCTTGCGCCACCGTCGAGGCGGTCACCGACCTCGGTGTCCGGGTTTTCGACAACGGTGACGAGTTCGGTCGTTTCACCGGCCCGGTTCTCCCGCACCAGTCGCTCGTCGGGATCGTCTTCGATGTCCTCGAGATACCGGTCGGCGTCCGGCTGGTCAGGCCCGGCGTCGTCGATCAACAGTTGTCGGTAGACGGTATCGTTGTCGCCGTCGTGATACCGTGTGTCGGTGACACCGGTGTCGACTATCCTGACGTAACCCTCACCCGATTCCGATACCCCACCATCGACGGCGAGACGGACATCACCATCTGTCTCGATTGCGGCGCTCAGTTGGTACTCCTCGTCGACGTGCTGATCGAAGCTTTCGGTTGCCGCCTGGGGCTCTCCGGTCGAGAGCGGAAATGCGACTGCGGCAACCATACCGAGACAGACGACTGCGAGGAGGGCGATCGCTGCGATCGACAGGGACCGGCGGTTCATGGCCACAATATGTTCCCATTCGGACATAAGTTTTCAGCTCGAACGATATTCTCAACACTCATACCCGTGGAGCGGTCACTACCAGCCGATGGATCAGACCACGGACGGGCGGTTTCGCGTGCTTCCCGGGCGGAGCGACGACGAACTGCTGTTGCTCGATGCCGAGTCAGCCGAGCCGAACTACGTGCCCGTTCCCACGGATGAGACACCAGCAACCGGGCACCTCGTCGATGCGACACTCGTGTGGGAAGACGGCGATCCTGCCGTGTCCGAGTGCAGCGTCGTCGACGCCACGACGTTCCGGTTCGTCCGCACCGACGAACCAGCCTTCGAGGCCGCACGGGAGTGTTTCGAGTCGGCGCGTGCGGAGGGGGCGGCCATGAACTCTCAGGTCACGCGGAATATGGACAGCGATCCCAACGGCGTGGTCTACACGTTCGCCGAGCAGGCAGGCGAGCGCGACCTGTTCGGCGAGTTCCGGGACGGCGTCAAACCGCTGGAACCGCTGGTCGCCCGCGCCGCCGAAGCTGCTGAACCACCTTTTTCGGTCTGGGTGCTCGATACACCGGAACCGTTCGTCCTCGTATACATCGTGCTGGGACCGGACAGTTTGCTAGAGCGGACGATGCAGGATACGTATCGCTGACCGACTAGATACTCTGTCGGAACTCCCAGCAAAAAAGAAATTATTTCCATCTCCCCATCTTCGCTGGCTGTATGCAAGCGATAGCGGTCCGACGCGGCGAGGACCAGCCCACGATAATCGAGAAGCCCAGACCCGATCCGGACGAGGGGGAGGCTCTCGTCCGGACGTTGCGAGTTGGTATCGACGGAACAGATCACGAAGTTATCAGCGGCTCCCATGGCGGCTATCCGCAGGGTGCGGATCATCTCGTGCTCGGCCACGAGGCGGTTGGCGTCGTCGAGGAGCCCGGCGATACCGACCACGACGTCGGCGATATCGTCGTTCCGACGGTGCGGCGACCGCCGGGGGAATCGAACGAGTACTTCGAGCGCGGCCAACCGGATATGGCTCCCGACGGCGAGTACTTCGAGTGTGGGATTATCGGCACACACGGCTTCATGTCGGAGTACTTCACTGCCCCGGGGAAATACCTGATCGAGATTCCCGAATCGCTGGCCGAGCTTGGCTTTCTGATCGAACCGATCAGTATCTCCGAGAAAGCGTTCGAGCACGCATACGCCTCCCGCTCGGCCTTCGAGTGGGACCCCGAGAGCGCGATGGTTCTGGGCAACGGGAGCCTCGGACTGCTTACCCTCGCGATGGCGATCCACACGGAACCGTTCGATCGAACCTACTGTCTCGGCCGTCGTGACCGTCCAGATCCGACGATCGACATCATCGAGACACTCGGCGCGACCTACGTCGATTCCCGCGAGACGCCCGTTGACGAAGTGCCCGCCGCACACGAGGGGATGGACTTCATTTACGAGGCGACGGGCTACCCGCCTCATGCCTTCCAGACGATCGACGCACTCGCGCCCAATGGCGTCGGCGCGTTGCTCGGCGTCCCTGACCCGTGGGAGTTCGAAATCGACGGCGGCGCACTCCACGAGGAGTTCGTCCTCCACAACAAGGCGCTGATCGGTAGCGTCAACTCGAACATCGACCACTTCGACGCCGCAATTGACACGCTTGAGGCGCTTCCAGACTGGCTGTTCGAGGACATCGTGACCGGCGTCTACGGCCTCTCCGAACTCGACCGCGCGTTCGAGGACGGCGACGACGTCATCAAGACCGCAATCGAGTTCTGACGCTCCCTCGGCAGTGTCGACGCGAGGACCTACAGCGGCGCGCCAGCGTTGATCCAGGTGTATACGCCGACGAAGACGGCGACACCGATCGCCACGAGCAAGAACAGAACGATAAACAGCGGGTTCGTCAGTGCGTGCATCGGGTTTCCGTCGTCGCGCTTTGCACTGATTACCATGGCCCGCATGACTGCAAAGACCGTACCGAGCAGGATTGCAAGCAACATAGCCGTGATTGCAATGGCAGCGCTGTGCCGATCCATTCCCATCTGCAGACCGATGATACTGAAGATACCGCCCGTCAGAATCGCCCCGAACGTCGCAAGCGCCGCGAGCTGTTCCGGGGACATATTCTCGGGACGAACCGAAAAGTCGCCCTCGCTTTCCTCTGATGCCTGAGCCATTGATCTAATACCCGACATACTGACGTACGGATATTAATCCTTCCGATCAGGTCAGCAGCGTTCGCAGTATCGCTTCGGCGCTCCGGCGCAGCGCGTACAGAAACGCGAGCAGCGTCGGCGCAATCAGGCCAGTGTAGATGGCCCCCCAGAAGGTGAGCGGAACCCCATCGGCGTAGCTTCCGGCCGTCGGTTCAGCCGCCGTCGGAACGGGAACAGTTACGAGGCTCACGTCGGTAAGCGCAAACCAGACCGAAACGATCCACGGTACCGAAACGGCGTAGAACCACGCCGCAGGCATGACTCGATAGCCGCGATCGTATCGATCCGCGGCGATCAACTCGTGTAGCTGGTAGGTGATTAGCAAGTAGCCGATCGGCACCGTCACGACCGCAAGCCCGACCGCCAGATAGAAGAACGGTCCGGTGATCTCGTAGACAATCGGCAACGCGATACCGGCGGCGATCAGGCCGACGATGTTGAACGAGGCAACGGTGATCACTGCTGGGAGGCTGACATCGGTCGAGAGTACCGATTTGCCCTGTTTCATCTGCCGGTCGCGACGCCACTGCGTCGAAAGCGAGGCGACCGCCCGCCCGGCGAGGAACACGGCGAGTACGGCGACAGGCGCGGTCAGGCTCTCGACGACCACACCGAGAAAAGCGAGGTCATACCGGAGGCGTGCGATCGCCCCGATCGTCACCGCCACAGCGCCGGCCGAGAGAGCGGTGAGCGCCCAGCATCGCAGGGAGACCGTCCACGCGAGAAACTCCACCGTCGTCGATGGGGGCGTTCGGCCGTTACTTGCCGTGCTGTGGTTGCTCGTCGACATCGTTACACCGTTGTCACGTACATGATGACGAGGACGATGATGCTCAGGCCCAGAATGAGCAGCGGTGCGATCCGCAGGGGGACCGAACCACCAACGTCGCTGACGAACGATCGGCCCGTCCACAGTCGCTCAGAAACCTGTTTCATGCGATACACACGTAACAACTCTGCCATCCCTGATAAGTCAACCCCATTCTGCGGTTTATATACCAGGTTGTTTTTAAACATGCCCGGCTAGTTTTTGCAGGTCGAGGAGTATCGTTCAGAAGGTCGTGAGCGCTGCAACCAGCACGAGTCCGATCGCAGACACAAGAAACGCGAGTGCGAATCCGTACTCCAGCGCACGCAGATACAGCTCCTCGGTGTGATTCGTCTTGGCAAGTGTCATGAACGCAGAGCCAAGAATCAACAGCCCGAAACTGGCGATCACGTACGCGACTACGGACATCGACTCACAGTTATCACGACGGTAATAAAACTCCCCAGGCTAGGCGGTCACTGGAAGCCGATCCGACCGCCCTGTCGGCCGCGAGGATCGCTCCCGCCACCCTTGAACTCGTCTTTCATCTGCTCGTAGTAGTCGAGGATGTCCTCGGTAATCGTCGGCCGGACGTCCTCCAGGGCCTGCCGGAAGTGGCGCATCTCGACCGATTCGGCGTCGTCGTTCTCACGGAGGGCCTCGATCGCCGCTTCCCGGGCGATCGATTCGAGGTCGCTACCGACGTAGCCATCCGTGATCTCGGCGATCTCGCGCAGGCTCACGTCCGCGGCCAGCGGCGTATCGTCCGTGTGGATGTTGAGGATCTGCTCGCGCCCCTCGACGTTGGGCTGGCCAACCATGACCAGTCGGTCGAACCGGCCCGAGCGGATCAGGGCCGGGTCGATCATGTCCGGGCGGTTGGTCGCGCCGATCACCATCACTTCACCCATCTCTTCGAGCCCGTCGAGTTCGGTCAGGAGCTGGTTGACGACCCGCTCGGAGACGTTCGAGCCCATCTCCTGGCTGCGGGCGGGCGCGAGACTATCGAGTTCATCGAAGAAGATCACGGTCGGCGAGACCTGCCGCGCTTTGCGGAAGGTCTGTCGGATCGCCTTCTCGGATTCGCCGACCCACTTGCTGAGTAGCTGTGGGCCGCGGACGCTGATGAAGTTCGCATTGGTTTCGTTGGCCACTGCCTTCGCCATCAGCGTCTTGCCGGTCCCCGGCGGACCGTACAGCAGGACGCCCTTGGGCGGCTCTACGCCCATCCGGGTGAACTTCTCCGGGCTGGACATCGGCCACTCGACGCTCTCCTGAATCTGCTGTTGGGCCTCGTCGAGCCCCCCGACGTCGTCCCAGCTGATCTTCGGCAACTCGACAAGTACCTCCCGCATCGCCGATGGTTCGACCTCGTTCAGAGCCCCGCGGAAGTCCTGGCGCTTGACGATCATCCGATCGATCAGACTCGGCGGAATGTCCTCCTCGTCGAGATCGATCTCGGGGAGGTAACGGCGCAGGGCCTTCATCGCCGCCTCTTTGGTCAGGCTCTCGATGTCCGCGCCGACGAAGCCGTGGGTTTCGTCGGCCAGATGACCGAGGTTGACGTCGTCGGACAGGGGCATCCCGCGGGTGTGGATCTGGAGGATCTCCTCCCGACCCACCTCGTCGGGGACGCCGATCTCGATCTCGCGGTCGAACCGGCCCGGACGCCGAAGCGCGGGATCGACCGAATCGACGCGGTTCGTCGCCGCAATGACGATGACCTGTCCCCGTGATTCGAGCCCGTCCATCATCGTCAGTAGCTGGGCAACGACCCGGCGCTCGACCTCGCCGGTGACGTCCTCGCGCTTCGGTGCGATCGAGTCGAGTTCGTCGATGAAGATGATCGAGGGCGACTCCTCGGTCGCATCCTCGAAGATCTCCCGGAGCTGCTGTTCGCTTTCCCCGTAGTACTTCGAGATGATCTCCGGCCCGGCGATAGAGAAGAAACTGGCAGAGGTCTCGTTGGCGACTGCTTTCGCAAGGAGGGTCTTCCCGGTACCCGGCGGCCCGTGGAGCAGAACCCCCTGTGGCGGCTCGATGCCGAGTTTCTTGAAGATCTGCGGGTGTTTCATCGGCAACTCGACCATCTCGCGGACCCGCTGGATCTCGTTCTGCAGGCCGCCGATGTCCTCGTAGGTGATGCCACCGCCGGTCTTCTCGAAGCCGCTGATCGGCTCCTCGCGCAGCTCGACGTCGGTGTCCTCGGTCACGAGTACGACGCCTTCGGGCTCGGTCTCGACGGCGATCAGCGGGATCGCCTGTCCGGGCGAGCGCATGAACGGGTGGTTCGTACTCGACATCACGGGGACGATATCGCGGCCGACGACCGGCCGCTTGAGGATCTGGCGTTTGACCATCCCGGCAGCATCGGAGCCGAACTGTACGCTCGCCTCCTCGGGCGGTGCGAGCACGAGTGAGTCGGCCTTCTGGGCTTCAGCCTTCTTGATCGTGACGCGCTCGCCAATGCCGACATCTGCGTTCTGACGAGTGAACCCGTCGATCCGGACGGTGTCGGTGTTCCAGTCCTGACGGTCCGCACGCCAGACCTTGGCGGCAGTGGTGTCTGCCCCCTCTATTTCGATGATGTCACCAGGGCTGAGCTTGAGATGCAACAGCGTATCCGGATCGAGACGAGCGATGCCACGCCCCGAGTCGTTGGGGTAGGCTTTCGCGACTTCCAGTTGAACTTCGTTCATGTTTTCCAGTTTGCGGGGTCTTGTTGGTTCTCCGTGACGGGGTCCGATATGTCTTTTGCTGACTTGCACGACGGAGTGTACTACGCCGTGAGATCGTGGTGAGTGTTAACACTCATAACTGGAGTGGCGTCATACAAATGCATAACGGCGTCGGCAGGGCAAACGACAGCGGCAAAACGGGAAGTAGCCCGAACCCTTTTATAAATAGGTTCCATACATACCGTGAGAACTCTTTATGAATGGCAACACTCCGTACGCCGGTACTCCGGGCACCACACAGGCCGGAAAACGCGCGTCAGCCGATCTTGCCGAGCTCTCCGCCGGGCAACGGCGCGCGCTCCGTGAGAACGTCACCCGGATCGCCGCGCGGACGCGATCCTTTCTCCCCGACGAGTACGTCGTCGACTCTGACGTCTCGCAGGCCGCGGGGGGCGCTCGTGCGACCGTCGCCGTCCAGCCGCCCGTCGGCCATCCCGTAAGCGCCGGGTTCTCCCCCGAGGGCGAGGACTTCGAGGACGACCAGTTGATCAGCGACGACGACGAGTTCGAGGTCGCCCGCGGTCTCGCCGCCAGCGCGGCCCTGCAGGTCAAACAGGCCGTTCAGGACGACGTGACGCCGACCGCGCGATAGCGTACCGGGGAGCCTTTGCTTTTCGAGCGAGTTCGATCGGTATGGACACCGATTACTGGCGCAAGGAACTGCCCCATCTCCTCGTGATCGTCCTGCTCGTTCTGGTGAGTATCCAGGCCGCCGAACTGCTTGTTCCCGGCGACCTGTCGTTCTGGCTCGGCCTCGGGGTCGCGGTCCTTGTCGGCCTGTTCTATCGACCGCTCATAGAGCGACTGGGCTACGCGCCCGACCACTGGGATTGATTTTCCGATCGACAATCGTGATATAGCCTCCCAAACGCAACGCTCATGTGTACCTGTTTCATACCCCCGCTTGATGAACGACCCACACTACCGATGCACGGGCTGTGGCCGGAAGCTACACTACCAGACCACGAAGCACAACGGCTGTCCTGGCTGTGGGACGGTCCCGCTGCATAGCGCGGACTGAGTCGAACCGCTGATCTGATTTTAGTCCAGTCATCTGATAGCTGTGACCGACCGCGATCGCCGTAATACCTAGTAGAATTTCTAAACATTGTAGCGCACTCATCTATCCTCGTCAGTTTAGATCGTATCGAATGTGTACACACTGTAGACGAAACGTGTCGTTGTCCAGCAAATAATCCGTGATAAAATCTTCTTCAGTGCCCGAACGCTTTCTCAGCGTCCGAACGCCCTCACTTGCCCCAGAACGGGTCCCGCCGCCGATGCTTGTCGAGATACATCTGCAGGGCGTCACGCTCGTCCGGCTCGATATCCTCCAGAAGCTCCTGCTCGAGGATCTTCGCGTGTTTTTCCGGCAGCTCGGTCCAGAGCTCGTCACCCTCCTCTATTCCTCGGCCCACAGTGGGACCGTCGATGGCGACGCTTACGCGATCACCTTTGCGAGCCTGATCGACGTCCTCGCCGGCGTCCTGAATCCCCTTGAGCTGGCCGACACGTTTTGGCTCCTTGCCGTCGAACAGGGCGACGTTCGTGTTGTTCTGGACCGTTCCGGCGAGGATCTCGACGCCGACGACGGCAGGGTCGTTCTGTCGGAACGTGTGATCGGGCAAGATCTGGAAGCGGGCGGGGCGGGTGATCTTGTCAAGGATCGTCTCCTGCTGGGCCTGCTCGCGCTCCTCGACGAACTCCTCGTACTCCTCGATCAGCCGGTAGATGACGTCGCTCTCGAAGATCCGGACGTCCTGATTCTCGGCGGCGGTGCGGGCGTCAGCGAGCACGTCGACGTTAAAGGCGAGGATCGCCTCGTGCATCGGATCCTCGGCGGTCGAGGCGACTGAGATGTCTCGCGGTGCGACGTCGCCGACCTCCGCGCGAACGATCGGAACCTCGGCCTCTTCGAGCGCATTGGACATGGCTTCGAGACTGCCGAGCGTGTCGGCCTTGACGACGATCCCCTGTTCGACGGTGTCGACGGCAATATCTGCGAGTTCGGCCTCGACCTCACCAATCACGTCGTCGATCTCCCGGTCGCGGACGACCCGCATCGGGGCGCCGGACATGGCGTCGTCCAGCTCGGGTGCGGCGATCTTGATCCCTGCCGCGGCTTTCAGTTCATCGACGTTCTCGAAGCGACTCTCGGTCCGGATCTCAGAGAGCGGTCGTGGCTTTAGCAGTGCGCGAACGTCGGTAACGATGGTGCTGTCGGCACCTCCGACGACGATCGTGTCGTCTTCTCTGACCGTGCCATCGTAGAGGACGACATCGAGCGTGGTGCCGAAGCCTTTCTCCTCTTTGACCTCTAGCACGGTGCCGACACCCGGTCCCGCCACGTCGATCTCCATGGCCTCCTTCATATACCGCTGGGAGAGGCCCATCATCACGGTCAGGAGATCCGGAATCCCCTCGCCGGTCATCGCCGAAACTGGCACGACGCCGACGTTATTCTGGAAGTTCTGTACGCGCCAGTACAGATCGGCCGAGAAGCCCCGATCGCTCAACTGGCCGATGATCTCGTAGAGCTTCTCGTCGAGGTCGCCACGCACCCGATCGCTCTGGCTCTCGTAGGTCGCCTGCACCGGCGCGTCCTCGGTCGGGTTCCAGCCGGGGACGGTGTCGATCTTGTTCGCGGCGACGATAAAGGGCGTCTCCGAGCGTTTGAGGATCTCGATGGCCTCCTCAGTCTGGGGCTGGAAGCCGTCGTTGACGTCGACGACGAGGATGGCGATATCGGCGAGTGCGCCACCCCGCGAGCGCAGCGTTGCAAAAGAGTGATGGCCCGGCGTATCGATAAACAGCAGACCGGGCAGATCGAAGTCCGTCGGATCGACCAGCTCGCCCGCGATCTCCGAGATGACGTCGAGCGGCACTGCAGTCGCGCCGATGTGCTGTGTGATCGCCCCGGCCTCGCCCTCTATGACCGCCGAGCCTCGCACCTTGTCGAGCACGCTCGTTTTTCCGTGATCGACGTGGCCAAGCACGGCGACGATGGGCGTCCGAAGGGCGGCATCCGTTGATGTTGTAGAGTCCGACATAGTGACCACCTGAAGAAGTTCTTGTTCGAAGCTACGTCGCGCGGCATTTAGGCCTATCTTTTCACGTGGGCGGGCTCCGGGGCGGTCCGGACGGACACAAACAAGTACCAGACCAACCAATGGCCACCTATGTACGAACTCCTGGCTACACTGACGGCGACCACGTTCCTCGGAGACCTCGGGACGGCAGCAGAACACTTCGAGTCCGCACTGACCGTCGATCCACTTTCGGCGATCCTCGTAGTCGTCGGTCAGTTGATTATCGGCGTCTCGGTGCTGGCCCTTGGCTACCTCACGCTCGGGGCGGTCGTCGACCTGCTCACTCCCGAGTCGTTCGGTCAAGCGCCGCCCCGAGATGAGCAATAGCTGACTCCTGATCCGGGCCCAGCGGCGTCCCGGCGACGAAGCCGTCTGCGTACTCCATGATCTCGTCGATCCGCGCTTCGACGTCTGCGGGCGTCCCTGCGACCGAGAACGCGTCGATCATTTCTGGCGTGACGGCCGCGAACGCCTCGCCGAAGTCGCCGCGCTCGATCGCGTCGCCGACAGCCGCTGCCTGCTCGCGGGCGATCCCATGCCGATCGAGCACCGGCGGTGCCGCACCCGAGGCGATGAACGCAACGGGCTGTCGAGCCAGCTCGCGGGCTGCCTCGGCGTCCTCGGCGACGCTGACGCTCGCGTAGGCGGCGAACTCGAACTCGCCGCGCTCGTCGGGGCGGTCAGCAAGCCCTTTCTCGACCTGTTCTGATGCCCACGCGAAGTCGTCGGGGTGGGAAGCGTTGTACAGCAGGCCGTCGGCGTGTTTCGCGCTCATCCTGATCATGTGGGGTCCCTGCCCGCCGACGTAGACGGGAATCTCGCCGTCGACGTCGTACTCCAGTCCGGCGTCCGTCGCGGTGAACGTCCCGTCGTGGCTGACGCGCTCGCCCGCCCAGAGGTCCTGGGCGACTTTGAACGATTCGAGCACACGCCGGAGCGGTTTGTCGCGCTCGACGCCGAGTCCTGACAGCGTCGATTTGTCGCCGGGGCCGATCCCGAAGACGGCTCGCCCGTCGCTGACCTCCTGTAAGGTGGCGATCTGCGAGGCCAGCTGGACCGGGTGGACGACGTACGGGTTCGCCGCCGCCGGCCCCACCCGGATCTCGTCGGTCGCCGCGGCGATCCGATCGAGCGTGACAAAGGGGTCGCGGTTGAAGTAGTGACACGCCGCAAACAGCGTGTCGAAGCCGTTTCGTTCGGCCGTCTGCGCGCGGTCGACGATCTCTGCTACCTGATGTTCGGGGGTAAGTTCGATGCCGTGCATAGATTAGTCCTCGTAGCTCCACTGCCGCAGCGCCTGCTGAACGAAGTCGCCGTCGAGATCGCGGAACAGTTCGTCGCTGCCGCCGTGCTCACCGAACTCCCAGTCGCGGATCACGACGACGGGCGTCCCGCCCGCGCCCTCGCCCGCGACGAGGTTCGCTGTCGCCGCCAGTTCGTCGACGACCGACTGAACCGTCACGCCGAGTTCGCGGCCGTCCCGGTCGTGCTCGCCGCGCCAGTCGCGGCTCGCGGGCATCCCCGCCCAGCCGATCGTGACGCCGCGCTGGCCGTGGCGGAACGGCCGCCCGCAGGTGTCGGTAACGAGCACCGGCGCGTCGACGGAGAGTCCCGAACGAATCTCGGCCGCCCGCTCGGAGGGAGCCTCCGGCAGGAGCAACAGGTCGTGGTCGGGCACGTTCGAGCGGTCGATACCCGCGTTGACCGTGATATGGCCGAAGTGGGTCCGGGTCAGCAGGAAGGGCGAGTCGATCAGCAGTTCTTCGCTCTCTTCGAGCACTGCCTGTGCGAACCGTGGGTCCTTCTCCTCGCCCGTCGCGTCTTCGAGCCGCTGTGCAACCGATTGTGCCCGCTCGCCTGCCGGAAAGTCGTCGAGATCGGCGGTTCGTCCCTCGGACTTCGAGACGATGGTGCTCGCGACCGCGACGACATCCGACGGTCGCAGCGCTATCCGCTCGTCGACCAGTGCAGCGATGTCGTCACCCGCCCGTATCTCGGGGAGATCGGGCACCGGGAGCGCCTGCATGGTCGCCTCTCGGCGGCGTGGCGATAAAAACGCGCGGATGGTGGAAAGCACATCCGCTGTCGAAGGGGTGGCCGTGGCACCGGATCCGGTGTCGAAAGAGGTTCGGGTGACGAACGTCTCCTCGTGTGTATGACGACGTTCTACGCAGTACTCCGCCACCGTGGGGACGTGCTCGTCGAACAGGGCGAGCAGGGATGGGCGCTGCCGACAGTCGAGGGCGAAGACGCCGAGCGGGCGGTCGCTGGGTTGCTCCCGGGCGACGTCGGCAGCCAGCAGGTTCGGATCGGTGCACCGATCGGGGATGACCAGCGGCGGCCAGTGCTGTTCGACCTGCCGGAACGCCCCACGGTCGGCGCGGAGCGAGCGTGGCGCTGTCCCACCACGCTGCTCGACGAGGACGCCGCACCCGGCGCGTGGGACCCTTACGAGCGCGTTGCGCCGACGGTTCGCTCCATCGCGGCGGACGACGAGCACGGCGCGGCCTATCTCTCGGTCCGGGCGCTCGAAGTGCTCCGGGACCGGGCTACGCTGCTGGCCGCGGAGGGCGAGCGCGACCCGGATGAACTCCACGATCTCGGCCGGCGACTGCTCAGAGCGCGCCCGAGCATGGCCGTGCTCCGGAACCGGGTGAACCGGGCACTGAACGAGGCAGGCGGTGCGGACGACGAGGCGGCTCCGGACGCCAGGCCGACATCCGAAGCGATCCAGCGCGCCGCCACGGCGGGTATCGAAGGCGCGCTTGACGCAGACGCCGAGGCGGCTGCGGCGGCCGCGGAACTGATCGAGGGGGACGCCGTGCTCACGCTCTCGCGTTCGGGAACCGTGCTGGACGCGCTCGGTAGTGCGACCCTCTCGGGGGTCTTCGTCGCCGAGTCCCGCCCGGCCCGCGAAGGGATCGACGTCGCGGAGCGACTCGCGGCCGAACACGACGCGCCGGTCACCGTCCACACCGACGCCGCAACGGTCCACGTGGTTGCGACCGAAGACGTCGACGCGGTGCTCGTCGGCGCGGACACGATTCTGCCGGACGGCCGGGTCATCAACAAGACAGGCACATGCGTCGCTGCGCTGGCGGCCGCTCGCGAGGGAGTTCCGGTCTACGTCGTCACGGCCAGCGACAAGGTCAGCCACGAGTCGACGGTCAACCTCGAATCGGGGGATACAGGGGCAGTGTACGATGGCGAGGCGGACCTCGATGTCCTGAACCCCACGTTCGACGTCACGCCGGGCGAGCTCGTTGCGGGCGTCATCACCGAGCGGGGCGTGCTCGACGACGCAGAGATCGAAACGATCGCCGAGGAGCACGCCGCTGCGGCGGCGTGGCAGGATCCACCAAGCGATGGGCATCAGGATCCACGAGAGGCCGAGTGGGAGTAGTCCGGGCGAAGGTGTGTAGCGCACGAAAGAGAGTCCCTGGACTCGGAACTGCGAACCCGCAAGCGTAAAACGCCGCCGCGGCCTACCACCGACGGGCGGCAGTGACGACGGTTACCCCCACCGAGCCCCTTGTGACGACGACCTTTCCCGAGCCGCCCTCTCGAACGTCGCAAGTGGCTACGCTCTCCGGCAGGCTTATTCGTGGCGTGCGTCGACTGGAGCGCATGGCAACAGCCGAATCGGCGGTCACCGTGCACACGGACGTGCCGTTCCGGGACGTGGCGGGCGAGACGCTCCGGCTCGACGTCTACGAGCCAGCCGACCGTGAGGGGTCGCTTCCGGTCGCCCTCCTCGTCCGTGGGGGTGGGTTCCTCATTGGCGACAAAGGCGAGTTCGCCCGGCACGCGATCGACTTCGCGAGCGACGGCTATCTCGCCGTCGAACCGCAGTACAGACTCGCGCCCGAACACCAGTTTCCCGCAGCGCTCAGGGACGTCCGCGCGGCGATCGAGTGGGTCCGTGGGTCGGGAAAGCAGTACGGCGCGGACCCCGACCGTGTCGCCGCGATCGGGCACTCCGCAGGCGCAAATCTGGTTGCGCTCGCCGCGGCGACCGCTGGGGAGGCGGGTGTCGCTCCGCCCGCCGCGGTCGTCGGCTACTCGGGGATCTACGACTTCCGGGCTGGCGACGAAGACGGCGCATCGGGGGACTCCGAGATCAATACCCAGTATCTCGGCGGCTCCTTCGAGGAGGTCCCCGACCGTTACGAGGCGGCCTCGCCCGCGGCCCGAGTCGACGACTCGATGTCGCCCACGCTCTTGCTCCACGGGAACGACGATGGGGTCGTTCCGCCCGCACAGTCCGAGCAGTTTGCCGAGGCGCTCGCACCAGTAGCCGACGTCGAGTTCGAGACGCTACCGAGCGATCATGCGGTGCCGTTCCACGGTGACATGTACGACGAGGTGTACGAACTGACGCGGGACTTTCTCGAAGAACGAGTCTAGCCGCTGGCACCGGAGCCGCCCGATTCAGGTGGCCCATCGTCTCCCGTCTCAGCCGTCGCGTCCTCTCTCGACGGACTCGACACGCCGTGGGTTCGATCGAACACCGTCACGGCCGCCTTGAAGAGCGCGAGCAGAATCGGGCCGAGGAACAGACCCATGATGCCGAGCAGGTAGATCCCGCCGAGGACGCCGACGAGCACGATGGCGGGGTGGACGCCCGACCCCGCATCGACGAAGATCGCGCGGAGGTAGTTGTCGACCACCGAGAGGACCGCGATGCCGTAGACGAGCAGGATGACAGCGCCGACCGGTTGACCGACGACGACGAGATAGACGACCATCGGAGCCCAGACCAGCCAGACGCCGACTACGGGCATGATCGAGGCGATGACCATGACGACCGCCCAGAATGCCGCGTTGGGGACGCCGACGAGCCAGAGACCGATCCCCCCGAGAATCCCCTCGACGACGGCGACCAGCAGGTGGCTACCGATGACGGCCCAGGTGACGACCGACATCTCGTCGTAGAGTTCGTCCTGCACGTCGTTGTCGAGGGGCGTCACCTCGCGCGTCCACTCGACCAGATCTGGGCCGTCGACCAGCAGGTAGTAGAGCAGGAAGGCGAGGATCAACACGCCGAACCCGACGTCGACCGTCGTATCCAGCAGGCCGAGCGTCTGGGTGAGCAGGATCTCCGCCGAGGCGGCCAGCAGGTCCTCGAACTCCTCGATCGCCGCGGCTTCTATCTCTTCGACGTGCTCAGCATCGACGCCGATATCCTCGACAAGGAAGTCACGGACCGAGTCCAGAAAGACCGAGAGATCACTTCCCTGCAGGTCGTCGAGAAACGAGATCGTCGTGTCGAGCAGGATCAGCGTGAGAATGAGGACAGGGACGATCGCAGTCACGAACGCCACCGCAGTGAGGACTGCGGCGGAGGGTCTTGGACCGATCCGTCTGGAGAGTCTCCTGTGGAGCGGGAAGAGCACGAACGCGAGCAGTCCCGCAGCGAGCACGTACTGGAGGAACGGGTCGACCAGCAGGAACCCGATAATCCCGAGGACAGCGACGAGGAGGGCGAAGAAGGCGGTTCGAACGTCCATACGGCGAGCACAGAAGGAAGCTATGTAAACATTGATATCGTCAGTACCGGGACTTTTTGCGCCACCGCGCCGACACCTCCAACGATGCCCGCTCTCAGCGAACTCGTCGATGCACTGGACGGAATCGTTCACGAACCGACACAGCGACACGACGACAGAGTTGATCTGACTGTCAGGGAGGTGTTCGAGGTCAGAGAGCCGGGCAGGGTCGACTTCGGCGGCGGCGAGCTGGAGGATGCCGAACTCGTCCCGCACGATCGGACCTGGCGAAACGACGATGACGAGTACCAGTGGTGGGGTCTCGACGCCGGTCAGTATCTGATCGAGTACAACGAGCGTCTGGATATCGACGAACGTGCAGTTTTGCAGGTTCGGGACGAACTCCGGGCCCGCGGTGTATTCCATCCAACGCTACACGTCGACACGCTTTCGATGGTTCCACTATCGGTCGCTGCTGGTGGACTCCAACTGAAGGAAAACGCCAGAGTGTCGACACTGCTCGCCGACAGGTAGGTAGAAAGGTGCTCGTTCGGCCAGTATTAAATCTGAAAATGAGACGTATAGTCAGTATATGGGAAGCCGTTTAGTGTGTCTGGAAGCCACTCCCGGATGCGTGCAGTCCAGCACGCACGGTCGTCATCCGGTGTTCCACTTCACCGGGCGGCGGCGGGGGGACGGCTGGCTTCCGCCACGTGACTGGCCTCCGATGGCCGCCCTTCCGCCTTCGCACCTTCTATCGGCCGTTGGTCTCACCACTGACAAGCAACCCCTCGACGAACTGCTCTTCTAGCTGTTCGCGGACGCCACGGGTGTACTCGGGGTCATCGAGGGTGATCTGGCGCGTCCGCGCACCATCGAGCGTTGCGACGATCAGCCGCGCAGTTCCCTCGGGATCGACCTCTCTGAAGACGTCCTGCTCGATCCCGTCCTGAACTATCTCCGCCACGGTGGTTCGGAGCAGTTCGTCGCTTCGCGCGAGTTGTTCACGATAGGCCTCGTTGAACGGGCCACGGGAGCGGAGTTCCAGCAGGGCGAGATGCAGTGCAGTCCGGTCCGTCTCGTCCGGCTCCAGAACCCACAGGTCGAGGAACTGCCGGAGCCGTTCTGTCGGCGATTCGTCCTCGTCGGGCGCGACCGTCGCCTCGAACTCCGTGATAAGGTGGTCGATGAAGGCCACCAGTAGCTCCTCTTTCGTGTCGAAGTGGTAGTGGAGCAGAGAGGTGCTTTTTCCTGCTTCGTCGGCGATCTGTTGCATCGTGAGATCAGCGTGGCCATGCTCGCACAGCGCACGATACGTCGCGTCCATGATCTCGGTGCGCGAGTCCGAAGCAGTGTTCGACTCGTCCTGCGTCTCGGTCATCTGACTGATTAGTCAGTCAGCAATCGGTAAACGAGTTTCGGAGTCCACTCGGCGGAGAAGCCGAGTCAGCCCATTACTTTTTTTTTTTGAAGCGATATACTTCGAGAACTGTAGTGTGGTACTACAGTCCAACTATGCCGTACCCAGGTACCATCCATGGGTGTTGGTACACTGGCTGGGCCGCGATCACCGCGCCTCGCTTGGATCGACAACCTCGCCGCTCTCCGGATAGACGCCGATCTGCTCACAGAGATCCGCCATCGGGCAGGCGTCGGGGTCGTCCAGACAGGCAGGCTTGCGTGCCGAACAGTACTCTCGGCCGAACTGGATCGTCGCAGTGTGGCCGAACCCACACTTCTCGGCCGGGACGTCCCGCTCCAGTACCGTTCGGACCTCCTCGTGGTCCGCGTCGGCGGGTGCGATTCCCATGCGCCGGTAGATCCTGTGGACGTGCGTGTCGACGGGAAAGACGCCGTCACGGCCACCCGCGAAGAGGAGCACACAGTCGGCCGTCTTCGGGCCGACGCCACGCATCTCCAGTAGCACCTCGCGTACATCGGCCGGAGGCTCCTCGCGGACGAACGCGTCGAAGACGTCCGTCGAACCGTACTCCTCGACGACGAGTTCGGCGACGTCCTGAATCACGCGCGATTTCTGGTTGTACAGCCCCGCCCCGCTGATCGTTTCGGCGAGCTCCGCTCGTTCGGCCGCCGCAAGCGTCTTCGCAAGGTCGGCCCCGTTGACGTCGTATCGCTCCATCAACGCGTCGTGAGCGGGCTGGCTCGCCTTGTCGCTCGTGTTCTGGCTGAGGATCGTCCGGACGAGACATTCGAAACCGTCGCGGCCCCCGTAGGCTTTCTGCCAGTAGCGCTCGCCTAGCCGGTCGACCACGCGTTCGGCACGGGTAGCCGCCTCGCCGGGATCGAACGACATTGCGTTACCACCGCCGGCAGGACCGCCACTGATATTCTCCGTCGGTTCCGGATCCTCCGTCATTGCACACGAATACGGTGTCGAGGGACTTCAGCGACCCGGCAGCGGCGACCCTATCAGTGCAAGGTATCTCAACGGTACCGGCTCGAAACACCGCGCTCCGCGTTTCCAAACCGTTTATACCGTTCGGTTGGTAATCAGGCGGTATGGCGAAAGAGCAGAAAGAAGTCCGCGATCTGCAGGAAGGTAACTACCTAATGATGGACGACGAACCGTGCAAGATCACTGCCTACAGCACGGCCAAGCCAGGCAAACACGGCAGCGCCAAGGCCCGTATCGAGGGGAAAGGCGTGTTCGATGGCCAGAAGCGCAGTCTCTCCCAGCCTGTGGACGCGAAGATCTGGGTCCCGATCATCAACCGGAAACAGGGACAGGTCGTCAGCGTCGAGAGTGCGGACGTCGCACAGGTGATGGATCTAGAAACCTACGAGACGATCACGATCAAAACGCCCGGTGACGTCAGCCTCTCGCCGGACGACGAGATCGAATACCTCGAGATGGAAGACCAGCGCAAAATCATCGAATCGTAGATGTTCCCCGGTGCCGTCGCTGAACGGGAGTCCGCTGACTACGTTATCGTCGGCGCACCGCTTGACGTCTCCACGACGTTCCAGCCCGGCACCCGATTCGGTCCGGACCGACTCCGGCAGTTCGCCCGGACCTTCGACGACTACGATCCTCACGCCGACTCTCACTTTTCTTCGCTCGACGTCCACGATCACGGGGACGTCCACGCCTGGGACGACGCCGCGGAATACCTCGACTACCTCGAAGGCGTCGTGACCGACGTGGAGTGGGACGACGCCGTCCCGCTCCTCCTCGGGGGCGAACATACGATCACAATCGCGGCGGTACGAGCCCTCGACCCGGACGTATTCGTCTGTCTGGACGCTCACCTGGATCTACGAGAGGCCTACGACGGAAACGAATTGAGCCACTCGACGGTCGCCCAGCACGCCCTTGATGTCGCCGACGAGGCGATTATCCTCGGCGCACGAACGGGGAGCGAAGCCGAGTGGGAGCGGGCCGGAGAGGAAGATGTGACCGTCGTCCCGCCTGAGGACGTTGCAGGGTGGACGCCCCCGAAGTCACTCGCCCGGGAGGATGTCTATCTGAGCGTCGACATCGACGCCGCCGATCCGGCGTACGCGCCGGGGACCGGTACGCTCGAGCCCTTTGGCCTGACCAGCCGTGAGATGCGCGAGGTGGTTCGCGCTGTCGCCCCGCACTCGGTCGGCTTCGATGTCGTCGAGGTGAATGACCGCGACGACGGGCAGGCAGCGACACTTGGCGCGAAGCTCCTCCGGGAGTTCGTATTTGCCCACGCGACCCAGTAGGAGACCGCAACGCCCTTTCTCCCGCTGTCCCAACTGATAGTCATGCAACTCTCCGAACTCGTCGACCAGTACGACGAACGTCTCGATACCGACGCGTACGCCGACATCGACGCGAGCGCGAATGGCTTGCAGGTCGGTCCCGAAGAAGCGCCGATCGACCACGTCGCCGTCGCGGTCGACGCGGGTGTCGCGACGATCGAGCGCGCCGCCGATGCAGGAGCAGACGTACTGGTGACCCACCATGGCGTCGTTTTCGGGGGCATCGAGCACGTCACCGGTCCGGACTACGACCGGATGGAGGCGCTGATCGAGAACGATCTCGCGCTCTACGTCTCGCATCTCCCCCTCGACGGGCAGCAGGAGCTGGGTAACGCCGCAGGGCTCGCCGATCTACTGGCGTTGACGGATCGTGAACCGTTCGGGACAGTTGGTGGGGAGTACATCGGCCAGCGTGGACGGCGGACCGAGGCCCAGACTATCGAGGGGATCGCCGAGACGCTGAACGAATCGCTTGACACCGGAGAGCGTGACGTTCAGACGTTCGCGTTTGGCCCAGAGGAGGTAGAGGACGTAGCGATCGTTACCGGTAGCGGCGTCGACTGGCTCGAAGACGCCGCGGACACCGGTACCGACGTGCTGGTGACTGGCGAGGGGAAGCAGCACGCCTACCATCTCGCGCGCGAGCTTGGAATCAACCTGGTCCTCGCAGGCCACTACGCAACAGAGACGTTCGGCGTCCGGAACCTGCAATCGCTCGCCGAGGAGTGGGGCCTGGAAACGACGTTCATCGACGAGCCGACCAGTCTGTAACTGCTCTCGATAGGGACGCTGCTAGATTGCGAACAGGTGACACTTGTTCCGCGACGCGGGTCGTCACACACCCGCCTCGCCCGGCGTCGCGGCGCTCTACTGGGGCATGGCGGCTGTGGCCGCCCAATCGGACATAAACCTGTAGTCGTCGTCCGGTCAGTCCGTAGGAGTTATTCGACTTCAAGCGTCAGCGTTAGCTCCGTCCCCGCAGCAAGCGCGTCGACGATTTCGTCGTCGATACCGATCGCTCCGTGATCGGCGTTCACTGTCACTGTCCGATCGTCGACGTGGTCGCTCGCGCGGACGACGGCGCTACGGTCGCTCTCGAAGGAGAGATCGGGATGGCCGCTGCCGGTGACTGATTGGCTCATCCCGCCGACCTCGACCGTCGCCGTGATCGTCGCCTCGGCGTCCTGACAGGCATCGACGAACTCCGGGTCGAAATCAGCAGGCGCTCGGTCGGCCTCGATTGCGAGAATACAGTCGCCTGCGGGGGTAAGAAAGTCGTCAGTGGTTACCTCGAACGTACTGGCGTGGTCCGCGCTGACGTGTTTGTGGCCGTGTGCGGAGATCCGTTCTTCCATAGACCCGGTAGCCCGAGGGGCCTCTTGAGGGCGTCCTTTTCGGGTGGTGACTACTCCTGCACGACGGTAACCGTCACCGCGCCGCAGTCGCACTCGTAGGCGCGGCGCGTGCCGCCGTCAGTTCGCATCGAGAGCATCAGGTGCTCCTCGCCGAGCGCGGTGTCACAGCCGTCGGCCTCGCACGCACAGGTTAGCTGTTCGAGCATATCACGAACTGCTCACTCGATGGTAGTTAAACTGTGCCGTCCCCGGAGTGAAAGTGAAAGTGAAGCCAGCCCGATGGAGGGCAAGACCTATTTCAGTGCCGGACACTGGCTGGTAACAATGCTGGGTCAGTGGCTGGGTGCCGCGGTCGAACCGAACGACGAGCAGGAGCCACCGACCATGGAGAACCCACAGCCGGTGGCGGTTCCGGGCCGTCCAGCCGCGCTGTCCGGAACCGATACGGTAGCGTACAGGACGGACTTTCCCGATCCCTGCGGCGACGAGGAAACTCGTGCCACGCTCGAACTCGCCGGTCTGTACGGCCATGCGCGGATCTGGCTAAATGGCACCTTCCTCGGTACACACGAGTCGTACTTCACGCCGTGGCGGACCACGTTCGATCCGGAGCCGGAGAACGAACTCATCGTCGAGTGTCGGCGTCCGGCTGACGCGTTCGGCGGAATCTACGAGACGGACTTGCTCCCCGCAGAGCGTTGCGTGCCGGGGATCTGGTGGGAGGCGTCCGTAGAGCCACACGGTCCCGTCACGATCACTGATCTATCAGTGACACCCGAACTGGAAGACGACGGTGGTTCGATCCAGGCCGCGATCACCGTCGACGCCGCCGAACCGATCGACGACCGGGTGACACTCTCGATTCGGCCAAAGGGGTTCCGCGGTGGAGGTACGATGGAACGCGCCCGCGTCGTGGCAGCGGCCGGAGAGCGCGTCGTCGTCGAGCGCCGGATCGAGGTCAGGGATCCACGGCTGTGGTGGCCGCGGGGGTTCGGGCCCCAGCACCGGTACGCAGTCCACGCCAAACTGGGAGAGCAAGAGCAAATTGCGACGACGGGCTTCAGTACGATCAGTTACGGCGACGACGGGCTAGTGGTTAACGGGCGACCGATACCGGCTCGTGGGTTCAACATTCTACCGGGGGTGGGGCCTGAAGAGACGGTCACTCGTGCGGTAGAAGCGAACGCGAATCTGTTGCGGACACACGCACACGTCCCCCCACCGAAGTTCTACGACGCCTGTGACGAGGCAGGGCTGCTCGTCTGGCAGGACGTTCCGCTGACCGGCCCGGTCGAGTACAACCCCGAGCGGGGAATCGAAATCAGCGCCGCGCTCGTCGATCGGTGTGAATCACGCCCGAGCGTTGCGGCGTACGGCGTCCACGACGACCCCAGATCGCCGTTCGAGACACCGCTCGGGTCGGGCCGTCTCGCCCGGATGCGCCTTCGCTGGCGCGCCTGGAGAACGGCGTTCGACCGCACCGCTGTCGACGCCCTTGCGGACGGCATCGAGACCGACCGACCGGTCTTCCCCGTTATGGGATCGCCCGGGACCGATCCCGACGCATCACATCTGTACCCCGGCTGGGAGTACGGTACCGCAGCGGACATCGAGTGGCTCACCGGCAGGTATCCCGGACTCGGCGATGTCGTCACGGAGTTCGGAGCCGGTTCGTTGACCGAGGGTAGGGAGGGAGCACTAGGGACTCATCCCGCCTTCGATCACCTCGACGATACGCCGATCGGCACCCAGCACGAGCAAGGACGGACTCTCAAGCACGTTGCTGAATGGCTCCGGCTGGAGCATACCGACGTGCTTGCCGCGTTCACTCTGCAGGATGTCAGGCCGGGTGGCGGTATGGGTGTCATCGACGCGAACGGTATCGAGAAGCGGAGTTTCGATCCGATCAAAGCGGCATACGAACCTGTGCAGGCTGTCGTCACCGACCCGCTGACACCGGGTGCAGTTGGGGTAACTGTAATCAACGATACCCACGAGCGCGTGTCAGGTACCATCGATTGGAAGTCCGGTAGTCGGTCAGGAGTCATCAATCTCGACGCCGAACCCCTTTCGCGCGTGTCCGTCGGCGGTGCGAAGGTCGACGACGACGCTGAAAAGCTGGTTCTGGAGCTATCAACTGATGGACAAACAGTTCGGAACCAGTACCGACTCCCTTGAACGATAGCGATCGCTGGGGCGGTGTATCGCTCCAGACACCGATGATCATTTATATACAATCCGGATGTCTTGGTAACTCCTAACACGGCGTCTCAGGGCCCGTGCTAGCTATTTTCACCCTGATAATCACCGATACTTTTAAATTGAAAGCCCCAGTAGTAGTAGTTACCAGAACGTCACCGGCGTTCGGGTAGTATCGCTCGCAGACCAACATGACAGGAACTGCTTATCACCGACCAGTCACAGTTTGTCCGAGCGATCACTATCCACCGGTGCGGGTATGGCACAGAGGTTTGAACAACACATGGTAGACGCACAAGAACTCGACGAATCCGACAACGTCGAACTAACCGAAGAACAGCTCGAAAACAATTCTAAAGGACAGCTCATCAAAATCGCCGGTCAGCTACGCGACCGACGAAACGAGCTGAACCAGCTTGCATCCGACCGCGCCTCGAAACGCGACGAGCTCAACGCGAAGACACGCGAAAAGGTCGACGAAGCACAGGAACACCGCGAAAAACGTGACGAGCTCAACGAGCAGGTGCAAGAGCACAAGGAGAGCCGCAATGAGCTCAACGCCGAGGCGAACGAGCTGTTCGACAAAGTCGAGAAGATGAAGTCGGACATGGAGCTCGACGAGGGCAAGGACCTCGAAGAGCTCGAAGCGGAGATCGAAGAGCTCGAATTCAAACAGCAGACCGAGGTTTTAAGCACCGAGGACGAGCGCGAGCTGATCGAGAAGATCGAGGCCAAACGCGAGGAGTACAACGAGCGCAAGGACAAGCTCAACCAGAACGAGGAGCTCGACGAGCTCGTCGAAAAGGCCGAAGAAGTCCGCTCAGAAGCCTCCCAGCACCACCAGAAGGTCACCGAACTCGCCGACAAGGCCCAGGAACACCACAACCAGATGATCGAGGCCTATCGCGAGGCCGACGACATCCGTGACGAGGCCGACGAGATGCACGAGCTGTTCGTCGAGGCCCAAGAGGCCGCCGACCAGCACCACGAGGACTTCGTCCGCGTCCAGAAGCGCCTACGCGAGCTCGACAAAGAGGAAGAAAAAGAACGCAAGTCCGAGCGCGAGAAAGAAAAGGAAGAAGTCGAGCAGGAAGCAGAAGAGATCTACGAGCGGTTCAAAGACGGCGAAACCCTCGAAACCGAGGACCTGATGAAGCTGCAGAAGGCGGGTCGGCTGTAGTCGGTATCTGCTGATTCTCTCTACGTTTTCACGACCGGCGAGCCGCTGGCTCGTCCGAGTATTGAGGTTTTATCACCACCCGCCCACCTACACCGGTGTATGACAGGAGGTGTCGCCAGTGGATAACCCGCTTCGGGGACTGGCACAGATCGGGATCATACTGCTCGGCGCAGCAATCGCCGCCGTGATCGGCTACGGACTGTTCGTCGAGATACCGGAGTCGACGGCAGAGCTCCTCGGGATCGTGCTCGCGCTGCTCGTCGTGGGCGTGGGTGTTAAACTCGCAGGCAACGCCGTCGAATCGCTCTTCCCGGGTTACAACGTCGCCGAGGTCGCCGTCGAGGGGCCGATCACGCGCGACGGTGGCGGCGGACCGCTTCCCACGCAACCCGGCTCGACCCCAGCAGACGACATCGTCGAACAGATCGAACAGGCCGACGCCGACGAGAACGTCGAAGCGTTGATGATACGGCTGAACACGCCCGGCGGCGAGGTGGTCCCGAGCGACGACATCCGGCTCGCGGCCGAGGAGTTCGATGGGCCCACGATCGCGTACGCACAGGACACTTGCGCGAGCGGGGGCTACTGGATCGCCAGCGGCTGTGACGAACTGTGGGCGCGAGATATGAGCATCGTCGGCAGCATCGGCGTGATCGGCTCCCGCGTGAACGCCAGTGAACTGGCTGACAAGGTCGGAATCTCCTACGAGCGGCTCGCGGCAGGAGAGTACAAGGACGCCGGAATCCCGCTCAAGGAACTCGAAGAGGACGAACGCGAGTACCTCCAGAACCTGATCGACGACCTGTACGGCAACTTCGTCGAGCGCGTCGCGGCGGGACGCGATCTGGATGAAGAGACGATCAGGGACACGGAAGCACGGATCTACCTCGGCGAGGACGCCATCGAGCTCGGACTGGTCGACGAACTTGGAACGGCCGAGGACGTCAAGGACGCGCTCATCGAACGGATCGAAGGCGATTCGATCGATGTCCGGGAGTTCGAGCCCGATCGCGGGCTGCAGGCCAGGCTCCGGGGCGGTGCAGCGTCGGTCGCATACTCGTTCGGGGCGGGGGTCGCAAGCGTCGTCGGCGACGACGGCGAGGTCGACATCCAGCTGCGTTGACATCCTCCCACGACTGAAGTCGTGGGCTTTCTCCTCGATGTTCTGCAAACGGTCGTAGGAGTTTTTATTTCCCCCCGACACGATGCAAACACAGTGACAACGCTGGTCGTCTGCGTAGACCGAACTGACGACGTCGGGCGCAAAACCGGGCTCTCGACGCCGGTCGCGGGCTGGGAGGCCGTCCAGTCGCTCGTGATCGACATGGGGCTTGCCGATCCGGAGGACTCCTCGGTGAACAGTTTGCTGGAGTCGCTACGGGTCGCCCGCGATCTGCGCGACGGTGACGATGATGCCGTCGTCGCGGTCGTCTCGGGGGCGAGCGATTCGATGGTGAGCGCCGATCGCACGGTCGCACGCCAACTCGACGATCTGATCGACGAGTACAATGTCGACTCGGCGATCGTCGTCATCGACAGTGCCGAAGACGAGCGACTCGTCCCGGTTGTCGAAAGCCGTCTCCGCGTCGACTCCGTCGATCGCGTGGTCGTGCGACAGGCCAGGGATATCGAGTCGACGTACTACCTGCTCAAGCAGTTCCTGGCCGACGAGGAGCTCCGACAGACGACCCTGGTTCCCATCGGGATCGCGCTAATCGTGTTTCCTGCGCTCTCGATCTGGGCTGGCTCCGCAATCGCGCTGGCGACGATCACGGCCGTGATCGGGGCGTTCCTGTTGTACAAAGGGTTTGGCGTCGACGAATATCTCACCAGAGTCGCACGACAGGCGAGGGATTCACTGTACTCCGGTCAGGTTTCCGTCGTCACCTATGTCGTCGCCGCGGGACTGACACTCGTGGGTGTGTTCGCCGGTGCGCTCGGCGTGTCGGATCTTTCAGATCCCGAAAGCGCGTTCATCCAGTCGATGATGTTCGCCTACGCGAGCGTGCCGTGGCTGGCGATGGCCGCGCTGGCGGCCAGCACGGGCCGTCTGCTCGATGAGATCATTCAGGACGAACAGCTCCGCCCCTCGTTTCTTAACCTTCCCTTTGTCGTGGTCGGGATCGGATTGATCATTCGTGGCTTCTCGGCGTACTTCCTCGAACGAGGTGGGCAGATCAGTTCGTTCGAGGTCCCCGATGTCTCGCTGGGAGTGGTTTCTGTCGAGGGGTTCACGCTAGGCGTCGGAAACCGCCTGGGCGTGTTCGTCCTGTTGGGCGTGTTGATAAGCGTGCTCGGCGTTCGCGTCGCGATGTACTTCTCCGGGTCAAGCGTCGAGGAGGCAGAGGTAGCGGAGACGGATGTGTGATCTCTTCGACGGGCCTTTGCCGTCCGGCCGAGAAGTGTGCGTATGACTGACGACCCTACTGACGGGCACTGGGTGAGTCTCTACTCCGGCGGGAAAGACTCCTCGTGGGCGCTGTATCAGGCACTCGACCGCGATCTTCCTGTGGGACGACTACTGACCGTCCACCCCGGGGAAGATTCGTATATGTATCACGTTCCGGCGACCGATCTGGCGACGCTTGCCGCCGAGAGCGTCGGGATCCCGCTCGTGGACGTCCACCCCGGGGATCTGGGTGCGGAGGGGGCGGCAGATTCGGGCGAGCAGGGCGACCGCGAGGTCAAACCTCTGGAGGCCGCGCTGGCCGAGCTAGACGCCGAGCTGGATGGCGGTATTGCGGGCGTCACCGCGGGTGCGGTCGAAAGCGAATTTCAGACCAGTCGGATCGAATCGATGGCCGAGCGCCTCGGTATCGAACTCTTTGCCCCGCTCTGGCAACGCGACCCGCGCACGCTCGCCGACGAGATGCTCGCGGCCGGATTCGAGATCCGGATCGTGCAGGTTGCCGCAGCTGGCCTCGACGAATCGTGGCTCGGGCGGCAACTCGACGCCGACGCACTGGACGAACTCGAAAGGCTTCACGACGAGTACGGCGTCCACATTCTGGGTGAGGGAGGCGAGTTCGAGACACTCGTTACTGATGGGCCGCATATGGAGCGACCGATCGAACTGGAGTACGAGACGGAGTGGGAGGGAACTCGTGGAGGGATTCGGATTACGGACGCGTGGCTGGGCGAGCGGTAAGATACGCCGAGAAACGGTAGACTGTTGGGGCCGCTATTCTTCGTCGACCACTTCGATCCCGCGATTGTTCACCGCGGCGGGATCGAGGCCGACCTCCTGCAGGAAGTCCTTGTACTCACGCTCGCACTGTTCGGCGTCTTTCTGCTGGTCCGAGGCGTGGTCACAGAGCGCGGCCAGATCCTCGGGGACGTCGTTCGTGTAGACGATCCAGTGGTTGATCAGGTCGCTGAGTCGGCGGATCGGGCTCGTGAAGTGGCCGTAGATCTCGAAGTTCAGGGCGTGGTGACCGCCGAACGGGTCGTTCATGTACTTCGCGCGGGGCATCACCTTCATGACGGCCCACTGGATCTTGTCGAGCTGGCGGCCCGGCGCTTCCTCCAGTGTGGCGTTGACCGCCTTGCGCGGGTCGTCCCACGAACCAGCGGGGATCGAGACGCCGTCGAGGTCCTGGATCTCCTGAAGGGCCTTGTCCCACTCGTCGGGGCTGGGCTGTGGGTGGACCCGGTACATCGCCTCGACGCCGCGGTCCCACATCAGCTGGTGGGTAACGGCCTTGTTCGCTTTCAGCATGCACTCCTCGATGATCGTGTGCGCACGGTCCCGTGCGGGATTCAGGACGAGCGAACCGTCCTCCTTGCGCTGTTCGTGCATCCGGTCGGCCAGTTCCCAGACCATGTGACATTTCTCGGCGAGGTCGACCTCGGGGTCTTCGAGCAGGTCGTCGGCCGTCTCGGGTTCATCGAGCATCGTCTCTGCTTCGCCGTAGGTCAGGCGGGCGTCGCTCTCGATGACGGACTTGTAGATCTCGATCGACTCGTAGGAGAGGTTCTCCTTATCAAGATGCATCTCGACGGTATGGGCGAGGCGATCCTCGTTTGGCACGAGCGAGCAGACCGTCTCGGCGAGCACCGGCGGCAGCATGTGGATGGTGTATGCCGGGAGATAGACGGTGTTCCCACGCTCGACCGCTTCGTCCCACATCTTCGTGTCGGGGTTGACGTAGTGAGTCACGTCGGCGATGTGGACCCAGAGCACGTACTCGTCCTCGCGTTCCTCGATCGAGACCGCGTCGTCGAAGTCCTGTGCGTCGATCGGGTCGATCGTCCACGTCGTCATGTCCCGCAGGTCCTCACGCTCGTCGACCTCGTCGGCGATCTGTTGCTCGACGCCCTCTGTGCGTTCGCGGGCCTCTTCAAGAATTTCCTCGGAGAAGCCGTCGCGGATATCGAGCTTCTCGAACAGCTCGTCGCGCTTGTTCTCCAGATGGCGGGCCATCTCCTCGTCGATCTCGACGGGGCCCTGTCCCTCGGCGGTCCCGGCCTCGGCCTGCGAATCGCTGGTCATGCCCGGTCGTATGGGTGTTGGCCTGATAGTCGTATCGGCACGACGATCCGGACTCACATCGATAGCTCAGGCCTCAGCCTACCGTGGTTCCCGCGCTACACGTCCTCGGGCAGCCATCCTCCATCCACCTCGATGTTCTCCCCGCTGATGTAGTCGCTGTCCTCGTCGAGGAAAAAGAGCATCGCCTGTGTCATGTCCTCGAACGCGGCGGGACGGCCTCGCGGCAGTTCCTCGGGGAACTCGGCGGAGTTCTCGACGACGTACGGCGAGATGGCGTTGACTGTGATCCCGTCATCGGCGGTGTCGGCCGCGAGCATTCGGGTGAACATCAGGACGCCCGCCTTCGCCATGAAGTACGGCGCGTTCTTGGGGTTGATCAGCCCCTTCTCGCTGGAGGCGTAGCCGACGTTGACGATTCGCCCATACTCCTTGTCGCGCATAGACGGGAGCGCGCGCCGCGAGCACAGATAGGTCGCGTGGACGTTCGTGGCAAAGATCCCTTGCCAGGTGTCAAAGTCCATCTCGGACCAGTGGACAGGCGCGAACGCGCCGACGTTGTTGACCAGCACGTCGACATCTCCGAGGTCGGCTTCGACGGCCTCGAACAGGTCGTCCACCGCCTCGGGATCAGTGACATCGCCCTGTACTACCGTAGTATCGGCCGCACCCAGTTCGGCGGCGCGGTCGGCTACCTCGACGGCGGCGGCGTCGCTCGTGTTGTAGTGAACTGCCGTCTTCGCGCCGCGCTCGGCGGCCGCCAAAAGCAGTTCGCGCCCGACGCCACGCGCGCTTCCGGTTACCAGGACCGTCCGTCCATCGAGTTCGGGATCGATCATAGTCCAAACAGGCCCTCCAGCGTCAAAGAACACGGTCTTTCGGCTGGATTGGTCCACGCCAGTATATTTAACACGGGTCGTTGTGAACTGGGGAGTATGACTCTCAAGTCAGTTCTCGTCGCAGTCGGACCCGGTGACGCTGACCGAGCCGAAGAGATCGCCGAAGCAGCAGTCGAAGTCGCCAAACCCGCGGATGCGACAGTCTACCTCGCACACGTCTTCACCGACGACGAGTATCAGGACGTCCTCGACCAGCTCGAGTTCGACACCGAACTCTCGCAGGTATCGCCGGACGACACCGCCCAGCGCCACGCAACGATCCGCTCGCTGCGTGACGTCCTGGGTGAGCACGATATCGACTACGAAATCCGCGGCGCAGTCGGCGCACACGGCGAGACGATCGTCGACCTCGCGACGGAGACGGACGCGGACCGCGTTATCGTCGGTGGCCGCAAGCGGTCCCCGACCGGCAAGGCGGTGTTCGGCAGTACTGCCCAGCACGTCATGCTCAACTCGCCATGTCCGGTCACCTTTGTCCGCGAGCAGTAACCGGTCGTGTCGACGATGACCACAGCGCGCACGAAACTGAGTAATTAAGTACGACCGCACTCGTTTTTGGGATACATGGTGCATTACGCGGGCGTCGACCTGGGCGCGACCAACGTCCGGGCTGTCGTCGCTGACGGCGATGGGACCATCGTCGGCTCACACGAGCAGGGGACCCCCCGCGGCCCGACCGGAATCGCGGTCACCGAGGCCGTTCTCGGCGTGCTCCGGCAGGCCTGCGCGAACGCGAACGTCGACCCGGAATCGATCACTGCTGCCGGAATCGGCTCGATCGGTCCGCTCGATCTCGCCGAGGGAGCCGTGATGGATCCGGCGAACCTCCCGAATACGATCGATCGGATCCCACTGACTGGTCCGATCAGGAACCTGATCGACAGCGACGAGGTCTATCTGCATAACGATACGAACGCGGGCGTTATCGGCGAACGGTTCTACAGCGATCGCAACCCGGACGATATGGCCTACCTGACGATTTCCAGCGGGATCGGTGCGGGTGTCTGTGTCGACGGGAACGTCCTGGGCGGTTGGGATGGCAACGCGGGCGAGGTCGGTCATATGGTCGTCGATCCACAGGGGGAACTTACCTGTGGCTGTGGGAAAGACGGCCACTGGGAGGCGTACTGCTCTGGCAACAATATCCCAGAATACGCGAAGTGGATCCATCAGGAAGATCCGATCGAGACCTCCCTGCCCGTCGAGGACCCTGACTTCTCAGCGGTAGACGTGTTCAACCTCGCTGGCGAGGACCCACTCGCCGATCACGTCATCGATCAGGTCGCCCACTGGAACGCGATGGGCGTTGCCAACATCATCCACGCGTACGCGCCACTCGTCATCTACGTCGGCGGAGCAGTCGCGCTCAACAACGAAGAACTCGTCCTGGGGCCGCTCAAAAAGGAACTCCCGGAAATGGTGTTCACGAACGTCCCGGACGTCCAGTTGACTACGCTCGGCGACGAGGTCGTCGTCAAGGGCGCACTCGCAAGCGCGATGACCCGCGGCACCGGCGACCGGACGAAGCTCCACTGACCGGGGGCTTTATTTTCTTCTCGGACCGACGGTATGTATGCGCCGCCGAACCCTCCTCCGTACCGGTGCGGGTATTCTCGCCGGAACGACCGTTGGACGTGTCGCCGCACAGGACGACGACAACGGCTACGAACCGCTCGGAAGCGTCGAGATTCCGGGAGCAAAAGACGCCGCGGTCGTCGATGGTGAGGTCGCCTACGTCGCGGCGACTGACGGCTTCGTCACGGTCGACCTTTCCGATCCCGCGGAGCCAGAGATGCTCGCCGAAGAACGCGGGATACCTGAGGACGGACCCATCGACGCCATCTGGGATCTCTGGCCCGATGGCGACAGGCTTGTCGTTGCCGGACCAGCCAACCCGACGTCTTTGACGCCGACGGTGATGCTGTACGACGTGAGCGACCCCGCCGACCCGGTCGGCATCGATCTGTACGAACCCGGCTATCCGGTCCACAATACCTTCTTCGAGGACGGGATCATCTACCTCACACAGCACGGCGACGATGGACATCCACTCGCGATAGTCGACACTGCGGACGACGAGCTAACCGAGCTCACTCGATGGTCACTGCTCCAGCACGACGACGACTGGAGCGGGGTCAACCAGCGTCTCTATCCGATCCACGACGTCTACGTGCAGAACGACCTCGCGTATGTATCGTACTGGGACGCCGGACTCTGGATCCTCGACGTGAGCGATCCGGGCGATCCGGAGTACGTCAACCACTTCGGCGACTACACGCGCGAGGAACTCGAAGCGATGGATGACGAACGCGCCCTCTGGGAACCGCTTGCCCCGCCCGGAAACGCGCACTACGCGCAGGTGGACGAGACCGGCACCCTGCTCGGTGTCGGCAAGGAGGCCTGGGAGACCGAAGACGGCGACGGGGAGCTGGTCGGCGGTCCCGGGGGGATCGACCTCTGGGATATCGAGGACCCAACCGATCCCGAACATCTGTCCCATATCCCTGCACCGGAAGCCTATGACAACACGCAGGAAGGGCAGTTTACAACCGCGCACAACTTCGATATCGTGGACGGGCGCCTCTACTCCTCGTGGTACTTCGGTGGCGTCAAGATTCACAACGTGGAGGATCCCGAAAACCCCGAGGAGATCGCGTGGTGGCGCGAACCCGACGAGGCGGTGTTCTGGACTGCCCAGTCGGGTCTCCCCGGCGAGTTCTTCGTGGGCAGCAGTGCTGAGAGCGACGGTGGCTTCGAACTGGCACCTACGGGTGCGCTCTACACGTTCCCGGATGAACGGGGCGAGCAGGCGTCACCGCCCTCGCTGACCGAACCGCCCGAAGGAACCGATGACAGCAGTGGCGACGAACCGACCGATGGGAACGATGATGTCGAGGCGACTGATGAAGACGGGGATGACACTGACTCCGGCGATTCCGATGACGATCCAGTTCCCGGTTTTGGCCCCGTCGTTGGTGTACTCGGTGTCGGCCTCGGCGCGTGGCGATACGCGAAGCGGAACGATCGAGAAAACCAACACCGTAAATGATGGACGTTACGCCCACAGACGCCAGAAACCCGAACCCTTTCGATGCTCCGGATCCTACCGTGTGATAATGAGTACCGACGCGTCCGAAGAGGTAGGCGACGCCGAGAGTCTGGCCGAGGAGATCGAGACCTGGCTGGTAAAGCAGATGCCGATCATCAAGATGCACGGCGGCACCAGCAACGTCCGAAAGGCCGATCCCGACTCCGGCGAAGTCGTCATCGAACTCGGCGGGGGCTGTGCGGGCTGTGACGTCGCGGATATCACCTCCGGCAATATCGAGGCGGAGCTCCTGAAGAAGTATCCCGAGATCGAGGAGGTCACCGTCCGCGTCCCCGACTCCGGTGAAGCCTTCGGTATCGATCAGAAAGAAAGCATCATGGGCATCGACCGGACCGAGGGCGGCCGCGGCGACTTCAAGGACGGTCGCTGGTAGTTACGCGCCGTCGCCGAGTTTCGTCCGGCTGATCTTGATCCCCGTCGGCGTGACGATCAACTGATCGTCGCCTTTCTGGACGATGTCGCCGTCGACTTCTTCGGCGACCTGTCGCAGTTCGTCGACGACGTGTTCGACCGTGCTGTCCTGCGTGCGCAGGCGAGTAATGTCTGCGATTACGAGGTCGCCGTCGTAGACCGCGTCCTTGATGTCGATGACGTCTTTCTGGCCGCCGATCTCCGCGATGTGTACCTGCATCGCGGCGTCGCTCGCAGCGGATTCGAACTCGTCGAGGTTCAGTTCCACGTAGTCCTCGGCACTCCGGGAGTTGCGGTCGCCGAGAATCGAACTCATCAGTCCCATATCACTACATCTCCGGGGGAATGGGTATAGTTCTTACGTCAGACGCGATCGCCGGACAAAGCAGGGATGGTTTTTTCGCACCGGACTCCCCAGAGTCGTGTATGACGTTCAGTATCTGTGTGCGTGAGGAGTATACCGACGACGAAGGGGGCCACCAGACCCGGTTTGGCGTTGCTGTCACGACCAGACTGCCCGCCGTCGGGACGCTCTGTCCGTTCGCCAGCGAGAACGGTGCGGTGGCGACCCAGAGCCTCGTCAACGTCGATCTCGGCCGGGACGGCGTCCGCTATCTCGACGAGGGGCTGGCGGTCGAGGATGCCCTCGACGCTCTGTTAAACGCCGATGAGGGGCGCGCCCAGCGCCAGCTCCACGGCGTCGACGCCGACGGCTCGTTTACCTTCTCCGGCGAGGAATGCAAAGGCTGGTTCGGCGACCACGACGGCGGGAGCTACACCGTCGCGGGCAACCTCCTAACCGGTCCTGACGTCATCGATAGCGTGGCCGACACCTACGAGGAACTCGCACACGAGGAGTCGGTCGATCCGCTTGACGATGACGGCCCGGCACCGCTGGCCGAGCGCCTGGTCGACGCGCTGGCTGCCGGTCACGCCGAGGGCGGGGACAAACGCGAGGAACTGCCGATCCAGAGCGCCGCTCTGATCGTCGCCCGCACCGAGGACGCGGAGATGGAACCGTACTACGACGACCTGCGGGTCGACGCGACCGAGACGCCGATCACCGATCTGCGGGAGACCTACGAACTGGCCCGCGAGGGGTATCAGGACGCCGTTGCACTGTACGAGGAGGCCTACGCTGAGGACGATCTGGACGCCGACGAGTAATCGAGTGTGCAACAGCCTCATAGTCAAGTGGTTCGAGACGCGGAGCGTCTCGTCAACACCTGTGGGGACTATCGTTCCCGTGGATACGCCTGTATCTGCAAAGCTCGTTCGTGAGATCACATCTCACGGGCTATCAGACCTATTCTGACAACGTCGTGGAAACAGGAAGCACCACGCTCAAGCGCGAGCCATCAGACGAGCGGTAAAGCGGAGCAGTTCAGCAGTCGTGCTGACGGCGTCCTCAGGCGAACACGGTCACGGTTCTGGCGAGAATCAGTACCGCAATGAGGACGCCCAACACGACGAACACGGCGTTTTCGGCAGCGATCGTTTCCGGCTCGATCGACGTGTCGATGCGGCGGTCTTCGTTGACAATACCGTTCTCATCGACATCGTCGACGCCAAATCGCCATTCGTCGTCGGCTTCAATCTCGACGTTGTTCGCCGAGTCGGGCGATGGATCCTCACGTCCAGCTGGCGGTCCTGTCGGGGGCTGCTCGGATTCGCCCCGACGTTCCGGTTCACCGCTGCCGTCAGTCATACTGGTCGTTTGCGCTCCAGTGACAAAAGACCGCGGCTCTCCGCGCGCTACTCGTCAGCGACGGACCGGCGTGCCTCGAGGATATCCCCGGCGTAAACGACGCCGCGTTCGGCATCGACCGTGACACGATCGAGATTCTCGATTGCATCACCCAGCGGTGCGCCACTGATCATTGGGATGTCGAGTTCGCGGGCAACCATCGCTGGATAGCCGGTCAAACCGGGCCGAGAGTCGACGATTCCGGCCAGCTTCTCCGTATCTCCGGAGAACTCCCCGTCGAAGTCGGGGGTGAGAGCGAGGATCGCATCCTCCGGCACCTCCGAGAGGTCCCCGTCTTCGGAACCGACAACCGGCCCCGAGACGCGCCCGTCGACGACGACCCGACCGGACGCAACCGTTTCTGCGGCGATGTGAACCTTGAGGAGATTCGTCGAGTGAACGTCATCGAACTCGGTCATCATCCCAGAGAGAACGACCACAGTATCACCGCTTTCCGCGATTCCAGTATCCATCGCCGCCTGGACGGCGTTTTCGATCAGTCTGTCAGAGCCTTCCTCGACGAAAATCGTGTTTGCGGGCTGGACGCCACCGGAGAGGGCGAGCCTGCGACGGACGCCCTCGTTCGGTGTCGCCGCGACGACGGGGACGCCCGGCCGGAACTTTGCGGTCTTGAGTGCGGTATAGCCGGACTCGCTTGCGGCGACGACAGCGCTGGCACCGATATCCCGGGCGAGATAGCGGGCCGAACGAGCGAGTGCATCGGTCCGCGTGTCGTCGGCCGTGGGGACACGCTGTTCGCGGAGTTCGCGATATTCGGTGCTCTGTTCGACTTCGCGAACGATCCTGTCCATCGCCTCGACGACACGGACCGGGTGGTCACCGATCGCCGTTTCACCTGAGAGCATCACTGCATCAGTTCCATCGAGCACGGCGTTGGCAACGTCGGAGGACTCCGCTCGGGTCGGGCGTCGGGCATGCACCATCGAATCGAGCATCTCCGTCGCGGTGATAACCGGAACACCGGCTTCCCGGCATTTCCGAATGATCCGTTTCTGGACGACTGGGACCTGTTCCATCGGACACTCGACGCCGAGGTCGCCGCGGGCGACCATGATCCCGTAGGACGCCTCGATAATCTCGTCGAGATTATCGACTGCGCCAGCGCGCTCGATCTTCGAGATGATCGGGATATCGGCCCCGTTCTCTTCGAGCACCTCGTTGACCGCATAGACGTCTTCCGCGTCGCGAACGAAACTCGCTGCGACCAGGTCGACTTCCTTCTCGGCCGCGAGCGCAAGATCGCGGCGGTCTTTTTCGGTCACGACATCCAGATCCAGATCCACGCCGGGCACGTTGACGCCTTTTCGAGCCGTGAGTTCGCCACCACTGATGACGTTGGCGTAGATCTCGTCACCGTCGACATCGGTGACTGTGAGCTCGATTCGCCCGTCGTCGAACAGCACGGTGTCCCCGGCGTCGACACCCGTGATCGGGATCGAGAGCCCGACAGCCTCGGGCGTCGCGTCATCCCCCTCGTAGAGGCGGATCTCGGAGCCGGTTTCGAGTTCGATCGCCCCGTCGATATCGGCGGTTCGGATCTCCGGACCCTGGGTATCGAACATCGCCGCGAGCGGATCTTCCGACGCCTGACTGACCGCCTGAATCCGGTCAATCAGATCGGCGCGGTCCTCCCGGTTCCCGTGGCTCGCGTTGATACGTGCAACCGACATTCCCGCATCCGCGAGGTTCCGGAGCATACTTCGAGAGTCCGAGGCTGGCCCGATAGTGCAGACGATTTTCGCGTTTCTCATACCCCTACCTACACCCGACTGGTCAAAAAACGCAATGATTACGCCTCAGCGTCCGAACGATCATTTACTTTTTGTACGTTCGAAAAACGATCGTAATGGAGATACACGTGCAGTTCTATAGCCCAAGTTCGAGGTGTGGACGGTGTTTTGTTGCTGGAGTATCTATGTCGGTACCCTCTTGATGCTCCGGACTAACCGCCTGGCATGAACGACGACGGAATTCTCTCGTCGCTGCCGGACGCCCCGTTAACGACAGACGCCGTCGATGCCCTTGACGCGAGCAATAGTGTGCGCGAGGCCACCGTAGTCATGGTTCGTGGTGGCGGCGGTCGCGCGGGACCCGATGAGGACCACACTGACGACGTGCTACTTGCGACAGATAACCGGATCCGGTATCTCTCACGGGTTCCCGAAGACGGCTGGTCGGTCGAGTACTCCCAGTCCTATGGTGAAGAGGAGTACGATGGCGTCTTCGAGGAAGTGCTCGCGGTTGCACAGGAGACCGCAGAACGGAAATATCAATCCCAGACCGAGTTCGAACTGTAATCCGGAGTGACGGGTTGAGGAAGGTGCTCAGTCAGACGTCTCGACCGGTGCGCCCGGTGCGTTCGTCTTCACGCTCTGTAACCCCTGCTTTGCCTTCTGTTTGGAGGAGTACCCCTGACCGCTGTCGGCGATGATGTTGCCGTTGTCGTGGACGAGCCGCCAGCGCCACTTGGCCGCCTTGTCGGCGAACAGCTCTGCTGTCGCATTACTGCCAGCAGGGTCGGTCTCCACCGGTTCGTCCTTGGACTGGTCGACGATGTTTGCACCGGCGACGTTACGCTTGACGCTTTTGAGCCCTTGCGTTGCTTTCTGTTTCGACGCGTATCCCTCGCTCCCGTCGGCGATGATGTTGCCGTTGCGGTGGACGAGTCGCCAGCGCCATTGGTCGGCGTTGTCCCGATAGACCTCGAAGGTCGCCTTGCTGGCGACGACGTCCGTTTCGATATCGTCCTCGCCTTCCTCCCACTCGACGGCGATGTCGAGGCGTAGCTGGTCCCCATCGCGCTCGATCTCGACGTCCAGATCGGACTCCTCGGGCGGGGTTACCGTGACTGTCTGTTCCTCGTCGACCGGGACCGGCTCGCCGCGGGCGAGTCGACGTGAGAGCCGACGAAAGAAGGTAGCGAGTCCGTTTCGACTTCGTGTTGCACTCGATTCGTGTAGTGACTCGTCCTGATTCGTATCCGGCATACGGCTATTGGTTGTAGACTACGAACATAAGATTGTACCCCAACCGGCTGTAACCACTGAAACGACAGTTGTCGAATATGACTCCCGTGTGTCGCTCACAGAGACCAGAAACTACTGAACAACAGTGTAGGATGTCTCGGAAAGCGTCGATCTGCAGTTCGACAATCAACGAATCTTCGGCGGAAAGAACATTAGTTATATGCTCTGAGTACCGTCGTGGGAATAACGACCCTGCATATGACCGGTAAGTACGACCTCGTCATCGTCGGTGGCGGTATCAGTGGTGCGTCGCTCCTGTATACAACCGCGAAGTTCACTGATATCGACTCGATCGCGCTGATAGAGAAGGAATCCGAGCTCGCGGCGATCAACTCTCATCACACCAACAACTCCCAGACGCTTCATTTCGGAGATATCGAGACGAACTACACCCTCGAAAAGGCCGAGGAGGTAAAGGAAGGTGCGGAGCTGCTCGCGGGATATCTCGAAAACTACGACGACGGCCGCGAGATGCACGCCAAGCGGAGCAAGATGGTGCTGGCCGTCGGCGAAGAGGAGGTCCAAGAGCTGGAAGAGCGATACCACGAGGACGGTTTCGGCGACCTGTTCCCAAAACTGCGCCCGATCGGTCGCCAGGAGATGGCCGAAATCGAGCCGAAGGTCGTCGAGGGCCGTGACGAGGATGTCGAGATGCTCGCCCTGCAGACGCCGGACGGCTACGTCGTCGACTACGGCGAGACGACCAAGTCGTTCGTCGAACGGGCCGAAGAGGAGGCCGCAGTCGATGTCTACACGGGAACGGAAGTCACCGACATCACGCCCACGCTCGACGGTTACACGATCGCAACCGAGAACGGCCGCTTCGACTGTGAGGCGACCGTCGTCGCTGCCGGCTCACACAGCCTCCAGATAGCCCAGGAGCTGGGCTACGGCGAGGACCTGTCACTGCTCCCGGTCGCGGGTAGCTTCTTCCTCGCCGACGAAGGGCTGTTGAACGGGAAAGTCTACACTCTCCAGATGAAGAAGCTCCCGTTCGCGGCCGTCCACGGCGACGCCGACGTTCACGATCCGGGGATCACGCGCTTTGGCCCGACGGCGAAGGTCGTCCCGGCGCTCGAACGTGGCCGGATCTCCACCGTCGGGGACTTCCTCGACGTGTTCGGGATGAACCTCGATTCCCTGCTCAGTTACGGGAACATCATGGCCGACCGAATCCTCCTGCCATTCGTCCTCGAAAACCTCCTGTACGACCTCCCAGAAGTCGGCCCGCGCCAGTTCCTGCCGGACGTCCAGAAGGTCGTCCCGAGCGTCGAACTGGACGATATCGAGCGCGCGGAGGGGTACGGCGGCGTCCGGCCGCAGATCGTCGATACCAGCGAGAAGTCCCTGGATATGGGTGAGGCCAAGATCGTCGGCGATGACGTCATCTTCAACATCACGCCCTCGCCGGGTGCCTCGACCTGCCTGAAAAACGCCATGCAGGATACCTATACCGTACTGGAGTTCCTCGACGGCGAGTACGAGTTCGACGAGGAAGCGTTCCGATCGGACACGATCGGCAACTTTCCGCGGCCCGAGGACAGTGCGGTCAGCGGCCCCAGCGCGTCCGGGACGACCGACGCCGAGGCTGCCGGTGACGCCGCAGCGACTGACGACTGAGCCGAATCGCTCGGTGTGAGCTAGCTCGTCCGCTCACGATCAAGGCCAAACCGATCCCGCAACCGGTTGGCGACGAGTTCCACGCCCACGACGAGCACGAGGATCACGACGATCGCGGCCATCACGCGGGTGTAGTTGCGAGCTCGAAAGGCCATGATTAAGGGGTAACCAATCCCACCCGCGCCGACGATCCCGAGGACAGTGCTTTTGCGTGCGTTGATCTCCAGATAGAACAGGATCCACGCGAGATACGCGGTCGACACCTGGGGGAGGCGCGCGGCCGAGGTCGTCGCCAGCAAGCTCGCGCCGGTCGAACGCACGGCCTCGACGGGTCCGCGGTCGATCTCCTCCATCTCGTCGGCGAACAGGCGGCCGAGATCGCCGACCGTCCCCGCGGCGATCGCGAGCGTCCCGGCGACGGGCCCCAGTCCGGCGAGGACGACGAACAGCAGGGCATACACCATGCTCGGGATGGCGCGCGCGCCACCCAGGAAGAGCCGGACGCTCGCGTGGACGTATCGCGGTGTGACGTTGCTCGCGGCCAACACGCCCAGAACAAACGCGAGCGGGAGTCCGATCGCCGTCCCTGCGGCAGCGATACCGAGCGTCTCGGCGGCTGCCGGCAGGAGTTGTGGCGCGTCGGTGACGAGTTGCTCCCAGAGCGGGCCGGGCAGCAGCATCTCCTCGACCAAAACTGACCGGAGGTTCCCCCGGTGGGCCCACAGGTACGCCAGGTCGAAGCCGAGCCAGCGCGTCGTCGCGAAGAAGCCGGCGATCAGGGCGAAGAGGGCGACGATCTGTCGTGCAGTCCGGCGTCGCCAGCGGCGCTGAATACGCTCGAACTCCTCCTCGACCGCGGACTTACCGGATGTCACGATCGTACACCTCCGCGATGCGGTCGGCATCGACGTCCTCGGCGGGCGCGTCGAGCACGAGTTCGCCATCCGCCAGCCCGAGATACCGATCAGCAACACCCCGGGCGAGTTCGGGCTGGTGCAGGCTCACCACCCCGACGAGATCTTGGTCGTGAACCACCGCGGCGAGTCGATCGAGAACGGATCCGGCCGTCGCCGGATCGAGGCTGGCGACCGGCTCGTCCGCGAGCAGGACTGCAGGCTCCTGCTGGAGCGCACGGGCGATACCGACGCGCTGGCGCTGGCCTCCCGAGAGCGTCCGGACCGGACGGTCGGCGTAGCCGTCCAGACCGACCGCGTGGAGGCGTTCGATCGCGGCGCGTTTCTCCGCCGGATCGTGCCAGCCGAGTAGTTCCCGCCAGGTCGGCTCGCGCCCGAGTGAGCCGTCCAGAACGTTGTCCAGCACCGATTTCGAGTCGAGCAGCGCTCCGGACTGAAAGACGAGTGCGATGTCGGTGACGCTAGGTTCGTAGCCGTCCAGTGAGACCGTCCCTTCGTCGGGCTGTTCCAGTCCGTTCAGACACCGGACCAGTGTGGTTTTACCCGCGCCCGAGCGGCCGACGAGAACCGTGAGTTCACCGTCCTGAAGCGTTATCGAGACGTCACTAACGGCAACGTCGTCGTCGTACCGTTTCGTAAGGTGCTGGACTGTAAGCGCCACGGCGGTCGACTTAGTCGTCGCCTTCGGCTTCGTCGAGGGTCTCGATGTCGACGCCCATCTCCTCGGCGATTTCACGGACCTGTTCGTACAGGCTCGCGTCGTACTCGCCGTACTGGTCGACGCGGTGCTCTTCGAGATACTCGTCGGGCGTGGCCTGAATTCGCTCGCGGAGTGCCTCGACGACGTCGTCGGGGGTGTCCGGCGTCGCGGTGACGACGTCGAACGGGATGGGGTCGCTCTCGGCGATCTTCACGATATTGTCGTCGTCGGGGTGCTGAAAGTCGCCGTATGCGGCGGCGTCGACGTGACCTTCCTCGAGCACGCGGAGCGCGGCGTCGTGGCCTCCCGCCCAGTCGATGTCGAAGTCACCCGGCTCCGTCTCGACCGTCCCGGCGTCGAGTCCGGCCTCCGAGAGCGTGTAGCGTGGGAAGATACCCCCGCTCGCCGAGAACGGGTCGACCATTCCGATCGTCCTGTCGTCGAGATCGTCAAGCGTCTCGATATCCGTCTCGGCCCGCGTCGCGATGTAGGTGTGATAGGCATCGGAACCGTGCGACCAGTTGATCGCCAGCGGATGGACGCCGTCGTCCATCGCCAGCGAGAAGATGATCGGCGAGAGGTTTGCGATCTCGGTGTGGCCCTGCAGGACGCTCTCGACCACCGCGCTGTAGTCGGTGGTCGGCGTCCCCTCGACGGTCAGTTCGTCGAAGCCATCTTCGAGCCACTCGAACGTTCCGCCGTAGTTTCGCTGGAGTTCTTCTGCGTCCTGGAACGGCGGGAGGCCGAACTCGATTTCACCGTCGGCCCAGGCAGCAACGGGATACTCGTCAGCGTCGATCTCTTCACTGGACCCAAGACAGCCAGCTACGCCGGCGACTGCGCCGGTCGCAACCGCTCCCAGATACGTACGTCGGTTCATACCACCAGTCAGTAGTAGCGAGCTATAACACTGGCGAATACCACTCGGTGTAATCAACGATGATCGGAGATCCGATTAGAGCACTACGAACACGACGGAGACGAGCGGAACCAGTACCGCAACGTAGACCGCAGCCGAGAGTGCCCAGTCCCTGCGGATCGTCGAGCGGCGGTTCGGATGCAGATCGACCCGTGGGAACGGCACCAGCACGAAGAAACCAACCATCAGCGCGTAGAGTACGACCGCAGCGATGATCGTGGTCCTGACTCCAGTACCCAAGAGCCCTTCGCTCGTGAGCAACAGCCAGACGAACAGCGGGCCGGTGAGGACGCCCGAGAGATAGTGAACGAACAGCGCCAGCCGTTCCGGTGCGGCCCGCGGCGTCGTTTCGGTCAGCACCGCTGCAGCCACAAACGGCGGTGTCGGCCCCTCCGGGAGCGTACCCATTACACGATCCATGGCCAGCGTCGCGAGCGCGCCAGCGACGACGCCGAACGCGAACTGCAGCGATATTGTCAACGTGGCGAGAAACGGATCCATATCTGTGAATACGTGGGATCCGTCTTTGTTCTGATGGTTCAGACGTTGGTGGGAACACGAGCTAGTACTGCTGTCACGAGCAGGAATGTGACGCCGACGAGTCGCACCCGTGTCGCTGCATCGTCGCGGGGATCGAACTCAACGGCGAGCAGGCAGACGTAGCCCCTTCCGGCTATCCCTAACAGTCGGTCAGGAACGAAGAGAAGGACGACGCCGACCAGCATCGTGTCGAAGGGACCGATACGGACCAGCGTGATTCTCCTTTGCATCGGTGGTAGATCGGCGCGGCGAGAAATCGTAGGTTGTGCTGACACCACACAGGCGTTTCACCGTGCTTCTTCGCGCGCACGCGCGTGAGGCTTATCATCCACGGGTCCTGAAACATAGTGATGACACGGCTACCACTGTGGGAGGAGGCCAAAACGCCGACCGGACCGCAAGGAGATGTCCAGTCCGTCGAATACGAGACTGTACAGATACCAGTACTCGTCGTAGGAGCGGGAGCAGCTGGCGCTCGCGTCGCCATCGAGCTCGCCGAAGCGGGCGTTGAGCCTCTGGTGATTGGGAAGCGCGACCACGGCGATGCGCACACGACGTGGGCAGCCGGTGGGATCAACGCGGCGCTTGGATCGCTCGATTCGGAAGACGGCTGGACGATTCACGCCGCCGATACGCTTGATGAGGGCCATTTTATCAACGACCCCATGGCCGTAGAGTTGACGACGAGCGAGATGCCCGATCGAATCCGTGAACTCGACGAGTGGGGAATGGGATTTGACCGAACCGAGAACGGGCGGATCAACCAGCGGTACTTCGGCGCACAGTCGTTCCGCCGGACCTGTTTCGTCGGCGACCGGACTGGCGAGGCGATGCTCGACGCGCTGGTCTCGAAGGCCCAGTCGCTGTCGATTCCCTACCGCGAGAACGTGATGATAACCCGCCTCCTCTCGGACGGTACCGGGGTCCACGGCGCGGTGGGCTACGACATGGAGACGGGGGAGTTCCTCCTGTTCGAGACAGACCACGTCGTCCTCGCCGCTGGTGGCTACTCCGCACTGTACAACCGCCACTCCTCGCGGGACGACGAGAACAACGGCGACGGCCCCGTGCTAGCCCTCGAAGCGGGAGCCTCGCTGATGGACATCGAGTTCGTCCAGTTCCACCCCACGGGAATGGTCGAAGCCCGCTACGGCGACGACTGGGCGGGCCGCCTCGTCACCGAGGCCGTCCGTGGCGAGGGCGGGCGCCTCCTGAATGCAAACGGCGAGCGGTTCATGGAGCGGTACTCGCCGGACCAGATGGAACTCGATGCCCGCGACGTGGTCGCCCGCGCCATCGCCCGCGAGATCCGCGAGGGGCGAGGGACCGAAAACGGCGGCGTCTATCTGGATATCTCCCACCGGGAGGACCAGTACGTCAAGGATCGGCTACCGAGAATGCACGAGCGCTTCGCCGAGCTGGGCGTCGACATCACCGAGGAACCGATGGAGGTCGCCCCGACCGCCCACTACTCGATGGGCGGCGTCGACATCGACTTCGAGACCGGTGAGACAGGTGTCGAGGGGCTCTACGCGGTCGGCGAGACGGTCGCCGGCGTCCACGGCGCGAACCGGCTGGGCGGCAACTCGCTGGCCGAGACCGTCGCCATCGGCAAGCTCGTCGGCGAGCACGTCGCCGAGCAAATCGACGGGGATCCGTCGGTGCCCACCACCGTGAAGACGCTCGCGGAGCGGGAGTTCCGATCGCTGAAGCGACTCGCGGCAGCGGACGGCACGGAGCGACCACAGCAGCTACTGGACGACCTCGGCGACGTCCTCTGGAAGCACGCCGGGATCCTCAGAGACGAGGCGAGCCTGCGTGCTGGGCTCCGAGAGGTCCAGGCGCTCCGCGAGCGCACTGCCGACTTGCGCGTCGAGGGCGACCGGGCCGGCCGGGACTTCGAGTTCGCCGTCGACCTCGCTTTCAGCATCACGCTCGCGGAAGCACTGCTCGAAAGCGCGCTCCGGCGCGAGGAGTCCCGCGGCGCGCACTACCGGACCGACTACCCCGAGATCGACCCTGACTGGCAGCGAAACGTGCTCGTCGACGCCGGGGATACCGGGCTCGAACTACGAACCCGTGGCGTTCCAGAACCCAGCGAGGAGATCCAGGAAGCGATCGAGGAAGGGCACGAACTCGACTACCACCACCTGGAGTGAGCTAGCGTGGCTCCGGATACGCGATCGTTCCACGTTCTATCCGGTGGTCCCGCCCTTCGGGGACGGACAGGAGCGACTCCTCGCGGGCCGCGGCGGTCAACGCGAGCGCGTCGAGCACGTCGTCACGGCCCACGTCCTTGCGGTAGAACCGTTCCATGGCGTCCTCGTAGGCCTGCTCGCTGCCGGGAAGTTCCTCGCGGAGGAGTTCCCGTCGCGTCTTTCGGCCGGTCTCGGTGTGTTTCGAGTCGGGAACCGGGTCGCCGCCGGCGAAGGCGGCAAAGCAAAGCTCGGGGTGGCACTCGATTACTCGTTCTCTCGCGGCCTCGTGTTCGTCGAGAAAGGTTCCGACTTCCTCGATCACGGGGATGATGTTGTACGTCTGGATCGAGAGGCCGTGGCCGGTCAGCTCCCGGTGTCGTTCGTTGGCTGCCTCGTAGCTCCCGGCGTCGAGGACGCGCCGGGGCGGCACGTAGAACACACAGGATCGGCGGTCGCCGAGTAACTCCCGGGCTGCCTCGTCACAGGCACGGCGTCCAGTCTCGGGCAGCCCGATCGGCACGTCGATCAGCACGCGCTCGGCGTCGTCGTGCTCGGCCCAGAGCGTCTCGACGTCGTCGTACTGCGCCACGTAGAGTTCCGTGTCGTCGCTGACTCCCGTGATCCATCCGCTCGGACAGGCATCGACGCCGAGTACCGTCATGTCCCGAGGTCATCTGGTTCCAGCGGTCGGGATGTCCGCCAGTAGTGGTCGTAGGTGTCGTCGGCCCACGAATGGACCGCCGGGTCGTCGGTATCAAGCGAGGCCTGCAGGACCCCGCTCTCGTCGCGCAAGAGCAGATGCACTGTCTCGTCGGCAATAGTCACGGCAAGCGGGATCCCTTCCTCGCGGAACCGGATCGACGCCGTTTCAGTCCGGAGGATACGTTTCAGGCGCCCCCGGAGTTCGGTATCATCGGCGACTGCCTCGATGGCGCTCCGCGAGAGCACTGCGCGGAACTGCTGGTCCCCAGCGGTGACTCGATCCTCGACGACGCGGAGGCTCCCCTCGTTGAACGCGTGAGAGAAGGCCCGGACCGACTCGCTCTCCCGGAGCAGGTCAAGCAGGCGCTGCAGGGGAGCGTTCGGGCGAGTCTGTGTCGGGACGGTGATCCGGGCGTCGGCCAATCGCTGCAGATCGAAGTCCATCGCGTGGGTCGGGAGATACTCGACGATCTCACGGAGTTCGCCCTCGGTCTCCATGATCTCCAGTAGATCGGTAACGCCATCGGCGACGAGCCGTCCCGTCGCAGTGGCAACGTACTCACCGTCGTCACGGACGGTCCACGACCGCTCCTCGAAATCACCGAGTACCCGACTCAGCGTCGCCTGTGACGCGCCGGTCTCGGCGGCCAGCTCCGACCGGGTCCGACGCTTCTCGGCAAGACATTGAAGCACCCGAACCCTGTTCTCCGAGAGTGCGAGAAACTCGATCTCCTCGAGTGCCGATTCCATACCCGTATTCGGCGACGGTCAGTGAAACCGTTTTCGTACCGTGAAACCCTTGCAGTGCCCGGAGAACTCCCGCGGCGACCGGGGATTGCCTCCGCTGAAATAGTTTCTAAATGACACTATAGGGCTCCGGTTCATACTGGGTATCATGACGCGCTCTCCACTCTCTGCTGTACGAGTAACGAACGAGGTGCCGTTTCGATCGTGATCGACCGACGCACGCTCGTCCTCTTTGCGGCGTCGAGCCTCCTCTTCGGTGGAACGTTCGTCGCTGCGAAGGCGGGTCTGGAGTACTTTCCGCCGCTCGCGTTCGTGGCATTGCGGTTCGACATCGCCGCAATCGTCCTGCTCGGGTACGTCCTGCTGACTCGCTCGCGGGCGGAGCTCGTCCCCCGCACTCGCGGCGATATCGCTGGAATCCTCGCCACTGGCGTGCTCGCCATCGGGCTGACGAACGCCCTGATTTTCGTCGGTCAGCAGTACGCCACGAGTGCTGTCGCCGCCATCGTGTTCAGCCTCAACCCGATCCTGACGCCGGTCTTCGCCGCGCTCCTCCTCTCGGACGAACGACTCTCCACTCGCGGTGCGGCCGGATTGTTGCTCGGTCTCGGCGGCGTCGTGCTCGTGGTCGGCCCCTCGTCCGATCTGCTGCTCGGCGGCGGATTGTTCGGACAGGCGATCCTCTTTGCCGCCGCAGTCTGCGGTGCGCTCGGTGCCGTCTCGATCCGCCGCGCTGGCGGGACCCTCTCCAGCACGGTCAGGACCGCATGGGGACTGCCGTTCGCTGCGGCCCTCACACACATGCTGAGCTTTGCGAGTGGGGAATCCATGGGGGAGATCGTCTGGACGCCAGAGGCCGTGCTGGCGCTCGTGTACGTCGCCGTCTTCGCGGGAGCGATCGCGTACGTCGCCTACTTCGGCCTGATTGATTCTGCTGGCGCGATCCACGCGAACCTCGCCTTCTACGTCGTCCCAGTCGTTTCGACGGTCGGTGGCTGGGCGCTGCTGGGCGAGTCGATTTCGACGCTGACGATCGTCGGCTTCCTCGTGATTTTCGCCGGCTTCGCAGTGCTGGGCAGCGAGTCTGTCGACCTGCGCCGGGTCCTCCCACTCTCCCGGACACGTCGTCACAGCACGACCGATCAGTTCCTCTCGCTCGAAGATGTTCGCCGCGACCGTGCTGACTGACCGGGCAGTAATCCAGCATCCGTGCTGACTGATCCGGCGCCGATCGGTACGAGGTCCCGGCGAACAACGAACGGCTTTTCGTCCGGTTGGCCCACTGGCAACCATGGAGAAGCTCGAAGCCTCGCTCCACGAGGCACCGATCGTCGATCAGGATGGGTACGAATATCTGGTCCACCCGATCAGCAACGGGATCCCGCTACTCGATCCCACGCTACTCCGGGAGGCTGTCATCGGCCTGATGCGCGAGACAGATCTGGACGTCGACAAGATCGTCGCACCCGAGGCGACCGGCATTCACGTTGCAACCGCGCTCTCCCTGCAGACCGACATCCCGCTGGTCGTAGTGCGAAAGCGCGAGTACGGCCTCGACGGCGAGGTGCCACTCGACGTGACGACTGCCTACGGAGAGTCCGAGCTGTTTATCAACGACGTCGAGCGGGGCGACCGCGTCCTCGTGATCGACGATCTGCTGGCGACCGGGGGTACCCTCGGCGCGATCTGTACCGCGCTGGAGGGGATCGGCGCGGAGGTCGTCGACGTCGGCGTCGTGATCCGAAAGCTCGACCAGTCCGGCCTCGATGAGTTCGACGTGACCAGCCTCGTCGATATCAGTATCGAGGACGGGGAAGTCACGGTTCACTGATCGAGACCATCGAGGAAAAGATACGAACAGCTACTCCTCTGCGACGTTGACCGTCAGCACCGGTGCGGGCGACTTCGTGACGACTTTCTGGGACGTGCTACCGAGCATGTTCTCCGTGTACTTGTCGGCCTGGGTCCCCATCGTTACGAGCTCGATTCCGGCGTCTTCGACGTACGAGACGATCGTCTCTGCTGGCGAGCCGCGACGGATCGCCGTCTCGACCTCGAAGCCGTCGGCGTCGAGGTCCTCGGCGACTTCCGAGACGGCCCGTTCGCCCTCGGAGCGGAGGTCCTCCAGCACTTCGGTTTTCATGTCGTCTTTCAGCGTCAGGAACGCCCCGTCGTCGATGACGTAGAGGACGTGGACGGTCGTCCCATCGGCGTCCGCGATATCGGTCGTGTGTTCGAGCACCGTCTCGACCGACGGGCCGCCGTCGGTCGGGACCAGAATGTCGCTGTACATCGTACCGGATCTTTCGGCGGTCGATACACACCGTTTACGGTTTTCGTGTGACTGACGGGGACTGGGGCGTCGTCACGAACGCCGCTGGAGGGCGGCCGCCACCTGCCGTTACCGCTGCTCGAAGGCGTGACGAACAACGTCGGAATCGTCGTCCCACTCGAAGTGCTCGTGGGCCCGCTGGAGGATCTCTCTGTACTGGTCGAGATCCGCCACCCCCTCTGCCCGGGCGTCCTCGTCGGTCATGTCCCCGAGCGTTCGTTCCTCGATCGCGGTGATCTCGAACGTTGTGTCGTCGATCGTGAAGGTGTCGCCTTCGTCGGCGTAGGCCTGCCCACGGTGGATCTGTATGACCTCACCGTCGAGGGCCTGCTGGCGCATCCGCTCGCTCGGAAGTATCGTTTCGGCGTCGATTGTTGTCATGGCTGAACCTTGGACTCAGTGGACGAAAGGGTTCCGTCGGGCTACTCTCCGTCGGCCCCCGTCCGCCCCAGATGCGCTTGTCATCGACCAGTAGGACCGTCATCGGTTCCTCGACGGTGATCTGGCAGGAGAGTCGGGGATAGCCAAAGCGGTCGGCGGCACGATCGTGCCAGTGCTCGGGCGATGGCTCACCGTCAACGATCCGGACGCCACAGGTTGCGCAGATGCCGCGCCCTCCGCAGTTAAGACTGCTCGTCAGGTCGGTGTACGGCGAGTGCCCACGATCGAGCAGTGCGTTCCGGAGGTTCCGTCCCCGCCCGACCTCGAACTGGTGGACCTCGCCCTCGGCGTGGACTGTGAGCTGGACCGTCTCGGAGCCGTCGGCGTCTCGCCCCATCTCACAGCGAGACGGTCGCCAGATCGGATTCGAGCTCGGCGACGTGCTCGTTGTACGCCTCGATCACGCCCGCAACCATCGGCGCGTACTTCCGGACGTCCGCAGCCGATGGGGGTTCGTACTGTGAGAGCAGGTAGACGCCGCCCGACCCACCGGCGCGCAGGTAGGAGACGCCGTCGGTGTCCCATTTCAGTTCCCAGCGCGTCCCGTCGACCCGCGTCGTGAAGGTGCCGTAGTCGCCGCCCTCGTAGCGGTGGAGCTCACCGGCGATCAGGTCACAGGCCTCCTCGACCCGGTTCAACAGCCGGTCCCGCTCGGCGACGACGCCCTCGGTCGTCTCGATCTCGGGATACTCCGGGTCGACATCGTCGAGCAGCCCGTCGAGCGACCTGACGTACTCGTTGTACGATTCGACGAACGCTTCGTAGTCTTCCAGCGCCGTCGCCAGTTTCTCGGGATCAGGGGGCTGTTTCGTCGAGACGACGTACACCTCAAGCCCCCGCCCGCCCTCGAAGCGGAGGTACTGCAGGTCGCCCGCCTCGTACTTGACCGTCCACGTCCCGCGATCGGTCTCGAAGCTCTGCTGGCCGTAATCACCGCCCTGGAATTTGGCGAGCTGATAGGCGATCGTCCCCGCATGGTCGCGGATCCGCTCGACGAGTTCGTCGCGCTGGCGTGTCGCTTCCTCGGGATCGGCCACGTCGAGCGCGGCTAGATCGATCATACGCGATGGTAGTGTCCGACCGGCAAAACAGGTTCGGAGGGACGTGCCATGGCGAGGCCGTCCCGGCTACGCAGCCGGGGCGCTGACCCGACTACTCCGCCGGCGGGCAGACCTGCCCACTCCGTGCCGGAACTGCAAAGGGTGTCGCCCGTCGACTCTCACTCGATGGGTGGGAAACTCGATCCCGAGGCGCTGGCGGCGGTACTCGACCGGACAGGCGGACTCGATGAGGACGTCCTCGTCGGACCGGCCTACGGCGAGGACGCCGCGGTGATCGACCTCGGCGACGAACGGCTGGTCGTTTCGTCCGATCCGATCTCGCTGGCCGCCGAACGGATCGGCACGCTCGGCGTCCACGTCGCCTGTAACGACGTAGCGGTCGGCGGGGCGGACCCGGAGTACCTGACCGCGGTCCTGCTGGTGCCGAGCGAGGCTGGCGATGGGGTCGCCCCAACGGGCGGCGAGGGAAGCGACGACAGTATCGAGACGATCATGGCGGACGTCGAACGCGAGGCGAGCGCCCTCGACGTCTCGATCGTCGGCGGCCACACCGAGTACGTCGACCAGCTCGATCGACCCCTGCTCTCGATGACGGCGATGGGCCGGACCGATCGGGCGATCCCGACAGGTGGCGCGGAACCGGGCGACCGGCTCGTTCTGACGAAGGGCGCGGGGATCGAGGCGACTGCCATTCTGGCGACCGACTTCCGGGAGGACCTGGAAGGTGTGTCCGCCGGGACGCTCGACCGGGCAGCGGAGTTCTTTGAAGATCTCAGCGTGGTCCCCGACGCGCGCGTCCTGCGCGAGTACGCGACTGCGATGCACGACCCGACCGAGGGCGGCGTCTTCGACGGGCTAATCGAGCTGGCGGCGGCCTCCGAGGTCGAACTGGTCGTCGAGTCGGCAACCATCCCGATCCGCGAGGAGACGGCCCGGCTCTGTACGGCGATGGACGTTGATCCACTCCACGCGTTCGGCTCCGGGGCCGCGCTGGCGACGGTCCGCGAGGAGGACGTCGCGGACGCGCTGGCCGCGCTCGCCGACGTCGGGATCGAGGCCGCCGAAATCGGGACGGTTCGGGCAGCCGACGAGCCCGCACTCGTACTGGATGGGGAGCGCCACACCGACCCGGCCCGCGAAGCGCTGTACGCGCTATGGGACGACACGTAGGGCGAGCGGTGATTGTGCCTTAGCTTCGAATACTGTAGCGAATAGATGCAGTATTTGATATGTTTCACTTCAATTTAGGAAGTGAATTACTACAGTTTTCGAAGCCTAACGCTATGGCTGTCGAAAGCGGCCGCTAACGACGGTAGTGGCTGACGAGTGGCCGTGGCTCATCGGCGGGCAAAACTACTTATCGATCCCGGCCAAGTCTCGACGCGTGTCAGACCCGCCCTTCGCCGTCCGTGGCTCGCTCTCGCCCGAGGCTATCGAGGAGTTCCTTCGTTCGACCGTCGTCCCGATCAGACTGTCCTGTCACCGGCCGAGTGGCGACCTCTGGATGCTCTCGCTGTGGTTCCGGTATCGCGAGGGGGCGCTGGAATGTGCGACTTCGGCCTCATCCGACGTGGTGAGATTCCTCCGGGCGGACGACGCGGTCGCGTTCGAGGTATCGACGAACGAGCCGCCCTATCGGGGCGTCCGGGGCAACGGCGTCGCGCGAATCGAAGCCGACGAAGACAAAGCACTGCTCCGCGCGCTCGTCGAGCGGTATCTCGGCGGGACGGACTCGTCGCTCGCCCGGAACCTGTTGTCGGAGGAGCGGGAGGAAGTCCGGATCCGTATCGAGCCGGAGACCGTCTACGGCTGGGACTACTCCGGGCGGATGGCGGACGCTGTAGAGTAGAGAAACGCAAGCCCTGAACCGCTCAGAGGATCTGCCGCTGGCAGGTGCCACAGAGGTTCTGTTCTTTCATATCGACTTCCCGGACCGTCGGCGAGAAGTTCATGACACAGCGTTTGTTGTCACAGTGTTCGAGGCCGAAGGTGTGGCCGATCTCGTGGACGATCTCCTTGCGGACGCGGTCGTCGAAGATATCCTCGGAGTTCCGTTCGGAAAAGCCGCCATCGCTGGAAGTCTGCAGGCGATAGGTAGAGACGACGCTACCGTTGCCATCGAGGTAGGCCAGCCCGAAGACGTAGTTCCGTTTCCGGTAGAACAGGTCCTTGGGCGTCACCGCGATGTTCTTCTCTCCGGAGCCGATGCGGCTGGCGAGTTCAATGAAGTCCTCTGCACGGTACTGGTTGCGGTTCGCGTCGAACGCGCCGTCGGGAATCGGCTGGGGTTCGTGAACGGTGACATCGCAGTCGTACACCGCTCGTAACCCCGCGGACGCCTCGCGCTTGACACGCGCTGGAACGTCCCCCACCGGCACGACGTCAACGAGCATACCAACCTCTAATATCGCGCCGATCATAAACATCCCGCCATGCCCCACACCGATTCCGCCGCGATCGCCGACCGTCTCGCACGCTTCGACCGAGTGGTCGAGGTGGGGGTGGGACGGCGGCCGGACGTCGCCGGTGCGCTCGCCGACCGCGGCGTAACCGTCACCGCGACGGACATCACGCCGCGCGAGGGTCCCGAGAACGTCGAGTTCGTGCTCGACGATATTACCGACCCTACTCCGGAAGTCTACGCCGATGCCGATGCGATCTACGCACTCGATCTTCCGCCCGAGCTCCACCGACCCACGGCGGGCGTCGCACGCGAGCACGATGCTGTGTTCGTCTTCACGACGCTGGGCGGCGACCCTCCCGCGATCCCGGTCGAGCGCGAGACGCTGCCCACGGAGACGCTGTACTGGGCACGCGAGGGGCCGAGCTAGTCCAATCGCTCGTCTGAACCCGATACGTCCTTACCCCCGGCGGCCGTTCGCCTCTCTATGACCGACGCCACGAACGACACAGAGGCGACCGATCTCGCCCCCGATGCCGTCGTGCTGGACATCGACGGCGTGGTGGTCGACGTTGCGGACTCCTACCGGCGAGCGATCCTCGAATCCGTCGAGACGGTGTACGGCGACACGATCGAAAAGACCGACGTGCAGGCGTTCAAGGACGCGGGCGGGTTCAACAACGACTGGGAGCTGACCTATGCGGCAGCACTGTACGTCCTCGCCGAGCGCGAGGGGATGACGCTCGATATCGCGGCGTTCACCAGCGCGATCGCCGAGCACGGTGGCGGGCTCGACGCCGCAGAGCAGGTCGCAGAAGACGCCCTGTCGGATACCGACTGGGCATACGTCCGGGATCGCTGGAATCCCGAACGGCTCCGGGACGTCTTCCAGCAACTCTACCTCGGGGCGGAGCTGTACCGCGAGCTCGAAGGCGGCGAACCGGACGCCGACACGCGCGGCTACATCAACGACGAGCCGCTCCTGCTCGACGCGGCGACGCGCGAGCACCTCGTCGACCAGTACGACGTGGGCGTCGTCACGGGTCGTCCGGAAGCCGAAGCCGAGATCGCCCTGGAACGGGCCGGACTCGACGTCCCGCCGGAGCGCCGGTTCACGATGGACGACTGGGAGGAAGGGAAACCGCATCCCCACGCGCTGACGACGCTCGCGAAACGGTTCGACGCCGAGAGCGTTGTCTTCGTTGGGGATACACTCGATGACGTCCGGACCGCAGTCAACGCCGCCGAAGCCGATCCGGACCGGGAGTACCACGGGATCGGCGTGTTGACTGGTGGGCTCTCCGGCGAGGCTGGCCGGGAGAAGTTTGCGGACGCCGGGGCGACGGCGGTGCTCGATTCGGTCAACGACGTGCCGGACCTCCTGGACTGACCCGCATACCGTTGCCGGTCACGCAACCCTTTTTATCCGCTCGGCCTACCCCACGAGTATGCGAATCGCGCTACTCGGCGGGACTGGCGATATCGGTCAGGGACTGGCGCTGCGCTGGGCGTACGACACCAGCCACGAGATCCTGATCGGCTCGCGAACGCCCGAGAAAGCACGGACGAAAGCCGAGGAATACGAGACCGAACTGGACAGCCGCGGCGCCGAGACGACGATCAAGGGCTTCGAGAATGCGATGGCTGCCGACCGGGCGGACGTCGTCGTGCTCGCCGTCCCTCCATATCACGTCTCTGATACAGTCGAGGACGTCGCCGATCGGCTCGACGACGACACGATCCTCGTCTCTCCTGCGGTGGGAATGAAAGGCGACGAGCACGGGATGCACTATCACCGCCCCGGCGCAGGCAGCGTGACAGCCGTCGCGGCGGAGGCGGCCCCCGAGGGACAGCCGGTCGTCGGCGCGTTCCACAACCTCGCCGCGGATCGACTCGCCAACCTCGACGTCGAACTCGATCTCGACACGCTCGTCGTGGCCAATGATCGCGACGCTGCGGAGACGGTTCGATCCCTCGCGGAGGCCATCGAGGGCCTGCGCGCGCTCGACGCCGGGCCGATCGAAAATGCCGCGGAAGTCGAGAGCGTCACACCGCTGGTCATCAACATCGCGAAGTACAACGACGGGATGCACGACGTCGGCGTCCGGTTCCTGTAACTCGCTGTCGATCGAAGCACAAAGCTTTCACTGCAGGCACATGATCGGGGTAGTATGGTCCCCCTCCAGACCGCGTTCGTCGCAGTGCATCCGGTCGAGTTCCTGCTTGCCCCGCTTCTGTTACTCGTCGGTGCGCTCGGCGGGCTGAGTATCGTAAATCCGGAACTGGCTTTCAGATACGAGAACATTTTCCAGCTCCGCGACGTTGAACTCTCCGGGTTCGGCGTCGCATTGCAGGTACTCGGTGGGGTCCTCGCGTTACTCGTGGCTGGCCCGTACCTCTACCTGCAGGACATCCCGTTTGGCGTACTCAGCGCCGTGACGTTCTACGGAAGCGCGCTGGTGGTGATGTACGTTCACCGACCGTCGAAGCGTTGAGTACGGACCGGTCAAAAAGGCCTGCTCAAGCGCCCGCGGATTCGAGCGCGTCCTCGATGTCCTCGCGCTGGGTGACACCGACGAACCGCTCGACGATCCCGTCTTCGTTCTCGACGATCAGCGTCGGGAGCGAGCGAACCTGATACTCGTTGGCGATGTCTTGCTGTTCGTCGACGTTGACTTTTTCGAGGTCGAAGCGGTCTTCCCACTCTTCTTCGATCTCTTCGAGGATCGGGTCCTGCGTCTTGCAGGGGCCACACCAGTCGGCATAGAAGTCTTTCAGCGTTACAGTCATGCTACGTACATCAGGTGTTTCAGGGCTGCGCGCATAAGGGTTTCCCACTTTCGCTCTCTCGCTGCACAGCCGGGGATCGGGGGTCGAAAGACTTAGTTACCCCGGACAACCAGTATCGAGTATGAGTGGCAGCAGCGGTGAGAACACGGGCGGGCTGATGTCCAGTGCGGGGCTTGTCCGCTACTTCGACGCGGAAGACAGCAACGCGATCCAGATGGACCCACGGACGGTCGTCGTCGTCTCCGTCGCGCTCGGCATCTTCGTCCACATGCTGGGAATCTGGGCCCACGGCATCAGTATTTAATTTCTGCCCGACAGCCGAAGACGCGTGGTTTTTGCCGTTCAGATCCCAACACTACCCAATGAGTCTTACTGCTGGCGTCCTCGCCGTGCAGGGCGACGTAAGCGAACACGTCGACGCGGTCGAGCGCGCCGCCCGCGACATCGACGACTCGGTCACGGTACGAGAGATTCGATCCGCCGGTATCGTCCCCGACTGTGATGTCCTCTTGCTCCCCGGCGGCGAGTCGACCACCATCTCGCGACTGATACATCGTGACGGTATCGCTCCCGAGATCCGCGAGCACGTCTCGGCGGGCAAGCCGGTGTTTGCGACCTGTGCCGGACTGATCGTCGCCGCCGAGGATGCGGGCGATGACCGCGTCGAGACGCTCGACCTCTTCGACGTGACAGTCGAGCGCAACGCCTTTGGCCGCCAGAAGGACAGCTTCGAGGCCCCACTCGATATCGATGGGCTGGACGAGCCGTTTCCCGCGGTCTTCATTCGCGCTCCGGTGATCGACGAAGTCGGAGAGGACGTCGACGTGCTCGCATCGTGGGACGATAGACCGGTCGCGGTCCGACAGGGTCCCGTCGTCGGTCTTTCGTTCCATCCGGAGTTGACCGACGACAGCCGTCTTCACTGGCTCGCACTGTTCGAGGCGATCGACGGCGGGGAGTGACCGTCTCACCCGAGCGGGACGTGGACTTTTCTCCCTGCGGGTCCTGGGACGTAGTATGAAGGCGAGTATCGACGCCGTCCGGGTCGCTGGGACACGCGAGGGGCCAGTCGCGGTCGTCGTCCTAACGGTCGAAGACGAGAGCGACGTCCTGCCCATCTTTATCGGATTCGAGGAGGCCGCGAGCATCGCCCGCGGCATCGACGCCGAGGATATCGGCCGACCGCTCACCCACGACCTCTTGCTCGATGTGGTTGAGGAACTCGGTGGGCGCGTCCGTCACGTCGAGGTGTCCGCGGTCGAAGACGGTACCTATATCGCCGATCTACACATCGACACCCCGCGTGGCGAGACAACGATCGATGCGCGACCGAGCGACTCGCTCGCGCTTGCCTCTCGAACCAGCGCCAGCATCGAGGTGTCCCCCGACGTGTTCGCCAATGGGTCACGACCCGCCGAGGAGTTCGAGGAACTCGATCCGCTTCAGGACGTCGCCCAGCTGGCGTAGCGGGGCGGAGACGGACCACTTTAGACGCTCGGTGCCGACTGCCCGTACATGAGCGAGGACGTACTCGACGAGCTGTTCGACGTCATCGAGGACCGGAAGGAGAACCTGCCCGAGGGATCGTACACGACGTCGCTGTTCACCCACGAGAAAGGGGAAAACGAGGTCCTGGAGAAACTCGGCGAGGAAACCACTGAGCTGATTCTGGCCGCGAAAGACGACGACTTCGACGAGATCGCCTACGAGAGTGCGGATATCGTCTATCACCTGCTCGTGTTGCTCGCGATGAAGGACATGGATCTCGAAGACCTGCGCGCGGAACTCGCCGAGCGGCGATAGTAACTTTTTACACATCGGCTGGCGAGAATAACTTGTTAGAGAATTAATTACTTTTCATAGTAGAAAAATATAAAATGATCCTATCCATCGATAATGATGGATATGAAGCTACCCAGACGAACACTGCTGAAAGCAACTGGCGCATCGATGGCAGCCGGTGGGGCGGTCGCCACGACTGGTACTGCCGCGGCCGACCCCTCCGACACGTGGGATCCCGCCCACTCGACGAACTATTCCAGTTCGAATCGGGGGGCAAGTGATATCAACTGGATCGTCGTCCACGTCACGGTCGGTGAGTACTCCGGCGCAATCAACTGGTTCAAGAACTCCGACGCGAACGTGAGCGCCCATTACGTGATCCGGAACTCCGACGGCCACACGACGAAGATGGTCGACGAGAGCGACGTCGCCTGGCATGCTAGCGAGTTCAACTCGAATTCGATCGGGATCGAACACGAATGGACCGAGTCACAGGGGTTCATCTCCGATACTATGTACGAGCAGTCCGCCGAGATTATCGAGAACCTCGCAGACCAGTACGATATTCCCCTGAACTACTACCGCGATCACACAGTTCCGTGCGACGCCAGCGGTGGGATCATCGAGCACCGCCATGCCCCTGCGGACAGCCACTGTGGGTCGTCGAACCAGACGGCCTGTCCCGGTCCGGACTGGGACGGCGACCGACTCATGAAGTTCGTCGGCAGCACCGATGGCGGTGGCGGTGATGCGTTCGAGGACGGACAGGCAATCCACGCGAATACGACGGTCAATACCCGAGAGAGTCCCGGGACGGACGACGATGTGCTCGCGACGCTCGAAGAGGGCGATGTCGGGAAAATCGTCAACGGCCCTGTCGAGGAAGACGGCGACACCTGGTGGGGAATCCACTGGACCGATGCTGACGTCTGGGGATGGAGTGTCGAACAGTTCATCGACGCCTGTCCCACGTTCTGTCATGGGACGCGGGTCGAAACGACACAGGATCTGAACGTCAGGGCGGGACCGAGCCTCGACGACGACGTGATTCACACCGTCTCGAGCGGACAGATAGGGGAAGTGATTGCGGGACCACAGTCGACGGACGGATATCAGTTCTGGGAGATCGAGTACGACTCCGAGGTGACCGGCTGGTCGATCGCCGACGGGGGCCGTCTTGTCGTCGAATAGTATCGACTACTCCTCGAGACAGATCTCCACGAAGTTCCGGAGGATCTGCAACCCCGTCTCTCCGCTCTTCGTTCAGCCACCGTTTTCGCCATCGGGTTCGCTCACCCCGCGAGCGAACCGCTCGCCGAAACCCGTGGGCGCAAAAGCGGCTCGCTCGCAGTACTACTCCTCGAGACAGATCTCCACGAAGTTCCGGAGGATCTGTAACCCCGTCTCTCCGCTCTTTTCAGGGTGGAACTGCGTCCCAAAGACGTTGCCCGCCTCGTTGGCGACGATGCTCGGGAAATCGAGGCCGTAGTCGGTCGTGGCGACGACCGCCTCCTCGGAATCCGGCTCGGCGTAGTAGGAGTGGACGAAGTAGGCGTACTCCCCGTCGACGGAACTGTCTTTTCCGTCTGCTCGTTGCGTCTCCGACGCAACGGTGTCGATTCCCTCGACGAGTGGATGCTCGCGCTCGACGTTCAACTCGTTCCAGCCCATCTGGGGGACTTTCTGGCCCTGATCGAACTTGAGGTTCGTGCCGGGGATCAGATCGAGCCCCCTGACGTCCCCTTCGCCCGCGTGGTCGGCCTCCTCGCTGTCGGTCAACAACATCTGCATGCCGAGACAGATCCCGAACAGCGGCTGGCCGCGCTCGGCCGCCTCGTGCAGCGCCTCGCGGTACGGTCCAGCGTTCTCGACGCCCTCGCGGAACGCGCCGACGCCGGGGAGGACGATCCCGTCAGCCGCCTCGAACGCGTCCGGATCGTCAGTTATCTCGACCGTTGCGCCCACGCGCTCCAGACCGCGCGTGACGCTCCGCAGGTTCCCCAGACCGTAATCGACGACGACGACCGAAGCGGTCTCGGTCTCCGTCACGTCCGTCTGCTGGCTCATACCCTCGCTTTGCTCTGGGCTGGGAAGTTCCTTCCGTTTCGCACAGATATCGCCCCCGACACTCGGGACAGAGTGTACAGAAGGATCCGGAGCTGGTCAGCTACAACGGGCGATCGGCCGGCGTCATCTCGACAAACCTGAGAGTCCACCAGACAGCAAGCAGTGAAAGCACGGCGACGAGCGCAGCGCTTCCCGAAACCTGCGCCATCTCTGTCGGGCTTGCCGGAAGCCGAAGCTGGAGCATCGTCAGGCCGAGAACGACCGTCCCCGCGCCGGCAGCGGCGGCGATGCGGCGTTCAGTCCCGTCCAACTCGGCACCGTCCCGAACCCAGAGAGCCAGCGCGATCAGGGCGCTGAACGCGAGGAGCCCAACGCCGTAGTACAGCATGTGCAGCCGCATTGAACCGATGCTGATCACGAACGGCGTCGCGACGACGAAAGGGGGAACGAGCGCACCTACTGCGAGCGCTGCGAGCCGCGGGGGACGCTCGAACCGTGATTCGAGGGACCACGCAGTCGCCGCGATGACTAGCGCAAAGATGAGTATCGCCGTCAGGAAGTGAGCGGTGAGATACAGTACCTCGTACTCGAGGACGGTCAGTCCGCCCAGAACGATCTGGGAGGGGAGGATAGCGACCGCTGCAGTCAGCGCGTAGCGAACCCGTTTCGACCGCCCTCCACGCCACGCCGAGACGGCCAGTCCAAGCAGGAGAAACCCGGTTGGCAACGCGATGAGCCGGTGGAACCATTCGATAAAGCTCGGCCAGTTCGCCGGGAACAGCCCCAGCCAGCCGTCACACAGCGGCCAGCGTCCCTCACAGGTCAGACCGGCTCCAGCGACTGCGGTGTAGATGCCGATCAGAATCAGCGAGAACGTAAGTCCGGCCGCCACGGTGAGCAGACGGGGGAACGAGAACAGCCCGTCCTCATCAGGCCCTGATGTATCCGAATCCATCACGATCGGACCTCAGGGTTTCGCGTACTTAGACCTGACCAAATCCGGGGCGGTCGTGGCGCTCACCGATCGGCTTCGACGTTCCTAATAGCCCTGCCGTTGATGTCCGGCGTATGCGAGAGGACCGTCTCGACGCGTATCTCGAATCGAACGATCTGGACTCCGTCTGGTTCGCCCGCCCGAACTCGTTCGCGTGGCTCACCGGCGGCAACAACGTCGTCGACAGGGCAGGCGATATCGGCGTCGCCGCCGCAGGCTACAACGGAGAGGATCTCGTCGTGGTAACGGACGACATCGAAGCGGAACGGCTTCGAGAGGAGGAACTGGCCGAGGACGTCACTGTCATCGAGTTCGAGTGGCATACCGGATCGCTGGCGGAAGCAGTCGCGGCCGAAGCCGACGGCTCCGCGGCGGCCGACTTCGAGGTCCCCGGCTTCTCCTCGGTCGATGCGCGCGAACTTCGACAGCCGCTAACCGAGAGCGATATCGACGCGTACCGCAATCTCGGTCGGGAAACGGCAGCAGCGATCGAGTCAGTGGCTCGCGAACTTCAGCCGGACGACACCGAACGGGAAGCGGCAGCGGCCCTGCGGGTCGCGCTGTCGGCCCGCGGGATAGAGGCCCCTGTTGCGCTCGTCGGCGGTAGCGAGCGCGCCCAGCAGTACCGCCACTACACGCCCCAGCCGGTCGAACTGGGCGAGTACGCGCTGCTGTCGGTGACCGCAGAGAAAGCAGGGCTTCACGCTTCGTGTACCCGGGCGGTCGCCTTCGATCCACCGGAGTGGCTCGAGGAGCGCCACGATGCCGCGATGACGGTCGAAACAACTGCGCTCGCGGCGACGCAGGCGGCCGGTAACCGCGCGGAGGAAGGAACTGCGGGCGATGTTTTCGCCGCGATACAGGACGCCTATGCTGCCATGGGACACGAGGGGGAGTGGCGTGAACACCACCAGGGTGGAGCAGCGGGCTTTGCAGGTCGGGAATGGATCGCAACGCCGAACAACGATGCGCCGGTACACACGCCGATGGCGTATGCCTGGAACCCGACCGTGCAGGGCGCAAAGAGCGAGGATACCGTACTCGTCACCGGCGATGGTTTCGAGGTGCTGACTGATACCGGCCGGTGGCCGACGATCGAGGTCGATGCACACGGCTATGGCGTGACCCTCGAACGTCCGGCGATCCTCAATAGCAACGAAGAATAATCACATAACAAAATATGGTCATACGACGTCTCTTATTGCGTTTTTCGACAGCTGTCGATTGAACCGTTCGATCAATTTTTTACGCTTCGGTGTGAGGGTACACATCTCATGGGAATGGACGAAGACTCACTGGAGTATCACGAGGAGGACCCACCGGGGAAGATCGAGATATCGACGACGAAGCCGACGAACACTCAGCGCGATCTGAGTCTGGCGTACTCCCCCGGCGTGGCGGCACCCTGCCGGAAGATCCGCGACAGTGCAGAGGACGCATACAAATATACGGCCAAAGGAAATCTGGTCGGCGTGATCTCGAACGGTTCTGCCGTGCTCGGACTGGGCGACATCGGTCCGGCGGCGTCGAAACCCGTCATGGAGGGCAAAGGTGTGCTGTTCAAGCGGTTCGCCGATATCGACGTGTTCGACGTCGAGCTCGACCATTCGGATCCCGAGAGTTTTGTCGAGACGGTCGTCGCGATGGAGCCGACCTTCGGCGGTATCAACCTCGAAGATATCGCTGCGCCGGACTGTTTCGAGATCGAACGGCAGTTGAGCGAGCGGATGGACGTTCCCGTGTTTCACGACGACCAGCACGGGACGGCGATCATCAGTGGTGCTGCCCTGTTGAACGCCTGCAGAGTCGCCGACAAGGATGTCGGAGAGCTGAAAGTGGTCTTTTCAGGAGCCGGTGCGAGCGCGATCTCCACCGCCCGGTTTTACGTTTCACTAGGCGTCAAACGCGAGAACATTCTGATGTGTGACTCCTCGGGGATCATCACCGAGGACCGTGTGGATGACGGCGAGATCAACGAGTACAAACAGGAGTTCGCCCGCGATGTCCCCGATGGGGATCTCGCCGACGCTCTGGTGGAAGCCGACGTGTTCGTCGGCCTGTCGGTTGGCGGGATCGTCAGCCAGGAGATGTTGCGCTCGATGGCCGCCGACCCGATCGTCTTCGCGATGGCGAACCCCGATCCGGAAATCAGTTACGAGGACGCCAAAGCGGCCCGCGATGACTCGGTCATCATGGCGACCGGTCGCTCCGATTACCCCAATCAGGTCAACAACGTGCTCGGTTTCCCGTTCCTGTTCCGTGGTGCCCTCGACGTCCGTGCAAGCGAGATCAACGAGGAAATGAAAGTCGCGGCCTCCGAAGCGCTGGCCGAGCTCGCGCGTCAGGATGTCCCGGACGCGGTCGTCAAGGCCTATGGCGATGAGCCGATCCAGTTCGGGCCGGACTACATCATCCCGAAGCCGCTTGACCCGCGGGTGCTGTTCGAGGTCGCCCCCGCCGTCGCACAGGCGGCGATGGACAGCGGTGCGGCGCGTACCGACATCGACATTCCACAGTACGTCGAGCAACTGGAAGCCCGCCTCGGCAAGTCCCGTGAGATGATGCGGGTCGTCCTCAACAAGGCAAAGAGCAACCCACAGCGCGTCGCGCTGGCCGAGGGGGGCGACGAGAAGATAATCCGTGCGTCCTACCAGCTACAGGAACAGCAGATCGCCGAACCGGTGTTGATCGGCAACCGCGATCAGATCGAGCGGACGGCGCTCGAGCTCGGTCTGGAGTTCGACCCCGAGATCGTCGATCCCGAAACAGACGACTACGAGGAGTACGTCGACCGGCTCTACGAACTCCGCCAGCGCAAAGGCGTCACCAGAAGCGAAGCCGAAGATATGATCCGGGACAGCAACTACTTCGCGTCGGTGATGGTCGAGTCCGGCGACGCGGACGCAATGCTGTCTGGGCTGACCCACCACTACCCCTCCGCGCTCCGCCCGCCGCTCCAGATCGTCGGCACCGCAGAGGACGCGGAGTACGCCGCGGGCGTCTACATGCTGACGTTCAAGAACCGGGTCATCTTCATCGCCGACGCGACGGTTAATCAGAACCCCGACGAGGACGTGCTGGCCGAGGTGACCGAACACACTGCCGAACTCGCCCGGAGCTTCAACATCGAACCGCGCGCGGCACTGCTCTCGTACTCGAACTTCGGGAGCGTCGACAACGAGGGACCGAACAGATCCCGCGAAGCCGCACGACGGCTCCAGGAGGACCCTGCGATCGACTTCCCGGTCGATGGCGAGATGCAGGCCGATACCGCCGTCGTCGAGGAGATGCTTCACGGTACCTACGAGTTCTCCGAGCTCGACGAACCGGCCAACGTGCTCGTCTTTCCGAACCTAGAAGCGGGTAATATCAGCTACAAACTGCTCCAGCGTCTCGGCGGTGCGGAAGCCATCGGCCCGATGCTCGTCGGGATGGACAAGCCGGTCCACGTCCTGCAGCGCGACGACGAGGTCAAGGATATCGTGAATCTGGCCGGGGTTGCGGTCGTCGACGCACAGAACGAGTAGAGAAAGCGGGTCGGGAGAGCGTTGCCGCGCGGTTGCCCGGCAGAGCCGCTATCGACCACGAAGTGTCCTTTTTAACTGAAATCTGCAGCCCGGTCGGTACGGGTAGCGATCTCGTGATAAAAAACCGGTCGTTGGTCAGTTGCTCACGGATGGCTAGTCGCTCGCGTGTCGATCCGCCCGCGACGGTGGGGGGAACTCGCTCGTCGGCGACTCGGCAGAGCCGGGCAGTACGCAGCGGTCTGGTTCGTGGTTAACGTGAGCGTACTGGTCGGGCGCGTTCGCGAGCGGGTGTGCCGGATTGTCCTCGCTGTTGATGCGGGCGGCCCGTACTTCCCCGAAGCCCGAGAGTCGGGCGCGGATTCCCCGCCAGTGGTTCGTCGTGTTCTGTGGCGGCGAGAGCGGATGCGGTGGCTTGCCGTCGGGATGCTGCGTCGCGAGGATGGCGTTGTTGACGTTTCCGGCGAGCTCGTCGTGGTCGACGAGGACGCCGACGCGCGCGTTCGGTGGGGAGCGAGTGGCCAGCACGTCGAGCCCGAGATGGAGCGCCCGATACTCGGCGACGTTGTTATCCGGGACGGGCTGTGGGAGCGACAGTCTCGCCACCCGCTTTCCTTCACGTGTTTCGATTACGACGCCGAGGCCGCCGCTCTCCTTGCGATAGGAGCCGTCTGTCGCCACGTAGAAGTCTCGATGATGAGTCCGCGGCGGGTGCGCGATATGCGGCGTCGGTGACTCGTCGAACAGGTCTCGCAGTGCGGGCCGGCCATGCGCGGCCATACTAGCCCTCAGAGTACAGGGCAACTTAAGTTCACGGTCGGATGGCACGTGAAGCCGGGGGAAAGGCGGCTGGGAGCTACTGCTTGTGAGGATAGCCGACGAGCAGTGCAAGGGCGTTCAGGGCGAGCAGTCCGAGGAACGTCAGCACCTCACCGCCGGTATCGAGGCCCGTTGCCAGCATCGGGACGTGGAGAAACGGGAGCACCACGGCGGTCCAGAAGCCAGCCGCGTACACCCGATCAGCCAGTTGATCTGCGAACCATTCCCGGAAGCTACTGTCAGTGGACTCGCCTGCGACCGATCCCGTCTCGTGTTGAATGGAGGGGCTTGACATGAGTTTCCCAGCTCGGTTTGCTCCAACGAGGTACTGTATCTTATAGGGGGTTGAGCGTTTCCGCTATTTCGTCCCGTTTTACACCATCAAAGGGACCCTATGATGTTTTATAAATCCCTTGAGAGGGCTTAGAATTTTTAAAAACAGTTTTGAGCCAGTAATCCGGGATTATACTCTAATAGAATTATATACGTCAGAGCGTCAGGTCAAACGACTGATCGGTCAGGTGTCACCGTCTTCGATTACGATCGTCATTGATGCGTCCTCGTCCCGTGTCGTTACGGCGTGTTCGTGCTCGCCGGGATCGAGATTGGTCGGAACCTCGAACGTAACAGTTTCACGTTCGTCACTGCCGATTTCGAGTGACTGGGTCGTCTGCTCGTCCCCGTCGAACACGTAGCCGACCGTTGGCGTCCCGTCGTCGCTGCCCGTGTTGTGGATCGTCGCCTCGACGACCGCCTCGTCCCCGCGATCGACCCGTTCGGGCGCATCGATACCGTCGATTTCGTACTGGGTGTCCAGTACGGTGATCGTCACCTCGTCGCTCGGGAACGTGTGCGTTGTCGTGTTCGCGCGTGCGAGCGTGACCGGAACAGTCCCGGCCTCATCGAACGTCAGAGAGGTGGTTCCCTGCCAGTCGAGCCACGCGGTGCGATCGTCCACGGAGAGTGTTCCGGGAACCGGCTCGTCGGTATCCGTTCGGATGCCCGTAAACTCGACCGCCTCTCCGCGCTCGACCGTCGTCTGGTTGGGCTGAAGGGCCAGCGGTGCTTCGTGTCGGGCGAATCGGACCGTCTCCGTCACCGTCTCGAACGTCTCGCTGTCGGTATCGGGTGCAGTGGCCGAGATATCGAGCTGTGTCGCACGATCCGCGGTAAGCGATAGCACCCCCTCGTCGGCGATCCGCTGCTCGCCGTCGACATCGACGGTCGCGTTGACCGGTTCGTCAGTATCCGTTCGACGGATCTCAATCGTCACATCGTCGCCGACTCTCGGCTCTTCAATATTCTGGGATAGCGATAATCCGACCGTTCGTGGCTCGACGGAGATCGTTGTCGGTCCGTCGCGGAACGTCTCTGTGTCGGTATCCGGGGCGGACCCTGTCGCCTCGAAGGTGCCGCTCTGATCGAACGGAATGGTAACACGTCCGACCTCGTTCGTCTCGTGATCCTCGCCGTCGACGGTGACGCTACCGGAAACCGCCTCACCGGTGTCCGATCGCTGGAGCGAGAACGTCACTTCGTCGCCCGCAGTGATCTCCTCCTCGTCGGCGTCGAGCAAGAGGTCGATCTCGAATCGCTCGACCGAGATGATCATGGCATCGGAAATATACTGGGTCTGGTCAGTCCCTTCTCGCTCGGCCCGGACGGTGAACTCCCCGCCACGGTCGAAGGTGATAGTAGTTTGGCCCGCCCCGTCAAGATCGTATTCCGTGCCGTCTGCCTGCACTGTGGCGTCCGTCGCGGCCGTCTCGTTCTCGTAGGTAACTGTGAACTCGGCAGTATCACCGGGAGTGATCTCGCTCCGATTTGCCTCGACGACGAGCTGGACCTCTTCGGGCCCGTCGTCACGCCAGTCCTGAACCGGGAACACCGTCCCGTCATCGTCACCGTCGTCGAGGACCGGCGTTGCTCCGAACCCGAGAACGCCGACCGTGAGTGTTCCGAACACGAGCACTGCGATGGCGATAAGAGTGAGATCACGCCGGGGATCGTATCCGTCGCTGTCGCCTCCGAGTGTACGCCGGCGGGTTATATATGATCCCTGGGGAGGACCCTCGTTCGGCGGGTTCACGTACTGGACCGGATACGTAGGCACAGGTTAAATGCGTTCGGACGCTGTGTGTGCCATGGGCGTCCGGATGCATGATTGTCCTTGCTGGCGGCAAAGTATAGTATGGTAGAGCCTGAAGGTAGACAGGCTATGACAGAGGAGCCGGACGACGAGCGGGACCCGACCGTGCTTACACCCGAGGAGCTCGAGCTGGAAGCGGAAGCTGGCGTCGAGCAGATCGAAGAGAACCGGTTCGTGGTCAATCCGTCGGGCGAGCCAACTTCTTCTGTGGACGAGTCCGGGCCGTCGGCACCCGATACTGGTCCTCGGGAGTATGCTGCGTCGGAGAGTCAGCAGGGGGCGGGAGAGCCCGAGAAGGCAGCCGCCACCGCTGCTCGTGAGCCGGACGAGACATCGTCCGACTCGCCCTCACGGCGGGACGGCTCCGCGTCGGACGAGCGACACGATGAACTGAACGGTGAAACAGCCTTTTCACCTTCCGCACGTGGAGTTGCGCTGGAACATATGGACCGCTCACATGCCATCGACGTGTTGCTGAAGACCGACGATGGGATCGCCGAACGACGGATCGCCGCTGACGACCGGATTACTGTCTTCGAGGAGCTTCTCACCTGGTACGCCAGTACGATCGACGACGATAACGCGCCTGCAGCGACGATATCGGCGCTACTTGCCGAAGCTGACCTCAATTCGTGAGTCGTGTTAACTCGCTGTCTGCTGGTTCGGTAGTCAACTATAGCACCCGTTGGTTTGAGCCTCTTTGATTAGGTACGCAACTTATTCTTGCGTATCTACTAGGGAGTTATAACTTTCAATAGCCCACTTATGAATATAGGAACCATTCTGGACGAATTGGGGTTGGACGCGCTCTCACCCGGCGGTCCAGACGACCCCGATGCCGGCCCACAGGAGCCGCTTGACGACGAGGACGAAGAGGAAGATGTCTCCGAAGAAAAAGAGACCAGGGAGTCCTCGTCATCCGGCGGGCTTTTCGGCGGCGGTGACGACGGTTCGAGCGAACTCACCGACGATATCGCCGATCTCGAACACGAACTCAGCGGGGTCCGTAATCAGGTCGAACAGAACAGTGCCAGCATCGATGGACTTGAAAGCGAACAGGTGAACGTCGGCGAACGACTAGATAGAATCGAAGAGCACAACGCGACCCTGCTCGGCGTCTACGATCACCTCACAGAGAGCGTCAATCCGTTTACGGGCGACTGGGAAGGCGATATCGAGCAGCCTGACGAGTCCGAATCGAAGTTCGGCGTTATCCCCGGCCCCGAAGACGAGACTGAAAACGAGGATGCATGGGACACCGAGACGGAAGAGACCGATCCTGGCCAGTCCAGTGAACGTTCCCCGGAGCCGGAACCGACGTTCGAGCCAGCATCGGAACAACCGGTTCGAACGACAGCCACGGAGCCGACATCCACATCAACACGACCGCCGAACACCGATGACGGGCCGTACCTGACGCGGTTTGCGGCCACCTACGCGACCGAAGTATTGCTCATGGAGTGGTTGACGATGCTCGTCGATCGCTCGGGTCAGGAAGGCGCACTGAAAGCGCTGGATCATTACGACCGTATCGACTGGATTAGCGAACCGGTCAAGCGGGATCTGGAGGTCATGCTCAGCGGCGCACACTGTGACCCCGATACGCCACCACAAAACGATCTCAACACTGACGTTCACGATCGGAGTTTCAAATACATCGCCAGACTCTCACAGCAGGCACAACTGGAGCAGTCGGAGCAGGTGAGGTGACGGTACATGGGATTCAGCACCAGTGCCGCGGTCGCAGTCGTCGCAATCGGTGCGCTCATCAGCCTCGGGTTGTTGTATCCCGCCGTTGAAGGCTCCACTCTGCAGATATCGGAAGCTAGTGATGACCGACAGGATCGTATCATCGACGCGAGGAACAGCGGTGTCGATATACACTCGGCGACCTATAACGATTCGGCCGACAGTTTGACGGTCCACGTGGACAACTCCGGTACAGTGACACTCGACGTATCGAAGACTCATCTCCTGATCGACGGCGAGCTTCCGGCCGAGCGGACGACGTGGGTCGAGGGCGACCAGAACCGCGACCTGTGGGTCGGCGGTGAGGGCCTCGAAATAGAGGTGCCGAACGTCGAGACGGCCCCGGACAGAGTCGTCATCGCTACTCAGACCGGCGTACAGGATTCGACCGAAGATATCGAGGAGGAAACCTGACGTGGCGAGCGTTTCTGTGTCCCATCTGATCATCTTCATCGCCGCGCTCACTGTGGCCGTCGGCGTTGCGACGACGCTGACCGTCAACGTCGAAAGTATGAGCGTCTCGTTAGACGAACGAGGTGACAGCGTTGCTCAGGACATCGAAACCGACATCAGTATTATCAGTGACGCGGGAAGTCCCGACTCGATCTACTCGACCGATGAGGACGGCAACGGCGAAGTTACCCTCCTCGTGAAAAACACCGGGAATCGTCCGACACACACTGACAGCAGCGATCTCGACGTGCTGATCAACGGGCAGTATCAGAACGGTGTCGACGTCGACGTGATCGGTAGCGAAGGATCCACGGTGTGGGGCGAAGGCGACGTTGTGCGGATGACCGTGAACGAACCCCTCGATGCCGGAGATCACCGGGCAACGGTGCGGGTCAGATCTAACGAAGATACGCTACGGTTCTATCTGGATGAATAACTCATGGTAAGCCTATACGAACTCGGACTCGAGGAGCGCGATCGGGTAAACCCGGCCTTCGGTGGCGGGTTCCCGAAAGGAAGTATCGTCCTGCTGGAAGGGAGCCACGGCGCTGGCAAGAGCGTGTTCGCTCAGCGGTTCTGTTATGGACTCTGTGAGAGCGATACGTACGTCACCTACGTCTCCGCCGAACTGACCGCGGGTAGCCTGATAAAACAGATGGGGTCGATGGACTACGATATTGTCGATCATCTGCTCCGTGAGCAGTTGCTGTTCTTGCACGCGGATGTCGACACCAGAGATACGATCAACCAGCGACCGGGTCCCGAGGAAGCGGGTGGACGCGAACTCATCACGAAGCTCATGCAGGCCGAGACGATGTGGGAAAGTGATGTCGTCATCTTCGACGGATTCGACGCCATCCTGCTTCACGATCCCCACTACGAGGCGATCAGTGAACACGGCGACGCCGACGATATCATGCAGAACATGATCACCTACTTCCGACAGATCGTCAACCAGGACAAAACGCTGATCCTGACCGTCAATCCGGATTCGCTGTCCCGGACGGCTCTCAGACCTCTCCGGAACGCCGCCGATGTCTACCTGTCACTGGAGATGGAAAGTGTCGGGAGCGAAGTCCGACGCAACATCGTCGTCAAGAAGTTCGCGGAGATGGGCAATCAGGTCGATGACAACATCGGCTACGCAGTCCAGTCCGGCCGCGGGATCACGATCGTGACACGGACGGTGGCCTGAGATGACGGAACTCGGAACTGCGAACCTGTCAGGACAACTTGGCGCGCTCGCACACGAGCATCCCCATCTCGACGAGCATCTCGAATACTATCGGGATATCCATGGGGAGTACCCGATGTATACCGAGACGCTGGAGGACGAACACGAGGTCGCCAGACCGAACGTCATCTACCCCACCCAGAGTGAGCATGCAGTCTTCTGTCACGTTCACGGCGATGTCGGCCAGCCGTTGACGTACTACGTTGTCGAACCGACACTCAATGCCGACGAACAGGCCGTTTTCGACGACGTGCGACAACGGATCCTCGAAAAGAGCGTCAACAAGCCCGCCCCGACGGACGACGAGCAGTTCATCGAGCACATCGACGAACTACTCGAGAGCGTCACACACGTCGGCGGGGTCGCGACCGGCGCGCTCCAGCAACTGCTCGGGACACGCATCACCGTCGCGCCCGACACCTACCAGAAGATCCGCTACCAGCTACAGCGCGATATCGTCGGACTCGGGCCGCTGAACCCAGTCATGCAGGACCCACAGAACGAGGATATTCACGTCATCGGAACCGACCAGTGTTACGTCGACCACGGCACCTATGGGATGTTGCCTACCACGGTCGACTTCGGGACGCCCGCTGAGTTCGAGAACTGGTTGCGGAACATGGGCGAACGGATGGACACGCCGGTCAGCGACTCGAACCCGATCATCGACTCGACGCTGCCCGATGGGTCGCGTATCAACATCATCTACTCCGATGACGTGTCGGTGCAAGGCCCCTCGCTGACGATCCGACAGGGGGACGAGGTTCCGCTGTCCGTCCTCCAGATCACAAAGTGGGGGACGCTCTCGCCGAAACTCGCCGCCTACCTCTGGCTCTGTCTCGAAAACGAACAGACGGTCTTCGTGGTTGGCGAGACCGCCTCGGGAAAGACGACGACACTGAACGCGATTACCTCGTTTATTCCGCGAGACTCGAAGATCTATACTGCGGAAGACACCGCCGAAGTCGTTCCACCACACGATACCTGGCAACAGTTGCTCACTCGCGAGGGTCAGGGGGAAGACTCCAGTTCGGATATCGACCTGTTCGACCTGGTCGCTTCGGCGCTCCGATCTCGCCCTGACTACATCATCGTGGGCGAGGTTCGAGGTGCGGAAGGACAGATGGCGTTTCAGGCCGCACAGACCGGACACCCCGTCATGCTTACCTTCCACGCCAGCGACATCGTGTCGATGATCCAGCGCTTTACCGGTGAGCCGATCAACGTCCCCGAGACGTTCATGGACAACTGCGATGTCGCGCTGTTCCAGAACAGGGTCAAACAGGGGGACGATGTCTATCGGCGGGTTACCAGCGTTCAGGAGATCGAGGGATACTCGAAACATGACGGCGGTGTCGTGACCCAGCAGGCCTTCCGGTGGGATCCCCGCGACGACGAGATCGTCTTTACCGGGATGAACAACTCTCACGTCCTCGAAAACCAGATCGCGGAACTGCTCGGCTACGAGAACACCCGCGAGATCTACGACGAACTGGACCGACGTGCACAGATCGTCGAGCGCCTGATCGAAGCGGATGTCCTCGAATACGAGGAAGTCAACGATGCGATCGCGACGTTCCAGCGAGACGGGGTCGAGGCGCTGCCGATCGACCTGACCGGACTCACCGCATCGCCACAAGCAATCTAGTGGTTGACACGATTGTGCTGGCAGGTCTCTCAGGGACGGTGTCGCCCCGGCAGTCGAGGAATAACGTTTCATACCTGGGATACAATGGGTCGACAGGACGACCGTGACGGATATCAATGAGCTCTGAAAGCGCAACAGCGACCAGCCGTAACGCGGAGGATGATTCCTCCGTCGAACTCAAGGAGGCGGTGCGATCGCTGTTGATGGCGTACGAGGGGATGGAGATGTCCATCCAGCGATATCTCCTCGTCATTCTGTTTCCCTCGGTAGTCTTCGGTATTACGGTTGCCATCCTCCCGTTTTTGCTTCCCGTGCCGGGGATCGCTACCGGCCCATTCCTGATTCTTGGGCTCTTTCTTCCGTTCATCGCCCTCGTCTATCCGAAACTGCAGAACGACCGACAACAGAAGGAAGTGCGGGACCAGTTCCACCTCTTTATTACGCATATCACGATCCTCTCTACGACCAACATCGATCGTGTCGAAGTGTTCCGGACACTCTCGAAAGAGGAGGATTACAACGCTATCGCGACCGAGATGGGCCATATCGTCGCATTGATCGACACCTGGAACCTGAGTCTCGACGACGCCTGTCGGTTTCGCGCACGACGCGTCTCCAGTCCACTGATGCAGGATTTCCTCGAACGGCTTGCCTACACCGTGGGAGCGGGCCAGCCCATGAGTGACTTTCTGATCAACGAGCAGGACAACATCCTCCAGCACTACAAGGTCCGGTATGAGAACGAGCTAGAACGGCTCAACGTCATCAAAGACGTCTACCTGTCGGTGATCAACTCGACCACGTTCGGCCTCGTCTTCGCGATCTTGCTTCCCTTCCTCATCGGTATCGACCCGATGATCGCGCTCTCTGCCGTGCTGACGCTGTATCTGTTCGTGCAGGTGACGTTCATTTACGTGATGAACAACGTCGCCCCGCAGGATCCGGTCTGGAGCCACTCCGACGATATCGCGCTGGAACGCAACATTCGGCTTCGGATCTCGATCATCGTTAGCATCGGACTTAGCCTCCTGTTGATGGCTCTGACGTATCTCGCGCTCGATGGCGTGTTGCCGGTCGGCACTGATCTCCCCGAGCCGATCTACATGGCGATTCCGTTCACGCCGCTGTTGATCAGCGGGCTCGTCATGCGCCGGGAGGAACAGCGGGTCAAAAACCGTGACGACGAGTTTCCCTCGTTCATCCGCGCGCTTGGCGCGGTCGAAAGTGTCAAACAGAGCTCGACGTCGTCGGTCCTCTCTTCGCTGCGCCGGAAGGACTTCGGCTCGCTTACGGAGACGATCAACAACCTCTATCTGCGGCTGGCCATGCAGATCAACTCGACGCTCGCCTGGAAGTACTTCGCTACCGAGACCGGTTCCTACCTGATCCAGCGCTTTAGCGACATGTACGTCGTCGGTCGGCGGATGGGCGGCGAGCCGATTCAACTTGGCGAACTCATCGAGAAGAACTTCACGCAGGTGTTGAACCTGCGACAGATGCGGACCCAGGAAACGGGGACGATCATCGGCGTGATCTACGGGATCACCGCGACGAGCACCTTCGCCTTCTTCGTCGGGCTCGAAATCGTCCGCCTGTTACAGGATATCTCCGGCGATCTCGAACTCGATCAGGCTGGCCTCAGCGGCTTGCTCCACCCACAGGTGTACGATATTGACCAGGTTCGATTTTTCCTCTTTATCGCCATTCTGCTCAACGCTATGCTCTCCTCAATGATGATCCGCGTCATCGACCGGGGCCACTCCCTGAGCGCACTGAATCACTTCGTCGTTCTCGTCTGGATGAGCGTCATTATCGCCGTCCTGACGCGATACCTGATGAACTCGCTGATCACGGTGTGATTGGACAGATCATTTAGATCGCCAACTATTATGGTGATTGGAATCGTTAAACTATATTGTGGTGATCCAATGAGCGATACCGGTGGGAGGCCGAAACAACAGGAGTACGGTGAGGCTGAAATCAACGATCGCGGCCGTCTGACGATACCGAAAGCACTGCGAGACGATCTTCGACTCGATGGGGGGACGCGCTTTACAGTCCTTCGGGACGGTACCGAAATCAGGCTCGTCCGACAACTCCCCGAACTGGAGACCGTTTCGTCGGGCAAATCACGCGACGAATGGGGGGAGGACGCGTTTCGAGATGCGGGTGAAGCGACGTTCGGGGGGCGATAAATGCGGATACTCCCTGATGTCAACGCGCTCTCGATCCAACTTATCGACGACCATCCGGGCCACCCGTACGTGGCGGAACAGCTCGTTCCGGCACTGCACGGCGAAGAGACGCTGTTGTTGTTCGGCTATCTTCCACTCCGAGTGCAATGGGTGCTTGAGGATCTCGGTCTGTCGACAGTCGATGCTCGAAACGCAGTGAGTTCGTTATTGCAGTATCCGGTGGAGTGTGTCGACTCGACGCCAGACATTGTTCTCGATGCCTACGAAATCAGTGCAGAAAAAAACCACGACGTGTACGATTGCTTTTATATCGCGCTTGCACGTCAAGCAGATGCTGACGTGATTGTTACGACGGACAGGGACTTCGAGGTCCTGTGTGAAGATGAGCAGTTCGAGTACACCAATCCTGTCCCCGAGGACGTGCTGTCGGAGTTCCACCAGGTGTGACACCCACGTCCGACGCTACTCCTCGCTCATCTCGTCATCCACCGGGTCCTCGTGGTGGTCGTGACAGTAGTCGCTGTCACCGAGCGCGGGCCGGGTACACGGCTCGCCATCCTCATCGGTTGCCGCACACTGGCTGTCCTCGGGCACGCCGCCGTCATCACCGCCGATTCCGGCGTTCGAGTTGACGCCGTTCTGTCCGAGGCGGAGCGTCGTCAGGTCGCGTTCGATGCTGTCGCCAGCGATGGCGGCGACGTATTCGAGTGATCGAGCGTGGCCCTCGTACGGCGTCTCCGCGAGCGCGTCGATACTCGTCTCGTCGCCGTCGTCGTCGTTCGAGAGCTCGTCGACCGAGAGCCCGCGCACGTAATCAACCATCTTCCGATAGACCTCGCCGCTGATCCAGCCAGCATCTCTGTAGAATCGCAGGGAGCGGATCGCGCCGGTCGAACCGAACTCGTTGCCGAGATACCGTGCCCAGGCCATCGCAGTCACCTGCTCTGCTGCCGTCCCGTCGAGCGAGTCCAGATGGGGTGTGGAACTGCGCCCGGTCACGCTGTGTCGTTGGCTCATGCTCACTTACCCCGCCTACTCGTGGAGCTACTTTATCCCTTTCCCCAAATCACTACTTCTGTTCTATTCTGCCGCTGCACGCGTGCTGCCCGCTGTATTTGCCAGAATACTAGTCTCCCGTGTGATGAGCAGGGGAGGGTAGTGCACCTAATATATTTGGAAGGCCGGTCGCATGGCGGCGGACTCGTCTTCGGTACCGCCTGTCGGAACTCCGCCGCGTGCTGGACGCATACTCGAAGCGCGATATAAATTGTATAAACAAACTACCTTCTTGTGTAGGTATACATCTACAGCACCATACTATCATATTAGGAACTTTTATTTCAATTTGACACGAAATAACATACAGACTACGGCCAGACACCAGCCATGGAGATCACCATACCAGACAGACCGGAGCGGCGTGCCCAGATCGGCGTCGAGACGCTGATCGTGTTCATCGCGATGGTGCTCGTCGCGGCGATCGCGGCGACGCTGCTTCTCAACACAGCCGGATTTCTCCAGAACCAGGCGTCGACGACCGCCCAGGACGCCCAGGATCAGGTCTCCAATCAGGTACTGATCATCAGCTCGGTCGGCGAGATCTCAGAGGACGGCGGGGACAACGCCATCGGCGAGGTCCGCGTGAGCGTGATGCAATCACCCGGCGCGGGCGAGATCGACCTTGGCGGCTCCTCGGTCGAGTATGTCGGCCCCGACGGTCAGGAGACGCTGATCTACGACGAGAGCCCCGATGTGGGTGAGTTCGGCGTCGAGGACGTCCGCAACGGCGATACCGTTCCCGTCCTCACCGAGCGCCAGGACCGCTACGTCATCAGCGTCGAGCTGACCGACGACGACACCAGCGATCTCCGCTATCTCGAACCGGGCGAGAGCGCGACGCTGCGGATCGTCACCCCCGCGGGCAGCGAGGCGGTGGAGATTCTGAATGTGCCGCAGTCGCTCAGTAGCTACGACGAGGGCGACGCGGTGCAACTCTGAGGCTGTATCGGAGTTTTTTCGTGCACGAGCACACGCGTGACGCAGACCCGACTGAGCACGTCGCTCGTCGGAACCGAGTCAGTTGGCGCATAATCGAACGGTTCACGCCCTCTATAGCAATTCTCTCACAACCACCTAATCAGCATGGGTGCGGGTTCGCTCCGGTCCTACTGGTGTAGCCTGTGGTTCTTTTTTATACCCCTACTATGGATAGTTCAGAGGTCGTTCAACAGGCGACCCGCGAAAGCGAACCCAACGCGAGGATACACAACAATGGAAATCAGCGTACCCGAATTCACACGCGACAACGATCGAGGTCAGGTCGGTATCGAGACCCTGATCGTCTTCATCGCAATGATTCTAGTGGCAGCGATCGCAGCGAGCGTACTAATTAACACGGCAGGATTCCTGCAGAACCAGGCGAGCGAGACGAGTCAGGACTCCGAAGATCAGGTGTCCAATCAGGTGCTGATTATCAGTTCGATTGGTGAGGTTGCAGAGGTTGACGGTGAGGTTGAAAACGTTGAATTTGAGATTGATGCTGACAGCGCTGATGCTGACGAGGCCGACTTGGAATACCTAAGTGGTGACTTCGACTTTGAGTCGGATGACGGCGACTTGATCGTCAGAAATGTAGATGAGGACGAAGAATTCGTCTGGACTGACGACACTGATCCCGTCACTGAAGGTGAAAGTATTGCTCTCCACGACGAAGTTGATTACAGTGATGACGACGACATAGAGGTCGAATGGACTGATGACAGCACTGTGTGGGACTTCGGTACAGTTGACGATTCGTTCGACGATACGGAAACTGAGGAAGTGACTGTCGAAGACGGTGAAAACCAGATCAGCGAGATCAGCATGACGGTCATGCAGTCGCCGGGTGCTGACGAGATCGACCTCAGCGGTGCATCCATCGAGTACATCGGCCCTGACGGTCAGGATACTCTGACCTACGAGGACGGCTTCGATGTCATCGGTACGCAGGACGAAGACGAAACTGCACCCGTTCTGACCCAGCGACAGGACCGCTTCACCATCGAGATCGGACTCGAAGAGGATGGAGAAGACCTCCGCTACCTCGAAGAGGGTGAAGATGCCACGGTTCGCATCACTACCCAGTCCGGTAGCGAGGCAGTCACCATCGTGAACGTCCCGCAGTCGCTCAGCAGTTACGACACTGGCGACGCAGTCGAACTGTAAACTGCGACTGATCGATTTCGGTTTCAGTTTTTGCGACCAGGGGAACATACACGGAGCGTGATTATAGCCGTCCTGTCCGGGCGGCTTCTTTTACTGACACAGTGACAACGCCGAAAGCTGTTGGATCAGCGTCAAATACTTTTTTACGTGGTGTCTGGCAAGTATGGACACTGAACTGGCATCTATGAGTGACAGGATCCACGTACTCCATCTCGACGACAACGAGCAGTTTCTCGATGTCGTCTCTACCTTTCTGGAAGAGGACAACGACGATATCGACGTGACGACCGAAACCGAGGCGAGCGAGGCGCTGTCGGTGTTGCAAAACGGCGCGGGCGTCGACTGCGTGCTCAGCGACTACCGGATGGGACCGACCGACGGTGTCGACTTCCTGCGGGAGGTCCGCGCGGTCGACGAGCGGTTGCCCTTCATTCTGTACACCGGGAAGGGGAGCGAGGCGGTCGCCAGCGAGGCGATCACACAGGGCGTGACCGACTACTTGCAGAAGGAACACTCTGCGGATCAGTACGACCTGCTGGCCAATCGGATCCGGAACGCGGTGGATCGCGCGCGAGCGCAGGAGAGCCTCGAAGAGCGAGAAAGTATGTTGACCGCGCTCCACGACGGGATGCGATCGCTGATGCTGGCCGAGACGCGGGAGGATATCGCCGGGGAGACCGTCGAAATCGCGGTCGACGTGCTGGAGTTGCCCTGGATCGCGGTCTACCTGCTCGACGAGTCCGCAGGGGTGTTGCGCCCGGAGGCCTTTATTTCGGATCTCGACGACGTGACCGAGGAGCCGCCGACGTTTTCCGGCGGCGAGAGTCTGGCGTGGGACGCCTTCGTCGACGGCGAGACCAGACACCACGAGGACGTCAGCGAGATGGAGGGCCACGACGCCGAGTCCGTGTTGACCAGCGAGCTGATCGTTCCGCTGGGGGATCACGGCGTGTTACTTGCGGGGACGACCGGCGACGACCCGCTGGAGGCGGTGACCGGCGAGTTCGTCGAGACGCTCGGAGCGAACGCGGAGGCGGCGCTGGACCGCGCCGAACGCGAGGCCGTGTTACGCGAGCGCGACCGGAAACTCGAAGAACAGAACAGCCAGCTCAAGCGACTCAACCGGATCAACACGGTGATCCGGAACATCGATCAGGCGCTGGTGCAGGCCTCGACGCGCGAGGAGATCGAACAGGAGGTCTGTGACCGGCTCGTAAACGTCGACCTCTACGAGTTCGCGTGGATCGGCGGCTACAACAATATCAACGAGACGATCAGCCCGCGGGCGAAAGGCGGTACCGAGGGGAACTATCTGGCGAGCATCGATCTCGACAGCGAGTCCAACCCGATCCAGGACGCGCTCCACGAGGGCGAGGTCGGTATCGTCCAGAACATCTTCGAAGACGAGAGTATGGGCAGCTGGCGCAAGCAGGCGTTAAAAAGCGGCTTCCGATCGGTGGCGACGGTGCCGCTGACCTACGAGGGGGCCGTCTACGGACTCCTGCAGATCTACGCCAGCCAGCTGGATACCTTCGACGGGGATACCCGTAGCGTTCTCGCGGAGCTTGGAGAGACAATTGGCTACGCGATCAACGCGATCGACCGCAAGGAGGCGCTGCTGACTGACAGCGTGGTTCAGGTCGAGTTCCGGATTCCGAACTCAGAGGATTTCCTGTACACCCTCTCGAAACGGACCGGCAGCAACGTCGACCTGCGAACGATCCTGCCCCAGTCCGACGGCTCGTATCTGATCTTCTTCTCGATCACCGATGCCGAAGTCGAGGACGTCCTCGCGTCCGCCGAGGAGTCCCTGTCTGTCTCCGAGGCGAAACTCATCAGTGAGCGCAACGACACGGCGCTGCTCGAGTGCCGGACAACTGACACGAACATCGCGACGACGGTCGCGGATCACGGCGGCGTCCCGCGGTCGGTTTCCGCCGATCCGAACGGCGGCCGAGTCGTCGTCGACCTGCCACAGACCGCGGACGTGCGATCCTTCGCCGAACGACTGACCGGCGAGTATCCGTCCGTCGAGTTCGTCGCCCGCAGAGAGCGGACCAGCGATACCGGCAGCAGACGCTCGTTCCGCGAGCGCCTCGACGACCACCTGACTGACCGTCAGCGGGAGGTGCTCGAAGCGGCCTACTTCAGCGGCTACTTCGAGTGGCCCCGGGAGAAAAACGGCGAGCAGATCGCCGAGGCGCTGGGCGTCGCCCCGCCGACGTTCAACCAGCACCTTCGTGCTGGAGAGCGAAAACTGTTCGAGACACTCTTCGAACCGGACTCCGTCTAACAGAAGTCCCCGTAGATCCGTTCTCCAGACCTGTCGCGCACCGAACTATTTAACACAGTGTAAACTGAGTTCGAAGGTATGGTTTACGAGACGGGCAATCAGACGGTCGACGACGCGGTTCGGCGCGTCCTCGATGGGGAGCGCCTCGACCGAAAGGATGGGCTGGCGCTGATCGCCCAGCCGGTCGCGGATCTCGCCCCTGCTGCGGACTACATCAGGTCCCAGCTGGGTGACGATACCGTCGACGCATGTAGTATCGTCAATGCGAAAGCGGGCGACTGTTCCGAGGATTGTGGGTTCTGTTCGCAGTCCGTTCACTTCGATACTGGGATCGAGACCTACGGGTTTCTCGGCCCCGAGAAGGTTCTCGAATCGGCGAAACGCGCCGAGCGGGACGGTGCGCAGCGCTTCGGGATCGTCGTCGCCGAAAAAGGTGTCAGCAAAGAGCACCGCCCGGAAGAGTGGGAGGAGGTACTCGAAGCGATCCGTCTCGTGCGCGACGAGACTGATGTCGAAGTCGACGCGAGCCTCGGGATCCTCACCGACGAAGAGGCCGAGATTCTCGCCGACGAGGGGCTGAACCACTACAACCACAACATCGAGACGTCGCCGAACTACTTCCCGGAGATCGTCGACACCCACAGCTTCGAGGACCGGGTCGAAACGCTCGAAGTGGCGAAAGAAGCGGGAATGGATCTCTGTGCTGGCGTCATCCTCGGGATGGGCGAGACGCCAACCGATCGGGTCGACGCCGCCATCGCGCTCCAGGAGATCGGCATCTCCTCGCTCCCGGTGAACGTGTTGAACCCGGTCGCGGGGACGCCGATGGCCGAGCGACTCGGCGATTCGGCGGATATCTCGACGGAGGAGATCGTGAAGACCGTCGCCGTCTACCGGCTCTTGCATCCCGAAGCTCGCGTTCGACTCACCGGTGGGCGAGAGGCCAACCTCGACGAGGACGAACAGCATCTGCCCTTCGAGGCGGGGGCCGACGGTATCCTGACGGGGGACTACCTGACGACCGGCGGCCAGTCACCGGGCGAGGATATCGAGGTAATGGAGCGGGCGGGAATGCGCCCGAACATGGACAGTAACGAATTCGATCCTGCGGCGGTCAAATCGCGGGACAGCGAAGGTGGCGACGGTGACACATCCACTGGCACTGCAAGGAGTGCCGCGACGAACGATTGCTAAGAGGGGTGTGCTAGTCCCCGGTCGAAGTGAGAAAAGCTATACCCACTGAGCAGTAGGACCAAATCAGTTGCAGCGTTTCGGACGTGCACAACGGACGAACCGCAGGCAGTCGATATCGCCGCAGACAGCGGACGGAGATGGCGACGAGATATGAGTGACGATTTCAGCGCAGGAGATGACAGCACCGGATCGCAACGAGATGACGGCTCGTCGATAGGCCACGGCTTCGACCTGTCGGCCGAGCTGGCTGCCCGTGAGCGACGCAACCTGCTTCGCCGACTGTCGCCCGCAAACCGGGTCGCAGAACGTGCACAGTTCGCCCCTGCACCGGGAAGCGCTCTCCCGGTCGTCGACGGGGAGGAACGACTGGTCCTTGGGGCCAACAACTATCTCGGGCTCACACAGGACGAGCGTGTACAGGACGCTGCCGTCGCCGCCACCGAGGTCGTCGGAACCGGTGCAGGTGCGAGCAGACTTGTCACCGGGGATACGCTGGTTCATCACGATCTGGAGACCCGGCTCGCCGAGGCGACCGGCACCGATCGGGCACTCACCTTTGCTTCCGGGTACGCCGCGAACGTCGGGACGATTACTGCGCTTGAGCCCGATGTTGTCTTCTCGGATTCGAACAACCACGCGAGCACGATCGACGCCTGCCGCCTTTCCGGCGCGGAGACGATCGTCTATGACCACTGTGATACCGCCGATCTCGCCAGCCGGATGAGCGACCGCGAGCAGGCGGATGACGAATCCTGGCTCGTCGTCACCGACTCCGTGTTCAGCGTGGACGGCGATGTCGCACCGCTCGAGGAGCTCTGTATCCTCGCGGAGCAGTACGGAGCCTGGGTGATGGTCGACGAGGCCCACGCGATCGGTCTGTACGAGGACGCTGGCGGTATCGTCCAGCGAGAAGGGCTCTCGGATCGAGTTGACATCCAGATGGGGACGCTCTCGAAGGCGCTTGCGAGCCAGGGCGGCTACGTCGCAGGGGCCGAGGAGCTGATCGAGTATCTGATCAATCATGCTCGTTCGTTTGCATTCTCGACCGGACTTTGCCCGCCGGCAGCCGCCGCGGCCGCCGAATCGCTGCACATCGCTCGGACTGACGACTGCCGGAATCGGCTCTGGAGAAACGTGGAGTACCTCCGTGAGGAACTGGACGGGATGGGCTATCACGTGCCGGGTGAGACCCAGATCATTCCGGTTCGCGTCGACGACCGGACCGCCGCGCTGGAACTGAGCGAGGAACTCTACGAGCGTGGTGTTGTCGCCCCGGTAATCAGGCCGCCAAGCGTTCCCGAAGGGACGACCAGAATCCGGGTCGCACCGATGGCGACGCATTCCGCGTCCGATCTGGCTACCTGTCTCGATGCGTTCCGCGATGCAGGCAGGGAGATCGGGTTGCTGTAAGGCTGGAGCGCCCCCCATTCTAGCGCTCCGCTGTGTCGCAGAGCGTCACCCGATCGGCTACATGAAATCAGTCAGACCTGCCTGGCCGTCGTCGGCCCCCTCGTCAGTCCCGCCGTCAGTCGAATCGTGGGGCTCGGCATCCGGTTCTGGCTCGGGGTCGGTCTCAGCCTCGGCCTCGACGTCCCGCGTCGCCCCCTCGAACGCCCCTCCTGAGTGCTCGACAGCCTGTTGCTCGCGCAGCTCCTGGGCGTCCTCGACGATCGACTGTACCTTGTTGGTGGTCTTCCCGCTGCCCGTCACGAAAGAGACCTGCTTCTCGTCGAGATCGTAAATCGCGGCCATCCGAACGGTAAGCTCCCGGTTCTTGCAGTGGTGAGTGAGCTCGGAGAGGAACGGAAGAACGTGGCGACGCGCCGTGCCGATGCTGGTGCCACTCTCTTCTGCGATCTTGACGGCGATGCTGTCCCTCGTCTCTCTCGACCCGCGGGAGCGGCCGAGCTTCGACCAGTAGCTCGGTGGGCCATAGCGCGTCCAGCCGCCCTTCTGCTCACTTCGGGCTGCTGCGACGCCCGCAGTCATATTGTCGCCCGCGTAGCGCCAGTAGGAGTAGTCCTGAGTTGCGCGCACGCGCCCAAGCCACCGGTCGGCGTTGGCAAGGTAGCCGTACGCATCGGCGAGTTCGCGGCCCGCGTAATCTTTGGGCATGTTGTCCTCGATCCAGTTTATCATGTCGTCGGGCGTCTCGTCGACGTCATAGGACGCTTCGAGCGCGGCCTGCGGGTCGAGCTTTTTGATCACGTCGTCGAGAAAATCGAAGATGTCAGTCGTCGTATCCCGCTGGCCGGTCACCACGTCCTCGACGGTCAGCCGGTCGGCCTGCTCGGCGACCGCCTGCAGGTCGTTGACCGCCGATCGAAGGTCGCCACTGGTCTGTCTGGCGATCGCTTCGAGGGCTTCCTCCTCGTACTCGACGCCTTCCTTCCGACAGATGTCCCGGAGGACGGGCACGATCGAGCGTTTCGAGACATCCCGGAACTCGATCTCCTGGCAGGCGTTGCGCAACCCCTGGGACATGTCGTAAAACTCGTTTGCGATCAGGATCATCGGCTGGTCGGCATCCCTGACGACGCCAGTGACCGCCGCGGAACCACCGTAATCGGCGTTGCCGTGGAAGTTATCGGCCTCGTCCATCACGACCAGGCGTCTGCCCGAACTGCCCTGCGTGAGCGTCCCTGACTGAGCAGCCTCACCCGCGATCCTGTCGATCACGTCGGCCTGTCGCTGGTCACTCGCGTTCAACTCGATGACTGGCCAGCCCTTATCCGCAGCCAGCGCGTGGGCCGCCGACGTCTTCCCGATCCCCGGACTGCCGTAGACGATGACCGCCTCGCGGTGTTGCTCCCACGAATCGGCCCACTCTTTTAGCGCGTCGCGGGCCTTGTCGTTCCCCCGGACCTCCGCCAGCGTCGACGGGCGGTATTTTTCGGTCCAATCGCTCATTACCGGAGTGTGGGGCGACCGGCGTTTATTCGTTGCGGAGTGTTAGTCCCGGTCCTCCCCGACCACAAGTACGGGCGCGACACGCGACCGGACGATGCTATCAGTCGTACTCCCGAGTAGCGCGCGCTTGAACGCCGAACGGCCCTGCGTCCCGAGCAGAATCAGGTCGACGTCCCTCTCTGCGGCGTAGTTCTCGATGGCTTCGTGGGGAACCCCTTCGAGTATCTCCGTCGTCGTCTCGACGCCCGCCGCCTCGGCGCGCTCGGCCAGCAGGTCGAGCGTCTTGCGAGCCTCTTTGCGAAGGTTCCCAGCTACGGTTTCGGGGTCGACGATAGCGTTATCGTAGGCCGTTCTGGTCTCGACGACGGAGACCAGATGGAGGGTCGCATCGTAACGCTCGGCGTGGTCGAGGGCGTGGTCGGCCGCCGCCGCGGCGTCGTCGCTGCCGTCGGTCGCAAGGAGGATCTCGTCGTACATGGTCGGGAGTACGTGAGCGAGTATAACAGTACTTCCGGCCGGATCTCTCGCCCTACGCGCCGAGTTCGGATAGCGGCGTCCCGGAGACGACCTTGCCGCCCTTGATGACTGTCTCGATCTCGTCGAGGTCAGCGACATCCGTGGTCGGGTCGCCATCGATTACGAGCAGGTCGGCGTGATAGCCGGGTGCAACTTTCCCGGTGTCATCCAGACCGATCGTTTCCGCGGCAGTACCGGTCATCGCCGTGATCGCCTCCACGGGAGCCATGCCGTTCCGAGCCATGAACTGGATCTCGACGCGGTTCGAGCCGTGGTGGTTAAACGGTGTCCCGGCGTCGGTCCCACCGGCGATCCGCACTCCCGCATCGACAGCGCGACGGAACGACTCTCGATGGATCTCGTACACCTCGTTCGACTGGGCGAGCGTCTCGGCGGTCGCGCGGTCGCCGTTGTGCAGGATGCGGTGGGGGGCGGTGAGCGTCGGGACGAGCGTGACATCCTCGTCGAGCATCGCCTCGATTGCGGCGTCATCGAGGAAGGTCCCGTGTTCGACGGTATCGACGCCAGCCTCGGCGGCGGCCCGGATGCCCTCCGCGCCGTGGGCGTGGGTGGCGACGTGAACGCCGTGGCGATGGGCCTCGTCGACCAGGGCGTGGATCTCTTCGTGGGTAAAGGCGAGCGTTCCGGGATCGGTGCCGGGCGTCGTGACGCCGCCAGTCGCCATGAACTTGATGAACTGTGCGCCCTGCTTGCGCTGCTCGCGGACGGCGCGGCGACACGCCTCGGGCCCGTCGACCTCTTGCCCGAGATGGTGGCCGTGGCCCCCGGTGATCGTGATCGAGGCGCAGTTCGCCACGGTTCGTGGACCCGGCACGTCGCCGCGCTCGATGGCACGGGCGAGGTCGATGTCCAGACCGTGCGCACCCATCGAGCGCACCCCGGTAACACCACTTTCGAGCGTTCGCCGGGCGTTCGCAATCTCCGTGAACAGCAGTTCGGCATCGCTTTTGTCGGTGACGTCCTCGATGCTCGCTTCGCCCGACAGCGAGAAGTGGACGTGAGCATCGACGATACCGGGGACGAGCGTGTACCCGTCGAGGTCGACCACCTCTTCGTCCGCCCGTGTAGTCGAAACGTCGCTGGTGGCGGTGATACGCCCCTCGTCGAACTGGACCGGTCCATCGAAGACGCCACCGTCACCGTCGACGACGCGAGCACCCCGAAGAATCATGCTCGAAGGGTGGGGTGTGGACCCTAATGAATCTGATCGTTGCCACTCTCCGGGATCGCCCGTCTGTGACGAAAAATCCAGCCGCCGTGATTATGTTGGGTCGTTACCGCGCTGGAGCAGGTACGCCATCTCCCACATAGCGTGCTCCAGTTCACTGTCGTCGGCCACTTCTTCGAGTTTGCGGTACAGCGAGTCGGACACCTCTATTTCGGGCATCATGTGCCCGTATGTCATCATCGTACATGAATATACTGGGTTACGAAATTGAGTTAATTATCTGCGAAAAGAGCACTTGTCAACTACCAGCGACCCTGCAAACCGGGTGTGACATGCTTTCCGCCCGCCAGTGGGAGGGCCACGGGCCACGTGCTGGCACTGCCCGGCTGAACTATCTCGACGAAGAGGTCGGTATCGACGACGCCGAGGCGGCGCTCGACGAAGCCGCACCCGCGATCACCGAGTACGCCCAGGGGATCCCGGACAGGTACGTCCAGTAGGGGCGGCGAGTCGACCTGATCGCCGTGACCCGCACCGAATCCGTTTTGCGCCCCCGGCCAGTACACCCACCCAATGGAGCGCAGCGTTGCCCTCGATCGAGCCGAGGAAATCGTCGACACCGTCGAGGAAGAGCAGATGCCCGTCCCCGTTCGTGAGGTCTGGGTGTACGGTGACGTCGCGCTCGGACTCGATCCGATCGACCGGCTCGACATCTACGTCACCAAGGACATCCTGCTGGAGGACGAGCCGGAACGGGAAGTCAAGTTCGTCGACTCCCACGGCATCGAGGGCGTCGGCCGAACGGTCCGGGCCGACTGGGCCGCGGAGTACCCCGAGCACCTGCGGGCGAACACGAACGGCCACGCCGCACCCGAACAGTGTCTCGCCGCCCACCTCCTTGACGACGACGACGAGCCGATCCATCTCGAGGTCTGTAACGCGAGTTTCGAGGACAACGTCACCCAGCGCCTGCAGGGCGCGAAGGCCCGTGGCGCGTGGGAACAGCTACTCGATCCCCGAGGTGCCTGTCTGTGGGTCGGCGACGGGGCAGGGGAGGGGCGGCGAAGCAAGGACGCCCTGGCGAAACTCAGGGACGGCGAACTCCCATTCCCCACGCTTCCCGAGGCGCTGACGATGATCGGACTGGACGAGAACGAGGCGGACGAAGCCGCTGAAGCCGTTCAAGCCTGGCGAACCGAACAGGAAGGCACGACGGTTCGCGGCGACATCGTATAGCTACTCCTCGTCGTCCGTGTTGGTCACCTTGTCCATCGTCTCCTTAAACAGTGCGTTGATCTCGTCGTCCTCGTCCTCTTCCTCGTCGAGGAGACTCTCGGGATCGGAAGAGACGCCCTCGAACATCTCCTCGTCGTCACTCACGTCATCGTCGCGATCATCGTCCAGTGCATCCTCCGCCGAATGGTCGTTCGGTGTTGACTCTGCTTGCTCGACCGGACCCGTCGACTGCTCATCTGAGCCGTCCTCTCTCTGCTGGCCGGAGTCAGGAGCCGAGCTGTCGGACAGTTCGTCGTCGTTGAGGTCGTCCTGGAGCTCACGCACCGCTTCGTCCACCGGTGAGTTACCTCTCTGGTCGTCAGAGTCAGGCGATCCCTCAGCCACGTTGCCACTATCGTCAGCCGTGCCGGAATCAGCTGCTGTTGGCTCCTCGCTGGCTCCGTCGCCGGTGTCAGTCCCACTCCCGTTCGTTTCGTCGGCCGCCTCGGTCTCCTCCCCGCCGAAACCGGGTAGCTCGAAGCCGCTGTCGTCGTCATCGGTATCGGCCACCTCCTCGTCGGCTGCTCCGATCTCCGACCCCTGATCGGCCGCTGATCCAGTGTCGCCCTCGTCGTTTCCGGCCTGGCGGTTTCCTGCTCTCTGGTCGTCGGCCTGTTTGCTCTCGGTAACCTCGCCCGTGTCCTCGAATTCGAACTCGGCAGCCGATGGCTCCGTATCACGCGTCTGCTCGTCGCCCTCTGGCTCTCCATCGCCATCGGCGGTAGATATCGAGTTCGCCGCTGGTTCGGTTGTCGTCTCGCTATCATCGCCAGTCTTGTCGTGGTCGCGTTCCGCAGTCGGCTCCTCCGCTACCGTATCTGCCGATGCCCCGTCCGAGAGGGTCCCCTCGCTCTCCGCAGTCTCGGGAGACGATTCGAGCTTTACCGTCTCGTCATCTTCGACGCGTTCGCCCTCCTCGACGCGCTCGCCTTCCTGTCCCGATGGCTCACTTTGTTCCGCGGACTCAGCAGCGTCCCCATCACCCGTGGGCGCAGCTGTCGCGTGATCCGTCGGTTCCCCGTCCGGTGGATCGCTCTCGGCCGAATCCGCTGAAACACCGGATCGCTCCGGATCGGCGGGGTCAGACACGGATGACTGATCGGCATGTGCCTCCTCGACATCCGACTCTCCGGATACATCGGCGGTCGAACCTCCGGCGGTGGTTTCGGTCGCCGATTTTGACGCGTGGGCCATTTCCTCATCTCCGGACTCGCCGTCTCCCCCCACTGCTGTCTCGGTCGCCGCTCGACTCGAATCGGAGCCCGGTTCGTCCGCGCTCGCTGGCAGGACCGGCCCAGTCAGTCCACCAGCACCAGTGAGACTCGACGCCAGCTGCCAGTAGACCATTGCGGCATCGCTGTCGGGATCATAGCGGAGTAGCGACTGGCCAGCCCCCGCGGCTGCCCGTACCGCATCGTCCTCGGGAACCACGGCGAGTACGTCGGTGTCGAGCTGTTCGGTTACGCTGACGATGTCGATCGCCTGTACCGAGGGAACTCGCGAGAGGACGGTCCCGCGGATCCGACAGCCGTGATACCGCACTACAGTCGCCGCCTCCGCGGTCGCCGCCAGATCGTCCTCGGCCGATCCCGAGACGAGGATCACCTCGTCGGCCAGTTCGAGCCCCATCGCGACGTCGACGCCGCCACCGTGGCCGAGATCGAGCAAAACGACATCGTAGCGCTCGCGTAGCGTCGTCGCCGCTCGGACGAGCCGGTGGGTACGGACGTCAGTCGGTGCGGGAGCCTCGTTTCCCGAGGGAAGGTACTCGACGCCGTGCGATCCCGTCACCATCGACTCGTCGATCGTGGCATCCCCTCTGAGCACCGACCGGACGCCGTCGTCGCCCTGCACATCGATGATCTCTTCAATGCCGTCGCTATCGAACGCCGCATCGACGACTGCGACGCGTGTCGCCGTTTCGGCCATCGATACCCCCACTGATACTGCGGTGGTCGTCGTTCCGATCCGGTCGCGTCCCCCCAGAAACGCGAACACTGTTCCTGTCATTGCCACGACTATCGGAAGCATCCACCGTGAATGTTGCCCCACTCGGGAGCCCCACACAAAGCGCGTCGCTCCATCGTAGATGAACGTGCGACCTACCGGTCGCACCGTGAATTCCAGCCGCTACTCGACGACGCCAGTCGTGACGAAAAAAGGAACGACCTCGCGGCGTCTGTACTCTCCGGTCTGCATCTGCTCGATTACCGCTCGACCCATCTCGCGCCACGCGCTCCGGAGCCGGTCGTAGCCCCCATCGGTCAGCCCGCCCGCCTGCATCTCGGCGCGGTCTGCGGCCAGTCCGTCACCGGTCGCCTTCCGCTTTGCCGCGTCGAGGTCACGCTGGGAGTACGGCGCGGAGACGATCCGTTCGTGATCGTAACGGGCTGTCGTGACGTTGCCCAGTCCGGCTTGCTCGAACAGCGCGGCAGTCGGGCTCCCCCCGAGCGTGATGTCGGTCCCGACGCCGTCGAGGTAGGCCTCTCTCGCGTGGGCAGCGAGTTTCGCCTCGGCCTCGACGCTCGACTCGACCGTCACCGCGGCGTTGTCCGGTTCGACCGCCGCGACGCGCTTGCTCGCTACGCGCGCGAACTCCTCGATCGCGGCGGCGGGGTCGGAGAGGTTGATCAACAGCGCCTGACAGACGACCAGATCGACCGCATTATCGGGGAAGGGCAGGCGAGTCGCGTCCCCGGCGACCGGGCTGGCGTGCTCGCGGGCGGCATCGAGCAGGGCCGTGTCGGCGTCCACGCCCAGCACCTCGACGCCGCTTTCCTCGGCGAGCACGCGGGAGAGCTCGCCGGTTCCACAGCCGACGTCGAGGATCGAGTCACAGTCCTGCAGGTCAAGGGCCGCAAGCGCCTGCCGTGAGTCGTCCCACATCCCTGCGCGGGTGTCCCGCAGGTACGACTCGGAAAACTCTCGCACGGGTGGAACTGGACCGGGCAGGCTAAAAAACGGGACGATCCGGAAGCGTGCTGTTCGATGGGCCGGCTCAGAGTCGGCGTTCCGCGAAGTCCCGCACGGCACCGAGCGTCCCCGCGCTAAGTTCGGTCGTGTGTCGCCACTCCTCGGTGATTCCATCGTGGCGGTAAAACCGGTCGTGATCGCCACAGCCAGTACCGTGCCAGGAGGTCTCGCTGCCCGGTTCGGCGGCCCCGGCGTACGCGGTTGCAAAGGGCGTGACTTCGCTGACATCCTCGTCGACTCGCGTCACGCTCCCGAGGTCGTGATCGCAACTGCCTTCGACGACTGCGCCGACTGCCTCGTCGTCGACCAGCGTGTGCAACACCTCGTGGATCGCGATATTTCGCGTCACGTCCCGCCCGTCCCAGCGTTCGGTCGCGCCGAGATTGGCGATGGTCACCGTCCCGTCGCCGCCCCGTGTGACATCCGCCCTGGCCGTGCCGTAGCCCAGGTCCGGATTGAACGGCTCGCGCGCGAGCAGTAGATGTGCCGTGTTGGCGCTCCGGGCCTCGCGGTCGTCGAGCAGGTCGCCGAACGCCGTCAGCAGGTCGGAGCCGTCGAGGCCGGTCGGCGGATCGACCCCCGGTTCGGCATCGAGACTCCAGTCGGCGTCGTCGATCGTCTTGGACTCACGCTCGATGTGTGCTGTGAGACGCTCCAGCGCGACGCCGATCGCCGCGTACGCCTCCAGCGCCGGTCGGTCCCAGCCGTTCCAGCGGTCGCCAGTCGCCGCCGGGACAACGCGAACGCGTAGTGTGGCGGTAGCGGGTGCGCTCGCGGTGCCGACGGCGAGTGCGGACGCCGAGGTGCCCACCGCCGCGAGCATCGCCCGTCGGCCTGTGACCGGGGACCTGGTCATCGCTATCCACTCGGCGGGCCGATCATATCAATGTGGGCGTCGACTGGAGCGGTGCACTTTCTACAATGTGTGGAAATTCTATTGAATAGAATACTTGATTTTGCAGGGCAGCGACACAATGTTTGAACATTCTATATTATAATACTGCTGGGCGTCATCGGACGAGAAACCGGGGTGCGAGTTCTCAATTATATGCTCCTCGACGGACGAAGGTTAGGCACCGTCCTCGCGAGATCGAACGACATCGACATCGATCGGAAGGGTCTCGAAGTCATCATCATCACCGGCGATGAGTGTCGCATCCCGCTCGTGGGCGAGTGCAACGCCATGAGCGTCCGCAAACGAAATGTGACCATCCGCTTTCACCTCGGCAGCAAGTCGCCAGTCAGCTCGTTCGATTTGAACCCCCCACCGTTCGAGCGAACGGAGATCGCGATCGGCAGTGCGAAGTGAGTCCCTCGTGGGGTTGTCGTCAATTCCCTCGAAGCGAGCAATTAGATGGAGTACTTCGCCAGCGTTGGTCTCTGCCAGCAGCCCTTCGATAGTCTCGTCACGAACGTCTCGAAGATACTCTTCGACGACGCTCCGACCTGGCTCGTCGTAGAGGTATGCGATGATCGCTTCGGTATCAAAGACGTACCGGTTACTCATTCATCCTCCGAGTCAGCCGGTCGGAGTCGGTTAGCACGGTCCTCTTCGCGCCGGTGTTCCTCGCGTTTCAGTTCGCGAACCCGGTCGATCACGTCGCCACGCTCGCGGTCGGTGCCAGCGTGAATCCCGCCCAACTCTTCGAGTGATGGGACTGGTTCGACGATGATCCGATCGTCTTCCTCGTAAATGAACACCTCACCAGGGGTGTCGATCCCGAACTTCTCCCGGAGCGTCTTCGGGATCGTCGCCTGTCCCTTCTGCGAGACGCGTACGACCTCTGGGTCTCGAGTACTACTCGGCATGCTATGCTTTACTATCTTTTCTGAGTACTACTAACTATCGGTGAGCAGATCTTCCCAGCCGATGGCACTGTCTAGAAACACTACTTCGATCTTGGAGTGCCTAATGGATTGATATCGAAGACGTGTGTCGCGTTCAGTCGCCTGTGTTCGATGGCTGCGTGACGCCCGTATCGAGATCCTCGTTCGTCTCACCGTACTCCCGCGCTGGAACTTTCGTCGCCATCATGACGGCGTCGTGTAGATTGTGCGTGTCGATGACCAGTTCGGCCAGCGTCCGGATCTGAAAGCCGCGTTCGAGACGCCGCCCGTAACACCGGGCGTACAGCTGGAGCCAGTCATCGAGCGCGCGGTGGAGCAGGTCCCACTCCTCCTCGGAAAACCGGGCAAACTCTCCGCCGCTCCGGCCGTCGATGTACAGCGAGACGAGTTCGCCGACGCCCTCCTGCAGGAACTGCTGGGCGCGCTCCGGCGCAGGCGTCGTCTCGGGAGGATCGAAGCCCTGCCGCTCCCGCCGGGCGCGCTCGGCCAGCCGCTCGATGCGCTCGCGATGCTCCGAGGCCATCAGCCCTCCTTGTACTCGACGCCCTTGCCGCCGCTGGGGTGTTCCCACTTCGTGTCGGCGACGATGGCACAGGTGCCACACTCGACGCAGGGCTGGGTGTCGAGGCTGACCACGCGCTCGGTGTCGCCGTTGGTCTTGATCTCCTCCTCGCGGTAGCAGCCGCCGCCGAAGTCCTTCGCGCTCACTGGACAGGCCGTCACGGCGGTCCCGCTGGCCTCGAATGTGCTGTCGATCAGCTCGATGTGAGGATCGCCGACGTTGTAGGTCAGATCGCCGATCCGGTCGTCCAGTTCGGGCGGCTCGACCTCGTGCTCGGCGTCGACCGGGGTTCCCAGTTCCTCGCCGAGGATCGTCGGCACCGTCACGTAGGACGTGCGGGTGTCGGGGATCATCCCGAGGACGAACGGCGAGTTGAACAGTCGTTCGACAGTACCGTCGAACGTGCGAAGTCCCGCACGGCCGATCGGCGAGTTCAGTAGTTTGTTGCTGACCGAGGTGACGATGTCGCTCTCCGAGAGTCCACTGGTCAGTTCGTAGCGGGTCGGCCGGAGCTTGTCCATCACGCCCTCGCTTTCGAGTTTCCCCTCGTAGAGCTCGCCCGCCTGCGAGGTGTCGCCGCGGGTCCTCGCTTCGGCAAAAGCCTCGGCGGCGAGCCCGCCCGCGGAGACGGCGTGATTCATCCCCTTGATGATCGGACCCTGTGCCTGCATCTGTCCGGCGGCGTCGCCAACGAGCAGGAGCCTCCCGCGATGTGGCGAGGGATGAGCGACCTTCTTCGAGTCGGGGACGAGTTTGGCCGAGTACTCCCGTTCCTCGTAGTCGCCCTGCAGGTACTGGTCAAGCACGGGATGCGTAAGCAGGCTGTTCAGGAGTTCGTGGGGCTCGGCCTCTTTGGCCGCGAGCGAATCGAGGTGGAAGACCGTCCCGATCGACAGCGAGTCCTCGTTCGTGTAGAGGAACCCACCGCCACGGACCCCATCGAACAGGTCTCCCGAGAACAGGTGGGCCGCTCCCTCGTCCTCGTCGATATCGAAGCGCTCGTTGATGACTTCGGGCTCCATGTCGACAACCGCCTTGACGCCCTGGAACCACTCGTCGGGCTCGTCCCAGTCCATCAGGCCCGCGTCGCGGGCGAGTTCGGAGTTGACGCCGTCGGCCGCGATGATCACGTCCGCCGTGATCGGATCGAGTTCGTCGAAGGTGACGCCGACGATCCGGCCGTTTTCCCGGAGCAGACCGTTCGCCCGAACGTCCGTCAGGAGGCCGCCGCCTGTCTCTCGGGTCAGTTCGTGGACGCGCTCGGCGAGCCACGAGTCCATCTTCCGTCTGAGGACCGCATCACACCATGCGGTGTCGTGTTCGTGGACGTCGCCCAGATCGAACGTCTTGACCTTGTTCCCGGCAATGTTGTGGATGTAGTTCTCGTCGACCGGCCGTTCCGAGGCTGCCTCCCGAAAGTCGGGAAACAGGCCGTCCATCGTGTACGGTGCGGACTCCTCGGCGTAGATCAGTCCGCCCGAGACGTTCTTCGAGCCAGCCTCGACGCCGCGTTCCAGCACGAGCGTCTCGACATCCTGTCTGGCCAGTGCGGCGGCCGCTGCGGCACCGCCCGGTCCTGCGCCGACAACAATTGCCTCGTAATGTTCGTACTCGTCAGTCATCGCGCTCACCTCCATCGGTCGCGACCGCTGCCTCGACGATCGCATCGCTCGGATCGCCGCTCTCCAGAGCCTCGATCAGGTTCGGAAGCACCTCGAAGAGGTCGCCCTGAATATAGTAGTCCGACCAGTCGCGAATGTCGGCGTCCGGATCGGTGTTGATCGCGACGATCGTATCCGATTCGTCACAGCCGACCTTGTGCTGGATCGCACCGGAGACGCCCGCGGCGATGTAGAGGCTCGGCTGGACCTCCTGGCCGCTCTCGCCGATCTGTCGGTCCTCACCGGTGTACTCCTCGACGTGGCCGTCGAACTGGAACGAGGAGGTGATGATCCCGCGCGTCAGACCGAAGGCGGCGTCCTCGAACGCGTCGGTCAGTTCGAGCCCGAGCTCGATCCCAGCCGTTGGATCACGGTCAATCCCGCGACCAACACAGACGACGACCTGATGATCGGTGAGGTCGACGCCACTTTCGAGCAGGTCGTACTCCTCGACGTCGACCAGTAACCAATCGTCGTCGAGTTCGAGGTCGTGTTCGATCAGCTGGCCCTCCCGCTCGTAGTCCGGCTCGGGCATCTCGAACTTGCCAGGGATCACCGACGCCCCCTGTGGGTGGAACTCCCGGCGGGGCGAGTCCAGACAGAGGATCGTCGAGTACTCGAAGCCCGAGAAGTCCGGCCGGGGCATGTGCAACACGCGCTCGAAGCGCTTCTTGCCGCCCTCGCCGCCGGTTTTCGCCGGGTTGCTGATGACCACATCGTCGATGTAGAGGTCCGAACAGTCACTGGCCAGCCCGGAGTCGAGTTCGGCCTGGACCAGCGCCGAGAGATCCCGGCCGTTGTGGGTCGCCGGGAAGACGACGTAGCGTGGCTCGTCGTAGTCGCGCCACTCCTCCTCGTGGCGGTCCTCACGGACGTAGGGGTGGCCCGCACTGCGTGCCATATCACAGTAGATCTCGGTGTAGGGCTTGTGCCGGAACCGTTCGAGTTCGGGATCGTCCTGATACAGTGCCACGTCTGCACCGTACGCGATCGTTTCCTCGGCCAGCCCCTCGACGTCCGACCCGATCACGACCGCAACGACGTTTTCCTCCTCCTCGTACTCCTCGTTGTACTCGTCCATCAGCTCGCGGGCCTTTCCGAGCAGTTCCTTCGAGACGTCGACGAGTTCGCCCGCCTGTGTCTCGCAGTAGACCCACATGTCCCGGTACTCGCCGCCGTCGAGCGAGCGGACGTGGGCTTTGTCCGCGGTCGGGTGGTCGAGGTGTGGATGTGCCTCCTCGGGCGGTTCGATCTCGATATCGGTCTCCTCGCTACCCAGTACCGAATCGAGTTGCTGGCCGATTAGCCGAAGGACCGTGTCCCGGTTTTCGCCTGCCTCCTCGATCTCCTGCAGTTCTTCAAGGCGCTCTGGATCGTCGATATCGCGGATCAGGTTTGCGGCGTCGGCCGTACTCAACTCCGTGATATCAGCGTCCTCGTCGCCGTCGCCATCGTCCTCGCTCAGCGCCTCGATTCTGCTCTCGATGAGCGTCTTGACAGGGACCCGATCCTCGCCGTCGGCTTCAAGGTCGAGCATCGCCTCCAGCTCCTCGAGATCTTCGACGTCCTTGATTTTCGGTCCGAGTTCGGAGATGTCGTACTCGGTTGGATCTATCTCGACCATGGTCAGTCACCCCCCGCCTCCGCACGGCCCGCAGCGTGTGGCCCCAGTTCGTCGAGCAGCTCGCCCATCGACTCCTCGTCTGCGGGATCGATCTCCGTCGCCTCGCGTTCGGATGGCGCTTTCGGGATCGGATCGACGCCCTGAACGACTGTCGGTGAGCCATCGAGCCCGATGTAGTCCGGATCGAGGTTGAGCTCCTCGTGGTCCCAGACGGTCAGATGGTCCTCGAAACTCTCGGCCCGGGCTTTCGTTTCCTCGCGCAGATCCCGGTGTTTCAGCCGGTGTTCGGCCCGCCGGTATACGGGCTCGAACTCGGGATCGGTGACGATTACCGCGGGCATTGGGGCTTCGACCGTTTCGATCTCCTCGATGTCGCCTTCGACGAGTCGTTTCGCCCGGACGACACCCTCCTCGGGATACGCTTCGAGAGAGATGACGTGTGTAATCATCGGCCATTCGAGCCCCCAGCACGTCTGTGGGCCGGTATGGCCCGTCTCCCCGTCAGCGGTCTTGAACCCGGCAAAGACCAGATCGGGCGTCTCGTCGAGATGCTCGATCCCCACGGACACTGTGATCGCCGTCGCCCAGGTGTCGGCCGCCGCCATCTCCCGGTCGGAAAGCAGATACAGTTCGTCGGCGTACACCGACTCCATTCCCTCTCTGAGGATGTCCTTGTAGCCCGGCGGCCCCATACTCATCAGTGCCGAGGTTCCGCCGTTCCTGATCTTGGTCTGTAACGCCGCCTTCAGTGCGAATTCGTCGTTCGGGTTCATCACGGTCGGCGTATCTCCGCGTTCGAGATGACCGTCTTCGTCGAACGACACCGCGCCTTCACTGAAATCCGGTACTCCTTTGGTAAGTGTTAGTGTGAACATTGATATCCTGTAACGTGTATTGTGAGTAGCCGCGGCCTGTAACGTGTTCTGACCGACGTCAGGCCGCCCGCTCTGTCCGTATTACGTGCGCCCTGCACGCCCGGAGTCGACGTCTATCGCGTCGACGGGACAGACGTCTACACAGAGCATGCAGTCGATACACTGCTCTTCGTGTGCCGGTTCGGCCTTGATCTCGCTCTCGGGATGCCCCGGCGTATCGACCCACTCGAAGACGTCCACTGGACAGTCTTCCAGACACGCACCGTCGGCCAGACAGATGTCGAAATCGACGGCGACGTGTGTGCCGTGGATGCCGAGTTGCTCGGGCGGGTCGACCGGCCCCCAGACGGTGACGCCGTGCTCGTTCTCTTCCTCGTGGACCTCCCGGTTCTGTTCGAAGTTGGCATCGATGGCCATTGCTAACTAGTATGCAGATGTGGCGGTTACTTAAATCTTGGATAGAAAACCACCATATTTCGGGTGTATGTCTCTCGGAGAATAGACAGGTGGTTCCGGGAGGGCACGACAGGTAGCTCCGGGAGGGTATGACAGGTGGTCCAGAGAGGGTATCCACCCGAACGTTTGTGGATGTGGTGACCGTCAGTGAGGCCAATGACCTCTCCCGACGAGTGTACCGAAGACGACTGTGAGCGTCCTGGAGCGGTGGTGCTTCACATCCCGTGGGGCGAAAACAGAATCGTCTGTACCGCTCACGCGCGGGTACTGGCCCGGCAGGACGGCGTCGTGGCTGATCCCCTCGAAAATCTCGACGAGGACTGGCAGTAACTATTCCTGTTCGCGGGAGACGTCCTGCTTCAACTCGACTTGCCCGCTCGCTCGCATCGACCCGTCGACCGTCGCGCCGGATTCGAGTTCGAGGTCGCCACAGGAGACGTCGCCGAGCACTCGCGCGTCGTCGGCAATCGCAACGGTTCCGTTGCGGGTCGTCACGTCGCCGTGGATCCGGGTTCCCGAGCCGATCAGGATGTCCTCGCGCGCTCTAAGACTGCCGAAGATGTTGTTGTCCTCACCGACGACGATCGACTCCGCGCGGACGTTCCCGTGGAGCCGACAGCCGTCGCCGATCCGTGCGGGCGTCGAGACGCGCCAGGCGTCGTCGCTGACGGTTGCGTTTCTCGGGATCAGTAGCGGCTCCGATTCGGGATCCTCGCTCTCGGCGAACTGTCCGAACAGCTCTTCGGCTGCCTCTTCCTCGCCGATCCGCAGGAGCTGTGAGAGATAGATAAACAGGAAGACGATCGTCGGCATCGGGTTCCGAATGACGATCCAGCCGTTCGCCTCGAACCCCTCCTCGATGTCCACGTCGTCGCCGATGTCGAGGTCACCGCTGACCATCAACTGGCCGCCGACGTGGACGCGCTCGCCGAGATAGGCGTCCCGACCGACCAGAACGTTTCCGGCGACATCACACCACATGTCGAGTCGACAGTCCGCCTCGGCCTCGATATCGCCGCCGAACTCGACACCTTCACCGGCGAGGACGTTCCGGCCGCGGACGCCGAACTCGATCGTGCTCCGCCCGCCGATCACCACATCCCCGTCGGTCACCAGGTCGTGTTCTTCGACTGTCGTCCCGTCGGGAATCGACAGCTCGTCAAGCGGGTTCGATCGCAGCGACACACGCCTTCCTTTCCGCCGCCGGATAATAAACCCCGCGCGGGCGTCCGACAGGCGTCAGACGATCATCGCTGGAGCGTCCTCCTCGGCCGAATCATCCTCACACGGCCAGGTGAGATACTCGAAGTGTAGCGTCGACGATCCGAGGTAGAACTCCAGATACAGACAGTCCTCGTCCTCGGTGATCAGGTCTGATGCGGTCGCGGACGACTGGTACTCGTCGACTTCGATGACCACTTCGTACGCACCGGGACCGGACACCGGCTGCTCGAAAACTATCGCACCCTCACCGGGTTCGTCCCCACGGAGCCGTTCGGTCGTCTCGAATGTGGTCCCGTCCGCGTCCTCGATCCGTACCGAAAACTCGTGGACCTCGTGTCGATGGTTCACCAGTTCGAGGTACTCGATCTGTGGCTCAGGCGGTTCCGGTTCGTCGGTACAGCCCGCGAGCAGTCCGGCAGCGGACCCGGACGCCGCCGCGAGCAGCGATCGTCTGTCGATGGAGGGCATCATCCGATCTTCTTTCCAGTTCATGATAACGATTGTGACAGGCCGGGGTATTGACCCATCCCTCGACAGCGGCCATGCGTGGAACCTTTTACTCGGCGGCTCCGAGCGGTTCGTATGACTACACTCTCGTTCGACGAACACGGCGTCGACGTCGTCTACGAAGGGACCGAGTTCCGCCTGGAGAAGGAACTGATCGAAGAAGCGACACAGAAAGGCTACTACGACGTGACCGACCACGAGGTGCTCCAGATGGTCGCTTCCAACCCGAACCTGCAGGGCGAGCCCCGCCGGATCGGCGACATCGTGGCCAGAGAATAGCACGGTCCAGCGATTCGGTGCTTTTGTCCCGAAAAGAGTCTCCGACCGTCACCGGATATCCTATTTGTGTAGGGCATCGTGGAACGATAACGTACGTAGGTTAGGTGGTATCGTTATCCCGGTCTCGGCGTACGTACAAACGAGCAATGAGTACCCCAGATTCGACAATTGATCCAGGAGGGGGTAGCCTTTCGGACGGCCACAGACCGAGCGACCGGATCGTCACAGCCCTTGCAGAGGAGAAAGGCGTAGACGTACTGGACGTAGATCCACTGCTCGACACGATCGATCTTGATGCCGTTGACGATCTTCTCGGAGACGGATCGGGAGCGGCTGACTCGTCAGTACGGCTCTCGTTTGTCGTGCAGGGCTGTCGAGTCGTCGCCAGTGGGGACGGGAGCGTAACGGTCCGATCGCTGGAGGGACCCACGGGGAACGGACGATGACGAGGAGACAGTGACCGAAAACGAACATATCGCGACGACGGGGGATGACTCCGAGTCGACCGAGCTGTGTGCCCAGTGTGGGGTCAGTATCGACACCTCGGAATGGCATCCAGTCGTCGCCGACGACGGCGCGGACGGCGAGCTTCAGCTGTATCCGTTCTGTGACGAGACCTGTCGAGACGAGTGGGAATAAACTCCGACTGAAACCACTGCCTCTTTATTTGAGCACATGGGAGTTCGGGTAGAAGACGTACAGACAGCTATGAACGGGGATTCCGGGGGCAGGAACGAACTGGGGATGGACAGGGACGTAGAATACGTCGCGGTAAGCGACCACGAATCGGACGCCGGAACGCTGTTCGATCCGGACGCCGAGGACGCCTGGATCGAGTCTGACACGCTGGTCTCACTGGTCGACGACGAGGAGTCTGGGACGCGTTTTGACGCCGAGACCGGCACGTACCACATCGAGTACGACTGGCGCACAGCGATGCCGATGAGCATGATCATCGTTATGGTCGTCGCGGATCTGGAGGGGACCGACCCGATGGAGTTGACGCCGCTGTACGATTCGCTGGATCCGGAACTGCTGGATACGCTGTTTAGCCCGCGATCTGACGGGACGCTCGCGGTCGGCGAAGTGACGTTCACGTTCGAGGGCTACGAGATCCACGTCTACCGGCACGGACACATCAGCGTTCGGCCGCCCGAAGCACTGGAGACTCAGAAGTCGTCGTAGCGGTCCGCAGCAGACTCGAAGGAAAATTCCTTTTGCTCGCGGCTCCGCCGACCTTCCGCCGCGGCGAGTGCCTCCGCATCGGGTGACACGTCATCGGTAATCCGTGCCCACAAACCGTGGACTTTCGCGTGACACCACCGGCAGAGATAGACAGTGATCTCGTGGCGTAGCTCCTCGCCGCCACCCGCATAGGAGAGATGATGTTCTTCCAGGAGCGGCCGCTCATCGTCGTGGGCGATCCGGCGCTCTTCGAGCCCACAGCGTTGACACTCGCGGTCGTGATTTCGAGAGCGAAACTTCGGACAGTCAGTCCAGTCCCAGTCGTCGCCCGCGGCGACCGGACAGGCGAACTCGTCGGCACGGCGCTCCCGGGCGAACTCGGGGTCCTGTTCGGGATGCTCAAACGCGTACCGACAGCGCCCGTCGTCGGTGACGTGATCACAGACGTCGACGTGTTCGTAGGGGTCGTCGACGCCGACCGACGTTCCAGTGGGCGTCTTCTCCATACCGCCGTTCGGGATCGAACACTGTTGAACCTTCCTACCCTTCGTGTTCGATCTCCCGCATCAGGGTGTAGCTGTTCGTCCGCTCCTGCCCCAGCGCGGCAGGGTGTGCGCCGACCGCGATGATCAGATCGTCGCCGCTGGTGATGGTCGCCACGTGGATGTAGATCTCGACCTCCTCGCCCTCGAACTCGGCGGTCGTCTCGAACGTGCTGACGGTTACTTCCTCTTCGAGCACGACCTCCTCGCGCTCGTCGACCATCTCCACGTCGTCCAGTCCGTCGTACTCATCGCCCAGCTCATTCTGGAACTCGTCGAGGAGCTCCTCGTGAGAGAGCTGTGCAATCGGATTGAGCGACTGGCCCAGTATTTCGGCGTTCGGCGTCGACACGACCGCGAACGTCGCGGCCTGTTCCGTTTCGCCCTGAACGGTCAGATCCTTCTCGTAGGTGTTGATCCAGTTGGTGACGATCAGCCGTCGTTCGATCCCGCCCGCCTCGACCTCCTCGTCGATCGTCAACTCCTCCGTGTCGACGTGTGTATACTCGGTTTCGTCGAGTCCGTCCTCGCTGACCGACGCCTCTGAGGCCGTAAACTCGACCGTATCCCCGGTGATCAGATCCATACAACCCGCAAGCGACGCCATCCCAACCGCGGCTCCCGCCAGTACTGCGCGACGTCCTGTTTCCATGGGAGACACAAGCCGGCCAGTAAATAAATCCTTTCCGGCAAGTAACTGCGGGTATCCGGAAGGATATGCTTACTGCCAGTCCGAGAACGGCGTTCCGGAGCGACTGTGCTCGCGGTAGGCCTGCTGCATCCGTTCGACAGCGTTCTCGAATGAATGACCTGCCGCCAGCTCCGTTCGGATACGGTCGAGTTTCCAGCTGCTCGGTGTGGTTCCCGCTTTCCATCTGGCTTCGAGTGGGTCGATATAGTGTGCCGTCGTCTCACCGGAGACGCCCTGTTCGTCCAGCCCCGTCCGGACAAGGTCGAACAGTTCCCCGTAGATTTCGTCGTTCGCCTCGGTGTACTCGCCGTCGGCCAGCACCCAGGCCAGATCAGCGTCGAGTCCGTTCTCGGCCGCCGCATAGAAGCTCCGCTCGGCGTCGACGTGATCGAGTTCTGTTAGCGGGTGATCGGTTGCGACGATCCCCCGGAGCAGTCCGGCGACCAGCACCTGCAGGCCGACGTTACCCCGGATCGTCGGCTGGGTGGGCAGTGGACGGTACTCGATCCGAACTGACCGGCTATCGCCCTCACCGACAGGCTGCCCGCCGACAACAGAGCGAACCCAGCGCCAGTACGTTCCGCGTTTGTGGTCGAACTCCCAGAGGCGCCCGTCGATCGTCTCCCGCTCACTGTCTGCGACCCACTCGCGGAGGAACGGTGCACAGGTCGGATCATCGAGCAGGTACGAAATTGTATCGTGGGTCGTTTCGATGTCTTCGGGGACGCGCACTTTGTTCCAGGCGGCGTTGATCGACTGCTCGAACGCGGCGATCCTGAGTTCGTGATGCGTTTCTTCGAGCAGCTGTTCGGGATCATCGACGTCGTACAGGTCAACCGGCAACAGCGGCGAGTTCGTCGAAAGCGCCAGTACGGGGCCGAGCGTCCGAATCGCCGCGTTGTAGTAGGCAGGGAGCGCGTCCGCATCGGGAATCTGGAGATGTGGCTGGATCGAACTGGTCAAGGACTCACAGAGGATCGACGGGAAAGAGACCTCCGCACCGGGGACCGACAGGGAGACGCTCCCGTTGCCCTGTGCCAGTATCTCGTTATCCAGCGCCCAGTAGCGCGGCGACGCGGTCATATTCCGGGCGACCGTCACCCCCTCGTCGTCCTCGACATCGCCGAGGTACGACTGGGACCCCTCCGCCGGTGGGACCGCCCACATCGCGTCGAGGACGATTTCGGTGTCTGCATCGTCTGCCGCGGCACGAGAGGCGTCGAGATTCTCCCGGAGTTGCGCGACCTGCCCGGCGATACCGTCCTCGTCGAAGCGTGTCGGTTCCGTGTGAAGTTCGGCGTTGTGGAGGCCAAGCTCCCGATCGCAGGGCGCTTCGAACACCGAATCTGGGAGGCGTGTGAGACTGGTATCGTCGACCGCGTAGGTTTCGATCTCGATACCGAGTGCAAAGCTCGGGTTGTCCAGTTCAGCGTCAGCCAGTAGCTCCGCGACAGTCTCGGCCTGCTCCTCGACGCGCTCGTCAAAGATCACCTCGGTCTCGTCCGAGAGCGACCGGCGGACGAGCTCCGTCCCGGTGTCCGTGGTATCTGCCATTGTCGTCGTATTGTGCGCCCCCGGCATAGCACTTCGGCATCGGGCCGCCGGAAAACACCCCGACGACAGGACGACACTTCCCAACGCCTTTGACAACTGCCTGCCAAAGCCCAGCTATGATGCAACCAACCAGCGACGACTGTCCGCGCGCGAACGGGATGCCGATGCTCGGGCTGGGGACCTGGAAAAACGAGGATCCGGACCAGTGTGCCGAAAGCGTCCGGACCGCGCTGGAGACAGGGTATCGACACATCGATACCGCCGACCTCTACGGCAACGAGGCGGCTGTCGGCGATGGGGTCCGGCAGGCCGATGTCGACCGTGAGGACGTCTTTCTCGCCACGAAACTCTGGACCGACGATCTCGGATACGAGGATGCTATCGCCTCGGCCGAAGAGCGTCTGGACACACTCGGCGTCGACTATCTCGACCTGCTGTACATTCACTGGCCTGCAAAGAGTTACGACCCCGAGGAGACGTTCCGAGCCTTCGAGGAACTCCACGACCGGGGACTGATCGAGAACGTCGGAATCAGCAACTTCGAACCCGAGGGGATGGAGACAGCTATCGAACACTGTGACGTACCGATTCTTGCCAATCAGGTCGAGTGTCACCCGTTCCTGCCCCAGGAAGACGTCCGGGCGACCGCGGCCGACCTCGATATCGAAGTCGTTGCGTACTCGCCGCTGGCTCGTGGTGCCGTCTTCGAGTCCGAGGCGCTGACCGACATCGCTGACGCTCACGACGCCAGCGCGGCACAGGTCAGCCTGGCGTGGCTGCTCGACAAGGGCGTCACGCCGATTCCGAAAGCGACGAGCCGAGAGCACATCGAGGACAACTGGCGCGCGCTCGCGCTGGAGTTGAGCGACGAGGAGATCGACCGGATCGATGCTATCGAAGCGGTCGACCGGAAGATCGATCCCGATTTTGGCCCCTGGAACTGAGCCGTCGATCTGCCGGAAGCTTGAAAACGGATCGCTCGTTCTATATTTCGTATGAGTACGCGGTCGTCCAGGAGCGGCGGGGTCGTCGACGGAATCAGGATCGACCTGCGGCGACTCCACGAAAGCTGGATGGAACTCGTCTTCCCCCGCCAGCGGGGAAGCGGTCACTCCGTCATGGGAAAGTGGACGCCGAACACCACGGGCGGCTGGATCGCCTACCGACTCTGGGCGGCAGTCGGCGTCCCGGTCGTCGCCGTACTGTACCCGCTCGCGCTCTCTGGCCTCATGTTTCGGTTTTACGCGTCGCGGATCGACCGCGTTGCGGCGGGCCTGGGTGTCGCCGGAGTCGTCGTCCTCGCGGCGCTGGTCTGGGGCGTCCTGACGGTTGCCGCCCATCAGGTGTTCAGTTTCGACGGCTTTCTCGCGGTGCTTGCGGCCGCCGTCGTCGCGACGATAGCTGCCGGGCTGGCAGTCGCCTTCTCGCAGGTCGGCGGCCGCCTCGTCTCGGTCGTCTTCGCATATCCGTCCGCGATGACCGCACTGTTCCTTCCACCGGTGGTCGCCGCACTCGTCTCGCCGACGCTGGGTGAGGTTGTGCTCTCCGGTAGCGACTCGCTGGCGATCTGGCTGCTAGACACTGTTCTGGTCGTTGGAGGACTCAGCGAGTGGCTCTCCGACCAGTACACGCTCGCCGGAGCGGCGTATCTCGGGATGTGGTTCGGCATCGCCGTCCCGCTGGGCTGGCTCATCGGCTCGCTCGTTACGCTTGCCGGGCTGGTTCGACCGACCTGAACGATCTCGGTACGCTTAGGAACCCTCAGTCCTGAGGTAGATACATGGAGTTCGACCTGACGAAAACCGTTGTGGCGTTCCTCGCAGTAAACGCAATCGGCGTCGGCGCGCTGATGGGCGCGCCGATGGGAATGACCGAGAGCACGATCCTGACGATGGTACTGCCCTCGATGCTCGTCTTCGGCGCACTCACGCTCGCGATCGGCGTCAAGTTCGGCGAGTACCGCGCGAAAGCAGCCTGACCGTCCGGTCTTCAGCCAGCCGTTTCACACCCCCTTCACAGTCGATCCCGTCAGTTATTTCCCCGCGTAGGGCCACCCTCGGAGTATGTTCGGAGGAGGTGGCGGTGGCATGGACCCCCGCAAGATGAAGCAGATGATGGAACAGATGGGCGTCAACATGGAAGATATCGACGCCGAAAAAGTGATTATCCAGACCCCCGACGCCGATCTCGTCTTCACGGACGCCGACGTGAACAAGATCGACGCGCGCGGGCAGGAAACCTATCAGATCGTCGGTTCGCCCGACGAGCAGGAGCCCGGCAGTGCTGGCGGCTCGGCCCCGGCGGTCGAGAGCGGCGATGCAGGTGGCGTCCCCGACGAGGACGTCGAAATCGTCGCGATGCGAACCGGTGCGAGCGAGGACGACGCACGTGAGGCCCTCGAAGCGAACGACGGCGATCTCGCCGCCGCAGTCGACCAGCTAGAGTGACCGTCCTCGTCGTTCGCGGCAGCAGACAGTTCCTCGTCGAACCGGGCGAGGAGCAGGGCACTGACCTCGGTGTGCTGGAGGTGCCAGAGGACGTCGAACCGGGCGATACCCTGACGACGCATCTCGACGAGGAGTTTCAGGTCCGGCGATTGCGCGGTCCCGACCTCTTCAACCATATGGAGCGCACCGGCGCGCCGATGATGCCCCGGGATATCGGGCTGATCATCGGTCATGTTGGAGTCGGACAGGGCGACCGTGTCCTCGATGCCGGGACCGGCACCGGCGTGCTCGCCTCGTATCTCGCTCGTGCGGGCGCGGACGTCCTGACGTTCGAGCGCGACCCGGAGTTCGCCGAGGTTGCCCGCGAGAACATGGAGCTGGCCGACGTGACCGATAGCGTCGACGTCCGGGCTGGCGACGTAACCGACTACGTCGCGGACTGCGAGGAGCGCTTCGACGTCATCACGCTCGATACGGAGGATGCCGCCACAGTCGTCGAGGAGGCTCCCGACCTGCTCGCTCAGGGTGGCTACCTCGCCGTCTACTCGCCGTTCGTCGAGAACAGCCGTGAGGCCTGTCGCGCTGCACGGGAGGTCGGTCTCTCCGACGTCGTCACTCAGGAGACGATCCAGCGTGAGATGGACTTCGACGACCGCGGTTCACGCCCATCAACTGGGGGCGTCGGCCACACCGGCTATCTGACGTTCGCGCGGAACGTCTAGTCTCGTTTTCGCAGATTCGTCACATCCAGTTTGGATTCCAGAGCTTCCACCTGAAAATCGGCGTCTGCAACGATCAGATGGTCGCTGGTGGATCGTGCAGTAGCGGCAATAAGTAGGTCTCGAACCCCCATTCGCTGCCCGTCATCGAGCAACTCGTCCTGTAGTTTCGCCGCTTCGATGGCGACTGTCTCACTCAAATCGACCGACCGAACACCGTCGAATCGCTGTCGCTCCGCGTCAACATCGATTCGTCCGCTTCCCAGCGGTCCATCAAGGACTTCGTAGACACAGAGTGTCGACGTGAGATACGGCCCCGGCTGCTCTTCGACGAACCCGACTGTTTCCTCGCGCCCTTCAAGCATGTCGATGATAACTGACGAATCAAGAACCGTCATCGACCGAAACTCTCCCGGGAGCGATCGATTGCACGCCGTGCACGATTGGCAGTTTCAGCATCCCATGAGCCTACATCGACCGGTTCTTCCTCACCTGCCAGTCTGGCCAGTAGTTCGTCGAAGCTCTCGTTTTCACGTTTCAGGCGGGTGAGTTTCTCTTTTGTCTCGTCAGATACGCGGATCGAGGTGCTCATATGTATACATGATGCATACAGAATCTAAGTACTTTCGCTGGGACACTGGGTTTGTTCTGGACCGACGCCACGATCATCCTACATCCCGAATCAGATCGAGCAACTCGCCGCGCCACTCCCCGGGGTCCGTATCGACACCCTCGACCGATCTGGGGTATGCACCGCCCGCGATCCGAAACCCGTCGCAGAGCCAGACGGCGAGCCACCCCTCGACCCTCATCGACTCTCCCTCGGCGTCGTAGCGCCCGCGATAACCAAGCAGTGTCGCCCGGTCGCCGCTCTCGACGCGCATACGCTGACGGGTCGTCTGCTCGACATTGCTGATTCCACGCGCTTCGAGATCGGCCGCGAATGCCCGCTTGGCTTCTCTGACGACAGTCGACCGGATCATCGGCCCCATCCCCGGAGCCAGGGGCGGCGAAAAGGAGAGCCGCGTCGCGAAGAAAAACCGGAGGGTCGTGTCGCCGACCGCCGGGCGCAGGCGCTCGCGCAGGTCGGCGTCCTCGTATACCAGCGTCCGCCCCGTCACCGTCAGCGTCGGCAGCCGAAACCGCTCCTCGATGTTATCCTCGATGCACTTCCAGCCGTCGGCGTCGAGACGCTCCTCCGGGACGGCGGGCGGCGGTGGATCTGCCATCGGCCGTAGTTCGCTCGCCGACCACTTCAGGATTGGCGAGAACTGGACCAGCGTTCATCCCGTCTCGCTCGTTGACACACCGGATGCAGCGACGCTCCGCTTGCCATCCAACGCAACGTCACTCGACCACACAACCGCTCCGGGCGGGGCATCGAAAGGGGCCGACTGCTCGGCGGCTCCGCCGACGCAAGAACCGCAGGACTGAGTCCGAGGATCGCAGCGAGGCAGCGCCGTCGAGCGGGAGGGGCTTTCGGGAATAGCTGTGAAGCTAGCGGGGGACGATCAACTACGGCTTCCGAACCGCGTGAGAGAACCGACTCCAGCTAGTGGTCGTCTTCGCGCCACTTGTGTTCGCACTCGGTACAGACGAAAAAGCGCGTCTCGGACTCGTCGGCCGCCCGGATCTGTTGCATATACCAGTGTGCGCGATCGTTGTCACAGTTGGGACACTGCGCCGACGTGGTCGGCAGACCACTGTCGCCCGCACCGGTTTCGATCACTTCGCTGACCTCCTGATCGTCGGTGAGCACGTAGTTCGCGTCGGGATTTTTCGGCTGCTTGTTCCCGCAGCTCCCACAGACCCACAGCTCCTCGTCGGCTTTCATCATCGAGCCGCACTCGTCGCAAAACTCCATTGGTACACACGACTACTCCCGTGGGGAGTGATAAGCCCGGCGTTTGCCCCGCTTACCCCTGCCGACGGCGACACCCCTTTACTTGTCGGCTCCTGAGCGAAATTATGACGCGTCCCCGAACGGTGCTTGCAGTTTTTGCCCTTCTCGTGCTGATCGTCGGGAGTCTTGGCCTTGCGGCCGCAGTCCCCGATGCACGCCTGATCGTCGACGACGTCGAGGTGACACCCGAGACGCCAGCACCGAACGAGACAGCCACGGTCGACCTGACCGTCTCGAACTCCGCCGGGAGCGGTGAACCCGTCACCATCGACGAGGCACGCCTGCACGACGACGAACGAACGTATGCAACCGCCGAGAACGTCAGCGCGCTGTCGTCCGGTGATTCTGTCACGATCCCCCTCGATACCGCGTTCGACGAGGCTGGCGTCCACGAACTGACGGCGACCGTAAACGGGACCTACACGACGACCGACGAGGACGGCGACGAGATCGAGGAGTCGGTAACGATCACGTACCCGGTCACCGTCGTGGTCGGTGGCGTCGACGCGGGCGGCATCGAAGACGACGTGCAGGTCGACGCGCAGGCGGTCGATGCGAGCGATATCGAAGCCGAAGAGGGCGAGGATGCGCCAGCAGGTGGCGATCTGGATCTCGGTGATCTCGGTGGTGCGTTCGGCGATGCAGGGGTCGAGGACGGCGAGGCGATCGACGATGAGGACGAGCCTGCCACCAACAGGAGCAGCGATCGGCTACTCCGGATCGAGGTGACGAACTTCGGTACGGCGACGGCCCGGTCCGTCGTCGTCGAGCCCGAGACTGAGGCGACGGTACTGCCGCGGATCCCGGCGTCGGATCTCGCTCCCGGTGAGCAGGACACTGTCTTCCTCGATCTCGACCGGGTCGAGCAGGCCGGAACGATCGACGTGACTGCGCGGTACTCGCTGGGAACTGATCGGCTCACGAGCGAAACTGCCTACGAGTACACGCCTGAGCGCACCCCGGCAGCGACGCTTGATTTCACCGACCTCGATATCGTTTCCGATGGCGAGGACGTAGAGATTTCGGGGAACGTCGCAAACGTCGGTACGGCCGACGCAAACGGTGCTGTCGTCGCCGTCGAGCCTGCGGACGGCGTCCAGCCGACCTACCCACAGCGAAACTACTTCGTCGGCGCAGTGCCGGAAAGCGACTTCGTCGGATTCGACCTGACCGCGACCGTCGACGAGGACGTGACCGAAGTGCCGATCACAGTGACGTATCTGGACGATGGGGCCGAGCAGGAACACACAGCCGAACTCGAATACACGCCACGCGAGCAGTCGGATGGGAATGACGGCAGGACGGTCTGGCCCTTTGCGCTTGTCGGAGCCATCAGCCTGCTGGCGCTGGGTGGCGGCGGACTGGTCTGGAGGAAGCGCAATGGACGCGACTGAGACGGCGACCGCGACGGACGATCCGCCGGCGTCCCACCCGGCGCTCGAACTCGATACCGTCCGAAAGGTCTACGACAGCGGCGCGGAAACCGTCGTGGCGCTCGACGACGTCGATCTCCGCGTCGAGCGCGGCGAGTTCGTCACCATCATGGGACCGAGCGGGAGCGGGAAATCGACCATGCTCAACGTGCTCGGGCTACTCGACGAGCCGACGTCCGGGACGGTCCGAATCGACGGTAGACTCACCGGCGATCTCTCGGATGACCGTCGGACGACGATGCGAAAGGAGCTGCTCGGGTTCGTCTTCCAGGACTTTTACCTGTTGCCAACGCTGACCGCGGTCGAGAACGTCACGTTACCAACCATTTTTGGGGACGGTACCCCGCGGCGCGGGCGGGCGGTCGACCTGCTCGAACGGGTTGGTCTGGGCGGGCGGCTCGATCACACCCCGACGGAGCTCAGCGGCGGCCAGCAACAGCGCGTTGCAATCGCACGAGCGCTGATCAACGAACCGCGGATTCTGCTGGCCGACGAGCCGACCGGCAACCTCGACCGGGACACGAGCGAGCAGGTGCTTGACGAACTGTCGGGAATCACAGCCGACGGCGTCAGCGTGATCGCCGTCACTCACGACGAACTGGTGACCGAGTACACCGATCGAACCGTCGAGTTGTTCGACGGACGAATCCGATGACTGGGGCGTGTTGGCGGGGTGGGAACTCGTGGTGAAGTCCCCGGCACTCTTCGTCGCCCGGCGGAACCTCTCTCGCAACCGGTTCCGATCGGTTCTCGCGGGGCTCGGGATCCTCATTGCAGTCGTCGCCATCGCCGCGCTGGGGATCTTTGGGAACGTGCTCTCGCTGGGTGCGGCCGACGCGCTGGGCGATATCGGCAACGAGGTCGTCATCACGCCCAACGCCGACGAGGGCTTCGACGAACTCACCGAGCGACAGGTCCAGTCGATCGAGCGCGTCACGGACGACGTAACGGTTGCCCCGATCAGAACGGAGACCGGGTTAGTCACCCGCGGGACGGAGTCGAGGGCTACGACACTCTATGGGATCGACGACCCCGCCGCGATCTACGAGGCCGACGAAGGGCGGTTGCCGGACCGGCATACACAGGGAGCTATCCTCGGGAGTAGCGTCGCCGAACAGCTGGATGCGGGCGAGGGTAACGTCGTCACCATCGATGACACCACCTATCGGGTGATCGCGGTGCTCGAACCGGTCGAGTCGTTCGGCCCACTCACAGCGGATGACGCCGTTCTGTTGCCCGAAAACGCGATTGCGGGCAGCGGGTACGAGCAGGTGATCCTGCGCGGCGAGGAGACGGGAGCGACGGCTGTGGCGGCCGACGCCGTAAGGGCTGAGCTCAATGCCCGGGAGGAGCGCATCGACGTCTTCGAGCTATCGGAGATCACCGACGAGATCGACGAGTTCTTTTCGCTCTTGCAGAGCTTTCTGCTCGGGATCGGCTCGATTTCGCTGGTGATCGCGGGCGTGAGCATCCTGAACGTCATGTTAATGAGCACCGTCGAGCGGCGCGAGGAGATCGGCGTGATGCGCGCGGTGGGCGTCAAAAAGGGAGAGGTGCTCCGGATGATGTTGATCGAGGCAGGACTGCTGGGGCTGCTCGGTGCGGTCGGCGGCGTCCTCGTCTCGGTACTGTTGGCCGCCGGGCTGTATCTAACGACGCCCGTTGAGCTGTGGATCCTGCTCGATCCGGCGAATTTCTTCTATCTCGCGCTGGCCTTTGCCTTCGGGATCGGCGTAAGCCTGCTCAGTGGTGCCTATCCGGCCTGGAAGGCGGCAAGCGAGCGACCGGTCGACGCCCTGCGGGACTAGCCGTCGCCCTCCGACTGGAACGGCTCGCCGACTGCCCCTCGCGGCAGCGTGTTGTGAAGGTCAGCCATCATCTCGCCCGAAGACTGGTACTGGTCGTCCGGGAGGTCAGCAACGAGCTCGCCGAGGTTTTCCTCGCCATCTGCGAGTCGGAGCGTTACGTCGTCGAATTCAGCGGCTGCCGCCCCAGGTGCGATCGGATAGTCGAGTTCGCCGAACAGTGCATCCAGGTGGCTCAGCCGGACTTCACGTCCCATACCGGTAGTACGTGAGACAGAGACATACGTTGATGTGCTAGCTTCGGTGACACGTCTGCAGGGATTCAGAACTGGCAAGTACCCCGGTGTCGATAGCACGACTCGATGACGCTTTCGGAGGAGGCTCGCGACCGCCTCGCAGACGTCGTGGAGTTACAGCCGACGAAAAACAGCGAGTTACAGGATCGGTGGGGGGTAGAGAGCGGGAGCGAGGTGCATAGCTACCTCGAATCCGAGCTTGGCAACTACTACTATCGGGACGACAACAGCCTGATCCGTGCGACGAGCGAGGCCAACGATCTGGTCGACGTCGAGCCGGGGATCGAATCGGACGAAAACGACGTGCCCAGTGTCGTTCGTGTCCCGGAGTTGCAGGCGCAGGTCCTCGACGTGCTCGCGGGCCCGGACGAACGCTCACAGAGCGTCGTCTCCGTGCTCCACGCGCTCCGGGACGCCCACGATATCGATCCCGACACGGAGGACGTCCGCTCGGCACTCCAGAGTCTCCGTCGCAAAGGTGTCGTCGAGGTCGTGTATCGTAGCGTGCCGACGTTCCGTCTGAGCGTCGATCGGGACGAGCTGGATGTCGAACGCTCGGACTGAGCTACACCGTGTTTTCCGCGGTCTCAGCCTCCCTTTGCTGTATCTCGATCTCTTCGATTGTCCCCCAGTGCTCTCTGGCGGACTCGCTCGGCTCGTAAACTGCGCCGTACTCGTCGTCAGTCTTCGAGACGACACCGTGTTGCATGAGCACGTCCAGGTGGTGTCTGACAGTCGTGTAATCGAGATCGAGCGCCTTTGCGAGCTGGTTCGCGTTTCTCGGTCTGTGTTCGAGGGCGTAGACGAGTCGAAGGCGGTTTGGACCCCCGCGACTACTGCCGAAGACGTACCAGAGATCGGCCTTCATCTGGTTCCAACGTACTGATGGAGCGATATAAGTACACGCCAGGTACTTGCTCGTGGGTCCGGCCGCTATCCTCGTAAGCTCGGATTTGTATACACAGGATGCACATACTGGAGAGAGTTTGGAGAGATCAGGGGCAGAGTTCGGAAATCGTTGAAGCGTGTGATTTCCCTACCTGTATACGTCGTTATGAAACCAGACAGACAAAGGCGGACGATTCTGAAAGCGACGGGTGGTGCGATCGTGTTCGGAACCCTTGCAGGGTGTACCGATGCGGCGGACGATCCGGAGGAGGAAGATCCAGAAGCGGACCCAGACGACGAAGATCCAGAAGAAGAGGAAGATCCAGAAGAAGAGGAAGATCCTGAAGAGGAAGAAGAAGAGGAAGAAGAAGAGGAAGAAGAGGAAGACGAGATGGCTATGCTTCGCGTCGCGCACCTCTCGCCCGACGCTCCGAACGTCGATGTGTACGTCGACGACGAGCCGACGCTCGAAGACGTCCCGTTCCGCGCGGTCAGCGACTACCTCGAACTGGAGCCGGAGACCTACAACATCCGGATCACGGCAGCCGGTGACGAGGAGACCGAAGTGTTCAACGAGGACGTCGAGCTACCTGCGGGCGCGTTCACCGCAGCAGCCATCGGCGAACTCGACGAGGAAGGGACACAGGAGTTCGCCGTTGAAACGTACGAGGACGACCTCGAAGATCCGGGAGAGGACGCCCGTGTCCGGGCAGTCCACGCATCACCCGATGCTCCAGCAGTCGACATCGCAGCAAACGGCGATGTTCTGCTCGAAGACGTCGACTTCGGCGAAGCTGGGGCGGTCGAAGTACCCGCAGGCGAGTACACGCTCGAAATCCGAGCGGCGGGCGAAGAGGAGGCCGTCGCGGAATTCCCGGTCGAAACCGAGTCGGGGATGGTCTACTCCGCGTTCGCAGTGGGCTACCTCGAACCGGAAGAGGCACCGGCCGACGAGGAGTTCGACCTCGTTCTTACCGTCGACAACGAGGGGATGGAAGACGACGAGATGAACGGCGAGGAAGAGGAGAACGGCGAGGAAGAGGAGAACGGCGAAGAAAACGACGTGTGAATACAACGCTTACCGACGTTTCTCGCCAGTAAACGGCAGTCACTGGGCCCTCGCGCTGGCGTATCACGATTTTTTGATCCCTCGAAGCCGAGCGCGCCGAGCGGCGAGCAACCGCGTTACCGTCTTCCCCGGCCCTCCGTCAATCGGCCAACCATGCTGTCGCCACGACGGGGGCTCCGGTTCGAAGGCCGGACAGGAGCCGGAACACTCGTTTGCAGTCTGAACGCGACAGTGCGAACCACACCAGGGGAGCACCTGCCCGTCGCGCTCGCGCGGGCCAAACCACCGACAATCCGGTCGCATCGTGTCGACAAAGGACCGCCAGCCGCGTTCGTAGGCTCGTTCTGCGATCCGATACCGGAGCGTCGCTTTCCGATCGGGCGAGACGTACTCGAACGTCGCCGCCGACTGGTCGAACGCCGAGTCCCCCCCGCCACGGTCCGTGATCCGCGTTCCCGGTGTCGCCGGTTCGAGCGCCTGAGCGTGCCAGGCGATCGACGCCGAGAGCGCTGTGGGGTCGACTTCCAGTACGCCCGCTTTCACGGGGAGGTCCTCGAACAGCACGGGTGAGACCGCGGCGTCGGTCGCGCGGGTTGCCACCCACGCCTCGTCGGCCAACCCCAGTGCGACATCTCGTTCGAGCTGAGGCTGTAACGCTGTCGCCGCGCTCGCGTCCAGATCCGGCTTGTTCTCGATGGCGACGATTCGCTCGACCCACTCGGGGTAGCGATACCGTCGCCGGATCTCGATTCGGTTTCCCGACTTCCGGACATCCAGAATCCCCCGGTCGTCGGCCGCATGGATCGTCTCGCGGACGTAGCGCCACGGGTAGTCGGGCTCCGGAAGCGCGTCCCGATAGTACGTCCACTCCTCGGGCGCGGAGCGAAGCACGAAGCGCAGGTCGTCGTCCAGCCGTTCAGTACCGAGATTCGCACGACGTACGAGCGCCTCGCGGGTCGTTTCGACGACGATCGTATCCCAGCGTCGACGTTTCGTTCCCAACTGGCGCGCGACCAGTGCGACTGTGTCATCTGCAAGCGTGCCACCTGGCGGCCACTCGCGTTCCGCCCAGTAACAGACCCGAAGCTCGAAAGCGAACTCGGAGTCGTACTGGATCTGCTCGGTCACGGTCAAACGAACGCGCGCCGGCCATCAAAACCGTTCCGCCGCTCGCTAGGACTCGTCACCGGCTCCCTCACGGACCTTCACCGCCATCCCGGTCTCGAAATCATACATCGCGTCGGCCGATAGCTCCGCCCGCCCGACCGCGAGCAGGTCACCGGTCTCGTGGACGACCAGCGCCTCATCGCCCGGGCGGAGGTCGTCGTCCACCTCGTCGATGAATTTGGCGAAGACGTTCTTGCCGTCGCGGACGAACGGCTCGCTCTCGTCGCCGACGACTACGCGATTGCGCGGCGGGGAGAGCGTGAGAAGCCGTCGACCCCCTTCGATACCGAGCGTGTACCGCCCGTCGACGTTCAGCGAGACGATCCGGTTCGACTCGCCGATTACCTGCTGGGGCCTGCCCGAACTGCTGCGTTTGATCGTGAACCGTCCGTCTTCGGGAAACAGTGCTCGCCCTGCCCCGCCGCCGAACTGGTAGTCGGCGACCGTCCGGAGCTGCTCACCGTCCTCGCCGAGTCCGGTGTTCGCGTCCTCGCTCATTGTCGAGTGCAGGAGTTCGGTGCGTGAAAGCGCTTCGACATTCCATAGCAGATCAGAACTGACACCTGCAGATTCTGCGAGTCGTTATCAACCCACAACGTATCAGCCAAAGGGGGAAACCTATAAACTAGAAGCCCTCACTGGCTGGTATACAAATGGATACTACGAAAGTGGCGGTAGGTGCGGTCCTCATTGCGATCAGCAGCGTTATTCTTCTCGCAACCGGATCGCTCGACTCCGGAGTTCCCGCGATCCTCGCAGGTGTGGCCGCGATCGCGATGGCCGCTGGCTCCCTGCTCGTCGGGACGTCCGGCGAAGGGCGAGCGGTATAGACGGTAGAGCGGTTCTTCAGGTTCGCTACTCAGAGCAGAAACGTCTCGGTCCGCTCGCTCAGATCGACGAAGGAGTCGGCGGCCTCTTTTAGCTCCTCGGCAGTCGAGGAGTCAAAGCCCATTACCTCGACGCGAACGCCCTCGTGACGCATGTGCGAGCAGAGCCGCGAGAAGTCGCCGTCACCGGTGCAGAGCACGATCGTATCGACGTGCTCGGCCAGCGTGACGGCGTCGAGGCTCATCCCGACGTCCCAGTCGGCCTTCTTCGAGCCGTCACTGAACGTCTTGATGTCTTTGATTTTGGTCTCGAAGCCAATGTCAGTGAGTGCGTCGAAAAAAGTCTCCTCCTCGGGCGAGTCCGCGCGGATGACGTACGCGATAGCGCGTGTCAGCTCCCGGTCCTGGACGCTCTTTTCGAGCAGCGAGGAGTAGTCGATATTGTTACTGTAGAGGCTCTGTGCGCTGTGATACAGGTTCTGGGCGTCGACGAGCACGGCGACGCGCTGGCCCGGATGGATCTCGCTCATGGCGGTTCTTGTGCGGGCCAGTACATAAACGGCGGGAGTCGGGTAGCGTCTACCGACGGTTTCGCAGCCGCGATATCCGCTCCTCGGTCGAGGGATGCGTCGAGAGGAGCTTCTTTGCGGCGCCACCCGAGATACAGAGTGCGGCGACGGAATCGTCCATTTCGGCGTTGGTGCGTTCTGCGCTCCGCTGGATCTTTTCGAGCGCGCGGGCAAGCGGTTCTCCGTTCCCGATCGCATCCGCGGCGTCGGCGTCGGCGACGTACTCGCGGTACCGCGAGATAGCCATGACGAAGATCATCACGAGCATCTGCGTGATCATCCCCACGACGAAGGCGAGCACGTAGTTCGCAATGGATCGCTCACCGGTAAAGAGGACGACCCACTGGGCGGCGATACCGACGATCGCGGCGATCGACTGCCCGATGGTCATCGTCACGACGTCGCGGTTACGGATGTGGGCAAGCTCGTGGGCGATTACGCCGTTTAACTCCTCGCGGTCGAGCACCTGCATCAGCTCGGTCGAGATTACAACCGTCCCCTTGCCCTTGCGGCCGGTTGCGAAGGCGTTGGGTGTGCCCATACTCGCGACCATCAGCCTGGGCTTTTTGATCCCCATATCACGGGAGAGCGACTCCACCGTCTGGTGAATCTGGGGATACTCCTCTTCGGACATGTCTTCGGCCCCGACACTTCGCAACGCCATCTTCGTTCCCAGCAGGTACTGGAACCCGATGAACGCGACCGTCAGCACCGCGACCAGCCAGAGGGGCCAGCCGAAGGCGACGACTGCGACGAGTGCAGCCAGCGAGAAGAACGCAAACAGGATGGTGCTGACGATCGCCATCCGGATCTTGAGACCTATGTGTCGCATACCTGCGGGTAGCTGTCGACGACCTATAAGTCATATGGCAGCGACACACTGTGACAACATTCGGCACACTCCCCGGGCTACAAACACAACGAATAAGTTTCGGGACTCGGACACTCTTTACTGTGTACGGACTCGTTCGGCGACTCGACTCGTCCGTGCGGACGTCGAGCGGGTGCGCCGTCGTCTTTCTGAAAAAACGCGGTCGATAGCGGCTCCCGGCGAGCGTAGCGAGTTCGTCGCGGGCCGGTCCTCGATCGCGGATGGATCGATTGATACCGACCGATCACAACATACCAGACATGACACCGAACCCGTTCCACGGCGTTCTACCTGCGATGGTGACGCCGTTCAACGAGGACGAAAGCATCGATCACGACCAACTGCGAGCGGACGCCCAGCGACTCGAAACCGCTGGCGTCGACGGGCTGGTTCCCGTGGGCTCCACGGGTGAAAGCGCGACCCTGTCCCACGACGAGCACGTCGAGGTCGTCGAGACGGTCGTCGACGCCGTCGAGGACGTACCGGTCATCGCGGGCACCGGGAGCAACAACACCCGCGAGGCGCTGGAGCTGTCCGAACGCGCAGCGGACGCTGGCGCTGACGGCCTCCTCCTTATTTCGCCGTATTACAACAAGCCCGAACAGCAGGGGCTGATCGAGCACTATCGGGCGGTTGCCGACGCGGTCGACCTGCCACAGCTCCTGTACAACGTGCCATCGCGGACGGGCCGAAACGTCGAGGCCGACACGGTCGTCGAACTCGCATCCCACGAGAACATCGCGGGCCTGAAAGCAGCCAGCGGCGACCTCAACCAGATCTCGGAGGTCATCGAACGAACGCGAGACGAGGAGTTCACCGTCGTCTCGGGTGACGATGGGCTCACCCTCCCGATGCTCTCGATCGGGGCCAGTGGGGCAGTCAGCGTCGTCGCGAACGTCGAACCCGAGCGCACCTGCGCGATGGTCGGCGCAGCCCTTTCGGGTGACTACGAACGAGCGCGGGCGCTCCATCACGAACTCGCGCCGCTGACACGGGCACTCTTTACCGAAACGAACCCGATCCCGGTCGCCGAGGCGATGCATATCCGAGGGCACGCGAAGCCGATCGTCCGATCCCCACTGACACGCCTCTCGGAGGAGCACCGTGATGAACTCGCCGCGGTGCTGGCGGATCTGGACAGTGAGCCAGCCGCGGACCTTGCGGAGGCCGACCGATGAGCGGCGACCCCACGCGGATCGCAGTCAACGGTGCGGCAGGCCGAATGGGTCAGACAGTCATCGAGACGGCGACGGACCGCGAGAATGTGGAGGTCGTCGTCGGCATCGACGTCGCGGACGCCGAGACGGTCGACGGTGTGCCGGTCGCCGACCCGGACGATGCTGTCGACGCCTTCGCGGAGTACGAACCGGACGCGCTGATCGACTTTACCGTCCCCGACGCGACACTGGGAATCGTCGACGCCTGCGTCGAGCACGGCGTCGCCGTCGTGGTGGGGACGACCGGATTCAACGAGGACCAGCTGTCCTACTTGCGCCGGACCAGCGAATTCGTCCCGGTGCTCAAAGCGACGAACTTCTCACGAGGGATCCAGGTGCTTCTCAGAACCGTCAGTGAGGCGGTGGGCGCGCTCGACGGCTACGACCTCGAACTGATGGAGACACATCACAACCAGAAGATCGACGCGCCCTCTGGCACCGCGAAGACGATCCTTGAAACCGTTCAGGAAGAGCGGGATGTTGACCCGGTCTACGGCCGCGAGGGACACGCCCCCCGCGAGGATGACGAGATCGGCGTCCTCGTCCGACGGGCGGGCGACATCCGCGGCGAGCACGAACTCGTGCTGGCGGGCAACGACGAGGTGTTCAGCCTCTCTCATCGCGCCGAGGATCGTGGCGTCTTCGCGGCAGGGGCACTCGACGCCGCGGCGTGGGTCGCCGGTCGAAATCCTGACTGGTATACCTTCGGAGCGGTAATCGACGAGTCATGAGTCTGCAGACAGACGTCGAAGACCTCTGGCAGCGCAAACAGGACGGACTGACGGCTGACGACGCGAGCGCGGAGGATCTTACGGTGCTCGACGAGTTCCTCGCCGCGCTGGAAGCGGGCGAAGTCCGGGCCGCGGAAAAGCAGGGCGGCGAGTGGATCGCCAACGAGTGGGTCAAGCAGGGCATCCTGCTCAACTTCGGCCTGCGCCACACCGCCGAACGCGAGTATGGCGGGGTCACCTACCACGATGTCCTCCCCCTGCGCAGGACTGACGACCTGAACGACCGCGGGACCCGAAACACCCCGGACGGGACGACGATCCGCCGCGGCGCGTATCTCGGCGAGGACTGCATCATGATGTCGCCGAGTTTCGTCAACATCGGCGCGCACGTCGGCGACGGCACCCTGATCGACTCCGCCGACACCGTCGGCTCCTGTGCCCAGATCGGCGAGAACGCCAAACTCGGTGCGAACACGCTGATCGGCGGCGTGCTCGAACCCGTCGAGGACGCCCCCGTGATCGTCGAGGACAACGTCTCGCTCGGCGCTGGCTGTCGCGTCACTAGCGGCTTTGTCGTCGGCGAGAACAGCGTCGTCGGCGAGAACACCCTGCTCACCCCCCGGATTCCGGTCTACGATCTGGTCGAAGAGGAAGTGCTCTACGGCGAACTACCTGCGAACCGTCGCGCGTTCCAGCGCTTCGTCGAATCATCAGTGAGCGAGCACGACCTGATCGACGGCGGCGCGTTCAAGCCCGCGGTCGTCGCGACCCACATCGAGGAGGAGACGCTCGAAGCGACCGAACGCGAGGACGCGTTGCGAGAGTAAGCGCGGCTACGCCGGTCAGACGACGAACTCGTAGAGATCGTCGCCGACGTGGTGGACCGACTCGACGACTTTTCCCTGATCGCCGGCCATCTCCGCGCCCTCTACGAGCGCGCGCCCGATCGCAAGCACTTTGCCATGATTCTCTTCGGCGATCGCGACCAGATCGCCAGGATCGATGTCGTCGTCGGCCTCGACGATGCCGGGCCGCATCACGTCCGCGCCATCGCTGACGAAGGAGATCGCGCCGCTGTCGACCGTGACGACGTGTGTCTCGGGCTCGAAGCGGTTCGCACCACGGACGGTGAGAAACGGCTCGTCGTCGACGTACAGCACCGACGGCTCGCCGTCGACCAGCACGAGATCGAACTTCGAGTCGGCCAGTTCGACGAGTTCGTAGGTGTCGCCATCGACATCGACGCCCAGCCCCTCGGAGACGGCGGTCTCCAGTTCGGACACCCCGTCGCTGCGCAGGTGGTGTCGGGAGTTGATTTCCATACTCCACACCAACGCCGGAGCCAGCATAAACGCCCCGGATGTTGACGACTCCGGCAAACGCTAAGTATGCGTCGCGCTAACGTAGAGCTATGTGGGGTTCCCGGAAGGCAACACAGGAGTCAGTCACCTGCATCGCCTGTGGCTGTTCACTGCCGCGGTCGGAAGCGCGCGAATACGACAAGTACGGCGATCGGTGGGAGCGCGCGGGAAAAGAGTTTGAACACCTCTGCAAAGCCTGTGACCACGATCTCTGTCATCAGCCCCGCGAGGAACTCGAAGGCCTGCTCGTCGAGATCGACGCCGGGAGCCACAGCCAGGCGGAGTTCCTCTCGTGGTACAACGCCCTGGTCGAGGAACGCTACGGCAAGATCGAGGAGTAGGCCTCGGCAGCCCTTCCAGGACCGTCGCGTCAGCCGAGTGGACGTGCCGTGGGGCGTCACATTGTTGTGGTAGTCACATTATTTACAATGTAACATTGTAACATCGCAGCACGCATCGGGTCGTGGGGAACGAGTCTCACCGCTCCGCTGGCGAATGCGGTGGCGCGCGCTGGCGAGGCGTTCAGGCCGAGCCAGCACTGTGCGAGGGCGTCGCTGAACGGAGTGAAGCGACAAGGTTGGGGAGGACGAGGCTGTGTGGGTGGATCGAAAGGGGCCGCCGCGGTCGACGCGTCCGCTGCCCGCTAGCACTGCAGGCGAACGCAGTGAGCGGAAGCGCGCACGGCCGCAGAGGCGTCGACCGTGGCGGGGGCTTTCACAGTGTTGGCAGAGGTGCGGTCATAGCGAACTCCAGAGAGCGTGACGAGGCCTCTCGGGGACGCCGATTCTGTGTCGTACTCTCAGATCACGTCAGTCTGTCGCGCAACCTCTCGCGCCGCCGTCTCGTCGATGCCGTCGCCGAGGATCGTATACCGATCGCGAATCTCATGAGCCGTCGTCAGCGCCTCGATAACCTCCTCGTCCTCGAGATCAAGTTCCGCGGCTGTCGTCGGCGCATCGATACTCGCCAGCGCGTTCCGAATCTCGCGCCAGAGCCCGTTCTCGCCGCCGTGTAGATAGGCGGTCATAATCGAGCCGACGCCGACCTGATGGCCGTGGCTCGCACGTCCCGGCGCGATCTGATCGAGCTGGTGGGAAAAGAGGTGTTCCGCGCCGCTGGCGGGCCGCGAGGAGCCGGCGATGCTCATGGCGACGCCCGAGGAGACCAGCGCTTTGACGACGATCCACGAGGACTCTTCGAGGCTGGGACGGATCGAGTCGGCGTTCCCCACCAGCATCTCGGCGGTCATCTCCGAGAGCGCAGCGGCGTACTGCGAGTAGGGTGCGTTCTTGAGCCGGTAGGCGAGCCGCCAGTCCATCACGGCGGTGTAGTTGCTGATGATGTCCGCACAGCCCGCAGTCGTCAGCTCCCAGGGGGCGTTCGCCAGAATCTCGGTGTCGGCGACGACCGCGAGCGGCGGCTCCGCAGCGACGCTGTGGCGGGTTCCCTCCTCGGGGACCGAGCCGCGGTTGCTGACGATACCGTCGTGGCTGGCGACGGTCGGCACGGAGACGAACCCGCGCCCGACGTCGTCGCTGGCCATCTTCGCGATATCGATGGCCTTCCCGCCGCCGAGGCCGATCAGAAAGCCCGGATCGACATCGCGGGCGCGCTGGATCACTCGCTCGATCGCGTCGAAGCTGGCGTCCTCGACGACGACGACCGCGGGCTCTTCGTCCCACGAAGAAAACTGTGCCTCGATCCGCTCGCCCGCGAGTTCGTAGGGGGTCGGGCTGGTGACGATCAGCGGCTGGCCGCGCAGGTGGAGCTCCTCGATGGCCTCTGCGGCCTGGTCGAGGACGCCGTGGCCGACGAGGACGTTCCGGGGCAGGCGGATCCACGTCGATTTGTCGAACATACTCGAACGCTCTCGGGCCAGCGTAAAAGGGGTTTCTCCGGCGCGGGCCGTTGCCGCGATCGAACACTGCAAAGACTGTAGTAATAAACTTCGAAAACTGTAGTATTGTCATATAGACCGCTCAGAGCGTGTCCAGTACGCCCAGCACCCGCTCGGTGTCTTCCCGATCCGGGCCGTTCTCCCGGCCCGTGCGGTCGCTGTCGAGATGATCCTCGACGGCCCGACGATAGCCCTCCTCCACGCTGATCGGGTCCCAGCCCAGATCGGCGAGTTTCGCCGTCGAGAGGACGTGCGGATAGGATCGGTACAGCGGGAACTCCTCCATCTCGATCCCGGCGCTGGCCAGCTCGCGCTCGCCCGCGGTGACGACCTCGATGTCAGCATCGTCCACACCGGCCTCGGCGAGCGTTTCCGAGATCAGCTCGACCGTCTCGCCGAGCGTGAGCATCCGCCGGTCGCCGACGTTGTACGCCTCGCCGGGCTCGCCGTTCTCGGCGACGACGCGGAGCGCCTCGGCGACCGCGGAGACGGAGACACGGTGCCAGATGTTCGAGCCGTCGCCCGGAACGAGTACACGCTCGTGGTTCAGCACGCGATCGATCCAGTAGTCGGTCCGGGCGGTGTAATCGTGGGGGCCGTAGACGATGCATGGCCGGACGCTCATCGCGTTGACGCCCCGTTCTGCGGCGGCAAAGACGGCGCGGTCACCTTCGGCCTTCCGCGGGCCGTAGCTCTCGGGAGAGTCATCGACCGCCTGCTCGTCGGTGCACTCACAGAGCCGGGTTTCGCCCTCCCGTTTCGGAATCTCCTCGTCCCCGTAGGCCGAGCCACTGGAGATATATACGTAGGCATCGACATCGTCGAACACGCGTGTCGCCGTCCTGACCTCGCGTGGTTTGTACGCCACGCAGTCAATCACGACGTCCGGATCGAGCGCAGCGGCCTCCGAGAGATCAGCGTCGTCAGTGCGGTCGCCCTGCTGGTGGGAGACGGCTTCGGTATCGGCAAACGGGTTGTCGTGGTTCCCCCGGTTGAACACCGTGACCTCGTAGTCGTGTGCCAGAAACTCCTCGACCGTGTGTCGTCCAATAAAGCGCGTCCCGCCAATGACCAGTGCGTGATCGTCCATATCTCTGGCTTCGACGCATCGCACAAAACACTGCCGAAGGGCCGGATTCGATGGGTTGGTTGTATATTCAGGCCCTGTTGTTTTAGGTAATGGCGATAAACATTACTACTGCATGGGTTCGGGCGGTCCGAACCCCGCAGGCTCTGACATGGCCTCAACACGGGGCGATGCCCCGTGGTTTTCACGACGACACAAACACCAACATAGTTATACATCTGGCTGTCATGTTGTTCGTATGATCGTTGAGTTCTCGTTTGATGTTTCTACGTTGCAGTCGGCGCTCACGGAGAGTCCAGGGATGACCGTGGAGATGGACCACATGACATCGACGGATACCGTGGCGCTCCGGAAGTTCTTCTGGGCCAGAGGGGGAAACTTCGAGGCCTTCGAGTCCGGGCTCGAGGACGACCCGACAGTTCGTGATCCGAAACGGATCACCGAAGCACCGGACAGCCGATACTACCGGGTGATCTATCCCGATCACCTTCCGGGGGTAGATGCGTACCGGGCGGTTGTCGAACTCGACGGAATGGTGCTCGACGCACGGACCGATGGCGACGGCTGGACAGGCCGGATACGGTATCCGGACAGGGACGCCCTGAACGAGTGGTGTGAACGATGCGAGGGCGCTGGGATCACTGTTGACATCGAAGCGATCTACGATCAGGAGCGCCAGCCGCCCGAACACTCCTACGGTCTCACGCCCGGACAGCGTGAGGCGCTCGTTACCGCGGCCGAGTCTGGCTACTTCTCGATCCCGCGGGAGACGTCTCTGGCCGGTGTCGGCGAAGAACTCGGCGTCTCAAGTCAGTCGGCGTCCGAGCGACTCCGCCGGGGAATGATAACGCTGATCGAAAATACGCTCGACGAAGATTAGTCGTCGCTCGACGCGAGCCCGCCGGTCGCGGCACTCGCGTCCGGCGTCGCGCTGGACGGCAGCGTCTCGCGAACGTCTTTGGCACCGTCTTCGAGCACCCGTGCGTACGCGTCGGGCATGATCTTGACGAACGAATCGAGCAGGTCGTCCCAGTTCTCCAGTACCCACTCCGCCTTTTCGCTGTCCGTGTAGGCGGCGTGGTTCTCGATCAGTCGGCGGAGCATCGGGATGTCCGCGTCCTCGAGCTCGTGTTCGACCGAGACCATCCCGCGGTTGACCGACTCGGGAAACTCGCCGTCCTCGTCGAGGACGTATGCGATACCGCCGGACATCCCGGCCGCAAAGTTCCGGCCAGTGTCGCCGAGTACGGCGACGACGCCACCGGTCATGTACTCACAGCCGTGGTCACCGACGCCCTCGACGACGGCTTTGACCCCGGAGTTACGTACAGCGAACCGTTCACCCGCCATCCCGTTAACGTACAGTTCGCCCTGGGTCGCGCCGTACAGCGCGACGTTGCCGATCGCCATGTTTGCGGCGGGATCGTAGCTGACTTCCGGCGGCGTCGAAACGGCGATTTTTCCACCCGAGAGTCCCTTGCCGACGTAGTCGTTGGCGCTCCCCGTCAAATGCATCGAGATACCGTCCGCGAGGAACGCACCGAAGCTCTGCCCGGCGGTACCGTGCAGGTCGACATCGATGGTGTCCTCGGGCAGCCCCTCGCCGCCGTATTCGGTCGAGACGGCGTTCGAGAGCGTCGCGCCGACCGCGCGGTCCGCGTTCGAGATCCCCGTATCGATGGCGACCGGTTCACCGGTTTCGAGCGCCGGTGCCGCGGCCTCGATCAGGTCGTGATCGAGCTGTTCGTCGACCTCGTGGGTCTGCTCGCGGGTCTTGCGGCGCTGGTCGCCAGCCGGCTCGACGAGCATGTCCGAGAGGTCGACGTTTTTGGCTTTTGGATGCTCGACATCCGTGCGCTGGTCGAGCATGTCGACGCGGCCGATCATCTCGTCGACAGTCTCGAAGCCGAGCTCGGCCATAATCTCGCGTAGCTCCTGGGCGATAAACGTCATGTAGTTGATGACGTTCTCGGGTTCGCCGGGGAACCGGTTCCGGAGCTCCTCGCGCTGGGTGGCGACGCCGACCGGGCAGGTGTTCTTGTGACACTGCCGGGCCATCACACAGCCCGAGGTGACGAGCGAGGCGGTCCCGAAGATGTACTCCTCGGCACCAAGCAGGGCAGCAACTGCCACGTCACGGCCGGTCTTCATGCCCCCGTCAGCGCTCACGCGGATCCGATCCCGGAGGTCGGTCTCGACCAGCATCTGATTGGCTTCGGCGAGGCCAAGCTCCCACGGCAGGCCAGCATTTTTGATCGAGGTGCGTGGGCTCGCGCCGGTGCCGCCGGAGTGACCCGAGATGTGGACCACGTCGGCGTTGGCCTTGGCGACGCCCGCCGCGATGGTGCCGATCCCCGCCTCCGAAACGAGTTTGACGTTGATGTCGGCGTCCGGGCTCGACGCCTTGAGATCGTGGATCAGCTGCTTGAGGTCCTCGATGGAGTAGATGTCGTGCAGCGGCGGCGGCGAGATGAGGCCGACGCCCGGCGTCGCATACCGGACGTGTGCGATCATCTCGTTGACCTTCATGCCGGGGAGGTGACCTCCCTCTCCGGGTTTCGACCCCTGTGCCATCTTGATCTGCAGTTCGTCGGCCTCCGAGAGGTAATGTGAGGTGACGCCGAAGCGACCCGAGGCGACCTGCTTTACATTGCACTCCTTTTCGGTGCCAAAGCGTTCTGGCGGCTCGCCGCCCTCGCCCGAGTTGCTCTTCCCGCCGATGCGGTTCATGGCGATCGAGTTGTTCTCGTGGGCTTCCGGCGAGAGCGATCCGAGACTCATCGCGGCCGTCGAGAACCGCTGGACGATCTCGTGGACCGGCTCGACGTCCTCGACGGGGATCGACTCACGTTCGTCAGTCTCGAATTCGAGCAGACCCCGAAGTGTCTGGAGTGTCTCCTGCTGTTCGTTGACCTCGGCGGCGAACTCCTTGTAACGGCCGTAGTCGCCCGAGCGGACGGACTGCTGGAGTTTGCCGACCGTATCGGGGTTCCACTGGTGGTGGATTCCGTTCGAGCGGTGCTCGAACTCGCCATAGCGGTCGATTTCGGGCTCGTCGTCCCAGGCGTTCGTGTGTCGGTCGGTCAGGTCCTGTTCGATCTCCTCGAGGCCGATTCCCTCGGTTCGGGCCTCGGTGCCCTCGAAGTACTCGGCGACGAAGTCCGAATCCAGCCCGACGGCCTCGAAAATCTGCGCGCCCTGGTAGCTCTCGACTGTCGAGATGCCCATCTTCGCCATCGTCTTCAGCAGGCCGTCCTCGACGGCCCCGACGTAGGCGTCGACCGCCTCGCTGATGTCCGCGCCATCTTCACCCGCCACGATGTCGTCGATGGTGCGGTAGGCAAGGTAGGGATCGACCGCGTCAGCGCCGTAGCCGATCAGCGTCGCGAAGTGATGAACCTGTCGCGGGCCAGCGGACTCGACGACGAGTCCGGCGTGGTTGCGCAGGCCGTTCCGAACCAGGTGATGGTGGACAGCGCCGGTCGCCAGCAGCGCCGGGATCGGCACCCTGTCGGGACCGGTCGAGCGATCCGAGAGGACGAGAATCTCGTGGCCCGCCTCGATCGCCGCCTCGGCATCCGCACGGACGTCCTCGACGGCCTCACGGAGGTCGGTGCCGCGTTCGTAGGTGATGTCGACAACAGCCGTCGACAGCCCCTCCCGGTCGCTTTCCTTGATTGCCGCCGTCTCGGCGTCGGTAAGGATCGGCGAGTCGACGACCAGTTGTCGTGCATGGGCAGGCGACTCGTCGAGCAGGTTGCGCTGGTGGCCGATCCGGCTTTCGAGGCTCGTCACCAGCTCCTCGCGGATGTAATCCAGCGGTGGGTTCGTCACCTGCGCGAACAGCTGTTTGAAGTAAGAGAACAGTGGGCGGTTGTAATCCGAGAGGACGGACAGCGGCGTGTCGTCGCCCATCGAGCCGACGGGATCTTTGCCGTCTTTCATCATCGGCTCGATCATGTTCTCCAGTTCGTCGTGGCTGTACCCCTGTGTTGCCTGGTGCGATCGCAGTTCCTCGATATCGTTTCGGGGAACCAGATCGTCGAGGTCGGCGATATCGCCGATATGGACCTGCTGGTCGTCAACCCACTCGCCGTACTTTGCGTCCGTGAGGTCGTCGAAGACCTCGTCGTCCGGGATGACGCGACCCTCTGCAGGGTCGGCGAGGAACAGCTGACCGGGCTGAAGCCGTCCACGCTCCTCGATGTCGCCGAAGTCCGGTTCGAGCGCCCCGGCCTCGCTGGCCATAATCAGCGTGTTGTCGGTCGTCACGTCGTACCGACACGGGCGCAGACCGTTACGGTCGAGTACAGCACCGATCCGGTCGCCGTCAGTGGCACAGACCAGCGCTGGACCGTCCCACGGCTCGACCAGTGAAGCGTGGAAGTCGTACCAGTCCTTGCGGTCCTGACTCATGCTGTCGTCCCCACGCCAGGCCTCGGGTACGAGCATCCGCAGCGCGTGGGGGAGATCCCGACCGTCTTCGAGCAGGAGTTCGAGCGCGTTGTCGACGCTCGCCGTATCCGACTGCTCGGGGTCGTTGATGATCGGCTTGAGCGTCTCGATTTCCTCGCCCAGCCGGTCGCTTTCGAGGTCGGTCTCGCGGGCGCGCATCCAGTTGATGTTGCCCTGAATGGTGTTGAACTCGCCGTTGTGGATGATGTTCCGGTAGGGGTGTGCGAGATGCCACGCACCGAGCGTGTTCGTGGAGAACCGGGCGTGAACCATCGCAAAGGTCGACTCGATGCGTTCGTCCTGCAGATCTGGGAAGTACTCGCCGACCTGATCGCCCTTGAGCAGTCCCTTGTAGACGAGTGTCTGGCGATCGAGCGAACAGACGTAAAATCGGTCGCTCCCGTCAGGCGATTCCGCTTCGACCCGGTTTTCGAGTTGGCGTCGGGCGGCGTAGAGCCTCGAATCGAACTCTTCGTCCGTGATCTCGGTCGACGGTGTGACGAAACACTGCCACGTTGCTGGCTCGGAGTCGAGTGCAGTTTTGCCGATCTCACTGTTGTCCGTCGGCACGGAACGCCAGTGGACGACATCGAGGTCGTATTCCGCGAGTTCGCTCTCGACAAACGCTTTCAGAGCTGACTGCGCGTCGCCGTCCTTCGGAAAGAAGACCGAGCCGACCGCATACCGTTCGGGTAGTTCGACGTCAACGACAGCATCGAAGAACTTCCGGGGCGTCTGGAGCATCACACCTGCCCCGTCTCCAGTATTCTCTTCTGCGCCAGTTGTTCCCCGATGTTCGAGGTTCTCCAGTAGTTCGACGCCGTCAGCGACGACATCGTGTGAGCTTCCGTCATCGAGATCCATGACGACACCTACACCGCAGTTGGACCGCTCGTCAGTCGGGTCGGCGAGACCCCGCGACCGGTCCGTAATCGATTCACGTTGCTCAGACATTAGCGGTACTAGCCATCCGCTCGCATAAGACGCTACTCCTGAATGACTAATGGTTTTATAATTACATACAAGGCAATATTAGGCATTTTATCTACATGGTTAATACTACCCATTGTGAACGGGCGCCACGGATAGGGCGGTGAACCGACGCTCAAAAAAATGACTGAATCCGGAGCAGTGTCTTAGATACTGTCGAAGATGCCGTCGTCGTCTTCGTCGTCATCGTCGTCACCGATGCCGTTGTCATCGTCGTCGTCACCGATTCCATTATCGTCGTCTTCGTCGTCGTCACCGATGCCGTTGTCGTCGTCTTCGTCGTCACCGATTCCATTATCGTCGTCTTCGTCGTCGTCACCGATGCCGTTGTCGTCCTCCTCGTCCTCTGGCATCTCCTCGACCTCCGACTCGGGTGTGAGAGCGTCGACGGTAAGCAACAGGTCGAAGCCTGTATCGACGTCGTTCCCGACACCGTTGTTCTCGTCGTTGTCACCGACGCCATTGTCGTCGTCCGTCCCAACCCCATTGTCGTCGTCACCGACGCCGTTGTCGTCGTCGTTGTCTTCGTCGTCCATCCCAACGCCGTTGTCCTCGGTTTCACCGTTCTCCTCTTCGAGGAAGCCGACAGCGAACGCCGAGTAGATCACACCTGCTTCGAGTGTGACATCGAAGTCCGCAACCGATTCATCCTCGCCTGCTTCCCGAACTTCGAGGGTGTAGTCGCCCTCCTCGACATCGACGGCTCCGAAGTCGCCAAACGAGAGCCCCTCGACGAGGGGGTCATCGTCGGCGACAATGTCGACTTCCGGTGCATCGGGTGAGGCGTGGACCGCGCGTACCCGGCTCTCGCCGTCCTCCAGATCGTCGAGATCGACGTCGAGCACGAGGAGTTCGAGCTCCTGTTCGGCCCCTTCATCAACCTCGCCAACGACGGCGGCGGTCGCGACGCCAGCGGGGACGTCGATTTGCTCATCGATGACTGCCTCTTCATCCACATCGACACCGTTGGCGTCATCAGATATCCCGACGTCGTCATCCTCGTCATCCTCACCAAAGCCGTTGTCGTCTTCGTCATCGTCGTCACCAAAGCCGTTGTCGTCTTCGTCATCGTCGTCACCAAAGCCGTTGTCGTCTTCGTCATCGTCGTCACCAAAGCCGTTGTCGTCTTCGTCGTCCTCACCGACACCGTTGTCCTCAACGGGGACGACCTGCACCTGATACTCCCCCTCGAGTAGGACCAGGTAATCGCTGATGTCCCGGAACGCGACGCCTTCGAGGACGCGCGCGCCGTTTACGTACACATCAACCTCCGGTGCGTCGGGCGAGGCATGAACCGTATTTACGGCAGCGAACGCCGGATCATCCTCATTGAGGTCGTTGTCCTCGTCGTCCTCATGTTCGTCTGCGAGCGATACGCCGGTTGCCGATAGCAGTGCCGCGGCGCCGGTGCCTGCGAGCACTGTTCGTCGTGTAATGGGTGTCGACATGACTGCATCCAAAGGTTTGACCGCGCCGGTAAAGACCGTAGTTAGTACTCCTGTGAAGATTTGGTTCGTTCGGGTATTCAGCGGCTACCAACAGTTGGAGAACAACGGACCGATTCACTCGGATCCGTACGCGTTAGTGGAAAGGTAGTTGCCGACTCTAGAGGAACCGGAACGTTTCGAGGTTCTTCGGCGCGAACGTCCGGATGTTGTGTTCGTGATACAGCGCGGAGGAGAGGTCCTGTGTCGAGGACTCGTCGCCGTGGACACAGAGCACCTTCTCGGGACGCGGGTTCATCGTCTTCACGAAGTTCATCAGACCCTGTCGGTCGGCGTGACCCGAGAAGCCGTCGACCGTCTCGACGTCCATCTTGAGGCTGATTTTCGATCCACGGCCGCTCTCGCCGTCGTTGATGGGGACTTCGTCCCAGCCACTCTGGAGGCGACGGCCGAGCGTTCCCTGCGCCTGATAGCCGACGAAGGTGAGCGTGCTCTCCTCCTCGCTGGCGAGGTGGCGCAGCCAGGACATGATCGGGCCGCCGGTGACCATACCGGAGGTCGTGAGGATGATACAGGGGCCGCCGTCGGCGATCTCCTGTCGTTCGTCCTCGCCGGCGTCGATGTGGTTGAACTGATCGGCGAGGAACGGGTTCTTGTCCTCGTGGAAGATCCGATCGCGCAGGTCGTCACGCAGGTACTCGGGGTAAGTCGTATGGATCGCCGTCGCCTCCCAGATCATCCCGTCGAGATGGACCGGCATTTCGGGTATATCGCCGCTGCGCATCGCCTCTTCGAGGACGAGCATCATCTCCTGCGATCGGCCGACCGCGAACGCGGGGATCAACACCTTCCCACCACGGTCGTGGGTGTCGTTGATGACCTGTTTGAGCCGCTCCTCGGCGTCGTCCTGATCGGTCTGGTAGTCGTTCCGGCCGCCGTAGGTCGACTCCATCACGAGCGTCTCGACGCGCGGGAAGTCGTTGACTGCGCCGTTGAACAGACGGGTGTCGTCGTAGTGGATGTCGCCCGAAAACGCGACGTTGTAGAGCCCGTCGCCGATGTGGAAATGGGTGACTGCCGAGCCGAGGATGTGGCCCGCGTTGTGCATAGTGAGTTTGACGTCCGGCGCGATATCGGTGACGTCGCCGTACTCAAGCGGGATGGTGTGTTTGATCGCCTCCCGGACCTGCTCGGAGTCGTACGGTGGAGCCCGACCTTCTTTTGCGGCGACATCGAGGTAGTCCAGCTGGAGCAGCCCCATCAGGTCGCGAGTGGGTTCGGTCGTATAGATCGGCCCGTCGTAGCCGTACTTGAACAGGATCGGAATGAGCGCGGAGTGGTCCAGGTGGGCGTGTGTCAGGACGACTGCATCGAGGTTCTGCGCGCCAGCGCCGAGCGCCTCGGGCACCTGCAGATACGGCACTTCGCCCTCCGCACCGGGCTTGTCGCCACAGTCGATGAGAATGCGGGTCTCCGGCGTGCTCAGAATGAACGCCGCACGGCCGACCTCACGACAGCATCCAAGCGTCGTAATGCGAACGTACTCGTCGTCGGACATCTCCTCACGGTGGATCTGTCGCCCGACGCGTTCGAGGATGTCGCGGCGCTCGTCACGTTCCTGTTTGAGGAAGTTCCGGACGTTCGAGACCGTCGAGGACTCGATCGGCGGCGTCCGGACGACCTCGGGTGTCCAGCCGACTTCCTTGGTGATGTCCCGGAGCGTCGAGCCGTGGCGACCGATCACCATGCCTGGTTTCTCGGCCTCGATCACGACCTCGCCGGTGTCCTCGTGGAAGTCGAGATCCGTGACGCCCGCCTCGTCGGGGATGACCTTCATCACCTTCTCTCTGGCGTCACGTGGACGTTCGAGGGCATCGGGATCCGGTCGAACGGTAATTCGTTTACGCAGCTTGCTGGCGAGCTGTCGAATCAGGTCACCCTGACGCGCGAACTTCTTTGGATCACGCGTGTAGACGACGAGCTCCGGTCCCTCGTATTTGACATCGGAGACCGTGATATCCGCCGGCAATTCGCTGGTAATCGTTTCGTGTAGGTCGTCGAGTTGTCGATCAACGGAACTCATAGTGTAAACGTCATAGTAGCGTGGTTCGTCCCAGTGAACGCCGATCTCGCGGCAAGCGATGCCGAGACGTCCTGCAGCGACCGGATTCGGGCGGCCTGCGCAAATGCGCCAGTGACGGATGGGTACGACGAAACCGGCCCATGCCGTCGGATAGCCACAGGGTATGCATACTGAATGATCGGTGTCTCTGGGGGATATGCTCCTGGTATGTCGGGCTCCTCTCGCGGACTCCGCAAGAGGATCCAGGAAAAACCCGCTTACTCGGCTGTACTCGTCGCATCTTATAAAAATCTTCGCAATAACAGGGGAGAATTGAGACAGTAACCGGACGTGACGCGGATCAGAGGGCTGATGACCGAGCATAAACCGATCCGGGCCGAACCGGGAGGCATGCGACTGACACCGGCCACCGTCGAGCGGGAGTACGAGTGGGTTCGTGCGCGTGACGACATCGTCGTCGACCTCATCAACGACGCGCGCTCTGATCTGGAAGCGATCTTCGAGACGGAGGTCGCTTCAGTCGACGCCGAGCAGTATCGTCAGGAAGTCGACGCCGTCTTCGCCGACGGTGATCTCGCCGTCAACGTCGCCGCGCTCGTTGCCATACTCCGCGAGCTCGACGTACAGGACGACTACCCCGGGTTCGTCATCGACGAACTACTCGGCCGGCGGCTCGCTGGCATGATCGCCGGTAACCAGCCGTTCTCCCTGCTCTGCGAGGCCACGTTTCATTACGCGGACATCCATCACCATCCCGAGAACGGCGATGCTGGTAGCGACGATCTCGACGCCGCGCTCGCAGCGGGCTTCCAGACGCGCCTGCCAGGCTGGGACTGGACGGAGGCGGAAAGTCCGTTTGCAGTAGCGTCCAGCCGGCAGTGACGATTTCTAACCTTCCTCAAAAATCAGGCAATTTTTCATCGATGAGTCCTTCACGTGGGCTGTGACGCCTGCCGCCAAGGGACCGCTCGCGAACCGACCGTTTCTCCGGCGAGCACTACCGCCAGTAGGTTCGCTCGTAGCGGTTGTACTTGCCTCGATCGGCGGGTTCGTCCTCCTCGCAGATGTCGGGCCCATCGAGGCCGCCTATTGGCTCATCAGTCCGGCGAACATCGGCATCCACTTCCGGGAGCACGCCGGCCCCGAAACGATCGTCAAGGCCTTTGCCGTCACGAGCCGGGTCGCCCTCGTCGTGGCGAGCCTCTGGATCGGTCAGACAGTCGTCGCGGCGCTCTTTGGCGGACAGATCACGGAGGAGCTCAAACGCGTGCAACAGGAACGAACAATCGCAAACCTGGAAAATCACACCGTCGTCTGTGGGTACGGGATGTTCGGGCGAACCGTCGTCGAACAACTGGAGGCCGTCGGGCGGGATATCGTCGTCATCGAACGCGAGCAAGACGTCGTCGTTCGCGCCGAGCGGGACGGTCACCTCGTCGTCGACGGCGACGCGATCCGAGAGGCAGTACAGCGACGCGCCGCGGTCGACACCGCCGAAACGATCGTTGCAGGTATCGACGACACGAACGCCAACATCCAGATCGCTATCGTCGCGCGCGAGCTCGCCCCCCGGGCGGAACTCATCGTCCGCATCGGTGATGGCGAGTACGAGCAGTTAGCACGCCGTGCTGGCGCGGACACCGTCGTCATCCCCGAAATAATGAGTGGAAAAGACGTTGCCGAGGAACTACGCGGGTAGAGCAACCCGACCGGTCACCCACTCGACGGACGAGCCGACGTTTCGAGGGGGTCAACGGGAGACTCGTTCGCCCGGATCGGTTCGTCTATTACCCCGGGCGGACACACACCCTACAATGAGCGAGCAAGAACTCGGTATCACCGAGAGCAAGGAGTACGCGACCGGCGACTGGTACGCCGAAGTCGTCCAGAAGGCGAAACTCGCGGATTATGCCCCCATGGGCGGATTTATCGTCACACGCCCACGGGGATATGCACTCTGGGAAGCACTACAGGATCGGCTCGACGGCTGGTTCAAAGAGACCGGCGTGACCAACGCCTACTTCCCGATGTTCATCCCCGAAAGCTTCCTCGAACGGGAGAAAGACATCGTCGAAGGGTTCGATCCCGAGGTCGCCTGGGTCACCCACGGCGGTCACGACGAACTCGAAGAGCGCCTCGCCGTCCGCCCGACCAGCGAGAGTATCATCGCCCCTTTCATGGCCGAGTGGACGCGCAGCCATCGGGACCTCCCCTTGCGCCTGAACCAGTGGTGTAGCGTGGTCCGGTGGGAAGCCACCGAGACCAAACCCTTCTTCCGCACCAAGGAGTTCCTCTGGCAGGAGGGCCACACCGCCCACGAGGACGAGGGCGGAGCCTGGGACGAGACGATGCTCCGGCTCGATCAGTACGAGCAGCTGTTCGAGGACGTCCTCGCGATTCCGGTCATGCGCGGCCGCAAGCCCGAACACGACAAGTTCCCCGGCGCACACACCACGACGACGGTCGAGGCGCTGATGCCCGACGGGAAGTCCGTCCAGAGCGCGACAAGTCACTACCTCGGAACGAGCTTTGCCGAAGCGTTCGATCTCACCTACACCGACGAGAACGAGGACGAACAGGTCGCTCACACCACCTCGTGGGGACTGTCGTGGCGCTCGCTGGGCGCGCTGATCATGACCCACAGCGACGATCAGGGGCTCGTCCTCCCCCCTACCATCGCACCCACACAGGTCGCGATCGTCCCCATCTGGCAGGAAGACACGAAAGACGACGTGCTGGAGTACGCCGAGGAGATCGCCGACGAGCTCGAGGCGGCAGGCATCTCCGTCGAACTGGACGACCGGGACGAGCGCAATCCCGGTTTCAAGTTCAACGAACACGAGCTAAACGGCGTCCCGGTCCGCTTCGAGATCGGCCCCCACGAGGTCGAGGACGAAGAAGTCACGATCGTCCACCGTCCCGACGGCGAATCGATCGTCGAGGATCGCGAGGATATCGCCGAGACGGCCGAGGAACACTTCGACGACGTGTACGACAAACTGTACGACGCCGCCGAGGAGAACTTAGAGGAAAACGTCCGCGAGGCCGAGAGCCCGCCCGAGATCCTCGGGACCATCGGCCAGCACGGCGGCTACGTCGAATGTGGCTGGTGTGGTGACGAGGCCTGCGAGACCGTGATCAAAGACGAGATCGCCGCCGAAATCGTCATGTGCCCGCTCGATCGTGACGAGGAGCCGGTCCACGACAAGTGTGCGATCTGTGACGATCCCGCCGAGGAGACGGCGTACTTCGCGCGAACGTACTGAACCCGCGAATTCGCCTCGATATTCCTGAATTCACGGATCGACATGGCGGATGCCACGGGGCACTCCGGAAATCGAAACGTTTCGTGATCACAAGAGTGCACAGGTCTCTCGAACGACTCCTTGAGGGAGGGGACTTAGCGCGTGAAAACAGTTAATCCACCGCATCCCCAAAGACGAGTATGGTCTTGCAGGCTATCGACGCGCCGACGCTACTCGTGATCGCAGGGATCATCCTGCTTATGATGGAAGCGATGGCTCCCGGCGCGAACTTCATCGTCCTCGGCGTCGCCCTGCTGGTGGCGGGATTGCTGGGACTAGCTATCGGTGGCGTACTCGGGGGGCCCGTCTCGACGCTCGCCCTGGCCGGGATGGTGCTCGTGACCGGCGCTGTCGCCCTGTTTATTTATCGTGAGTTCGATCTCTATGGCGGTACGGAGGCGGGGCAGACGAGTAACTCGGACTCGCTTACCGGCCAAACTGGCTACGTCACCGAGCGAGTTACGAAAACTGACGGACAGATCAAACTCGAAGAAGGGGGGTTCAATCCCTTCTACCAGGCTCGCAGTATGGATCAGGAGATCGAGGAGGGAACGGAAGTGATCGTCGTGGATCCCGGCGGGGGCAACGTGCTCACCGTCGACTCGTTCGAGCATCTCGACGAAGACGAGATCGACCGGGCGCTCGCTCGCGACCGCGAACTCGGCGAGAGTGACGTCGAACCGGAAGGTGGCGATGAAGACGAAGCAGAAGCTGTCGACTCGCCTCCGGCAGAGTCCGATAGCACCGAAACCGAACGAGCGACAGAATGAGACGCTGCCAGTCCTGACTGGTCTGTGATACGAAACGAGAAGTATTTTTACGTCCGGATCCGCAATTATTTATATGGCAGTCACAATTGCCCTGATCGGACTTGGTCCAACCTTGCTGGTCGGACTCGTCCTGTTGCTCGCGATCGTAACGGTTGCAAGCATGGTCGAGATCGTCGATGCGTACGAAAAGCGTGCACTGACGGTCTTTGGCGAGTACCGAAAACTCCTCCAGCCCGGTATCAACTTCGTCCCGCCGTTCGTCTCGCGGACGTACGCGTTCGACATGCGTACACAGACGCTTGATGTCCCACGACAGGAGGCGATCACCCGTGACAACTCCCCGGTGACCGCCGACGCCGTCGTCTACATCAAGGTGATGGACGCCAAGAAGGCGTTCCTCGAAGTGGACAACTACAAGAAGGCCGTCTCGAACCTCGCCCAGACCACCCTCCGTGCCGTGCTGGGTGACATGGAACTCGACGACACGCTGAACAAACGCCAGGAGATCAACGCGAAGATCCGAAAGGAACTCGACGAACCCACCGACGAGTGGGGGATCCGCGTCGAGTCAGTCGAGGTCCGCGAGGTCAACCCCTCCAAGGACGTCCAGCAGGCAATGGAGAAACAGACATCCGCGGAACGGCGTCGCCGTGCGATGATTCTGGAAGCACAGGGTGAACGACGGAGCGCCGTCGAGAAGGCAGAAGGTGACAAGCAGTCCAACATCATCCGCGCGCAGGGTGAGAAACAGAGCCAGATCCTCGAAGCACAGGGTGACTCGATTTCGACCGTGCTTCGCGCGAAATCCGCCGAATCGATGGGCGAACGCGCTATTATCGATCAGGGGATGGAGACGTTAGAAGAGATCGGCAAGGGCGAATCGACGACCTTCGTCATGCCTCAGGAGCTCACATCCATGATCGGCCGCTACGGCAAACACCTCTCGGGGAGTGATGTCCAGCAGCAGACCAGCGCCCTCGACAGTCTGGACTTCGACGACGACACGGCCGAACTGCTCGGCCTGAACGACATCGAGGAGATCCTCGGCGAGATCGACGAGGAAGCCGAGATGGATATCGAAGCGATGGAAGAAGAGGCCCAGAAGATCAAGGAAGGCAAGGCAGGCACCGGCATCAAAAGCGCCGACGAAGTGATCGACGAAATGGACGAGGAGATCGAAGAAGGTAACGTCGAACTCGAAGACGAAGTGCAGTAACCCACCCGAAGCGGTTTTATTACGCAGTCCTCTATACCGCAGTAGATGCCAGAGCGTCCGGTCGACGAGGGCAAGCGCGCAACGTTGCGCCGATTCGCTGCACTTGGAGCGGCTAGCCCGCTCGCCGGGATGGCAGCGGGGTCCGAAGAAGACCGAGAGGGCCGAAGCGAGCGTCGGTCCGCGATAGCGGGCTACCTTTCAACGACACCGGGCGCTCACTTCTCGAAAATCCGTGACGACCTCCAGCTAGGTACTGGTGAAGCCCAGCACCATCTCCGCGAACTCGTCGATTCCGGACGTGTCGAGACCCGCCGTGACGGCGACTACAGGCGGTACTTCCCCGCCAACCGGTTTTCCACGTTCGAGCAGGTAGCACTGGGCTTTCTCCGGCGAGAAACGCCTCGGGGCATGATCATCGAACTGCTCCGCGATCCCGATGCGACAGGCAGTACGCTTGCCACAGCGCTCGAGGTATCACAGCCGACGGTGAGCAAGTATGCCAAAAAGCTGGAAGAAGCCGGACTGCTCGCACGCGAAGACGGCTATGCGGTCGTCGAACCCGAGACCGTACTGACTATTGTCGTTCGGTACGCCGACTCGTTTGGCCCGGATGCTCAGGCGCTGGCTGCCGATGCGGACGAACTGATCCGCTTCGATCCCTAGACTGTTACTTTCCAGGTCGTACTCGACGAGTAACCCCACTTCTCGACGTCGATATCCGCCTCCCCCTCCTGAATTGCGGTCATGTTTGCGCCGACTTCTTTGGCCGTCATATCCAGCGCTTTGCCGATGTTCCGGGACTTGAAGTAGGTTTTTGTGGCTCCTTTCTCGCGGAGGTACGCGAGGATCCGGTGTTGTTTCTCGTTCAGGTCGAGGTTCAGTCCGTCGGCGGCAGTCGTCGCGGCGGTCGTGCTCATACTACAGTACAGGGACAGAACTGACTTAGCGGGTTTGGTACGGTCAGTTAATCCGATGCAGTCTGGTGGTTTTCGTCTACCGAATGCCACGAACTGACGCTTCGGAACATCCCGTTGGTACGTCTGGCTAACGCACGTACTCGTCGGTGACGAACGGACCGATCGCGCCCGCGACTGCGTGGACCAGTGCCGACTGGCGCGAAATAGTGTCGCCAGTCAGGACGCCCGCCGCACCTTCCTGTCTGGCGACGTTCTCTCGATCGAGTTCGTCGTCCAGAATCGGACCCAGTTCCTCGCCCGTTTGGAGTCGCTCACCGACACGTCCCGGGAGCGGGAGCGTCGGCCCGCCGCCACGAACCAGCCGATCGCCGTCGGTCACGGCAGCCCACATGATCAACGAAACTCCGGGTATCTCGTCGATCTCCTCGACGCCTCCCTCGATGCCGACCCCGAGATCGTAGTGTCCGGCATCGAGCGCACGTCGGGCACGGTTCTCCGCTCCCTCGATCGTCTCCGCACGACCCCAGGGCTGTTCGGGGACGCCCGAGTCGACAGCAATCCCCTCGACCTGGACACCCGGAAGATCCGAGAACGCGTCCTCGACCGCGCTGATCTTGACCGGATTCGTACTGCCGACGCCGACGTTCATCACTCGTTGCGCGGGTTGCTCGGGTGGTAGTCGGTATCGTACTCGCCCGGCTGGTCGTCGACACGGTCAGGGTTGATCCGACCGGAGAGCAACATGAAGTCCACGAGCGTCAGCGCCAGCATCGCCTCGACGACCGGGACGCCCCGTGGCGGCAGGACGGGATCGTGTCGCCCGATCACTTTCTCGTCTTTGAGTTCACCCGTTTCCCAGTCGGCGGTCTGCTGGGTCTTCGGAATCGAGGTTGGAGCGTGAAGCGTCACCTCACCGTAGATCGGCTCGCCGCTGGAGATACCACCCTGAATCCCGCCGTGGTCATTTTCGACCGGAACGGGGGTGCCCTCGTCGTCGAACGTCCAGTCGTCGTTTCGCTCCTTGCCGGTCCACTCGGCGGCCTCGGTACCGAGGCCGAACTCGAAAGCAGTCGTTGCGGGGACCGACATCATGGCCTGTCCAAGCCGTGCGGACAGCGAGTCAAAGCGTGGCGCCCCGAGACCGACCGGAACGCCGCGGGCCTCGAAGTAGATCGAGCCCCCGATCGAGTCGCCCTCCTCCTGGTAGCTCTCGATTAACTCCTGCATCTCCGCTGCGGCGTCGGGATCAGCACAGCGGACGTCGTTGTCCTCGCTGTGTTCGAGCATCTGCTCGAAGGAGACTTCGGGTGCTTCGATGTCACCGATCTGGTTGACGTGAGCTTTGAGCTCGATTCCCTCGTTCGCGAGCAGTTTCTTTGCCACCGCACCGGCGGCGACCCAGTTCACGGTCTCTCGCGCCGAGGAACGCCCGCCCCCGCCCCAGTTTCGCGTACCGAACTTCGCCGAGTAGGTAAAGTCGCCGTGAGACGGACGGGGCGCGGTGATGAAGGGTTCGTACTTGCCCGACCGGGCGTCCTTGTTCTGGATGACCATGCCGATGGGCGTGCCGGTGGTATAGCCGTCCTGAATCCCGCTTTTGATCGAGACGGCGTCGGGTTCGCCCCTGGACGTCGAGATCATCGACTGACCGGGTTTGCGCCGGTCGAGATCGCCCTGAATGTCGTCCTCGGAGAGTTCCAGCCCCGCGGGACAGCCCGAGATAGTGACGCCCATCGCCTCGCCGTGACTTTCGCCGAACGTGGTCACCTGGAAGAGGCGACCGAACCGATTCCCGTTCATTACCTCTCTCTGGGGGGGCCGGGCATTTAGGTTTTGCAATCCCCGCAAAGGGAACTGTGGTGCGTTCGGGAGTACTCGATCAGTTTCCCGTCGGTGTTCTCTGAGACCAGTACGTACCGGTAACCGGTACGTTCTACGAGAGACCCGGTCAGTAATCGCCGAGTCGCGCCTGCCCACCCGATCCACCACTACCACCGAGATCCGCCGCGGTAGCGATGGTCTCCTCGAAGGTGTCGCGCTGGCTCCGGTCGTACAGCGTGGCTGCGGGATGCACCGACAGCAGGACGCGGTGTGACCTCCCGCCGATCCGAACGTCCTCGATGCGTCCGGCTTCCGACGTGATTCCCACGGATCGCCCCAGAACGTGCTCGCTGGGGACTTTCCCGAGCGTGACGACGATCTGTGGATCGATACGTTCGAGTTCCCGGTCCAGATACGGCCTGCAGTTGTTCAGTTCCTCGTCGGTCGGATCGCGGTTCTCTGGCGGGCGACAGCGCACGCAGTTCGTGATCCTGACGTCCGCGCGTGCAAGTCCGACGTCTCGCAGCGCCTCGTCGAGTACGTCGCCGCTCCGGCCGACGAACGGTTCGCCGCGTTCGTCCTCGGTTGCACCGGGTGCTTCCCCGACGAAGACGATGTCAGCATCTTCGGGGCCGACGCCGTTGACTATCCGGCTACGGGAGTCACACAGTTCGGGACAGCGTTCGCAGGCAGTCACCGTGGTGCCGTCCATCTGTTCCATACTCCCAGACAGGGCCGCGTTCACTAAGGGGTACGGATCGCCATCGAAACACAGCAGTCGCTACGTCGGATTGCGGTCGCACTATGGGTCGAGAGAACTACTCCTGATGATCCACGTCGACGCTTTCCCGTAGCTCGTCAAGCGCGTCGGATTCGGCCAGCTCTTCGAGCCGCTCCTGGAAGTGATCCTCGCAGAGTCCGACCTTGATACCGTCGGACTCGGCGGCGACGGAAGCGGTCTCGTCACAGTAGTGGCACTGCATACCTGCCGATAGGGGCCGACACCGTTTGAAGCCTGCGTTATCGGAGCCGACGAATCAACCCTCAGTACGTCCGAGCGCTGTGGCAATCGGTCGGTACCCGTCCTCGTCGAGTCCTGCTCGCCCGAGTTCCATTTCGTGCGCGTCGGTACCCCCAGTTGCGATCAGATCGTGGTCGCGGATCACCCGGTCGACAGGTGCAGTATCAACCGGGCGACCGTACGGATAGAACCGCTCCACTGCGTCGAGATCGGCTGTCAACGCCAGCGCCGCCTCGGGCTCGGCATAGCGCAGCGGATGTGCCAGCCCAACCAGCCCACACGCGTCGTCCAGAAGCTGCCGTCCCTCTTCGAACGGCGTCACGTCCCGGGCGACGAAACACGGCCCATCGTTGCCGATCAACTCGTCGAACGCATCCTCGTAGGATAGCCCCGTTTCCGGGTGTGCCTCGATCGCCCGCGCGAGGTGTGGCCGACCAAAGCCTTCCTCGACGGTGAGACCGAGATCCACACCGAGTCGGTCTTCACACCGCTCGACCATCGCCCGCCCGCGCCCGATCCGGTCGCGCTGGATCCGATCGAGTTCCGTAGTTAGCTCGGTGGTCCCCCGTGCACCGTAGCCCAGCAGGTCGACGCGCTGGCCGCGCGGCGTCTCGACGCGAAGCTCGATCCCCCTCACGACGGTGAGATTGTCGATGACGTCGACCGGCGGCTCGATGTCGGGGTGGAGCCGGTCGTGATCGGTGACCGCGACGACGGAGACGCCTGCTTCGCGTGCGGCGGCAGAGAGCGTGTCAAGCGTTAGCGAGCCGTCCGAGCGCGTCGTGTGGGCGTGGAGATCCGCATAGATCATATATCCGCTTTCGCCCCCGGGCCGATGACCGTTCCGGTCCACAGCGCTTGTTACCCCTCGGCACGCACTCGCCTGTATGGCCGACGCCGACGCGACCATCCGCGCGTTCTACGCCGCCCTCGATGAGCACCGCTACGACGATCTCACCGACCTGCTCGTCCCCGGATTCACGCACTATCGACCCGATCGGACTTTCGAGGGTCGGGACGCGTTCGTCTCGTTCATGCGCGAGGACCGACCGATGACCGACACGACCCACGAGATAGAAAGGGTGTTTACGAACGGGAACGGAGCCGCCGTGCAGGGGCAACTGCTCGACTCGCACGGAGAGTCGCTCTTTCGGTTCGCGGATATCCACACCGTCACAGACGGGCGGATCGAGAGCGTCCGGACGTACACGCAGGGGCATCCGGAACGGGTCGAATCCTGAAACTGGTAGCGGCTCGTATCTCTGAGAAGGGGTCGAAGAGGGACTACTCGCGCTCGCCCGCACCGAGTGCCGACTCGCCGACAGGGTCGTGTCCTTCGATACGCTCTGTGCCGCCCATGTAGGGGCGCAACGCTTCGGGAACCGTGACGGTACCGTCCTCGTTCTGGTAGTACTCCATGATCGCAACCATAACCCGTGGGACGGCGAGCCCGGAGGCGTTGAGCGTGTGGAGATACTCCGCCGACTCGTGGCGTTCTGGCCGGTAGCGCAGGCCAGCCCGTCTTGCCTGGAAGTCCTCGAAGTTCGACGCCGAGGAGACTTCGAGCCAGCGCCCTCCCTCCGCGGGGCCGTCTTCCATGTCGTCCGCCGGAGCCCACACCTCGATGTCGTACTTTCTGGCCTGCGTGAAGCCCATATCTCCCGTACACATCTCCAGCACTCGATACGGGAGGCCGAGCCGTTCGAGTACCGCCGTAGCCTCCTCGACGATCGAGTCGAGACGATCGTAACTCGACTCCGGGCGAACGAAATTGACGAGTTCGACCTTGTGGAACTGGTGGACACGGACGTATCCCCGCGTCTCCGTTCCGTGTTCGCCAGCCTCGCGGCGGAAGTTCGGCGAGAACGCCTGATGTTTGACCGGAAGGTCGTCGTCCAGCAGAATTTCGTCGCGGTACATGTTGGTGACTGGCACCTCGGCGGTCGGTAGTAGCCAGAGGTCGTCCTCGTCGTACTCGTCGTCCTGTCGCGCGCCGACGCGGTAGGCGTCCTCCGCGAACTTCGGCAACTGCCCGGTGCCCTCCATCGACGCGGAGTTGACAGGGATGGGTGGAAGCACATCGAGATACCCCTGCTCGCGGTGGACGTCCAGCATGAACTGGATGAGGGCATGCTCCAGCATGGCTCCCTCTCCTTTGATGAACTGGAAGCCGCCACCAGTGACCTTTGCACCGCGCTCGAAATCGAGTACGTCGAGTTCCTCTCCCAGATCGTAGTGGGGAACGAGGTCGTCGGGAAGTTCGCGGCGGTCCTCGAAGCCCCATCGGTCGACCTCGACGTTGTCGCTCTCGTCGTCGCCGACCGGCGCGTCCTCGTGGGGGATGTTGGGGAGTTCGAGCATCCGTTCGTCGATCTCGGATTTGAGCTCGTCGGCGCGAGCTTCGACGCTCTCCAGTTCGTCTTTGAGTTCCTGGGAGCGCTCGATCGCTGCTTGCGCTTTCTCCTCTTCACCGGCCTGTTTGTACTCACCGATCTGGCGACTGACCTCGTTCCGGTCGTGACGAAGGTCGTCGCCGCGTGCTTTCAGCTCGCGCCACTCTTCGTCGAGCGCGATAATCTCGTCGACGTCGACGTCGTCGACGCCTTTTACGTCGACTGCCCGGCGGACCTGTTCGGGGTCCTCCCGGAGCATGGTTCTATCGAGCATTCTTGCGAGTTGCTTCAGGTGCGCGCGGCAAAACCGTGTCGATGCACCGACTCCGAGATCGGCGAGTGAATCAGAACCGATTCCTGATCGATGCGAGAAGGCCGCCGTCATCGGAGTCATTATCCGAGTCGTCCGACCCACCATCCGAATCGTTCGAGCCGCCATCCGTCTTCGCCTCTGCGGATGATCCGGCGTCGCCACCGCGGTCGAACAGCCCACGGAGACTGGCCAGCGGGCCACTGTTGCTCCCAGCCACGGAGCCCTGCGAGTTCGCCGTCGACCCCATTAGATCCGCGCCACAGTCCCCACACTCGGTCGCCTTCGGCCCGACTTCCGCCTCGCACTCGTGACAATAACGCATTGGGTCGAGTATGTTCTCCCAATTCCCATAAGCGTTTCTCACGCAAGAAACTCGGTGAGTCGAGTAACCTCTTTTACCCTGCCACACGGTCTTCCGATATGGCCGCAGGCGACGTCACCGAAGTGACGATGGGTTCGTGTACCGACCTCTATTACGTCGACACCGGGATGTACGACTCGCCGAGCTACGGCGCGGTGTACGTTCTCGACGCCGAACGTCCCGCAGTCGTCGATACCGGGATCGGGACGAACTACGAGTACGTGAAGGATGCCATCGGCACGGTCGGGATTACCACCGAGGAGATTAAGGTGATCGCGCCCACGCACGTTCATCTCGACCACGCCGGAGGGGCGGGCTTTCTTGCCGCGGACTGTCCGAACGCGGACGTCTACACTCACGAGATCGGGGTGCCGCATCTCGCCGACCCAGCACGGCTGGTAGAGGGAACTAAAGCTGCTGTCGGCGATCAGTGGCAGTACTACACCGATCCGAAACCGGTTCCCGAGGACCGTCTCCGGGCGCTCACCGATGGCGACGTGATCGATCTGGGCGATCACGAACTTCGAGTCCACCACGCGCCGGGTCATGCGCCCCATCAGATCATCTTCGAGGATCCGGCGAACGACGCGGTCTTTACCGCCGACGCTGCCGGGATTTATGTACCTGAACTGGAACGGATCGAACCGACCTCGCCGCCGTCGAACTTCGACCTCGAAACCGCGCTGGACGACATCGAGACGCTCCGGGAGATCGATCCGGAGACGCTGCTGTTTGCCCACTTCGGACCAGCGCCGACCGCCGACCTGCTCGATGAGTACGAGACTGTCCTCACCGAGTGGGTCGAAGAAGTCGAGGAGAAGCGCAAAGTCCTCGGCAACGACGACGCCGTCGTGGACCACTTCGTCGACGGCGTCGACGAGGATCTGATCCAGGTCTGGGGCGAGCACAAGACCCGCGCGGAGACCGCAATGAACGTCCGGGGCGTACTCGGCTATCTTGATCGGCTGTAAAACAACTCCAAACTGCGACTACGTTCATGCTGTTTTATTATGATGGTCAACAGTCACACAGATATGAACTGGAGGGACGCCGAAGCGGAGTTCGACGATCACGTGACCGAGCTGACCACGTTGCCGCGGCTGTTCGAGGCGGCAGCCGAGCGCCACACCGATCGACCCGCCCAGCAGTACAAGGGTGGCGTCTACGATCGCTCGCTGACCGAGACCGTGCTCCCCGAAGCGCCCGACGACGAGTTCCGGGCCATCCCATACGCCGAGCTGCGCGATATCGTGCACCATCTCGCAGCAGGGTTCCGTGATCTCGGTGTCGTGGACGGCACTCGTGTTGGTCTCTTTGCCGACACCCGCATGGAGTGGGCACAGACCGACTTCGCCGTGCTCGCGGCGGGCGGCGTCGTCACAACAGTCTACACAGGCTCCTCACCACATCAGGCCCAGTACTTGCTCGACGACCCGGGGGCAGCGGGTGTCGTCGTCGAGAACGAGGAACTGCTCGATCGGGTTCTCTCCGTCGAGGACGAGTTGGATCTGGAGTTCATCGTCGTGATTGACGAATTCAACCAGCGCGACGACGCGTACGACCGTGAAGACATCTACACGCTCGCGGAGGTCCACGACCGCGGCGCGGATCTCTACGATCCCGAGGAGTACGAGGGGTGGCTCGACGAGCGTGACGTGGAGGATCTCGCCAGTCTGATATACACGTCGGGTACCACGGGCAAGCCCAAGGGCGTCCAGTTGACCCACGCCAACTTCCGGTCGAACGTCAATCAGGTGTACAGGCGGTACGGCCCCCGCCCGGACAAGGGCGATACGCCGGTCATCGACGAACACACCAGAACCGTTTCCTTCCTGCCGCTCGCACACGTTTTCGAGCGGATGGCCGGGCACTTCCTCATGTTCGGCGTCGGGGCCTGCGTCGCCTACGCCGAGAGCTCCGACACCATTCAGGCGGACTTCGAACAGGTCGGGCCGACGACCGCGACGAGTGTACCCCGCGTCTACGAGAAAATGTACGATGCGATCCGCGAGCAGGCCCAGGAATCCGACATCAAAGCCCGAATCTTCGCGTGGGCGACCGACGTAGGACAGACGTATCACGAGACCGACGACCCCGGTTTCGTCCTCGAGACGAAGCGGACCGTGGCGGACAGACTCGTTTTCAGCACGGTCAAGGAGGCGCTTGGTGGAAATATCGAATTCTTCATCAGCGGCGGCGGCAGCCTCTCGGCCGAACTCTGTGCACTGTATCACGGGATGGGCCTGCCGATCATGGAGGGGTACGGCCTGACCGAGACCTCGCCCGTCGTCGCCGTCAACCCGCCCGAGGAGCCGAAGGTCGGGACGATCGGTCCTCCGGTCGTCGACGTCGACGTCCGGATCGACGAGAGTCTCGCAGGCGACGAGTTCGCGGATCTACCCGGCGAGGTCGGTGAGTTGCTCGTTCGGGGGCCCAACGTCACCGAGGGGTACTGGGAGAAGCCCGACGCCACCGCGGGTGCGTTCACCGAGCTAGAGAGTGAGGCGGCCTCTGCTGATGGCGGGGACACCGAGACCGACCGCTGGTTCCGGACAGGTGACATCGTCCATCTACGTCCGGACGACTACATCGAGTTCAAAGAGCGAGCAAAACAGATCATGGTGCTCTCGACCGGCAAAAACGTCGCGCCAGCCCCGATCGAGGACGCTTTCGCCTCTAGCGAGGTCGTCGAGCAGTGCATGGTCGTCGGCGACAGCCGGAAGTTCGTTGGCGCGCTGATCGCGCCGAACGTAGATGGGATCCGCTCGTGGGCTGAGGAGGAAGGAATTGACCTACCCGCCAGTCACAGTGCGCTTATCGAGGACGACCGCGTCCGCGAGCGGATTCAGGAGGAAGTAGACACGGTCAACGAAAACTTCGAGTCCTACGAGACGATCAAGAAGTTCCGCCTCGTCTCCGAGGAGTTCACCGAGGATAACGACCTGATGACGCCGACGATGAAGAAGAAGCGACGGAACATCATCGACCGCTTCGAGGCACAGATCGAGGATATGTACGAGGACTGACTCGGTTTTGTAACCCCGTATTCGACATGTGTCGTGTTCTCTGGGGGTGAGGCGCGGTGAAATAACCCACCCGATTTATTATTATCGAATGGGATTGTCAGATAGATCATGAGCTGGCGACAGGCCGAACGGGAGTACACTGACGATGTAACGGGCATGACCACTATCCCTCGGCTGTTCGCCGAGACGGTCGAGCGGAACGCTGACCGGCCAGCACAGCGCTACAAGGGCGGTATCTACGATCGATCGCTGGCTGGGCCGGTAGTCGAGGCGGCACCGGACGGTGAGTTCACAGAAATTACGTACGACGAGATGGCGAAGGTCGTTCGACGACTCGCCGCGGGGTTCCACGAACTAGGGGTCGAGGCCGGTGATCGTGTCGCCATCTTCGGTGACACTCGCATGGAGTGGGCACAGAGCGACTTTGCGCTCCTCTCGGCGGGTGCGGTCGTGACGACTATCTATGAAAGCTCCTCGGAGGCACAGGTCGAGTACCTGCTCGACGATCCCGACGCGACGGGTGTGGTCGTCGAGAATCAGGATCACCTCGAACGCGTACTCTCGGTTGCCGACGGGCTCGATCTGGAGTTCATCGTGTCGATGGACGAACTGGATCAGGAGTATCAGGACCGAACGGACGAGGGGATATACACGCTCGCGGAGGTCCACACGCTCGGCGAGAGGGCGTTCGATCCAGACGTCTTCGAGGGGTGGATCGACGAGCAGGAGGTCGATGATCTCGCAACCCTGATCTACACCTCCGGAACCACGGGCCAGCCCAAAGGCGTCAAGCTCACCCACCGGAACCTCCGGGCGAACGTCAACCAGACGTACAGACGATACGCTCCCCGGCCAGACAAGACCGCGGACCTGCCGACGCTCGATACAGATACTGACACCGTCTCCTTCCTCCCACTTGCACACGTCTACGAACGCACTGTCGGCCACTTCCTGATGTTCGCGGTCGGCGCGACCGTCGCCTACGCGGAAAGCACCGACACGCTCAAAGACGACTTTCAGGCGGTCCGCCCGACAGCCTCGACGAGCGTGCCACGGGTCTACGAAAAGATGTACGACGCGATCCGCGAGCAGGCCCAGGAGTCCGATATCAAAGCGCGGATCTTCGAGTGGGCAACAGAGGTAAGCAAATCCTACCAGCAGGCCCAGTCACCGGGGATCGGCCTCAGGACGAAGATGAAGATCGCCGACACGCTCGTGTTCTCGGACGTCCGTGACGCCCTCGGTGGCAATATCGAGATCATGAACTCCGGCGGCGGGACGCTCTCGCCCGATCTCTGTCGACTCTATCACGGGATGGGTTTGCCGATCTACGAGGGCTATGGGCTGACCGAGACCTCCCCGGTCGTCTCGACGAACCCGGCGGAGGACACCAAGATCGGCACGATCGGCCTCCCGCTGCCCGACGTCGAGGTCAAGATCGACACCTCCGTGGTCCCCCGCCAGCAGTTCGACGACGCGATGGGTAAGATCGGCGAGTTGCTCGTGCAGGGACCGAACGTCGCCGAGGGATACTGGGAGAAACCCGAGGCCACCGAGGAGGCGTTCGTCGAGGACGAGGACGGGCGCTGGTTCCGAACCGGCGACATCGTCCAGCAACGCCCCGATGACTACCTGGTCTTCCGCGAGCGCGCGAAACAGCTACTCGTGCTCTCGACGGGGAAAAACGTCGCTCCTGCCCCCATCGAGGACGCCTTCGCCTCGAACCAGCTGGTCGAGCAGTGTTTCGTCGTCGGCGACGGCCGAAAGTTCGTCGGCGCGTTGCTGGTGCCGAACGTGGAGCGGGTCCGCGAGTGGGCGGACGGCGAGGGGATCGACCTTCCCGACGATACGGGAGAACTCTGTCGTGACGAGCGCGTCGTCGAGCGAATCCAGCGAGAAGTCGACGCGGTCAACGAGGACTTCGAGCACCACGAGCAGATCAAACAGTTCCGACTCGTGCCGATCGAGTTCACCGAGGATAACGACCTGCTGACGCCGACGATGAAGAAGAAACGCCGGAACATCTTCGACATGTACGCCGACGAGATCGAATCGATCTACGCGGATCCCGATCCGGACGCCAGCGGCGGCGCGGCGACCCCCGCCGAATCGGAGTAGTGGGGAACCGTTAGGCTGCTCGGGCCCAATGAGCGGCTATGACCATTTTCGATCTCTCCCAGCCCCTCGACGAGGACGTTCCCGTGTACCCTGGCGATCCAACTGTCTCACTCAACCCGCACGCAAGCCACGATGCCGACGGCTACCGTGTCACCGCACTCTCCCTCGGAAGCCACAGCGGCACACACATCGACGCGCCCGCCCACACCGAACCGAACGGGGTGACGCTGGATTCGTTCCCCGTCGAGACGTTCTCGATGGACGCAGTGAAACTGGACTGCACCGGGTATAGAGCCGGTGAGCCGATCCCACCCACCGTCCTGCCGACCGATCCGGACGCCGACGCGCTCGTCTTTCATACCGGCTGGGACGCCCACTGGCCCGACGAGCGGTATCTCGACCATCCCTATCTCGCGCCCGAGACGGCCCGACGTGTCGCCGACATGGACTGTCACGCCGGCATCGACGCACTAAACGTCGATCCAACAGGCAGCGAATCGCAAGCGCCGGGGGATTCGGCAGGCGTCCCGGCCCACCATGCGATACTCGGGACTGGAAAGCTGATCGTCGAGAACCTCACCAATCTCGAAGTGGTACCCTCGGAGTTTCGCCTTGACGTGTCGCCGCTTCCACTGACCGAGGCGGATGCCGCCCCGGCGCGCGCGATCGGTCGAAGCGAGTAACGACGGTCAACCTGCGCTACTGGTATCGACCACGCCCTTCGATCTCGCGTAACTGGTCGAGAACTCGCTGCTCGCCTGCCGCCGCGTAGCCGTCCTCGAACGCAGCGCGCATCGCGGAGGGGTCCGCTGCGGTGCCATCCAGACTCTGCTCGAAGACGTGCAGATCCATCGCGTAGTCTTCGACGTGATCGGAGTAATAACCCAGCCCGAAGTCGATCATGTAGACGCGCCTGTCGTCGATGCGAATGTTCCGGGTCGTCGGGTCACCGTGGACGATCCCGGCGGCGTGCAGGGCCGCGAGGTGTTTGCCCACCGTCCTGACGCGCTCTTCGGTCAGGTCGGCCTGCAGGTCCGATCGCCCCACGCGCTCGAAGGTGATCGTCGCCTCCCGCCGGTCGACGTCCAGCACGAGCGGCGTCGGCACGCCATTTCGCCGCGCCTCGCTGGTGAGGCGGGCCTCGAGCGTCGTCCGCTCCCGCCGGAGGCGGGCGTCGAGGTCCGGGTGGCGGTACGTCTTGGGAGCTCGTTCTTTGTAGACGCGGTCGCCCTCGATCCGGACCGTCGCTTCCGCGCCCTGCTGGCGATCCGATTCGACCGCTCCGCGCGCGACGCTTTCCTCATCGCGCCACGTTACCGGCACCTGGTCGGGACGGAAATCCGAGTCGATCCCAGACTCGTCGATCCCGATTGTATCACCCGCTTCGTACATCGTCGCGCCGAGGACAGCGATCATCCCGGCGTTGTCCCGCAGGAAGCGCGGTTCCGGGGCGTAAAACTGTGCACCGCGTTGCTCGCACATCAGCGCAAGCATCTCCCGCAGTCGCTCGTTCTGTCCGACGCCGCCGCCGAGAACGAGTTCGTCGCTACCGGTCAGCGAGAGCGCCCGCTCGGCGACCTCGGTCAGCATGGCGAATATCGTCTCCTGCAGGCCGACACAGACGTCCTCGACCGGGGTCCCCCCGTCGTACTCCTGTTTTGCGGCGCTCATGATCCCCGAAAACGAGAAGTCCATCCCCTTCACAACGTAGGGAAGTTCGGTGTACTCACCGTCCCGAGCCGCCTCCTCGACTTTCGGCCCGCCAGGATGGGACCAGCCGACGTGGCGGGTGAACTTGTCGATGGCGTTGCCAGCACCGGTATCCATCGTCTCGCCGAGGACCTGATACCGGCCATTATGAAAACCCAGTACGTGGGCGTTCGCGCCGCTGGCGTTCAGACAGACCGGGGAATCAAAGCCCGATCGATGACGACCGATCTCAAGGTGTGCAACCATGTGGTTGACACCGATCAGGGGAACGTCGAGCGACTGGGCAAGCGCACGTGCGGCGGTTCCGACGATCCGGAGACACGGTCCGAGACCGGGACCTCGTGAAAAGGCGACCGCGTCGATGGGCGGATCGTCGTCGCTCAGGCCCGCGGCATGATCGAGCGCCGTCCCGACGACCTTCGGGATCGCGTTGTGCATGTGCTCGGCGGCCTCGCTCGGATCGATGCCGCCGCTCTCGGGCTGGTAGGCGTCCGTCTCGATAGAAACACCCTCCCCGGGATCATAGACGGCTGCGCTGGCTGCCCAGGCTGTGCCTTCGATTCCGAGAACGCGCGGTCGGTCACTCACAACAGGCGTCGGTCACCGAGTCAGTCCCACTCGGTGTAGCCGCAAGCACCGCAGTGCTGGCGGTCGCCGTGGTCGGCCAGAAACGCGTCGCCACACCGCGGACACTGCTCGTTGTCGGTCGTTCCGTCGTCGTTGTAGAGTTCGTGTCGGGGCATTCAGGCTTCCTCCGCTTCTTCGGCTTCGGCCTCGCCGAGTTCGATCTTGTTGCGTTCGAGCATGTGGTCCTGCTCGACGTCCTGTGCGTGGTCGGCGCTCTCGTAAACTTTCGCCTTGCCGATCGTCTTTCGCATCCCGAACTTGGTGTCGAGCTTGCGGACAACGACCTCACTGGCGTCCTTGTTGAGCTTCGCCGCGAGGCTGTCGCGGACGGAGAGGCGCTCGGGGGTGGCTTCTTCGTGAACGATCTGGAAAGTCACGTCGGTACGGTGCAACATCGGATTCTCGTCTTCGTCTAGGATTTCGACGTCCATGTGTACTCAGTTGCATATTACTCCCGCTGAAACGGGTAAAAGGATTTCGAACGCGTCGCCGTAGCAGTCGATCCGTTCCTGAGATCTGTCTTTCAGGAGGCGACAGTATCGGTCGGCAGGTATCCAGCGTATCTCCCGTCACTTAAAATACTGTTGTCTAATCAACCCTGTAGCATAATATGGCCGTCGGAGATATGTGATACAGATGTCTGGTGACGATCTTTCCGGTCGACGCTGCGAAAGCGACCGTATCGCAGAGCAGCCTGTTTCGATCGACGAAGTATTACAACGCCATGGTATAACACCTTTTCTCGACGCGCCAGCCGAGTTACACACTATTCTGAGCTCACCGTTTCGGAAGTGTGTCCTCATCGAACTCGCCCAAGCAGATGGCCCACTCACACCGGAAGAGCTTGCTCGGCGCGTCGTCGAATACGAGGAAGTCGAAGTGACGACTCGGTCGAAAGCCCTCGTTCGTCTGCATCACATTCATCTCCCGAAGTTACGATCGTGTGGGGCCGTCAAAAAGAATAACTATTCTAATGACTATGTCATTGAAGTCGTGTGATGATGTGGTTAATTTCATGTAATTGTGTTTAAAACAATGAGCTAATATATATATATATATATATATATATATATATATAGTGACTACTTCCAGTATGTCTGTTCTCGCAGATGTCTCAGTAGCTCCAACAGCGCTCCCTCTTGGAGACTTGTTGACGTCGGAGCCCGTATCACGGATCGAGTTCGAGCGGGCAGTACACTTCAGCACACAGCCGGTACAGTTCCTCTGGATAACCAGTACCTCCCCTGACGAGACGATCTCACGGATTCGTTCGCTGGACTCGGTGGTCGGTGCACTGCCGTATGGTTCAGTTGAGAACTCGTCGCTCGTTCGCGTAGAGTGGTCGCCCGACTTTCACACTGACTTCGTTCGGCTGCTTTCCGAGCGAGGTATTGTCGTGGTTGAAGCTGTCGGCGAGCATAGGTCGTGGTCGCTGCGGCTTCGGGGCCCGGACGATGGGTCGCTGCGACGTCTCTACGACGACTGTACATCGTCTCACATCCAGTTTGAAATCGAACAGCTCCACACGGTTCCCGGCCCGATGCGTGGCTGTGCAATGACTGACAAACAGCTCGAAGCGGTCACCGCCGCGTTCGAGGAGGGGTTTTTCGATGTTCCTCGTCGGACGACGCTCGGCGAACTATCCGATCGATTCGACATTTCCGAACAGGCCCTCTCGAAGTTGATTCGACGCGGCGTCCGGTCCGTCCTCTCGGAGCATCTATCCGCCGGGGCGGAGTGAGTCGATTACTCCAGTAGCGCCCACAGCCGCTCGTGGTCGCCGTCCATGCGAGATAGTAGGTCACGGAACTCCATTTTCCGTTCCTCGGTGACCCGTACATTGACCATTCCTTCGTCCGGTTGGCCGTAGACAACCGATGCCCCAACCGGGGCGGCGAGCACCGCCGGTACCGCCGCGAGGTCCTCTTCGCCATCGACGACGATCGTCGTCGCCTCCGCACGGTCGAGGGCGTTCACGAGGGCATAGAGCAGCTCCGCGCTGAGCGTTCCGGCCGGGTTCACCGCCTCGATCTGATTCGGCAAGGCATCGACCGTCTCCCTAACCTCGTCGTCGACCTCGCGGCGCTTCGTTCGCCCGTCGACGAGCACGACATCGGGCTGGACGCCGACACGCTCGAAATGATAGGTGACGATATCCCCGACGGCGATCAGCGGCGAGCCAGCGTCTTCGAGAAGGAGTTGCGGATCAGTGTACACTGGGCCCAGTGGCTCTTTGAACGCCGACCGAAGCTCCTCGGGCAGTGTGACGACGACATCTGTATCGTCGCGATCGTCGTCCGGAGACACGTTACCGGACTTTCAGCGCGTACGCGCCCGGCTCGGTCACTTCCATCTCCGTTGCGATCTGGCTTTCCTCGGGATGGGCGATAAACACGTAGCCCGCCCAGTCCTCGGTGAGGCTGCTGGAGCCACAGGCAACGCAGTTCTGCTCGTCCGGATCGTTAACGCGGTGACACTCCCGACAGACGAGACGATCCTCGGCCATTAGCTCTCACCGGCTTGCGCCTGTCGCTTGCTCCGCTCGTCTTCGAGCCAGCCGTGCTTGCCCAGTCCCGGCTGTTTGGCGGTGAGTCCGATCTTCGAGTCCCGGGGGTTGCGCTCGTCGATACTCTTGGTGACGATCCGTGCCCGGACGGCGTCGTCGACGGCGAGTGCCTGGTCCGACTCGTTCGAGGCGAGGCGCTGGTTCTCGGCGTCGTAGGCGAGATACTCGTCGGAGATCTGCGAGACGTGGAGCAGCCCGTCGACCGGCCCGATGCCGACGAACGCGCCGAACTCGACGACCTCGACGACGGTTCCGTCGACGACCTCCTGCATCTGCGGATCGAACGTGACGGCGTCGAACTCGGCCTCGTAGTAGACGCCCGGACGGTTCGGAAGTACCGCGCCGTCGCCGATATCGTGGACATCGACGACGCTGACGACGGAGCCGACCTCCTCGTCCATCCGGCCTTCGAGTTTGTCCTGCAGCAGTTTCTTCACGAGATCCGGCGTAACGTTTGCCAGCTCCCGCGGCGGTACTTCGACTGTATCCTTTAGTCTGACCCGTTTGTACATGGCTATGGTTGAGTGATTGCGAGTTTGTTCTTGCCCCTTAAACCAATTACTGCAACGGACGCGTCGAGCGCCCGTTGTTGAAGAGGCTGGTCGTTCGTGACGACGTACTCGGCCGTGCCCTCACGGGCGAGTTCGACGACCGCATCGTCGGCGTACGTCGCGTCCGTGTCGAGGATGAGACACCGTTCTGTCGCCAGGTCGTGTCCGACGCTCGCCGCGATACCTTCGTTGCCGCCCTTCTCGGAGAGCTTTCGAAGCTCCTCGACGACTGCCTGTGGGGTTACCGGCTCGTACCCATCGAGTAACCGATTGAGCTCGTCGAACAGCCGAACATCGAGTTCAACTGGCATCATGAATGCGTTCGTGTCGACAGCGACTGTCGGTGCCATCGCCGATTATCCTTTGAGCGTTCCAACGCCGATCAGCCGCCAGCGCGCACCGACGCGACGGTTGATCGCGATCTTGTCCCCTTCGGCCGCGCAGACCGGGCGTTTGAGTTTGAGTTCGCACTCGTCGCCGCGTGCGCTGGTGACGGCTCCGACTGTGGTCGCCGTGCCGACTGTCAGCATCAGTGGTTCACCGGTGCTGATCTCGTCGACACTGCCGCTTTCCTGCCCGACGATCCGGTCGAGCAGGTCGACTTCCATCTCGAAGCTCTCCCACGTGGGCGGGAGCGTTCCGGAGGGACCGGCGACCTGTCCGGCGAGCGCGTCGCCTTTCGTGAGACTGGGGTCGAGGCCGGTTCCGACGCCGAGCAGTCCACCCGGCGAGACACGATCTACCGTTTCGCCGCCCGCCTGTAGCGATCGGATCTCCGTTTCGATGGGCTGGTACTCCGATTGACCTCCCTCTTCGACCTCACGGCCGGGACGGATCTCTATCGTTTCGCCGTTTTCGAGTTCGCCTTTCGAGAGGCTGCCACCGATGACGCCGCCGGTCAGGTCCTCCCAGGTGGTGCCCGGACGGTTGATATCGAAACTTCGGGCGACGTGCATCGTTGCATCGGCATCGGGATCGCGCTCGGGCGTCGGGATCTCCTCCTCGATCGCTCCGATCAGCACATCCATATTGACGTCCTGACCGGCGCTGATCGGGACGACGGGGGCGTCTTCGGCGACTGTCCCCTCAACGAACTCCTGAATCTCATCGTAGTTCTCGCGGGCGCGGTCGGCGTCGACCAGATCGATTTTGTTCTGGGCAATAACGATGTTATCGATACCGATGATATCGAGCGCCATCAGGTGCTCTTCGGTCTGTGGCTGTGGGACTGGTTCGCTTGCACTCACGACCAGCACCGCACCGTCCATGATCGACGCACCGGAAAGCATCGTCGCCATCAGCGTTTCGTGGCCCGGGGCATCGACAAAGGAGACCGTGCGCATGATCTCGCTTTCCTCACCGTCCGGTCCTGTTTCCTCGACGGTATAACACTCGGGCTCGTCACGGTCCGGGAACCGCCGGAAGGTCGCATCGGCGTAACCGAGACGGATCGAGATACCCCGCTTCATCTCCTCGGAGTGCTGGTCCGTCCACTCGCCGGACAGTGCCTGTACGAGCGTCGTTTTGCCGTGGTCGACGTGGCCGACGAGTCCGATGTTCACCTCCGGTTGTCGTTTGTTATCTGACATATGAGACAGTAATCTTGGTAGTGATTCGCCCCGAACGCCTGATAAACCTACTGTTCTCGACCCGACTGACGGACGCCTGCGCCGATTTCCCGTGAAGCGGGAACACCTACAACCTTTTATTTAATCTCGTGGCAAAGGGGACGATTATGTCGTCTCAACGTGGCAATCTGGTCAGGTATGACGCGAGGAGTTTTGACGGTAAGAGAGCGGTCAAACGGGTGATCCGATGACCGACGTGACGCTCGTGCTAGCGGCGCTTGCACCGCTGCTCGTCGTCGCAGTCTTGCTCGTTGGGTTGCTCTGGCCAGCGGTCAGATCGATGCCCGTGGCGTGGGCAACGGCGGCCGTCGTCGCAGGGGTCTTCTGGGGAATGCCGCTGGACTGGATCGCAGCGACGACGCTCTGGGGAGTCATGCTCGCCATCGAGATCCTCTGGATCGTCTTCGGCGCGCTCGTGCTGTTGTACACGCTAATGCGCGCCGGTGCGATCGATCGGATCAACGAGGGGTTCGCCGCAATCAGCGAGGACCGACGAGTTCAGATCGTGCTGCTCGGCTTCTTCATGGCCACGTTCCTCGAAGGCGTTGCTGGCTTCGGGACCCCCGCAGCGGTCGTCGCACCGCTCTTGCTCGCACTGGGCTTCCCGGCGATGGCCGCGGTGATCGCAGCGCTGATCGGCCACGCCATCGCGACGACGTTCGGTGCCGTCGGGGTTCCTGTCCGACCCGGGACACTCGATCCGATTTCGGCGCTCAGCGGAGTTTCCCCCGCGGAAGCCGCCGACATCGTCGCGCAGGCGGCCGGCTCCGCTGCGGTCTATCAGTCCCTTATTGGTGTGTTTATGCCGCTTATGGCCGTCGGTATGGTCGTGTACTTCTTCGGCGACCCGGAGGAGCGATCGCTCGCGCCGGTCAAACCCGTCGTCCCGCTCTGTCTGTTCGCTGGGGTCGCCTTTGTCGTCCCCTTCGCGTTAACGGCGCTCTTTATCGGTCCCGAGCTCCCCTCGATCATCGGTTCGATGGTGGGGATCACGGTTACCATTGCGGTGCTTCGTGCTGGCTACTTTGTCCCAGAGGAAGAGTGGACGTTCCCGGAGCGTGACGAGTGGCCCGACCACTGGGTCGGCTCCGTCGAACCCGGAGGAGGCAACGGCACGGGTTCCGAAGCGACTGGTGGCGATAGCCCGTCGATGTCGCTTGCCCGAGCGTGGGCCCCGTACCTGATCCTGGTCGTCCTGTTGATCATCACCCGTGATTTCACGCCGATCGGCGAGGTCCTCTCACAGGCCGCCGTCTTCACCCCAGAATGGGACGGTATCCTCGGTACTGAGGTCACGAACAGCATTGACTGGGCCTACGTTCCGGGCACTTGGCTGGTGCTGAGTGCGCTTATCGCCATCCCTCTGTTCGATCTCGACGGGTCGGAAGTCGCCGGTGCGTGGCGCGAGGCCGGACAGAAGATCGTTTCGCCCGCTATCGCGCTGGTGTTTGTCATCGGGATGGTCGGCATCATGCTCGAATCCGGACAGTATCCAGATGCACCTGGCGGCGATAGCATGATGGTCGTGTTGGCCGACGGGACCGCCACGGTGTTCGGCGACATATACACAGTCGTCGCCGTCCCGATCGGCGTCCTTGGCACGTTCATCACGGGATCGATCACGGTTTCGAACATCACCTTCAGCGGCCTCCAGTACGAGGTCGCGACCCAGGCAGGCCTCCCACAGCACCTGATCGTCGGTGGACAGATGATCGGTGCTGCGATCGGGAACGTGATCGCGATCCACAACGTCATCGCCGCGCTAGCGACGGTCGGGCTCGTCGGACAGGAAGGTCGGGTGATACGACTGAACCTCATCCCGGTACTGTTCTATATCATTATGGGGGCGATCGTCATCTCGATCGCCGTCATGATATAGACGCGCGACCGTCCTGATTTTGGCACGCGACCTTTTTGTTTGACCGCGCCAACCCACGATCGTGAGCGAGTTTGCGTTCGAGCTATCGCTGTGTGCCCACCTCGAAACGACGACGGACTCGATCGTCGCTCGACAGCTCGGCGGCGGCGTCGCCGCACCCGGCAAACGCGTGCTCGATACCGTGCTCGTCGAGCAGGGTCCGGCCTTCGACGCTCGCGCGGCGATCACGCCCAATACCATTCCCGATGCCGCCATCGAGAGCGACGCCGGGCTGGGTCGTTTCCGCGACCGTGGGCGCGTGCTCGCCGGGCCGCCACGCCGTGTGAAATCGGTCGTCGAGCGCGCCGTCGAGGCGGGCTTTTTCGAGCGAGAGCGCCGGGATGGACGCGAGTACGTCAGACAGGTCGCCCGGTATCCCGACGACTGGTTCGGCCGAATCATCGCGGTGGAGAACAAACCGGACCTCGGACGTCCGGGCGCACTGGAGACACAGTTACGGAAGGATGTCAGCCTCGGGCTGGTCGACGAGGTCGTGCTGGCCACGGAAAGCTACGTCACCGGCGCACACCTGAATCGGCTGCCGGAGCCGGTCGGTGTCTGGCGATTCGACCCCGACTCAGTCGGCGACGACCCGATCGAGGTGGTCCGCGAACCGACGCCGCTTCCGACCGACACTGGGGGAATCGAACTGCTGGAGCGTCACGCCGGACGCGCAGACATCACGACCGTCTCGCCCGAGGAGAAAGCCCGTGCTCGACGCCGCATCGCCGAGCGCGCGTACGGCAAGGGCTGGCGAACCTACGAGTTCCCGGAGTGTGCTAACGCGAGTACAGCAGCCCGTGGGGACTGCCACTGCCTCCCCCACTGCTCGTGGTACGACCGACTGGTCGACCCTGCAAGCGACTGCGGGCTGGACTGTCCGGGCTACGAGGCAGCCGACCCACCCGAAGTCGATCTCCACGCCGAGCGCGCCGAGACATCACCGTGGATCGCTGAGCCCGACGGAAGACAGCGACGACAGGCAGGACTGGACCGGTTCGGCTGATCACTCACTCGCGCAGTTCGTCCGCGTAGTACCAGAACAGCCCGAGTACTGCGGCCAGTCCGAGCGCAAAGATCGCCAGTTCGATCGGGTGGATAAACTCATCAAAAGCGATTGCGGCCACCGCGTAACAGACGGCCCCCACGGCGAGCAAAACGAGAAAGCGCGTCGAATCCGAGGCCCACGTCATCGACTGACCGTTGCCACCGAGCGCATATCGGCGTTTCCCTACAGCGAGAAGCGCTCGCCGTCGACCGCCAGCGGTTCCTCGAAGGCTTCGTCGACGGGGTAGTAGTGGGCGACGTGTACCAGCCGGGTGTGCTCGGCATCGAGGTCGTCGGCCAGCGCGATCGCCCCCTCTCGGGTCATGTGTTTGCTCCCAAACGTCCGGGGGGTCCCCTCGTCGTCGTGATGGTCGCCGCCCGCAGGATGCCCCTCGCAGAGATGTGCGGGGACGATCCCGTCTGCAAGCAACAGGTCGGGATCGGCCATCGCCGCCCGCGAGTCGTCGGGGATCGCATAGTTCGTATCGCCCGAAAGCGTTAGCTTCGCGCCCGTTTCGGGATCCTCGACCACGACGCCGTAACAGAGCAATGGCGGGTGATCGACCGGAACGAGCGTCACGTCGAATCCGCAGGTCCGGACGGGCTCGAACGGCGCCGTTGGCTGGACCTCGATCGCGTCGAGATAGCTGTACTTCCGGTCGACGGTTTCGGCGACGCTCTCGCCGGTGACCGGGTCTGTCTCGTTGGCGGCGTAGACCGGTGCGTCCCGGAGGAGTCGGTAGACGTTTCCGAGGCCATCGAGGTGATCAAAGTGGACGTGCGTGATGACGATGGCGTCGGGCAGGTCGACACCCTCGCGCTCGAACTGGCGGCGAAAGTCGGGGCTGGCGTCGATCAGCAGGGACTCGTCGGTCCGCTCGTTCTGGATGTAGACGGAAAAACGGGTACGCTCGATGCCGTGCTTGCGGGCGTACTCGCAGGTATCACATCGACAGTCGAGCGTCGGCGTCCCCGTCGTATCGCCCGTTCCGAGGAGGGTCACCTGCATCCTGTCAGTGATCGTGGCTGTGGTCGTGATCGTGCGAATGTCCGTCCGTGCTCCCGCCGTCGCCGCTGATGTCGCCGCCCGCGACCAGCGCCTCGTGATCGCCGTCCATCATATCCATGTTTTTCAGGTTGTCCCGTTCCTCGAAGTCCTCGACGGCGTCGATCAGATCCTGCTGGGTCAGATTGGTCCGGTTCTCGGTCAGCGCATCGAGGACAGCCTCGCGCAGCACCATCCGGAGATCGCTCCCGGTTAGCCCCTCGGTGATCTCGGCGACGGCGTCCGGATCGAACTCGTTGATCTCCATCGCGTGGGTGATCACGCGGAGGATGTCCGAGCGCATCCCACGATCGGGCTTCGGGAAGTTGACGATTTCGTCGAAGCGGCGCCATGCAGCGGCGTCGAGCTGGTCCGGGTGGTTCGTCGCGCCGATCAGCAGAACCTCGTCCTCGATGAGGCTCACCTCGTCGATCGACTTGAGCAGGGTGTTGACCGCGCGCTTGATTGCAGCGTGCTCGTCCGACGAGCGCGTCTTGGCGACGAAGTCGAACTCGTCCATAAAGAGGATACACGGCGAGAGCCGCTTTGCCACCTCGAAGACCTTCTCGACGTTTTTCGCCGTCTCGCCGAGATACTGGCTCGTAATCATCGATAGCTTCACCTCGACGAAGGGCAGGTCGAGTTCGTGGGACAACCCGCGTGCCGCGGTCGTCTTCCCGGTTCCCGGCGGGCCGACAAAGAGGAGTTTTCCGATCTCGCGTAATCCGATCTCCGCGAGGTACTCACGGTGCTCGATCGCCTTGACGACCTTGTGAATCTCGTTTTCCTGATCGGGCGTCAACACGAGATCGTCGAGTGTCATCTCGATCTCCTCGGGAGCCCGGACATCGACGAGATCGAGCAGCTCCTCTTCGTCCTCGTCGAAGAACTCCTCTAGCAGGCTGTCGATCCAGACCCGATCGGCCTGGATGGGTCGGTTGGCCTTCCGCGCCCGATCGTAATCAACATCCTCGAAGTCGCCCTCGAACGCGTACGCGAGGGTTGGGTTCGACTGAATCCGTCCGGCATCGACGCGGTCACGGAACCAGTTCTCCGCCATCTGGCGGTCGGTCAGCGAGATCGAGCCCGAGAACTCGTCGCGCTCGGTGAACATCAGCTCCGAGACGGCGTCCCAGGGCTGGTCAATGCCCGTTGCCGTTCGTGCGGTGCTATTCGTCGCCGACAGCGGTCGCTCTATCTCGCCATCGCTCCAGAACACCTGTCGATACCGGGGTGGCAGGTCGTTCTCGTCAAGGGATCGGTTGTCGGTGTACAGCCGCGTCGTCAGCAGGAACTCGACGACGTCTATCGACGCATCGCTCATTCTAGGAGAGGTTCGTGTGGCCGGATGTTAAGCGCGTCGAAGACCCCCGACCGATCTACCAGGACCGGTCGTCGTCCTGCCTGTCGTCGACGCTCTCGTCGTCCTGCCTGTCGTCGACGCTCTCGTCGTCGGCTCCCCACTCGTTGTCGGATGCCGTGTCGTCTGACTCCCAGTTATTCAGTTCTTCCCCCTGCTGTCCCCAGCCCGCGTCGCCGCCCGGTTCCGGGTCGTCCCAGCTGCTCGACGTCGAACTCGACTCCCACGTTTCGTCTTCCGGCGTCCCGTCCGAAAGCGCCGATCCCTTTCGGAACTGCTGGACCATCGCTCCGATACCGAGCGAAGAGACGATCAACGCGATGAGCCCGCCCGCAACCGGGATCGAGGTGCCAATCGCCGTCACGACGAAGCCGACAAGAAACGCAAGCCAGAGCGTCTTCGTGGATGGCGGGCGTTCGGTTCGACCGGCGAACTCCGCAAGCAGGAAGCGCCCGATCAGGATGTCGACGAGCACTGCACCGACGAAAGAGACCAGAACGAGCGCGAGCAGGAGTGGAATCCCGACGAGAGCGCCAATAAACGTCAGTATGAGCACGAGGCTGACGATGAAGACACCGATAACGGTCCCGAACCCGATCAGGGCAGTCGTTATGGGCTCGTCACGCATATGCTGGTTCGTCGATCGGGTGTACTCCGGGGTGAGGTGGATAAGGACGGCGGCGATCAGCCCGAAGAATACGAACGAGGCGGCGAGTCCTGCGAGCATCGCCGTCGTCGATAGTTCGTCGAATGCCACGGCGATCTCTTCGGGGTTCTGTTGGGTCGCACTCGTAACTCCGGAAAACAGCACGAGAGCACAGGTTGATGCGATCGCATGGAGGGCGGATCGTCTCATAAATCATATTCCTCCCGTATCGAATATAAGGATGGTGATCACGTCAGAGTGAGTGAACTCGCCGACCAACCCCTTCCAGTTCTAACCGGTTTTAAGTTCATGAACGACGATTCAAGATACATGTCCGACGAGACGACTCCGGTCATTGCTGCGGCGTATCGCACACCACAGGGCAAAGAAGACGGCGTTTTCGCCGATCTGCGGAGTGAAGACCTTTCGGTTCCGCTGATCGACCACATACTCGAAGAAACTGGCCTCAGCGGCGCGGAGATCGACGACCTGCTCTGGGGCTGTGCACAGCAGCGCGACGAGCAGGGTAACAACATGGCGCGCGTGATCGCCTTGCTCTCCGAGCTGGGGGAATCGGTCCCCGCGTCGACGATCAACCGCTGGTGTGCCTCCTCCATGCAGTCGGTCATCTCGGCAGCCGACGCCGTCGCGGCTGGAAACCGCGACGCAGTGATTGCGGGCGGTGTCGAGTCCATGAGCCGCGTCCCAATGGGGGAGAACACGCACAACGTCCATCCACGACTCGCCGAACTGTACAACATCGGCGAACTACAGATGGGAATGACCGCCGAGAAGGTCTCGGAAGAACACGGCGTCTCCCGCGAGGAACAGGACGAGTACGCCCTGCAGAGCCAGCAACGGGCCCACGAGGCGACCGAGTCGGGACGGTTCGACGACGAGATCGTACCGATCGACACGGACGAGGGAACCGTGACCGAGGACGAGGGGATCCGCCCGGACACCTCTCTGGAGAAACTCGCGGGACTGCCGACCGTGTTCAAATCCGACGGGACGGTGACGCCAGGGAACGCCTCACAGGTCAGCGACGGCGCAGCGGCGACGCTCGTGACGAGTAAAGCCTTCGCCGATGAGCACGACCTCGATGTCCTCGCGGAAGTCGGCGCGAACAACGTCGCGGGCGTCGATCCAACGGTGATGGGAATCGGCCCGGTCCCGGCGACCCGTGGCTTGCTCGACCGTGCTGACCGGGACATCGAGGACTACGACCTCGTCGAACTCAACGAGGCCTTCGCCAGCCAGGCCGTCTACTCCCGGGACGAGCTGGGGATCGATCCCGAGCAGTTCAACGTTAACGGCGGCGCAATCGCGATCGGGCATCCACTCGGTGCGAGCGGTGCACGCCTGCCCGTGACGCTCATCCACGAGATGCAAAAGCGTGACGCAGAGCGCGGACTGGCGACGCTCTGTGTGGGCTTCGGTCAGGGTGCGGCGATCGAGTTCGAGCGTCCCTGACCCGGTCGAGGTCGAGCGTCTCTGAATCACTCGTCGAACGCTAGCGTTTTTATTGCAACCGGGACTGCGCCGCCGCGCCGCATCGGCGTTCCAATGTCCAGATAATCGCCCACGTCGACCGTCAGTTCATCGATAGCCACCACCGTCCGCCCCTCCACCCGCCGGGCGAGTCCCTGCCCGAGCACTTTCGCGCAGTTCTGCCTCGTCACCACGACGAGCGGTAGTTCGGGCGGAAGTGGCGCGTACGCCTCCGCGAGCGCTGCCGCAAGCGACTCGATCCGATCGTAGGAGAGGGAGCCGACGTCCGAGATAGCGAGTGCGAACCCCAGTTCCGCCTCGTGGCGCTCCCGAGCCGTTTCGACAGCCGAACGGAGCACGTCGGCGAGTTCCGATCGCTCACAGTCCAGTTTGCCGACCGGGAACACCGGAAGATTCCGGAGCGGTCCCTCGCTCTCTATGTGGACCGTGTTGCCGCTGAATCGCGTCGTCCGGGTGCCTGCGCCCACGACAGTCGCCCTGATGTCCTCCTCCAGCGTGACGACCGGGAGTTTCTCGGCGGCCCGCTCCGCGAGAGCAGCGGCGAGCAGGGGACCCAGATCCGCATACGCGAGCCAGTCGCCAGTCGCCAAGTCCGAATCGCTCGTGGCTGGTCCGACGGTATCGCTCTCCGCCACTAGCAGCCGTCCGACCCCACCGCTGAATGCCACGGCATCGAGTGGAATCGACTCAGCAGGGAGCGAGCCGATCGCAAGGTCAAGCGTCGACTCGTCGTACGGCGGCCCGATCAGCGCATCGATTACCCGATCGGCCATCGCACCGGCTACCGCGACCAGCGTCTCCCGATCAGGGATCATATCGACCGCCAGTTCCAGCCCCTCCGTCTGGGCGAGCCCTTCCACGGGGTCGGCAACGGCGCTGACCGTGCCGTCCTCGTCGAATCGCACGAGCCGTCCGCCGACGTCGAGACAGAGCGTATCTCGGACGCCCGCTGCGTCGAACACCGCGATGTTCGTCGTTCCGCCCCCGACGTCGACGTTGGCGACCGTTTCTTCGCGTTCCGTGGCCCGATGTGCTGCTCCGGATCCCTGCCCGGCGAGTACGGCTTCCAGTTCGGGACCGGCCGTCGCGACCACGAACTCGCCGGTCGACTCCGCGATACGGTGTGCGAGCGGTTCGGCGTTCGCCGCGCGTGCCGTCTCCCCGGTGACGATGATCGCGCCCGTGTCGATATCCTCGACGCCCGCGGCGCGGAGCTCCGCGTCGACGATCTCCACGACTGCATCGACGTCGATCGTTGCAGGATCGAGCAGAGGTGTCTCCCGGATCTCCCCACGGTGGACGATCTCGCGGTCGGTCACTCCCAGTCGGGTCGCGCCGCCGGAGGAGACGTCCTCGACCGAGAGTTCGCTGACGATAACCTGTGTCGTGGTCGTCCCGACATCGATGCCGACGCTGGTCAGGCGCTCGGGCTCGCGCGTGGCCGAAGCCATTGCGTCTCAGGCGGCCTCCTGGAACTCCCGGTCGTCCTCACGCAGTTCGAGGCCGCTGCACTCCCGTTCGCACATTTCCTCGACGAGATCAGCGATCTGTGCTCCGGCCTCGATCGGGGGGAGGCCACCGTCGTGGATGTTCGAGATAACCGACTTCTTCGACGTCGGCGTCCCTCGCTCCGGTCCGTACACCATGTAGGCGCTGAGGCTTTCTGCGCTGGCCAGTCCGGGTCGCTCGCCGATCAGGTTGACACAGCAGTCGGCGTCGAGTTCCTCCCCGATGGCGTCCATCACGTCGACGCGACCGTACTCGACGAACACGGGCGTTCCGACGTCCAGCCCGCGGTCCGCCAGCCCATCCAGCAATACCGGCAGGAGTTCGGGGACGTTCGTCTCGACCGCGGTCGAACTCAACCCGTCGCTGACGACGATCTGTACCTGTGGACTCGTCGCACAGTCCGCCCGGAGCCGGGAAACGGTCTCCTCGGAGACATCCCGGCCCAGGTCCGGCCGGGCGAGGTATTCGTCCTTGTCAGCGACACGGGACTGGATCTTCAGGAGTCCGAGTTCGTCGACGACGGCCTCGTCGACGTGGGTCAACACGGCGTCCCGGGCGAGCCCGTGATCAGATCGGAACTCCAGTAGCGTCTCCGTCCGCGGTCTGGGACCGGATCGCCCCACGCCGAGCCGTGACGGGTTCCGGGTCGTGATGCGTTCGAGGGCCTCCCTGTCGCTCGGGTTGTCGATCGGCCTCGCCGTCGATCGGTCTCGGCTGGACTGTTCGCCGTCGGTGTCGTTGGTTTCTGATGCCATGGTTACGTGAAGATCGTGGGATCGCCCGCTCGGTCGGTCAGTCTGCCCGCTTCCATGATGCCCATCGTTTCGAGCCACTCCTCGAACGCCGGTGCCGGACGCAGGTCGAAAATCTCCCAGAGTGCAGCGGCGTCGTGGTAGCTGTTCGACTGGTAGTTGAGCATTACGTCGTCGCCCATCGGCACGGTGATGAAGTAGTTGGCACCCCCAGCGGCCAGCAACACGGCCAGATTCTCGATATCGTTCTGGTCGGCCTGGATGTGGTTCGTGTAGCAGGCATCGATACCCATCGAGATACCGTGGAGCTTGCCCATAAACACGTCTTCCAGTCCAGCCCGGGTTACCTGCTGGCCGTCGTAGAGATACTCCGGTCCGATGAAGCCGACGACTGTATTGACAATGAACGGGTCGTATCGCTTTGCGAGCCCGTAACACCGGGATTCCAGCGTGACCTGATCGACGTCCTCGTGGGCGTCTCCCGACAGCTCCGCACCCTGGCCCGTCTCGAAGTACATCACGTTCGGCCCCGATGCGGTGCAGCGTCGCTGGGCGAGGTCGTGTGCCTCGTCGAGGAGCTCGACATCGACGCCGAACTCGTCGTTTCCGGCTTCCGTCCCGGCGAGACTCTGGAAGACGAGATCTGCGGGCGCGCCCTCCCGAAGCGCATCCATCTGGGTCGTGATGTGGGAGAGACAGCAGTTCTGCGTCGGCACCTCCCACTCCTCGATGAACTCGTGTGTGGCCTCGAGAATCCGGGTCACGTTGGCGACGCCGTCCTCGACCGGATTGATACCGATCACGGCGTCACCTGCGCCATATGCGAGTCCCTCCCGTGTCGCATCGAGGATGTTGTCGACGTTGTCGGACGGATCGTTGGGCTGGAGTCGGAACGAGAGCGTCCCCTCTTCCCCGATTGTGTTGTTACACCGAGCAGTGATCGTCATCTTCGAGGACGCCAGCACGAGATCCATATTGGACATGAGCTTCGTCACTGCGGCGATCATCTCGCTCGTGAGCCCGGGGCGTATCGCCCGTATCTCGCGGTCGGTCGTCGTACTGTCGACCAGAAACTCCCGGAGATCGGCAACTGTCCACTCCCTGATACGGTCGTACACCGGCTCCCTGACGGCGTCCTGGATGACCCGCGTCACCTCGTCTTCCTCATAGGGTACGACCGGATTCTCGCGGAGCGTTTCGAGCGTTGTCTCCGCTAGCGTCCGCTTTGCGGCGACTCGCTCGGCGTCCGAGTCGGCCGCCAGCCCCGCGAGTTCGTCCCCCGTTTTTCGCTCGTTAGCTTTCGCAAGTACCGTCCGGATCGAGTCGAGTTCCGGACGAACTCCCCCTGTCGTTGCGTCCGTTGACATACGGTAGATAACGTGACTTCCACTCTTGGGTGTTTGCCATATGTTACCAAACCATGCTTGTTGATCGGAAATCAACGTTGCACTCGCGCCCGGATTCCTCCTCGATTCGCGACCATCGGAATCACTCTCCCGGCTGTCGGTCGTTCTCCGGTCCGACCGGTCACTGTGCAATCCAGACATTTATGTGCCATTCCGCGACCAGACCCCCTGTGCTCTAACCGAACTGCTGTGACGCTGGCCTGCGCGGGTGTTCGATACACTGCGTCACACTGTCCGTACGTATCGACTGTTCGCCCCATGACACCAACGTTGATTACGCTCCCGACCCTAACATCTCGTATGGCCGACAAACCGACATCCGGTGAGATCCTCGGCGTACCGTACAACTTCGACCGCCCGAACATGCGACGGCTCATCTCGTCGTACTGGGAGCCAGGCGAGGGGATGCTCGTCGAGAAGCCGTTCGGGATCGGCTACACGCTGAACCTCGCCAACTGGCGCTCGTGGGTGGTTCTGGCCGTCGCCGGCGCGCTCCTGTGGCATGAAAGCGGGAGCGGTGAGGATACCGACGAGACCGACGAAGAACCGGTCGAAGTCATCGTCGACGACGACTAACCGACGCCTATTTTCCCCGGGACTACCGACCGGGGTGTATGATCCAGTTCGTCACCAGCAACGAGGGGAAGGTTCGAGAAGCGCGTGAATACCTCCCCGAAACGGTTCGGCAGGTCAACTACGACTACACCGAGATCCAGAGCGACGACCTCGAAGCGATCGTTAGCCAGGGTGCACGGGAGGCCTACCGCGAGATCGACGGCGACGAACCGGTACTGGTCGACGACACTGGGCTGTTCATCGACACATTCGACGGCTTTCCGGGCCCATACTCGGCGTTCGTCGAGGATACGCTGGGTATCGAGCGCGTCCAGCGACTGGTCGAGTCCGAGGAAAACCACCGCGCCGCGTTCCGAACCGTGCTGGGCTACTGCGACGGTAACACCGTCGAGACCTTCGAGGGAAGTCTTCGAGGTAGGATCGTCCCGCCGCGCGGAGATGGTGGCTTCGGCTACGACCCCATCTTCGAGCACGACGGCCGGACGCTCGCCGAGCTATCCACTGAGGAGAAAAACGCGATTTCCCATCGTGCTCGGGCACTGGCGACCTTTGCGGACTGGCTAGCTGTACAGAAGTGATCAGTCCCGGGGATCCCGGTCCGGCCCCGGGTACTCCGCGTCGTGGAGTGCCTCATAGAGGCTCTCGGGATCGAAGACCGTGGCGAACGCCTTCGGGTGTCTGACGCTCACCGTGACGTGGCTCTGTAGCGACGCCCCCGCCTGTGCACTACTCAACCGGTCGTCGAACGAGAGAACGTGTGCCGCGCGGCCGCGGTACGCGCTGGCCAGTGCTGGATGATCATCCGGTGGATGGTCGACGGGGACGCGTTCCCGCTCGATCCGATCCCGCCACTCCTCGGCTAGCTGTTTGGTCGCGAACCGTCCGATCAGCACCGTAGCGTCGTCCAGCAGTTGGTCGCTCGCCACCAGTTCGACCCAGGAGTGAGACCGGACGTAATCGAGTGCATCTCGGGCAGGGCCCCCCACGAGGAGATCGGCCGCCAGCACGTCGGCATCCGCGACGACACTGGCCGGGTCGACGTCCATCTCGGTGTGTCGGTTACTCATCTGCCGGTGTCGCTCGGCGCTCCGTGAGCGCATCCAAAAGCTCCGATTCACCCACCGCCCATTCCTCTGCGTGTTCGAACAGCGCTGCCCAGTTCATACGTGCACAAGGATATCAGCTATCAAAAACGGACCGGCATCCTGCCACACTCAAACGGATATCCAGCAGAGGACCGTTTGAATGAGGTGTGTCCCACTATTCGGCACAGGCACCGGGTTCGGCACACCCATCCGCACGCACCATGGCGTCCTCGTCAATCTCGTAGAGACTCTGTCTCGCGTCCGCAAAGTAGACATCTTCGTCGACAATCCCTATATCCTCGAGTCGTTCCAGGGCGTAGCGAACGGTTCGAGCCGATAGCATCGATTCCTCGACTATCTGTTTCTGTGTCAGGGGACCGTCGTACTCCAGTACTTTGAATACGAGCTTTGCGCTCGGCGGTAGGTCTTCGATATGTTCCCCGTCAGTGCCAGCCATCGTTGTGCGTGAAGTTGTGCCAGAGGCATAAAGATTGATGGGTTACCATCTGGTGACCGCGGTCCAGTTTGTCCCTGTTGTGGGCTGTTACATCGGGAGCAGCCCCAGCTACCATGTCTGTATGTTCTCCTGAATACGTTCCCAGCAACTGAGAACCGCGTCGGGTCTTCAAGTGTCGATAGCCCCGAGATGTAGCTGTACGAGGCAGAACACGATGTCAACCAAAGCCCAAAACCGACTCGAAAGCCAGTACGCGGGAATCAACCTCGAAGGCCAGCCACACGCCCTCAGCGCGTGGTTCGTCGTCTTGCTCCGGGCCATGATCGGCGGCATGATCCTCTTTGCCGGCCTCGGCAAGTACGCCTTCGTTCCCGGCGGCGAGGCCTTCGACGCCGGCGGCTACCTCGCCAACGTCGACGCCGTCAGCCCCGCCAGCGGCCTCTTCGCACTCATGGCCGAAAGCGCCCTGTTCATGGAATTCGTCAACGTGATCGTCCCACTCACCCAGGTCCTGATCGGCCTCGCGCTCATCACCGGCGCGTTCGTCCGCCTGGCCGCCCTCGGCGGTGCCATGCAGATGGCGCTGTTCTACCTCGGCGGCTGGCCCACCGAGTGGCTCGCCATCTTCGACTCCACGCTCATTTACATGGTCGTCTTCCTCGCAGTGGCCGCCTTCGGCGCAGGCCGAATCCTCGGCCTCGACAAACACATCGAACAACTCGACATCGGCGGCGAACCACTCATCGAGAAGTACCCCGCCGCAAAGTACATCCTCGGCTAAACTGAGGACCACATTCGGCTCCATCGGGAAAGTTGAATACAACCGCTGGGGGTCCCGCGACTCGCGGCTCCTTTTGACGCCACTGATCGAGATCGCAGTGCAGCCAGACGCCAGCGCCGGAACGAACGCCTTTTTACCGGTGATATCCGACTATGCAGTATGTCGACCGAAACTGCCAGCCCGAAGGCCCAGCACCTCCGGGCGGTAACGATCACGACGATCACCGCACTTGCGGGCGTCGCCGCGGCGTTCGGGTCGCTGTACGTCGGCGGTCCGGGAGCCGAGGCCGCGGGTGACGGTATGGCCCAGCTCATCGTGGTCGTCGCGATCATCGCACAGATCCCCCTCTACGACCTGCTCGGTTACGACGACTTCGGGGGTGCGAAGGATTACCTCTTTGTTGCGTTCATGACCTTCGCCTTCTGGTTCGTCACGTGGGGCATTATGCTGACGACCGGCCTTTCGCTCTAACATGGCCGACGACAGCATTGCAGTCGTCGACCTCGAACGGTGTCAGCCGGACCGGTGTAACTACGAGTGCAAGAACTACTGCCCACCGAACCGTACTGGCAAGGAGTGTATCACGCTCCGTGGCGAGGAGACTCGCGAGGGCCAGCCCGATCAGGTCCACATCTCGGAGGAAATCTGTCTGGGCGAAACCTGCGGGATCTGCGTCGAAAAGTGCCCATTTGACGCCATCGAGATCATCAATCTCCCCCAGGAACTCGACGACGATCCGGCTCATCGCTACGGGGAGAACGCGTTCTCACTGTACGGGCTGCCGGTCCCCGAAGAGGGCAAAGTAACTGGTATCCTCGGCCCGAACGGCATCGGGAAAACGACGGCTGTCCGCATCCTTGCGGGCGAGATGGTGCCCAATCAGGGTAACCACGAGTCGCCACCGGACTGGGACGACGTTCTGGAACGGTATCGCGGGACGGAGCTACAGGACTACATCGCCGCAGTCCGCGACGGCAACGTCGAGGTCTCCCGGAAGCCCCAGTACGTCGACGAGATACCCGGCCAGTTCGACGGGAACACGCGCGAACTGCTCGAACATACGGACGAGCGGGGCGAGCTCGACTACCTGATCGATCGCATGGAGATCGGTCCCGTGATGGATCAGGACATCGACAGCATCTCCGGCGGAGAGCTTCAACGGGTCGCCATTGCGGCCTGTCTCGCTCGTGAAGCGGACTTCTATTTCCTCGACGAGATCACGCCGTATCTCGACATCGGCCAGCGGATGACCGTTGCCCGGCTGATCCGCGAACTCGCCGACGAGGAAAACAAGTCGATGCTGGTCGTCGAGCACGACCTGGCGATCCTCGACTTGCTCGCCGATTCCCTGCACGTCGCCTACGGTAGCCCGGGCGCGTACGGTGTCGTCACAACGCCGAAGTCGGTCCGCAACGGCATCAACGAGTATCTCGCAGGCTACCTCGACAACGAAAACATGCGGATTCGGCCGAGCCCAATCGAATTCGAGGAACACGCCCCGCGGCCCGTCAACCGTGCCCAGACGCTCGCGGAGTATCCCGACCTTACCAAAAGCTACGGCGAGGACGAGTTCAGCCTCGACGTCGAGGGCGGGACGATCCGGAAAAACGAGGTGCTGGGAATCGTCGGCCCGAACGGCATCGGGAAATCGACGTTCGCGAAGATGCTCACCGGGTCTATAGAGCCCGACGAAGGGGATATTGACGTCGCGCTCGACATCTCGTACAAGCCCCAGTACATCGATATCGACCAGCCGATGCGCGTCGATGCCTTTCTCTCGTCGATCACCGACCAATTCGGCTCGTCGTACTGGGACACCGAGATCGCCCAGCCCCTTCAGCTGGAGCGGATCATGGAGCAGAACCTGACCGACCTCTCCGGCGGCGAGCGCCAGCGGGTCGCCATCGCGGCCTGTCTATCGGACTCGGCTGATCTGTACCTGCTCGACGAGCCGTCGGCTCACCTCGACGTCGAACAGCGTGTTCAGGCCGCAAGCGCGATCCGGCGGTACGCCGAACAGCAGAGTGCAACCGTGATGGTCATCGACCACGACATCTACATGATGGATCTACTGGCGGACCGGCTGATGGTGTTCGATGGCGAGCCCGCCGAACACGGTCGTGCAGGCCAGCCCCAGGCGATGCGGTCGGGCATGAACGAGTTCCTCTCGAACCTCGATATCACGTTCCGCCGCGACGAGCGCGTCGGGCGACCCCGGATCAACAAGCCCGAGAGCCAGCTGGACCGCGAGCAGAAACGCGAAGGCGAATACTACTACTCTCTCTGATACGAACACCGTTACTCGGTGTTCTAAGCGGAGCTTACTGGGGTATCTGGGGTCTCTGCACGCTGGACCATACCCCCTCTCGTTTGTCAGCACGGTGCTATCCAACGCGGTATTGCTCTCCTGATAGCAGTCAATTATCAGCCCGATGGAAGGCGGTAGACATGAAATACTACGAATAAGCGCTTGCTTCGCGCGTCAGCGCTCACCACCCGTTCGAACAGGTAGGTTCACTGATCGGGTCGGTTGTCCGTAACTCGGACGCAGGTATCCGTAACCAATCAGTGGTAAGAACCGTGGGAGTTCGATACATCGCTCGGCAATCCGCGAAAAGCGTTTTTATTATACTCCGATCTTACCCGGACATGGCAGAGGATACTGATACTGACGTACCGTCAATCGAAACCTACAGTCGCCGCTCGTATCTGTCCGGGATCGCCGGTGGAAGTCTCTTGCTCGGTACGTCCGCCCTACTGTTCGGCGCGAAGGGTTCCGACGACACTGAGGAACCGATTGCACTCGAAGAAACGGGGGGGTTCCAGGCCGAGGAACCAGAACCAGTACAGGATTCGGACGTAATCGATCTCGGGGAAGAGGGAGTATCGGAAGGTGACGACATCGGAGCGTGGCTCTCGGAGTATATCGAAGACGGGGTAGAGATCATCGTCCCAGCTGGTAGGTATGACTACTCGACAAGTGCGTTCACTAGGGACCTAGATGATGGCTATGCCGACGTTACAGTCCGGGGGGAGGGGGAGTTCGGAGATGTTATCTTCGATCACGGCGATGGCTACAACTTCTCTGAGGTACTCTCCGCGAACGGCGGGGATATCCTGCTCGATAACGTCGTCTGGCGCGGCGTCTCGGGAGGTAACGGGAACATAACCGTCCAGGCGTCTGAGGACAACGAAGTGAGGCTTCGACGCGTTGCGCGTCCCGACGGAAGCGACGAGCACGGAGAAGGAGTGTTCGTACGACCCGAACACGCAGGTGTCGCCGTACTCGAACACTGCTGGTTCGAGTCGTTTACCGATAACGGGCTATACGCCAGCGCGCCGGGAGGGTCCAACGGGAATGACGGAGAAATCAAGGTGGTCGGTGGGCTCTACAAGAACAACAACATCGCGAACATCCGTATTAGCGGTACGAACTCGACGGTGGAGAGTGCAACAGTCGTGCTAACTACCCAGCACGACGACAAGTGGGGGACCGATCGAAGTGTCAACATGCGAGGTATCTGGATTCGGGAAGGAACCGAGAGTACGGGTAGAAACATTACGATTCAGGACTGTGACGTCTACAACGAGCTTCCGTACGCTCCGATCGAAATCAACCCCCGTGACGGTGGGGGGAGCGGCATCATCTCGGACACTCGCGTGTACAACGAAAGCGACGGAGTTCCGGCAATCGGGCATCTCGGTGGGGAGTGGGAGACCGATGGAGTCGCTATCACCGGGGATGGAGACACCACCAACGAGATCGATACTGACAGTTGCAACGCCCCCGAGTGCGCACAGGCATCGCCTGTCGCAGTCGAACCAATCGGTGATCGGTGATACCATGGACGGAGCAACGCGGCGTGACTGGGAGCGACTTCGTATGGACCCCGACATCGAAACCGACCTCGGCTACGAGCCAGCGGAACTCGATGTTGTGACGGTTGATCGACCGGATCGTGATCAGCGGCTCTTTCTCCCCGCTGACGAGGATGCACTGCACGAGGATGCGTTTATAGTCGCCGACTCCGACGCAGTCTGTGATCTCGTAGAGTACATTTAGACCGGCTCTAGTCGGTGTATTCCGTCACAAAGACTTTTACTCAGGGAACCGAACAGGACATAGCTCAACCCGCGCCTGCCGGGTGCGGGGATGAACCCTGAAACAATGACGGATGCTAACTCTCCCGACGTATTCGAGCCCTCACAGCAGTCCACCGATGTGAAGCCCGTCCCGATAGAAGAGATCCAGCCGCTCGCATCCTCGATCGTCGACAACGTGAAACGAGTGATCGTCGGTCAAGACGACGTGATCGAACATGTGGTCGTGACGATGCTCGCTCGGGGTCACGTGCTGCTTGAAGACGTCCCGGGCGTCGGCAAGACGATGCTCGCCCGGTCGATCGCCCGGTCTGTTGACTGTCGGTTTAAACGTGTCCAGTTTACGCCCGACCTCCTCCCGACTGATATTACCGGCGTAAACGTATTCAACAAGCAGCGACGTGAGTTCGAGTTTCAACCGGGGCCAGTGTTCGCAAACGTCGTCCTCGGCGATGAGATCAACCGCGCTCCGCCCAAGACCCAGAGTGCCTTGCTCGAAGCCATGGAAGAACAGCAAGTGACGGTCGACGGCGAGACACGCCCGTTGCCGCGGCCATACACCGTGATCGCGACACAGAACGCGGTCGAACCCGATCGGACCTACGATCTGCCGCTCGCGGAGATCGACCGTTTTACAAAGAAACTCCAGCTGGGGTATCCGGAGCCCGACGACGAGGCCGAAATGCTCGATCGGGTCGTCGGGACGCATCCGATCGAATCGCTCGCCCCGGTCACCGACACGGCGACGCTCGTGGGCGCCCGACAGGCGGTCGCGGAAGTCACGATCGAGGCACCCATACGTGAGTACGCGACGCGACTTGCGACGTACACGCGCGAGCACGCGGAACTCGGTGCCAGCCCCCGTGCAACTGTCTCCCTCCTCCGTGCAGCACAGGCACGGGCGGCGTTCTCCGGACGGGAGTACGTCCTCCCCGACGACATCAAGACGGAAGCGCCGGTCGTGTTCTCACACCGGATCCGAACCCGCGACGGGAGCAGATCGGGTACGGATGTCGTCGAGAATGCACTCACATCGGTACCAGTCGAATGAGGGGTCGTTGTCGATGAAGCCAACACTTCGCGGCGTTGTCGTAATCGCCTTGATCGGCGGGGGCGTCTATATGGCCGCAGAGTTCGGCCCCCGGGCGCTCAATGCCGTCGTCGGGCCGGCACTCATCGCACTCATCATCGCCGCCGTACAGGTCGGCATCGCAAATAAACCCCGGGTCGAGCGTCGGCTTCCGGAACCGGAGACCGCCGGCACGGAGGTGACTGTAGAGCTGGCCATAGAGACGGCCTCGCCGACCAGTGCAACGGTGTACGACCGCGTCGGTAACGGACTGACTGCTATCGGCAACCGTCTCACGACGACGATCGGAAACGGAACGCTCTCCTACGACCTCCGTCTGGACGAGCGCGGCGACCACGAGATCGGTCCACTTGCTGTCGAAATTACGGACGTACTGGGGCTTTTCAGCCGTCAGTTCGAGTTCGAGGAGATCGACCGATTGCTCGTGTATCCGCCAGCCTATCGACTTGACCTCACAGGCACCGATCTGGTAGTCTTCTCGACGGTCGATCGGTCCTACGGCAATGATGAGTTCGCCCATCTCCGGGAGTATCAGCGAGGTGACACGCTTCGGGATGTCGACTGGAAGGCGAGTGCAAAACGCCCGGACGAGGGGCTCGTCGTCGGGGAATTCGACGATAGCAGTCGGCAGGAGACAGTACGAATAGCGGTCGATACCGACGCCGGTGACCCTGACGACCTCGCGGCAGCCGCCGCAAGCGTTGCATGTCACCTCCTCGATACCGGTTTTGAGGTCGGCCTTGGGACCCCCACGGCGACGGTCGCTCCCGAAAGTGGCGGCGAGCACCGACGATCGATCCTGACGGCACTCGCTCGGCTTTCCGACGGAAAACTGGCCGACGAAACACTGGAGCATGCTGACCTGATCATCTCGACCGAGGGGGAGGAAGTGACAATTCGAGCGGAGCACACAACGGTTGCATTCGATGAACTCGTCACTGGGGGCAGGACTGAACCAGTCAGGGATGGTTCCCAGATCTCTGAAGCGGATCGGGGCGCTTTCGGCAGGACGGCAACCGGGGTGGGAGCGACGTGAGTACGACGACCACTGAGCGACTCGGTACTCTGGTTCCGGAAGACCTGGAGCTTACCTCCGCATACCGATATCTCGCACTCGGATCGATTCTGGTGTTGACTGTGTCGTACACGACCGTGTTGCGGGATATCGCCGTCGTCGTGGGGGAATCCTCCCAGGTCGTTACCGCGGTGATGCTGACGCTAATGGTCGCGACGATCCTTGCAAAACTCGTTGCGGAGCGCACTGCGTTGTTACTCGCCGGGAGTTTACTGATTATCGGCTACGGCTGGTATCTCGCGATGTCGCCGGGGACGACCGAGACAGTAATCAGCTCGTGGGACATCCTGTTGAACGACGCACTCTCCCTGCTTACTGGCCTGTCGCTGATCCAGATCACGGACGCCGAAGTGTGGGCGACCGGCACCGCACCCGCCCCCGTCTTCCTGTCGTGGTATCTGGCAGTTCGCGGTCGATATATTGGGAGTACCGTCGTTGGTGGGGGTGCCCTGTTGATGCTCGTGCTTACCGGCGACGCCCCGGCAATGACGACGCTGATCGGCGTCCTCGCCGCGACGTGTGCGGTCGGATTCGGTGAACTCGATCGCAGGGACGGCTCGCTGCGGCAACTCGACGTTCTCGTCGTACTCGTCGCAGTAATGCTGCTGTTTACGCTGTCCGTGACCGTCGTCCCGAGCGGCAGCGGCTCACCGCTCGGGCTCGATAGCCCCGGCTCACTCGGCGGACTGGAAGACGGTGAGGACGCGGACACGATCGAGGGGAGTCTGATGAACTCACCGGACGAGCTACAGGTACAGGGGAGTGTCGATCTCACGCCGGAGGTTCGGTTTACCGTCGAGAGCAACGAGCCAGCCCACTGGCGAGTCGGGATCTACGATACGTTTACCGGGGACGGCTGGGTCCGCTCTGGCGATACCAGTGGTTACGATGGTCCGATCGAAGGACCGCCCGGATCGACCGAGACGATCGTACAGAGCTACCGGGTCGAGACGCAGACGAACGCGATGCCTGCGGCCAATCAACCGACTGAAGTCCGCGGTGGGATCACCTCACAGACGCAGGTGACCGAACACGGTAGCGTTCTAACCGAGCGGTCGCTTCTCGAAGGCGACGGCTACGGAATTCGCAGCGAGCGCCCCGATGCAGAGCCCGACGAGCTCCGCGCCACCGGGACAGAGTACCCCGACGAGATAGAGGATCGCCACCTGCAACTTCCAGAGGACCAGCCGGAGCGAGTGGGTGAGCTGACAGACGACGTGACAGCCGACGCTGACAACCCCTACGACAGCGCAGTAGCGATCGAGGAGTACCTCAAAGCAGAAAAGGAGTACTCCCTCGATGTCGAGAAGCCCGACGGCAACATCGCTGACGGCTTCCTCTTTGAGATGGAGGAGGGCTACTGCACCTACTACGCGACAACGATGGTCGCAATGCTCCGATCACAGGGGATCCCGGCCCGGATGGCCACTGGCTACTCTACCGGCCAGTCCGTCGGTGACGACGAGTACGTCGTCCGCGGGCTGAACTCCCACGCCTGGGTCGAGGTGTACTTCCCCGACGAAGGGTGGGTGACCTTCGACCCAACGCCATCCGGGCCGCGCGACGACACCCGCGCCGACCGGATCGAAGAAGAGCGGGCACTCGGGAACCCTGACGTGGATACCGATGACAGTGAGGACGAAGCTGTCGAAGATGAATCGGAAAGCGACGAGGACGAAAACGAAGAGGAGACCGACGAGTCCGAGGAGGACGAACAGGAGCACGACGAGGAATCACCAGATGCCGATGAGTACGACGACCCGGACAAAGGCCTGACGATCCCGCTTCCCTCCCGAGAAACGATCGCGATGAGTCTCGTACTGTTCGTCGGCCTGGCCGCCGGTGCGCACCGCGCTGGCTACATGGACCGCGCGCATCGAACTGCCCAGCTGCACTGGCAGACCGCCGGTGAGGACCCGGAGGCAGACATCGAGCGTGCGTTCTTCCGGCTCGAGCTGTTGCTCGGCGACGAGTATCGGGACCGCGATCCGACTGAAACGTATCGCGAATATCTCGCTACCGTAGGGGACGTCGACGAACGTGTCGAACGGATCGCACGGATCCACGAGCGAGCACGATACGGCGGAGCGGTCACATCAGAGGACGCCGACGATGCGGTTCGGCTCGTCGACGAGCTGGTCGCCGAAAGAAGTCGACTCCGAGGACTGCTTCGTCGGTGATCACGAGAACCGATACGGCGGGTTCTGTGCCGCCGGGTCCCGACAACGTTTAATACGATAGTGGCATACATGGATCTGTAATGTCGGAAGTCTGCTCGACGTGCGGGCTGCCCGAGGAGCTTTGCGTCTGCGAAGACGTGGCCAAGGAATCCCAACAGATAGAGATCCGCATTGACGAGCGCAGATACGGCAAAGAGGTAACGATCATCGATGGATTCGATCCCAGTGACGTGGATCTGGATAGCCTGTCTTCGGACCTGAAATCCAAGTTCGCGTGTGGTGGGACCGTCGAGGAAGGACTCATCGAACTCCAGGGCAATCACTCCGGACGTGTCGAGGACTTCCTCAGAGACCGTGGGTTTAACGTTGCCTGATTGACCGCTCCCCGGTCGTCTGACCGGGCCGCAGATTCTCTTGTAGATCGCCTGAGGACCGAGGGGTCTATCGGTCGCGTCGTCGATCCGGCCCCAGATCGCGCTGAAACTCATCGAACTGGTCCAGATCATCCGGTAACTCGTACTCCAGCTCGCGGTCGGCCTGTCTGTTCACGTTAACGTCATCGCCATCGACCGGCATCGCCTCGTCTTCAAATCCCGGTTTGATCTTGACGCTTTTGGCTGGCATCCCCACCGCGATGTGGTGGTCCGGGATGTCGGTCTGGACGACGCCGCGTGCGCCGACGATGGCGTTTTTGCCGACGCGACAGCCCGCCCGGACCATGGCGTCGTAGGTAACCCGTGCGTCGTCGTCGACGATCGTATGGTAGTTCCGTACCTCAGTCTGGTCGACGATGTCGTGATCGTGGCTGTAGAGGTGGACGCCGTCGGAGATCGAGACGCGATCCCCGATCGTCAGTTTACCGCGGTCGTCCAGATGCACGTCATCATGAATCACGACGTTGTCGCCGATCTCGATGTTGTGCCCGTAGGTGACCGAGATTCCCTTGAAAAAGCGACAGTCCTCGCCACAGTCTGCAAAGAGGTGATCCGCGAGCATCCGGCGAAATCGCAGAGCGAACTCGACGTTGTCGGCCATCGGCGTCGCATCGAACTGCCGCCAGAGCCACTGGAGGTGTTTCGAGCGCTGGAACTGCGCTTCGTCCTTCTCGGCATAGTACTCACTTTCCAGCGTCGAGTTACACGGGTCGTACCCCTGCAGGCGGACGCGCTCGGCGGGCGAGACATCGCCGCCGTTTTGCCACCGCTCGTAGGCCTCCCGATCCCCATGTAAATCGACGAGGGTGTCCTCCACGACTGCGCAGGTGTCCTCCTCGGACGCGAGGCGGTCGTCTACCTCGGTAATAAAGGCGTCGAGCCCCGATTCCGCGTCCGCGGGGAGTTCGACGTGGCGCTTGGTCATAGGATGGGTTTGCCGCCCGAGGTAAAATGGGTTTTCGTCCGGGCCGCGTTCGCCGGTGTTCGGGGACCTGCTGGCGCCAGCTTCGTCGATGTGGCCTATTCTGCAAAAAGCTCGTCCATCGACGCATCGATCGGAGCGTCGTCAGTCTGTTCCGAGCAAACCGGCTCGGTGTCGACATCGGCGACGAACCCCTCGAATTCGTCCGGTGATGGCCCATCACCAGTTCTGTCGGGAGTATCGTCGAGCTGGGCGACAGTCTCCGGGTCGACCGTATCGAGCTCCTGTACCTTCTTCGACCGCCCGACATCGTTAATTTCACCCATGATAGATTGTTCCATACACACCAGTATAGTTTGCAAGATAATAAATATACTGGACAGATCCGTTAATCTCTGAAGAGAAATCTGTTCAAATAATCTCTGTGGTAGACGATGTTGTCGACCCCCGGCATCCGTACGCGCTAAGTATCCCCACATCTAACGGGTGTGTATGAACTATAGAACGCTCGGCGAGAGCGACGTCGAAGTGAGCGAGGTCGGCTTTGGCGCGTGGGTCGTCGGCACCGACTGGTGGGGTGACCGAGACGAGCAGCAGGCGATTGATATGGTCCGTCACGCCGTCGACCGAGGGATTACGTTCTTCGATACGGGCGATGTCTACGGTCATGGCGCAAGCGAGGAGATCATCGGACAGGCGCTCGCGGACCGCCGTGAGGAGGTCACCATCGGAACGAAGATCGGCTACGACTTCTACAACAACCCGCAAGCCGGTCACGGTGAGCTCCCCAAAGAGGTCACGCCCGAGTGGATCGAGACTGCGCTCGACCGCTCGCTGGACCGACTCGACACCGACTACGTCGACGTACTCCAGTTGCACAACGCGAACGTCGAGGAGGTCGACCGCGACGTCCTCGAAACGCTCGACGAGCTACAGGAGTCGGGCCGCGTCGACGCCGTCGGCTGGGCGCTCGGCCCCTCGATCGGCTGGCTCGCGGAGGGTGAGGCAGCGATCGAACACGAGTTCGACGCGCTCCAGACCGTCTTTAATCTCTTCGAGCAGGGGCCGGGGATGCACTTCGTCGACGAGATCGACCGACAGGACGCCGACACCTCGATCATGGCTCGCGTCCCCCACTCCTCGGGCTTGCTCAACGAACAGGTGACGCCCGAGACGGAACTCGAAGACGGTGACCACCGTTCGCATCGCCCGACTGCGTGGTACGAGACCGGCTGGGAGAAAGTAGAGCAGCTCCGATTCCTCGAACGCGACGGCGAGCGGACGATGGCCCAGGCAGCCATCCAGTGGCTGCTCTACCACGACTCCGTTGCGACCGTGACGCCAACCTTCCGTACCACGGACGACATCGACGCGTGGGCGAGCGCCAGCGACGCGCCCGCGCTCTCCGACGGGGAGTACGAACGCGTTCAGGAGCTGTACGCCGAGAACTTCGGGATCGAGCGCGACGATGGGATGGACGCGTACCGTTCTTCCGTGGGCGGCGAGGACATCGAATCGGCCGGTGTCCAGCCAGCGTCGGGCGACTGATCGCGGTAGCTGTTGTCATCCCCCTTCGCTTCGCTTCGAAATCGCCCGAATGACCCGCCTCTCCACGTTCGTATTACACTTTCACCACGCGTCGTGAGGTGTCACCACGTCTCAACGATCCCGTCCTGGACGTCCTCCGCACAGCCCCTGCAGTCGGGATGCTCGGCGTCGAAACAGGCTGGATAACCCTCAGAATCGAGACGGACCGCACGACGCTCGGCATGCCGGCGACAGACCAGACGGACGCGTCCCTCGTCGTCTCGGGGCAGTTGTGCCGTGGTCTGGCCCTCTCGGTAGGCCTGCCTGGCTTCCGCGACCTGTCGCCCCGCGTTCTGGAGGGTCGACCGGATGAACCGCTCGACGCGCTCGCGGTCAGCCACGGCGATCACCGACAGGAGTCATACGCCGTGGTTGGTCGTCGGGACACTAAGACCCATCGGGGTATCAACCTGTAGTCCCAGACTCGTTCGGTGCTCAAACAGGACGGAGACGTCACCGCCACGTGCCGGGATTTCACTTCCGATACGGGGGCCGGAAGTTTATATACGATCCCGGCCTACCTTCGAGTGTCTCCCATCGGAAAACAAAGCGGAGACGAGAGAAACCATGACGGACCTTCGCACACACGCGGAAGACATACACGAACAGTTTTCGGACCACTTGGAGGTTGACGTCGACGACGTCGAGTCGCGACTCTCGAATCTCGTCGACGAGTACAAAGTGCCGGTCGACGAGGCACGCCGGAGCGTCACCAACCACTACCTCGACGAGGCAGGATTAGAGCGCGACGCGCTCGGCGGCGCTGGCGGCGGGAGCGATCTGGTGGAACTGTCCGACATCAACGAGGCCGAACAGTGGGTCACGGTCGAGGCGACAGTCGTCGACCTGTGGGAGCCCCGCAGCGACGCCGTCGGACAGGTCGGCCTGCTCGGCGACGAGAGCGGGACGATCAAGTTCACCAAGTGGGCCAAATCGGAGCTCGACGAGCTCGAATCCGGCCAGTCATACCGGCTCGGCAACGTCGTCACCGACGAGTATCAGGGCCAGTACTCGGTGAAGCTAAATCGTACGACCACGATCGAGGAACTCGACGAGGAGATCGAGGTCGGCGACGACGCCGAGACTGTCGAGGGCGCACTGGTCGACATCCAGAGCGGTAGCGGCCTCATCAAGCGCTGTCCCGAGGAGGACTGTACGCGCGTTCTCCAGAACGGCCGCTGTTCCGAACACGGCGAGGTCGAGGGCGAGTTCGACCTGCGGATCAAAGGTGTGATCGACGACGGTCACGACGCCCACGAGGTCATCTTCGACAAGGAAGCGACCGAAGCGGTGGCCGACATCACCCTGGAGGCGGCAAAGGACATGGCGATGGACGCGCTCGATACGACGGTCGTCGCCGACGAGATCTCCGGCAAACTGCTGGGCAAGTACTACCGGGTCGAGGGGCCGGTCTTCGGCCGGTACGTTCTGGCTGACGTGGTCGAAGAACTCGGAGCACCAGAGGATACTGAAGAGATGCTGATCAAAGCGAGGTCGATCTGATATGAGCGACGCACCTACCCGCGAGGTCGCACGCCGCGTCTTCGCCAGCGAGTTCAACGATGCAGGCTTCACGTTCAAAGAATCCGATGACGAGCGCGCGCCGGTGTATGCGCTCCTTCCAACCGGGGAACGCGCGAACCGCGTGTTCTTCGTTGGCACGCTGACAGAAAAGGAAGACGTCGGCGAGGACAACGAGTACTGGCGCGGCCGGATCGTCGATCCGACCGGGACCTTCTTCGTCTACGCCGGGCAGTACCAGCCCGACGCCGCCTCGATGCTTCGGGATCTGGAACCGCCGGAGTACGTCGCGGTAGTCGGTAAGCCGCGAACGTACGAGACCGACGACGGCGAGGTCAACGTGTCGGTCCGGCCGGAATCGATCACGGTGGTGGAGGACGGCATCCGCGACCGCTGGGTCGTCGAAACGGCCGACCGAACGCTCGACCGGATCGATTCGTTCGATCCCGACACCGACGAGTACGCGGCGATGGCGGACGAGGAGTACGAACTCCCGCTGGAGAACTACCGCCGCGACGTCGTGACGGCGCTGGAGGATCTCGAAGAACAGGCCGCACCAAACGCGGACTGACCCGGGACACGGGCTGACTGGCCACGCGACCCGACATCCCGCGCGGACCGACTCGCGCGACCGATTTTTGCGGTCGGGAGTGAGACGTTTATACCGATAGCGCCGCTACTCCCGGTGACGTGATCCCCGGCATCGACGAATACGACGTGGACGTGAGCGTCGAGGAAGCCGCGATCGAGTCACTGCTCGACGTCGGGCCTGCGGACGTCGAACCAGCCCCAGAACTCTCCTTCGCGAGAAACGTCTTCGTCCCGCTGACGACGGCCTGCCGGTACACCTGCACCTACTGTACGTACTTCGACCCGCCGGGCGAGGCATCGCTGCTCTCGCCCGAAGAAGTCCGGGGAATCCTGCAGACCGGCGTCGACGCTGGCTGTACGGAGGCGCTGTTTACGTTCGGCGACGATCCGGATGACCGCTACACGGCGATCCACGACCAGCTCGCTGAGTGGGGCCACAGATCGATCCACGAGTACCTGCGTGAGGTCTGTGAGATCGCACTGGACGAAGGAATTCTCCCACACAGCAACCCCGGCGATCAGACCTACGAGCAGATGCAGACCGTTGCGGACGTCAACGCGAGCATGGGAGTGATGCTGGAGACGACTGCGGACGTCGACGTTCACGCTGGCTCGCGCCGGAAGACGCCGGGCCAGCGGTTGAATACGATTGCGAATGCGGGCAAGCTCTCGGTCCCCTTTACCACCGGGGTTCTGGTGGGGATCGGCGAGGACTGGCGCGACCGGGCAGAGAGCCTGCTTGCGATCCGCGAGTTACACGACCGCTACGATCATATTCAGGAAGTGATCGTGCAGCCAGTTGCGGAAAACGAGCGCTGGCAGGACGGTACGCCGGATCGGGACACGATGCGGCGCGTAGTGGCGATGGCCCGGCACGCGCTCCCCGAGGAGGTGTCGGTCCAGGTGCCGCCGAACCTGGCCGACGCTCGTGAACTCGTCGACTGCGGGATCGACGATCTGGGTGGTGTTTCGCCGATCACCGACGACCACATCAATCCCGACTACGCGTGGCCAGCGCTGAACGAACTGGAAACAGTAGCGGACCACGCTGGGGTCCCTCTCCGCGAGCGTCTGCCGGTGTACGAACGGTTCCTGCCCGCCGAGTTGCGCTCATCCGGGTTCGAGGGTCGTGTCGCCGAAGGCGACGACTGGCTCTCCGGGCGGATCGTGGACGCCCTCGCCGAGCAATCAGTGGCGGGCGAGCGGTATCGTGCCGTCCTCGCGGGCGACTAATCGTCGGCAGCAGGTGGTTGCTCTGGTACCCCATCGAGCATTGGTGACCCGTCGGCTCGCGGGCCAAGCAACGGTCCGAGGGGAGCGTCGTCGGCATCGAGTTTCCGCCGTTTCCGGTAATCAGTGGAGCGCTCGACGGGAACGCGACCGATCGACTCGATCATCTCGGCGTACTGGTCGAACGTGCGGATTTCTCCGTAGTCCCCGCCCGCCCGCTTCGTGATCTCCTCGGAGAGGATCGTCCCCATGAAGTCGTCAGCACCACAGGAAAGCATCTTCAGCCCCTGCTCGTCCCCGTACTTGACCCACGAGGACTGTATGTGCTCGACGTTATCGAGGAAGAGCCGGGAGACGGCGATCATCAGTTCGTCCTCGTCGTCGCTCGCGCCGCCGTCGACCAGCCCCTGACGATAGAGTGGGGTCTCCGGATGGATGAACGAGAGCGGGACGAACTCGGTGATCGCGCCGGTTCGGTCCTGTAGCTCACGGACGCGCTGGAGGTGGACCGCGCGGTGGGCGGCGTTCTCGACGTGGCCGTACATGATCGTGGCGGTGATATCGAGGCCGACGTTGGCGGCGGCTTCCATCGCGGTCAGCCACTCCTCGGCACCGATCTTGCCGGGACAGATCGCTTCGCGGACTTCGGGGACGAGGATCTCCGCGGCGGTACCGGGGACGCTGTCGAGGCCCGCATCCCGGAGCCTGCGGTACACCTCCTCATAGCTCCAGTCAGTACCCCGTCGGGCGTGATACGCCTCCTCGGGCGTCATCGAGTGGACGTGAACGCCGTCGACGTTCATCGCGTCGATCTGCTCGACGTATGTGCCGGGATCGACATCGTATGCCTCGGGTGGCGTGTACTGGACGTCAGGATCGTCGAGGGTTTCGAGAACTCCGCGGTGCTCGTCGTCCAGCGCGAACGCGGGATGGAGTCCCGAAACGGAACAGACCTCGTAGATCCCCATATCGAGCGCGTCGTCGACAATTTCGCGTGACTGGGCGGGCGTCTTGGTGAAGCCATCGTTCTCGCCGTCGTGGTCGCGCTCGAAACGCTGGGCGGCGTCCTTGAAGTTACAGAACAGACAGCCAACGTCACAGGCGGTCGTGACGTTGTTGTTGAGGTTCGCGACGAAGGTGACTTCCTCGCCGACGACCTCGGCCCGGCGTCGATCCGCCGCTTCGAGCACCTGCTCCTTGCGCTGGGGGTCGATACCGTCGTCGTCACTACCGGTCGTCAACAGCTCGATCGCGTCGTCGACCGTCAATCGCGTGCCGTCCCGCGCCTTCGCCAGCGCGTTTTCGAAGGACTGGTCGCTGGTCGGCGTGTGCTCGAATGCAAGGTCGGGATCGGCGTCGAGGCCATCGGCCATCACCCGTCATAGGGGTCTCCGTCATTAAAACGTGCGCGGGTTCGTCCGCAGCCGCTCGTCGTTTCGGCAGCTACATTATCCGGGACGCCACGAGTTGGTGTATGACCAGCGTCAAGGAGTTCCGCGTCGACGCCGAGGCGACCCCCGACGAGCTCGGCCGCGGCGCGTTCGTCTTCACGGACGCGTACTCGGTGTTCGACTGGGGACAGATGCCCGACGAGATTCCGGACAAAGGAGCCAGCCTCTGTGCGATGGGCGCGTACAACTTCGAGCTGCTCGAAGCCGAGGGAGTGCCGACTCACTATCGCGGTGTCGTCGAGGATGGCGATACCGTCTCGCTCGATGATGTCGATGCGCCGCCGACCGAGATGGCGATCGACCTCACCCAGGTTCCAGATCTGCCACACGACGGCCGCGAGTACGACTACGACACGTACCACGACGCCGCGGGCGAGAACTACCTCGTGCCGCTCGAAATCGTCTTTCGGAATCGCGTCCCGATCGGCTCCAGTCTGCGCCGCCGGACGGACCCCTCCGATCATGGACTCAGCCTCGACGACTGGCCAGACGAGCCGGTCGATCTGGACGAACCGATCGTCGAGTTCTCGACGAAGTACGAGGAGTCCGACCGGTATCTGGATCGGGCGGAAGCCGACCGGAACGCTGGAATCGCCTCGATCGACGAGCTCGACTCGGTCGCCCGCGCGGTCAACCTGACCGTCACCAACCGCGCCGAGTCGGTTGGGATGACCCATGAGGACGGGAAGATCGAGTGTCTGTACTACGACGGCGAGATCCGCGTCGCGGACGTCGTCGGGACGTTCGACGAGAACCGTTTTAGCTACGAGGGCCAGCAGCTGTCCAAGGAGGTCATCAGGCAGTACCACAAACGTACCCAGCCCGAGTGGGTCGAGGCGGTAGACGCCGCGAAAACCGAGGCCAAAGAGACGGATGTGGCGGACTGGCGGCCACTCTGTGACGTCCAGCCACAGCCCCTCGACGAGGACGTCATCGAGACTGCACGCGCGATCTACACGGCCGGAACGAACGCATACGTCGGTCAGGAGCTGTTCGACGCACCAGCGCTTGACGACGCCGTCGACGCCGCCCGAGAGCTGTAGCGGGGAGAAATAGAACGTTTAAAACCTGTCGTCTACTTCCATGGCAACAATGGTAGATCCGACTTCAGATCTCGAAGAGGACGTCAGCGAGGACGACGCACCGCGATGTGTCGTCTGCGACGAGCCAATCGTCGAGGATCCCGCCCACCGCGTCCGGACGTGGGTCGAGGACGGCGCGGTCGAGCATCGACACTTCTGCTCGGAATCCTGTGAGGCCGAGTGGGAGTCAGAGGACTGAACGCCGCTTTTGCTCTCGGATCTCGCTTCGATACTGTCACTGGCCTCGCGCATACCGAATTGACTAAGAGCATCCCGTTCTGCAGTACACCTAATGACAACGCTGGGGACGGCCAGCGCAGCACCCGGCGAAGTAGATACCGGGCGACTGCACGTCGGCGAGACCCGTGATGGGAGCCGGATCGGATTGCCGGTCGCGGTGATAAATGGCGCGGCGGACGGCAAGCGACTCTACGTACAGGCGGTCAGCGACGGCGACGAGCTAAACGGTCTGGGCGTCCTCCGACGATTCGTCCCGCAGGTCGAGCCAGCCGAACTCGCTGGCGAGATCCTGATCGTCGGGATCGTCAACTACCACGCCTTCCAGGTCGCCGAGCATCGAAACCCGATCGACGATACGAAAATGAACCGGGTCTACCCCGGCAACGAGAACGGCACGTCGAGCGAGCGGATCGCCAGCGCGACGTTCGACGCCGCGGTGAGCGCGGATCTCGTCATCGACCTCCATCAGGGATCGACGAGTCAGATGATCGACGAGACACGAGTTCGGTGCGGGAAACGCCACCGAAAACACAGGGAGTGCCTCGAACTGGCCAAAACCTTTGGCTGCGGTTACATCCTCGATCAGAAGGGGCCGGACGGCCAGCTGGCCAGAGCAGCCCCCGACGAGGGGATCCCGACCATCGACCCGGAGCTTGGCGGCGCTGTCGGTCTCGACGAACGAAGCGTCGATATCGGCGTCGAGGGGCTGTTCAACGTCCTCCGCGAGTACGACTTCCTGAGCGGAACTGCCGATATCGAGCCACAGATCCGCGCGTCCGGGTTCGACCAGTACGGCTCACCGTCGGGTGGACTCGTCGATTTTGCCGTCGACCTCGGCGATCGGGTTTCAGCCGGTGATCGACTCTTCACGATCACTGATGTCTTCGGAACGGTGAAATCCGAGATAACCGCGGATAACGATGGGGTATTCTGGCGAACCCGACGCCTTCCACAGGTCGCAACAGGCGAATACGTCTGCTCGGTCGGCACGGACATCGACACGTACTGATCGGGGCGCTGCCAGCGAAACGCTCTTTACACAGATGTGTGTGAGTACCGCACAGACAGCGGATCCGCGGCCGCCGGTCCGCACTCCCCCCTACACATGAGTACCGATCTCCATTGCCGATCCTGTGACAGAACCTACGAGGCAAGCGCCGAGGAGCCGTGGCGGTGTCTCTGTGGCGCACCGCTGGATTATGCCGAGCGCTCGCTTCCCGGTCGAAACACCCCGCCGGTTGCCCGTTCGATCGACCGTAATCTCGGGCTGTGGGCGTTTCAGGAGTTTCTCCCCGAACCTCCGCTGGTCACGTTAAAAGAGGGCTTTACACCGCTGGTCGACGCCGACGGGTGGAACGCCCAGTTCAAGCTTGAGTATCTCTTTCCCTCCGGTAGCTACAAAGATCGCGGTGCAACCCTGACGCTGTCTCGGGCCGCCGCGCTCGGCGTCGAGAAGGTGATCGAAGACTCCTCGGGGAACGCGGGTGCTGCGATCGCCACTTACGCCGCCCGTGCCGACATCGAGGCCGATATCTACGTCCCCGCGGATGTCAAACAGTCGAAGCTCGTCGCGATCCAGCGAGCGGGTGCCCGTCCGATCCGAGTCGAAGGATCGCGTGAGGACGTCACCGACGCCTGTCTCACCGCCGTCGAGAGCGCCGACGGGGAGCGATCCGGGGGACCACAGCAGACGGGGACGGGCTGGTACGCCAGCCACGCGTGGAATCCAGCATTTTATGCCGGAACGGCGACCATGGCGTACGAAATCGCAGCCCAGCGGGAGTGGTCGGTGCCGGACGCCCTCGTCGTCCCCCTGGGACACGGAACCGTGTTGTTGGGGGCCTATCGGGGCTTTACCGCACTGCGCGAGGCTGGCTACACCGATAGACTCCCCCGACTGCTCGGGGCACAGGCGGTCGGCTATGATCCAATCGCCAGCGAACTGCACGATGATGATACCGGAGGCGAAGACGTCCCAGGGAGCTCGCTCACCGAAGCGCTTGTGAACTCCGACGAACCGCCGGAGCCAAACGACCTTGCAGACGGGATTCAGATCCGGTCCCCGGCGCGGGAAGGGCAGCTCTTCGAGGCGATCGAACGGACGAACGGTGACGCGATTGCGCTGAACAGCGACGACGTCGAGAGCGAACTCGACCGGCTCCACCGCAACG